>NZ_PDNV01000010.1 GCF_002849615.1 Pollutimonas nitritireducens
GCTGGAACGGTTGCCGCTGGCAAAAACGGTTGAAGACATCGAGGCATTACTCCCATGGAATGTGGATAGCCAACAGGTTGCCATGGATCTTGCTGCCTGAAAACCCTGTGCTTCATGGATCGCTTACTTCATGAGTTGTATTTTTATAAGCAGGTGAAAGACGGAAGACTTCAGAATAAAGTGCAGTTGATGAGCAATATCTGCCTGCGAACTCACTGTGGTTCTGTGAGAAAATTAAGCCACTCTTGCGTTTTGCCATTCTTCGGTACGGTTACACGCCATCCTCGCCCTTGTCGCAGTGCGTTGGCCAATGCCTGCGTTGCAGCAGGTTCTCCATGTACAACAAAGGTTTGCGTCGGTGGCTTGTGAAATGATCGCGCCCAGGCCAGCAGCGAAGCCTGATCTGCATGCGCTGACAGTCTATCGATGGTGTGGATGGCTGCGCGCACCGGGATATCCTCACCAAGTACCCGCACTTGCTTGGCGCCATCGACCAGACTCCGACCGAGAGTTCCCTGGGCTTGAGGGCTGACCATCAGCACACTGCACTCAGAGCGCGGCAGGTTGTGTCGCAGATGATGCTGGATACGCCCCGCATTGCACATGTCGCTGGCGGAGATGATGATGGCCCCCGAATGGATCTGGTTCAGTGTCTTGGACTCTTCAATACTTTCGGTAAAATGCAAATGTGGCCAGCCCTTGTCCCATGCGAGACGACCCGTGAGGTGCTGGCGCTGGTCGTCGAATCTCTCTATGGATTTGCGCGTGATGCGCATAACGTCGGTGGCCATCGGCGAGTCGACGAAAATCTCCGGTCGCAGTAGGCGTCCTTCACGTGTCAGGCGTTGCAGGAGATAGATCAATTCTTGTGTGTGGCCGACCGCGAAAGCCGGGATGATAACGTTCCCACCGCGCTTGAAAAGAGTCTGCTCGATAATTGCGATTATCTCGTCCTCGGTCGCTGCTAGCTCCTTGTGCCGACGATTGCCGTATGTGGACGCAATGACGAGTATATCGGCCTTGTCAATGGGCGTTGGCTGACATAAGACGGTGCGCCCAGGTTGGCCCAGATCGCCACTGAAAACAAGCTTAGTCGCAAGACCGTACTCACTGACCCAGATTTCGATGATGGCCGAACCCAGGGTATGGCCGGCATCGCGAAAACGGCAGCGGACGGCTTTGTGGGGCTCGAACTCGTGGTTGTAAGGAACGCCCCGTACCTGCGTCAGGCTTTGATGTGCATCCGGCCATGCGTAGCGCATTGGCAGCGGAGGCTGCCTCACTGGATACTCAGTCTGGTATTTGGCGTCACATTCTTGAGTGTCGGCGCTGTTGAGTAGCATTACGCCCAGCAGTTCAACTGTAGCCTCGGTAGTGTAAATGGGACCTTTGAAGCCCGCGTGAGTGAGTTTGGGCAGCAGCCCGCTATGGTCGATGTGGGCTTGGGAGAGCAGGACAAAGTCGATCTGTGACGGATCAAACGCGAAAGGTTGGTGATTGTGCGCTGTCGCCTCGCGTCCACCCCGAACCATGCCGCAGTTCACTAGAAAGCGTATTCCCGCAGCTTCCACCAAAACACAGGAGCCCGTGGCCTCGCGTGTAGTGCCGAGAAAGCTCAGTTGCATGATGTGTTCACTCTGGCTTGCGCAAAGAGCAGGTGTTCCGGCCGAACAGGCGGTAGCCTGGGCAGCGGCCAGCTAAGCCCGTAGTCAAGGGCATCAGGCCAATGAGCCCCAACCAGCGCCATGGCGTGTCGAGCCAGAACGGTAGGCTGAGCAGCGTTAATCCGATGATGATACGTGCAATACGGTCGAGTTTTCCTACGTTGATTCGCATGATGATATCTCCTTCACTGGGTAAGAAAATCAGACTACGGGCGCGTCCCAACCGCCGCCAAGCGCCTTGTAGAGCGCGACCAGTTGCACGGCGGCGGTCGTGTGAGCATGCGCGTTCGCGGTTTCGGCTTCACGCAGCACGCGTTCGGCAGCCAGCAGTTCAACTAGCGCGATGTCGCCGGCCGCATAGCGCACCTTGGCGTGATTGTGGCTGCGGCGGGTGGCCTCCAGCGTTGCTTGGCGACGGCTCAGCGTATCCAGGCCGGCGTGATAGTCGCTCAGTGCGCGTTCAGCCTCGCCAAGCGCCGTCAGTACGGCCTGTTCATAGGCCAGTGCGGCTTGTTGCCCGGTCGCTTCGCGGGCACGGATCTCGGCGCGTACCCGGCCGCCGTCAAAAAGCCGCCAGGAAATCAGGGGAAGGATGGAGAATCGCGTACTGGAGGAATTGAACCAATCGCCGGTAGCTAGTGCCTGGAAACCACCGCCGACGCCGATCGACAGCTTCGGAAACAGCTCAGCGGTGGCAACACCAATGTCAGCCGTGCTGGCTGCGAGACGTCGTTCGGCGGCCAGTATATCCGGCCTGCGGCGCAGCACATCGGCGCGTTCACCCACCGGCAAGGCCAATAAAGTAAGCGGCGCTGTGGCGGCATTCAGTAGGGCCAGTTCACGCTCCGGCGGCGCGCCCAACAGCACGCCAAGGCTTAGCACGGCAGCGCGCTGGCGGGCCTTGATGCCCGGCAGCGTGGCATGGGCGGCGGCCCACTGCGCGTAGGCCGCGTCCACGTCCGAAGTGGACGCATCGCCCAGCGCCTGGCGCTTACGCACCAGTTTGAGAGTGTGCTCCAGGGTTTCCAGCATTGCTTGCTGGGTGTGTAATTCCTGTCCGGCACCGGCGGCGGTGAACCAGGCACGGGCGACCTCGGCCACGATACGCATGCGCACTCCCTGCGCATCGGCTTCGGCTGCCTGCAGCCGGGCGCCCGCACCCTCCAGAGAGCGCTGTTTGGCACCAAACAGGTCGGCTTCCCAGGCCGCATCGAAGCCTGCGTCGTAAATCGTCTGCGTGGCCTCAAGGCCGGGCAAGGAGCCAACTGGCAAGGGGCCGTTCTCGCTTTGCCGACGTCGGTTAACACTGGCGGCCGCGCCAGCTACGGGGAGCTGCTCACCGGCGACCCGATCGCGTAGTGCGCGTGCTTCGTCGATGCGCGCTGCGGCCACGCGTAGATCGAGATTGGCGGCCAACGCGGTTTCGATCAGGCGTTCGAGCACCGGATCACCTAGCGTTGACCACCAACGTGCCAAATCGATCGGTGCCGATGTGGCTGCGACGGTCTGGCTCCAGGCATCGCCGGTGGCGACTGGTGGCGGTGCGTGATACTCGGGGCCGACCGCACAGGCCGTCAGAAATAGGCTACCCAGCAGCAGCGCGACGGGGCGCAACCGCCGGGTCGCTCGACGCAATGCAGGAGTCATGGCGGTTGGGTCAGTGTGATCGGTATGTGTCATTGCAGACGCCTTCGAACGAAAACGGTGGCCATCGTGAGCGACACCAAAGCGATAATTGTCAGCGGCCAGAGGCTGGCGAGGATGTCGCTGAGCGGTAGGGCCTTGAGAAAGCTGCCCTGTACGATGACCAGGAAATGCGTGAGTGGGATGGCCTGCGCCAGCCATTGCAACAGCGTCGGCATGTTTTCCACCGGTGTAGCGAAGCCCGACATCAGCACGGCCGGCACGCCGAAGGCGAAGGCGCCGAGAATGGCTTGCTGCTGGGTCGCGCTGACGGCGGAAATCATCAGGCCGATGCCCACCACGGAAAGGATGAACAGCACCAGGCTGAATAAGAGCAGCCAGAACGAACCGCTGAAAGGGATCTGGAACAGCACGATGGCCGCGGCGATCATCATCAAGCCAAGTAGCGTGCCGATGGCCAGTGCCGGCAGTGATTTGGAAATGATGATTTCCGGCATCGAGGTGGGTGAGACCAATAGCTGGTCGAAGGTGCCCAGCTCGCGTTCACGGGCAATCGACAGTGACGTAATGAGCAAGGCGCTGAAAAGTGCCAGAATACCGGAGAGGCCGGGCACGATAAACCAGCGGTAAATCAGGTTGGGATTGAACCAGTTGCGTACCACTACCGGCGCCGCAGACGCTGCGTCGGGGTTGACCTGGGCACCGACCTCAGCCGCAATAGCCGACAGATAGCCGACCGTGATCTGGCCTGAATTGCTGCGTCGGCCGTCGACCAGCACCTGTACCTGACCGCTGTCGCCAGCAGCAATGACACGGGAGAAATCCATAGGGATATTGAGCGCGGCAATTACTTTGCCTTGGTCGATCAAGCTGCGCAGTTCCTGGTTGTTGGCCACGTGGTAGATCTGGTTGATGAATTCGGCGCGGTCCAGGCGTGTCACCAGTTCGTGCGACCAACGGCCCGCATCCTGGTTGTGTACGGCAATATCGACATTGCGCACTTCCAGCGTGGCGGCGAAGGCGAACACCAACAGCTGCAGCAGGGGTGGCACGAATACCACCATCCGGCTGCGCGGATCGCGCAGGATGCTGAGCACTTCCTTGATGAACTGGGCGCGCAGCCGGGTGAAGGAGACGGTGCTGGATACGTGCGACATGGCGTTTATTCCAGATTCTTGCGCGTGGCGCGCTTGGCTAGCAGGAAAAAGAACATGCCCATTGCGGTCATGGCCAGCAGATTCGGCAGGAACACCGCCCAGATGTCGCCCGCCAGAAACACCGTTTTCAGGGAAGAGACGAAATAACGCGCTGGAACGAACCAGGTGAGGATCTGGATCGGCGCTGGCATGGCGTCGATTTCGTACAGGAACCCCGACAGCATGAAAGCGGGTAAAAAGCCGGAAAACAGGGCAATTTGCGCCGCCAGGAACTGGTTGCGCGTGATCGAGGAAATCAGCAAGCCCTGGCCCAGTGCGGGCACCATGAACACGGCCGAGAGCAGCAGCAGCGCGCCCAGCGATCCGCGCAGCGGCACGTCGAACACAAACACCGCCAGTGCAGCGGCGCCCAGGGTGGACAGCATGCCTAGCACGAAGTAAGGCAGCAGCTTGCCGATCAGGATTTCCACCACCGAAGCGGGGGTGGACAACACCGCCTCCATGGTACCGCGTTCCCATTCGCGCGCCACCACCAGCGCGGTGAGCATGGTGCCGATGATAGTCATGACGATGGCGATAGCACCGGGCACGAGCGAGCGGCGGCTTTCCAGCTCGGCGTTGAACCAGTAGCGCGGCTCCAGCACCACGGCGGCGGAAGGTGCTTCGGCACCGAGCCCGGCGCGCCAGGTTTGGACAACCCCTTGTGCGTAGTTGGCAACGTAGTTCGCGGTATTGGGTTGCGAACCATCGGTGATGACCTGGATCAGCGGCTGGCCGTCGCGCCTGGCCAGCCTTTGCTCAAAGTCCTGCGGGATCACCACGAATCCGCGCAGCTTGCCCGATACGACCTGCTCGGACACTTCGCGTCGATCATGTGCAAACGTTACATCCAGATAGCGGGTGCCGGCAAAAGCGGCAGCGAGCTCCTGGGCAGGCGCTGATGGCGACTCTAGCACCACGCCGATGCGCACATCGCGCACGTCCAGCGACACCGCGTAGGCAAACAGGAACAGCAATACCACCGGCAACACGAAGGCAATCAGCAGCGTGGACGGATCACGGATCGCCTGCAGACTTTCCTTGCGTACCAGAGCCCACAGGCGCTGCGGATCGAAGCGCCGCATGGCGGCGGCAGACACCTGGTCGGCGCGGCGTGGGTTGTTCACGTCGCTCATGCCGCCGCCTCGCTTCGGGCTTCGTCGGCCAGATCGGCGGACTCGACCAAATGGATGAACGCATCTTCCATGGTCGGATCGGGCCGGGCCTCGCTGACCGTATCGCGCTTGAGCGCATCGGGTGTGTCCAAGGCAATTAACCGGGCGCGGTATAGCATCGCCACCCGGTCGCAGTACTCGGCCTCGTCCATGAAGTGGGTGGTGACCATTATCGTCACGCCCTTGCGGGCGAGACCATTGATGTGGGTCCAGAATTCGCGCCGCGTGATCGGGTCAACCCCCGAGGTCGGCTCGTCCAGAAACAGCACGGGAGGGCGATGCATGACCGCGCAGGCCAGTGCCAGGCGTTGTTTGAAGCCCAATGGCAGCGAGTCGGGGGCAGCGGACAACCAAGATTCAAGATCGAAAGTAGCTATCATCTCGTCGATGCGCGCACGCCGCGTGGCGCCTTCCAGTCCGTACACGCCCGCAGAGAACTCCAGGTTTTGTCGCACCGAGAGCAAGCCATAGAGCGAGAACTTCTGCGCCATATAGCCAAGCTGGGCTTTGGCCGCGCCGGTGGCCCGACGCAGGTCCAAACCAACCACGTGCGCCTCACCATGGGTAGGCTTTAGGAGGCCACACAACATCTTGAAGGTGGTCGATTTGCCTGCGCCATTGGGGCCGAGCAGGCCGAAGATTTCGCCTTTGCGCACCTCGAAGCTGACGTTGTCGGTGGCGGTGAAATCACCGAAGCGTTTGGTCAAGTTGCGGCAGGAAACGGCAATGTCCGAATCAAGCTCCACCGGCGGCAGGCGCTCGGCCAGTGCCGACGTGCCGCCGGGGCCGCCACCCAGCAGATCGATGAAGGCATCCTCGAAGCGGGGCGGCACCGCAGCCAGGCGTGCATCGACCCGGTCGGCCAGCGTCTGGATCTGTTCGGCGTTGGACCCGGCGCGCAACACCACGCGCACGCCGGCACCCTGGATCACGCCATCGCCGATGCTGTCGAGATTCAGCGCTTCGGCCAGCACGGCACGGCGCTGCTCGCCAACGTCCTCCAGGCGAAAGCTGCGATTCTGGAGACGCCCGGTCAACCCCGCAGGCGGACCGTCGTAGGCAAGCTGCCCCTCATTGAGCAACAGCACACTGTCGCAGCGCTCGGCCTCGTCAAGATACGCGGTGGACCAGACCACAGCCATGCCCTCGTCGGTCAGCGCCTGCACCATGCGCCACAGATCCTGGCGGCTGACCGGATCGACACCGACGCTGGGCTCGTCTAGCAACAGCACTTTCGGGCGCGCCATCAGGGCGCAGGCTAGGCCCAGCTTTTGTTTCATGCCGCCGGACAGCTTTCCGGCCAGGCGATTGGTAAAGGGACCAAGGCGGGTGAAATCGAGCAGCTCGGCGAACAGGTCAGCGTGCTGGTTGGCATCCATGCCGCGCAACCGTGCATACAGACGCATGTTTTCCATCACCGACAAATCTTCGTACAGGCCAAACCGCTGCGGCATGTAGCCGCTCGCAACGTGAATGGCGTCGTTGTCGTCCACGACGTCGAAACCGGCCAGGGTGACGCGACCAACGTTTGGTGCCAGCAGGCCGGTCAGGATGCGCATCAGGGTCGTCTTGCCGGCCCCATCCGGTCCGACCAGCCCGGTCAGGCGCCCGTAGTGGATGTGGGCGCTCACGGATCGCAAGGCGTGTACGCTGCCAAAATGCTTGTCCACATTGTCGATCACGACAGCAACATCGCTGTTTGCAGGTGACGTAGGGGTGCTGGTGAGCATATCAAGAACCCTTTGCGTGCATATCGGCGGCAGTCCCGGTATCGACCTCAATGGTCACAGGCATGCCTTGGCGCAGCCCAGTGTCGGCATCGGCGTTGTCAATCACGATCCGCAAGCGGTAAACCAGGTCGGTGCGAAGATCCGTGGTCTCTACTGTCTTGGGCGTGAACTCGGCGCGCGGCGAGATGAAGCCGATCTGGCCTTGATAGACTTTGTCGGAAGAATCGTTGCGCACGCGCACACGCGTCCCGGGAGCGATGCGACCCAGATCCGGCTCTTCGACATAAGCGCGCACGTATACTGGCGCGTCAAGGCTCAGGCTATAGACCGTGCTTTGGTTGGCGATCATGCTGCCGGGTTCGCGCACACGCGCAATCACGGTGCCGTTGCTTGGCGCCAGCAATTCGGTATCGGCCAGGGCGGTGGCGGCCTGTGCCCGCGATGCGTTCGCCGCAGCCAGTTTGGCTTCGCCTGCGGCGATGTCTTCGCTACGAAAGCCTTCCCTGGCTTGCGACAGCGCCGCCTCGGCCGCCTTGACCACGGCAATCGCTTGATCTTTGGCAGCGCGCGCGGCATCGACCGTTCGTTGGCTGCTGGCGCCGGATGCGAGCAGACCGCTTTGGCGCCGATAATTGCGCTCGGTGTCACGGGCGGCAGCCAATGCCTGGTTGACTGCCTCCTGCGCCTGGGCGATTTCTTGCGGGCGCAGACCACGACGCAGCTTGTTCAGTTCCGCCTGCGCTACCTGCACCGAGGCTTCGGTGATCGCCAGCGCGTCCCGATAGGGCTGTGCCTCCAGCAACGCCATGCGAGCGCCGACGCTGACAGCATCGCCTTCATCGAATGTCATCTGTGCTACGCGTCCGGGCTGGCGAAATGCCAGTTGTACTTCGCGGATGTCGACGTTGCCGTACAGACGCAACAGGTCATGGTCAGGCGACGTACGCTGCGTCCACAACCATGCGGTGCCCGCCGCGAGTACGGCGAGGCTCATCACGATCCAGCGGACCTTGCGGGTGGGAAGTCTTTGGGGGCTCATGGGTGAATTCCGAGTCGAAAGGCTGGTTCGGTATGGTTGGGGTTTCGATGTTCCTGGGCCGCTACGCGGGCCGAATCGAGTGAACTGAGGTTCATTGCGCGGGGCTATCGGAAACAGGGGGAGCTGACAGGCGCCATACCGCAAACGCAATACCTGCCCACACGAGGGTGCGTACGCTCATTGCGATGAGCGTGCGTTGCTCCCAGGCACCGCCGAAATACACAAATACGCCAAACGCCGCAAATGTCAGCGCGGTTGCTATGGCAATGACGGTGGTCAGCACTGGCGCCCAACGTCGGCGCAGCCACAGCCCGACCCCGGCGATGACGTAGGCAAATCCCGCCAGAAAATTAAACCAGAGTACGAACGGCACATAGTTTCCGGCTGCGGCACGCGCTGCGCCGTCAAAAAACAAGACAGCGCCGCCTTCTTTGATGGTCAGCAGGCCGAAGCCCATGGCAATCAGGGAAATTACACGCATCCATATATGGCGTTGACTGTGTGCTGTCATAGTCATTGCTCCCGGTTCTTTCGAAAAGTTTGCGGATCGTCGTGGCGCTTGCGAAGCAGGTAGGTGCCTCATGTGCTGCTTTTGATGCCGCGACGGTAGATGGCAAATACCCCCGGCGCGTTACGTCGGATGCCGGCCACGTCGCCGACTAACAGGGATTGCATCACCAAGCCCTGAATGGTGCCGATGAACAGGACGGCGGCGGCATCCACATCCAGCCCCACATCCAGCTCGCCCTGCGCCTTGCCAGCTTCGAGCAGGCGGCGCAGCCGCTCGCCATAATGATGGGTCAAGGTCTGCGCCATCCGCTTGGGTAGCGTCTCACCTGGACGCTGTAATTCGCCGAAGAGCATCCTTGGCACGCCGGGGTGTTCGGACACGAAATCGACGTGTGTCATGAAGACCGCCTCAAGAGCGGCGATTGGCGATATGACGCTTTTTGCGGCCTTGTCCACTCGGGCGAGCAGGCGTTCTGTGACCCAAGTCATCACCGTCTGCAGGATGGCGTCCTTGCTTGAGAAGTGACGAAAGAGCGCGCCCTGGGTCAAGCCCATACGCTCTGCGATGGCGGTGGTGGTGATATCGCTCGGGATCTGCTCGGCCGCCAGGTTGACCACCGCCTCGACGGTGGCTGCGCGTCGTTCGTCAGCAGGAAGATGTTTAGAATGTCTGCTCATTGCTTGTATTTCCGAGAGAAAGTAATCTATTACTAGCTTATCATAAAACGTGCTGGATGGACGCAGAACTTTCCAAAAGGAAACCGCCATGAACCAAAAACCCGTCATTTTGAAAAAATGGTACAAGTCAGTTTTAAGTAAACGCAGATGTGACTCACAGTGCTTCTTATGGGACGATAAGCGTGGGGGTCGCGTTCAAGCCGCTGGATACCGCAGCCTTCATTCAATTGCGCGACGAGGCCTTGCGTTACTTCGGCGGCACGCCTGAGGAATGCGTGTACGACCAGACCAAGCTGGTGGTGCTAAGCGAACAATATCGGGAACTAACCGTCAACCAGCGTTTCCACGAATTTGCGACCACGGCGGGCTTGCGGCTCTATGCCTGCGAAGGCTACGATCCAGAGAGCAAAGGCAAAGTGGAGGCCGACGTCAAATACGTCAAGCAGGATTGCCTATACGGTGAGGAGTTTGTCAGCCAACAGGAACTACGCCAACACGTGCAGCAATGGCTGGAGACGGTGGCCAATGCGCGGGTGCATGGAACGACGGGGCGCGTGCCACGGGAACACTTCGAGCAAGAGGAACGCCAGTACTTGCGCCCGTAGCGCGATCATAGCTGGCGCCTTGTTCCTCCTTGGACACGTGCACCAGATGGCGCTCGATGACATCAGGATCCCAGCCCAGGTATTCCCGGATTATCGTGCGCGCCGTGGCCCGAAAGCCGTGGCCGGTGAATTGTTCCTGGGTGTCATAGCCCAAGGTGCGTAAGCCCGAATTAATGGTGTTTGCACTGATGTAGCGCTACTTGTCGGATCGCCGGGCCATATTGGGAAACACGGGACCAGAAGGGCCGGTGATCGGAAGGAGGTTTTCCAGAACGCGGCGTGCCTGGCGTGACAGGGGCACGATTTGGGCGGGGGTGCGATTATCGCGCTTTTGCCATTCACGTAGCTTCATATTCTCAGGCGGGCACTGCCATAGCTTTTTCTTGAGATCGATACCTTCCCAATGGGCCAGACGCAGCTGCCCAGGACGCTGGAAGACCAACGGTGCCAGGCGTAATGCGGCAATGGTGATGAAGTTGCCGTTGTAGCCACGGATGTCGCGCAGGAGTTGGCCGAGTTGTTTGGGATCGCACTTTTGAGCCAGGCGCGGGACATCAGCTCGAAGGTATTGATCTTGGCGAGCTGGACCTGCTCCTGTTGTTCTCCGCGGAGATCCTGAAGATTGATGCCCTGGGCTCGCAGCGTGTTCGCTTCCCTGGCTTTGTCGCGCGCCATGGCCAACATGACAAGGGGGTAAGAGCCAAAACCGATCTTGAACTGTTTTTTGTCGTTTTATATCGGTAGAGTCAGCCCTTGCCAGCGGCGCGGACACGCAGATAGAGGCCATCGCCGTCGACAATCAAGTATTCCTTGGCTTGTGGCGTATGCGTCCGATAAAACCATCTTGAGTCCAGGCGGCAGATCGTAGAGGATGTCGGCTCCACTAGAATTCTTGGTGGAGTAATTCATCCCAGTAGGTGGAGTAATGCATCCTAGCGAGCTTGTCGCACAAGACGGTCGGCGCCATCGTCGCCAGTTCAGCAACGAGTACAAGGCCGAGGTGGTCGCAAGCTGTCAGCAGCGTGGCGTATCGGTAGCGGCCGTGGCCCGGGCACACGATCTACATCCTAACTTGCTACGCAAGTGGGTCCAAGAGCACGAGCGCTTCGGCAGTCATGAGCCTGTGTCCGTGCCAACCGTACGCCGTGACGTGGCCGCGCAATTCATCCCTCTGCAACTGGCTCAGCCTGAAGCGCCCGGCGCTGCGGCCGAGATGGTTCAAGGCATCGCGATCGAGTTGGAACACAACGGCCTGAAGGCCTCAATCCGCTGGCCTTTATCGCAAGCCCAGCAGTGTGCCGTTTGGCTGCGCGAAGTGATGCGATGATTCGTATCGATCAGATATGGTTGGCGGTCGAGCCGATGGATATGCGCGCCGGCACCGAGACAGCCCTGGCTCGGGTGGTCAAGGTATTCGGGGCGGTGCAGCCGCATCACGCGTATCTGTTCGCCAATCGCCGAGCCAATCGTCTGAAGGTGCTGGTGCATGATGGCATGGGCGTGTGGCTGGCTGCCAGGCGGCTGCACCAAGGCGGCTTTACCTGGCCACGATCGGACGGCGCAGATCAAAAGCTAAGCGCAGAGCAATTGCAGGCGCTGGTCATCGGCTTGCCTTGGCACCGGATTGGCCCGGCGGGTGTGATCGACCTGCTGTAAATCCATTTAGGTGGATGGGTCAGTTTTACTCCGACGGCTGCTCACTTTTTACTTGGCACGCCATGAGTTGAGGCTTGCAATCGGGGCATGCGCCAATGGCGCGTCGCGTGCCGTCATGGCACACTGACCGCATGCAATTACCCGTGCCCGACCTCGACCAGATGGATGCGCCCGCCTTGAAGCAATTGCTTCAAGAGATGGAGGCCGAGCGTCAACAGATGCGGGTTGAGCACGAGCAGGCGGTGGCTGAACTGGAAGAACTGCGTGCCGAGCGCGAGGAGCTTGAGCACGAGGTGGCGGCCACCGAACAGATCCTGGTGCGCCGCGATCAGATGTTGGCCTGCCAACAAGATGAGATTCGCTTCAAAGACACCAAGATCGCGCAACTGACCCATGAGATTGCCACACTGAAGCGCTACCGCTTCGGCAAGAAAGGTGAGCAGCTGTCCGGCGTGCAAGGCACCCTCCTCGAAGAGGCTGTTGACGAAGACATTGCGGCCATCGAAACGGAGCTGGAGTTGCTGGCCGGCGTGCCTTCGGTCGCCCGTGCCAGGCGTCAGCCCAAGCGCAGGCCGATGCCCGAGCATCTGCCACGTATTGAGTACCACCACGAGCCAGAGAGCACGATGTGCCAATGCGGTTGCCAGTTGCAGCGCATTGGTGAAGACGTCAGCGAAAAGCTGGACTTCATCCCTGGCGTCTTGCGTGTTGAGCGCCACGTTCGCGGCAAGTGGGCGTGCAAACAGTGCCAGACACTGACCCAGGCTCCCGTGCCCGCGCATGTGATTGATAAGGGCCTGCCTTCTACCGGGTTGCTCGCCCATGTGCTGGTGGCCAAGTACGCCGACCACCTTCCGCTATATCGACAAGAGAAGATCTTCGAGCGCGCGGGGATGAAGCTGGCGCGTTCCACACTGGCCGACTGGGTAGGCACGAGCGGTGTGCACTTGCAACCACTGGCAGATGCCTTGCGCCAAGCGATACTTGCGCATCGCGTGGTGCATGCCGATGAGACACCGGTACAGATGCTCAAGCCTGGCACCAAAAAGACGCACCGGGCCTATCTCTGGGCGTATGCGCCAGGGGCCTTCGAGGATCTGCGTGCCGTGGTCTATGACTTTACCGAGGGACGGGCCGGCGAACATGCCCGCGCCTTCCTGGGCAACTGGAAAGGTAGCCTGGTCTGCGACGACTACTCGGGTTACAAGGCCTGCTTTACGCAAGGGATGACCGAGATTGGTTGCATGGCGCATGCACGTCGCAAATTCTTCGAACTGCACGCCTCCAACAAGAGCCAACTGGCCGAACAGGCACTGCACTATATCGGCCAGCTCTATGAGATCGAGCGTCAGGCCAAAGACCTGCCAAGCGAAGAGCGAAGGCGGCTACGCCAGGAGCAGGCCAGACCGCTGGCCAAGGCACTGCACACCTGGATGCTCGCACAGCGAGGGCGTGTGCCCGATGGCTCGGCCACGGCCAAAGCGTTGGACTACAGCTTGAAACGCTGGGCGGCACTGACGCGTTACCTGGACGATGGGCAATTGCCGATCGATAATAACCACATCGAACAGAAGATTCGGCCGATCGCCATTGGTCGCAACAATTGGCTATTCGCCGGCTCGCTGCGCGCCGGTAAACGGGCTGCTGCCATCATGACGCTCGTCCAATCGGCCAAGCTGAACGGTCATGATCCGTATGCGTACCTGAAAGACGTACTCACCCGCTTGCCTACGCAACCGGCCAGCCGGATTGGTGAGCTACTGCCGCACAACTGGTCGCCCCAAACCACTGACCAAAGATAACGGCCGCTAACGCGACCGTGTCAATGTGTGTTCCCCGAGCGCTTACCTTGTGGCGTAGCGGTGCGGATTTGTAAGTCAGTCAGGAATCCCATCGGTGTACCCCCAGAAAAAAAACTTAAGGTACACCTAGTCTAGGGTACACCTTGGGGTACGCGCAACGTTGGGATTTGCTGAAACTATGTGGAACATCATGAGTTTCAACGATATTTGGGGCTATTTGGACTTGTGTGGAACAAGCCGTTGGTGCCGCGGCCCGAATCGAACCGGCACGCCTTGCGGCGGGGGATTTTGAGTTGGCGATTTACGGTGCTTTCATAGGGAAGCGGTGCGAAAACGAGTGCAAATAAAAATAGATAAAACTAGTTATAAATCAGTAGGTTAGCGTAATTTTTGAAAAACCGAAAGAACTGATGTGTGTACCTGTACTGTACCGAAATAAGGTGCAGCGGTACAGTTCGGTACAGCGAGAGTAGCTTTAGACACAGCCAGCTCGATTTCGTCTTAGGCGTGCATCAGCAGCAAATGGCCGACTGGTTCCGGCGTTTTTCGCATACGGATCTCAATGTCCTAGCCTAAACGATTCAGGCAATCCATAAGCTTACGTTCGGAGAAGTTCGAGAACTCACCACGCAGTAGACTTGAAACTGTGGGTTGGGTGAGGCCCATGCGCTCTGCTGCTTCGGCCTGTGTGAATCGTCGCTGACGAATAGCCTTGGCGATTTCGACGGTCAGCCCTGATTTGATCTGAAGCTTGTGGGCATCGGGCAGGCCCAGGTCGGCGAACACATTGCCTGAACTGACCTCGACTTCAACTCCTTCAACAATACGTTTATTCATTTTCCAACTCCTGCGCGACAATCGCGGCGGCCTTCAAGCGCTGATGGATGATACCTGTCAGTGCTTTTTACCCTTGTGTTTAAGGTCTTCTTCCAGCTGTTCGATTTCCTTCAAATCCATAGCGTCCGCTGCCTTGCCTTCGGCAATACGCCGCTGCTGATCGAAGACCTCATAACGCTCACGAGCAATCTTTTCCATGTTCTCGCGGCTGGCTGAGCCGGCACCGTCAAGGACGGCCTGGTCGTTGAAAGCCAGCATCCTGTCGATGTTGTTACGCCAGAAGTCCAAGGTCAGTTCCTTCTGCTGCTTGATTCGCAACTCGGCTTGCTCAAGGAAGATCACCACCAGCCGATTAAGCGTGTCGATCTCGTCAGCTGTAAGGTAGTTCTTGGCGATGATGACATCTTGCTTTCGCACCCGCGAACCGCTCCAACTGGTCAATGCCATATTGGGTAGACTGGGATCAGAGCGTTTCAGAATCAGCTCGGCGGCGGTGTGAGCAGTGGTGGCATAGAGCAGCTTGTTCTGTACCTCGGCAAAGAACAATGCAGTTTCCCGCTCACGAGCTTGGTAGTCAGAACTGAGTGAGAATAGTTCACGAACCTTCTGGTAAAAGCGCTTCTCCGAGGCCCGTATGTCGCGAATGCGTTCCAGCAACTCATTGAAGTAATCCCAGCCACCGGGGTTTTTCAGGCGCTCGTCGTCCATCACGAAACCCTTACGCAAAAACTCCTTAAGGTGCGTGCTGGCCCACTGACGGAACTGCACGCCACGAGGGGAACGGACGCGATAGCCAATAGCCAGGATCAGATCCAGGTTGTAGAGCTTGGTGCGGTAGCTCTTGCCGTCAGCGGCAGTTGTCAAGGATTCCTTGACAACTGCATCCTGGCGCAACTCATTGTCCTCAAATATGTTTTTTGCATGCAGGGAGACATTCTGCTTGGTGGTCTGAAACAGTTCAGCGATTTCCAACTGACTCAGCCAGATCGTCTCAGTCTCCACCCGAAGGTGAAGCCGGGTTTGGCCGTCGTCGCTGGTGTACAGAATCAATTCACTCATGCCCTGTTCCCTTTGGCTGCTTTTTCATCGCTTAAAACCGTAATGACGTACTTCGTAGTTCGTGCTTCGACCACCGGCTGCAGTTCTCTGAAGCACTTCGTACTGTACCAACTCAGTAATGTCGCGAAGTGCCGTGTCTTGCGAACACTTGGCAATCGCAGCCCATTTGCTCGTTGTTAGATTCCCTTCAAATCCGTCCAGCAGCCGATTCAGCACCTTGATCTGGCGCTCATTCATGGGGACCGTTGCGGCCTGTTGCCAGAACTTCGCCTTGGCCAGAACTTGATCCAAGGTGCCATGTGCGTGTTCGACAGCTTTTAGCAAAGTTGCCAGGAACCACTCCAGCCAGCCAGTCACATCCATGTCGCCCTTTTGCGTGCGTTCAAGAATGTCGTAATAGGCTTTGCGCTCCCGCTGAATTTGCGCAGAGAGACTGTAGAACCGCTGTGTGCTTCCATCAGCCCTTGCCAGGAGTAGGTCGCCTATCGCACGGGCAACCCGGCCATTGCCGTCATCAAACGGATGCAGCGTGACGAACCATAAGTGCCCCAAGGCGGCACGCAGTAGGGTGGGTTCTTTGACGTTGGTGTTATTCAGCCAAGCCAGGAAGCGATCCATCTCTACAGGCAGGTGTTTGGCCGGTGGCGCTTCAAAATGAACTTTCTCACGACCAATGGAGCCAGAAATTACTTGCATGGGACCGGTGGAGTCGTCACGCCAGGTGCCCACGTGAATGTGGCTCATGCCAGAGTAGCCAGTGGGAAACAATGCGGCGTGCCAGCCGAACAGCCGCTTGATCGTCAGAGGGGCAACCGCATTTCCGGTTGCGTCCAGTACCATATCTACTACGCCCTCTATGTGACGATCCACAGGGGCCAGAGCGCCGATGTCTACGCCCAGGCGACGAGCGACCGAGGATCGCACTGAGGCTACATTTAATGTTTCGCCTTCGATGGCACTGGTCTGGACGACATCTTCGGTTAGTGCCGAGAGGCTGGCTTCGTCACGCAAGGCCATACCCACGTCCGCCAAGCGACCGAGGAGTAGTCCTTGGGCACGGCTAACCGCTGCCAAGGGCTCGGCCAGGGCAGTGAGGTCGTATTGCCAATTAGGCCAATGCGGTGATTGCCAAATATATTCACCGTAATTCATGCGGCGATTGTGGTGTATTTTTGTTTTGCCGTCAACTTGCGAGACGGCAGCCGCTTGTGAGTGTGTGCCCAGTGCGACAGAAGATGATGGCGCATTTATTGTTTTTGAACTATACGGAATTTCCTAAGGGTTCGAACGGGATCAATCTCTGAGTTTTTTTATATCATTCATAGAGCACCTCTGTCCGATATTTGTGTGTTTTTTTCGGACAAGGCAAATTTGTCTGAAGTTTGTCGTTTAATTTCAGATGGAACAATTAGCTTCGACTCTGGCCGTGACTCTGGCCGTGACTCTAGCCGTGACTCTAGCCGTGACTCTAGCCGTGACTCTAGCCGTGACTCTAGCCCCGCCCCTGGCTGGGTGCTGATAGCAGGCTTCTGCGCCGATGGTGATGGCCTGCCCAGCCAGGCGCACGCTGATCGGAATTTCTGCCATTCTCGGTTTAGACGAACCTTGGTTTGTCGCACCAATAACAATCGCAAAATGACTTCCGACTGGGCCCCGCGTGGAAAGCCAGATTTTAGTCAGCCTGTTTTAAGCCGGTGACCAGAGCATCGGCTTGTGCCGAAAAGTCAGCTGGTCGGCGTTTACGGAAGGCTTCGAGGTTGGCGAGCTTCCAGCGCAAGGCGGGAAGGTCTGCAGCATGGGTGCATTGCAGTAAAGACCAATCAGGTTCTGCACGCACCAACCCGGCCAGGAACTGCTTGTGTTTGTCAGTCAACCTTTGTAGAAGGTCTTGCCGTAACCGGGCGCGTGCTTC
Organism: Pollutimonas nitritireducens; assembly: GCF_002849615.1. GTDB lineage: Bacteria > Pseudomonadota > Gammaproteobacteria > Burkholderiales > Burkholderiaceae_B > Pollutimonas > Pollutimonas nitritireducens. The sequence continues at coordinate 17,508 of NZ_PDNV01000010.1, forward strand.
AAGTAGCACCTCCAGCGAACAGTCCACTTCTGTCATACCTAAAAAAGCACGTTCGTACTCTGCCGCAATGTCTTTGTCGTAGCCAAACAGCACCTCATGCGGTGGGCGATTGTGTCCAGCCAGGTAGATCACGAAGCATTCAGCCATGCCGTCACTGAGGCCACCCGACTCATACAGTTGCCACACATCGAACAAGTCGCGTGGATGTTGTCGGTCCAAGGCGGCAACCAGTTTGCCGGCGTACAGTTCATCACGAGCGAGGATAGGTGCCTCGAACTCGACACCGAACAGGTTGCTGGCTCTGGCGCTCAAGGGGCGATGCTCGACCGGCAGTACCGTACCCCGGAAAACAATGTTTACTTCGATTTTGACCTGGCTGGTGTCATTCTCGACGATCAACTTGGTGTCACTCAAATCCTTGCTGCGAATCAGGCGTGTCTGTACTCCAAGCGGTTCGACCCGCTGGGCGATGGCGGCCAGTTCATCGTTGATGGCTTTCAGGGCTTCATCTCGTTGTGTTTGCCAAGGCCGATACACCAGGTCGATATCGACGGATAGACGGGGCATGTCTTGTTTGAAAAGATTGATTGCCGTGCCGCCTTTCATTGCGAAAATATCGCTGTCGAAAACGGCAGGGGTAACGGCCAGCAGCAGGCGAACCGTATCAGCGTAGGTTTTATCCATGTGGATTCAGGCTTAATAGTGTGCCGTCGGCGAGTTGGCTCATCCAGCGCTTATTGCTGCCCGTGCGCAGGGAATAACGAGCCAGGAGATCATCAGCGTTTACCACCTCGGTTTCTCGCGCCCAGGTGAGGAACAGGCGAACGGTCTTCACACTCGTGCAACAAGCTAGTAACTGGCCGAGCAGTTCCTTACGTGGTGAGCGCAGGCTGTCAAAGAGATTGCGTGCTTCTTCCAGGCTTTGCCTGGTACCAGCGTCGTACAGCATTTCTAGTACGGCGCGTTCGGCAACCGATACGCATAGGCCTTCGGGTTGGCCAGGCGGCGTGCCCAAGGTCTTGGCAGGCAGTGTGTTGTCGGTCCAGTCGAAAAGATTGGCGTGGACGTAGCGTGCCGGAAAGCGCTCGGTGAACCAGGCGGGCAGTGTGTGGCGGACATTACCCCACAGCACCAGCGTGTCGCGAATACCCACGTTGTGCCTCACGCCATGCAAAGCCAGGGCGCTTTTTCCGCCGACATGCAGGCCGGGCACGTGTTGTTGGAGAAACTGCAATGCGCCATAGACGTTGAAGTTGTCATTGGGGAAGGCGTAGACGCCTTGAGCCAGGCGCACGAGCCAGCCATTTTTTGCATAGGCTGCGGCGAGCTTGGGCGACACCCCAAGCGCGGCCAGGGTGGTCAAGTCAAATGGCGCACCACGCGGAAGATCGGACTGTAGTCGTTTGATTAGATTGTGCCTTGAATTTCTATCCATAGGTGAAAAATAGCACAAAATTCAATCGTTTTGTTGAGTTTTCACAGACAGGCTACGCGGCGATAGTCATACGAGCAGTTCGCGTTGTTGGCGTTGATGCCTCTAATTATCCGAAGCTTCCGGACAACTGAGTTTTGTTCCAATCCGTTTCTATTAACGCCCTGGCTGGTCGTATAGAATCCAGAGCGCCCGTTGCGTGGTGCTAGAAAAGAGCGCATCAACAAACTTATGCTCGGCGATCAGGCAGTGCTTTTTATACCCATATTAGGTTCTATCATGCCTAATTTGGGTTTTTTTGGCTAGACTTGTTTTTGCAGTAAGCCTTCGCACCGTGCCTTGGCATTCGCGCTCGATACAACGAAATAAACGCTACGCAGCGTCAATCAAATCGGCGACAACGCTTGCACGAAAGTACACTCGTCGGCCAACTTTCCGCCGTGCGGCATTCCATTGCTCGGCGAATTCGGATTGGCTTCGTAAGGAGATCCGCAGCCCATCAGGGCTACGCTTTAGCAGCTCGGACAAATCGATCAAAGACAATAACGGTCCATACCGTTCAATCAGTTGTTCTTCGGTTGTCATCGAATGACTCCTGGTTGGTTCTCCCTGATACGCAATACTCGTCGGGAGTGTTTCGCTGCTTGGCAGCTCAGTGCAAGAAAACGACCCGCGAGCGCGGTGCGCCGGTGGGTCATGGCTATCCCGGAGGGATCTGGGTGCTAGGCGCAGTAGGGGAGCGTCTTATTACGTTCGATGAGGGCATGAACGCTTGCGGCAGTGATGCCACTGGATCTTTTCCCGATCTTGATCAGTACCAGCTGGCCTTCGTTTACCAGTCGATAAATTGTGGATCTTGAAACCCCAAGTTTGGCTTCGGCAATATGTATTCGGTAAAGAAGAGCTTGGTCGGACGACTGTGAGACTTCGAATCTACCTACTGCGTGGTCAGAAGGTCGTTGCTGGGACTGTTGTTGCATTGTTTCCTCCATAAAAAACCTTGGTAAGCACCCTGAGGGCATGGCCCAAGATGCTTGCCAAAGCAGGCGCGGTCAGCGCCTTCGTGACTGGTCCGCCAAGATGCCACGATGGGGACCAGTTGCTTGGATCATTTTCGGTAGAGCCCGCCGCTGGCCCACTATTGTGGTTCGTCGGGATGCTGAAAACTGCGGTCTTTGCCGCTGTCATCAATGGATTACGCGCCATCCATCGAGCTTGGCCTGCCTTTGGCAGTACCGGCGTCCGTTGTCACGGAACGTCATTTACTTCCCTCGGTATATGCCAGTCGCTACCGGCCCAAGAGAGCAATGATTTTTCACCTGCTTTACTCCTACCCAGGTGCTTGTCGCCCCGCTTAATGCTGGCGGAACGGGTAGCCGCGCACTCACACCGCCCGTTGCCGGGCAGGGCGCGGTATTTATCGGTGTTGTGTTTTTAAAGAGCAAATTTGTAGTGATCATTACGTATCTACTGTTTGTAGTCAATAAGTAAGTAGTTCGAAAAATGCATCTATAGGAGTAAAAGCTGGTAGAAAACTAATATTGGCGGCTGATTTGAACCAAAAAGAAACGCCCTGATTCACTGTGGAACTCAGGGCGCATTGCGGATTTTTATTGTTTTATTTTGTGTCTGTGGCGATTGGTGGTGATTTAGCTCACGGAATTAGTTGGGTGCTTCATCGTCGTCTTTACTCTTTCTGGCTTGTTGGGCCATCTTCATTTTTATGTAGTCGCCGATGTCTTCTAAAACGGGAGCAGGCAACTCAGTCAGGGTATACCTAGGGGTTTCAGGCCACGGCCATTCCGTTTCGAACATTTCACCTTCTCCAGTAACCAGCCATTCTGCACGGACATGAAGGGCGGCCGCGATCCACACGAGATGCCGTGAGGATTCGTTGCGGCCATTTTCAATATGAGCAATAGCGCTTTGGCTAAGCGGCGGGTCAAGCAGGTTGGCTAGCGCTTCTTGGGACAGGCCGCGATTTCTACGTGCAATAAGTAAGCGTGCGCCAATGCTGTTTATGGGACTCGGCGTCATGGGATTTTTCAATTGGTGGATACGTCATGAGTAAGTTGTAAGTGTATTTGTACTTATAGAACATTGCTTAACGATTAGCAATTATGGAGATCGCTAATGGTTAAGTAATTATAGTGCGCCATTCTGGCATTTTATGGGACGGTGTGAGAGGAAAAAATTGTTAAGAGCAGGACTGGACGACGGCGGGATAAGTAGAAGTGAGTCCAGACAGCCATCACGTACACAAGCGCAAACCTGTGCCCGACTGACTAACGTGCAAGGCGCGCTACAAAGGTATCGTCAACGTCTAAGGATTTCATTGACCATTGAATCGGCATCGAAGCCCCGGTGAGGTGGGAACGATAGATCGTGTAGTTCCGGTCTGATGGCGATACTCGTGGCCCCATACTCAGCAGATCCCATAGCATCCATTTCTGGGTTGGAAGTTGCTCCCGAAGATTCATAACTTTTCCAATGGAGGATTGGAGGATATGTATGTTCGCATCCACCAGCGAACGGCAGGGCTTTGCTGAAAACAGTTCCGAAATAACTACGGCATGTGTCAGGCCTTCGACCCACACCGCAGGAAGCTCTTCAATCCTAAAGTTCGCACCATGACTGCGTTTTGTCTCTGCTGCATTACGCGCGTCGTCAAGGCTGAAGTAAATGTCGTGTTCCGACAAGTTAGCAAACGTGCCCCACAATTGTAATTTTGGGAGAAATCTATGGCTATAGAGATGAAATATTTTTATGAATTTCCGGCTTCTAACACGGCCTTGTAACGCCAACTTTGTACGGTCTGTCTCAGCACTGGTTATGTCTGGCTTAGTCATCACTGTTTCCTAACGGGTGAGCCTGAAAACCGTCCAGTCAAATCCTTACAAACGTCACATTAAATTCTTTGCATGGCCGTAGCTGCTGCATACGATTGGAAAAGCTGAACGCATCATTCATCTCAAATCTTTGGAATACATCCAGGCCACGACTAAGTACGATTTTCCAGCCGTGGTCTGTTGTGATGTCGCGGTCATGGCGGGTTCCTGTAGTGTCGTATTCCCAGGTGAACTGTATGCCGATACCTGCGCAAGACTCGACGATGCGGCCAAGATACTCGGCTTGTTGTTCACCTTTGTACTCATCCTCAACCGTTATCAGGTGCACCTTGATTTCGTCATCGGTGGCTTTGTTGCGGGCGATGGTTTCCATCAGTTCCATCAGGTTGCGTAGTTGATGAAACAGGCGAATATAGGGGTCGGTGATGGTGATCTTGCTTGCGCCTTTCAGGTAAGGGCCAAATAGTTTGTCAAAACTGACGCCGCGCTGATTCTCTACAAAGGCAATATGGCCGTCCTTTAATACTTGCTCGACGGTAGCGGGCACTAATGCTTCTACATGCTCACTCTTTGCTGCCGAAGTGGTCGTTTGCTGTGTACCTCCGGCATGTGCAGCGCCTGGTTGTGTTGTCGCGGTAAGGTTTGCCGCTGCTGGGTCAGTGTCAGTTGGCCCTGGCGATGGCATGCCGGCATCACCACTGACCGTGCGATGGTAGTAATTCGGGTATTCCAGTTGTTCCAGTGTTTGGACGGCTTTTTCTGTGCCGTCGGCCGTCGTATAGGCAAAATGCACGGCAGGGTAGGTGGCGTCGATACGCAGTAACTGGTCTTTGACTCGCTTGCGACCTTCAATAGCGTAGCGCAGAACTTCTTCGATTTCTGCATCTGTTGCGTCGCCGTCGGGGAACAAGATCTTCATCAGGCCGGAAAAGGTCTTATTGATGCCATCCCGGTCTCGGGTGGAGATCTCGGATGACAGCGTAAACAGATGCTTGTAGCGGTCGGAATAGTCATGGCTACGCAGTGAACGCAAGATTTCAGCCAGGTAGTCCACCACAAACCCGTAGCCGTCCGAGAACATTTCTCCACGGATGACGTCCACTTCCCAGCCGGGTATATAGCTGTGGACACGGTCTAGGAAAGCGGAGTCGTGGAATTTTTCGGGCAAGGGGTCGAACAGGTCGGAATGCTTGAGCATGTAGGGCACGGTGTGGTCGGTATTGCCCACAAACACCATGGAAGCCTCGGCACCCAGGGTTTCGACGCCGCGCGAAAACGACTTATTGGCCATGTAGTTTTTCATGATGTCCACCAGCGCCTTGTCCACGCGCTTTTGCTTACCGGCGAACTCATCAAAGGCCACGACATCCCAATAGCCCACTAGGCCCAGCTTGCCGGTGCTGTTGTGAACAAATAGCTTGGGCACGGTGACCTCACCCCCCGAGATCAACATGCCGTGGGGCGAGAATTCGGAGTAGATGTGCGATTTGCCCGTGCCTTTGGGGCCCAGTTCAATTAGGTTGTAGTTGCGCTCACAAAAGGGGATTAGGCGTACCAACTGGCTAAGCTTATTGCGTTTGCCAAACATCTGCGGATTAAAGCCTATGCTTTGAATCAGCAAATCTATCCATTCGTCAGTGCTGAATTGCTTGCGAGCCTGCACATAGCCCTCAAAATCAAAGCGCGACAACTGGATGGGCTTTAACGAAGCCAGTATCCAGGGCGAGGCGTTCTTGTCTTCGGTGAATTCGTACTCCATATCGGCCAGGCACCACACGCCGCCCACTAGTAGCTTGGGGTGGGCTTTGACGGTGGCCGAGTCAATCAAGACCTGTTTTATACCTAGATTGGCAAATTCGGCTTCGTAATTGTCGGACTTATCGTTAAGCGACACGCTGATCCGGTCGATGACTTTGTGCCGGCCCTTTTCGCGGATGGTTGAACGTATCAGGCCAGCCTCGTTGCGATGTACGTAGTGCTGACGCAAAATCTCTTTAACGGTCTCGATGCCGCTCTGGATGGTGGCTTCGTCATTGGTGGCGCAATACTGGCCCAGCAGGTATTCCAGCACGTAGGACGGCACAATGGCATTGCCTTTTACGATTTTGACCAGATCCTTGCGGACGACCAGGCCGGCAAAGTGTTCATTGATCTTGTCATCAAGCTGGGTCATGCGTTGTCCTTCAAAAGGCTGGTCTAAAAATCGAATTCGCTGGTGAATGACCGGCGTATGGTGTAGCGCTGCGACTTGTATTCGCGGTAGTGGGTGGTGTCGTCGATCTGTTCTTCCAGTTTCAACACAACCTGCTGATTATTGGCTTCATCGGCCTTCCGGCCAAGAATCAAGCGTACCGGCAATTCACGTTCGCGAGGGTTGTCAGACGCATAGTCAAAATTCAGCTCGTGTTGATCGGAAATCAGTTCGCCATCCACGGTGTATAGCCCGATGCGCAGGGTGCGAGCCTGCAGTTTATCGGTGACTGCCTGGCTTTGATACAGCACGACAGCGAGCTGGCCGGTTGTGATGGTTTTGTTACCGCCGCCAATGAACTCAACGTCTACGCGCGATACGTCGCTCTGGCGTTTCTTGTTCACGCGAATAACCGGGATCACCACTTCTTGTAGGGTGGCCCCGCCATGCACGAAGCGGCTACCCGAACCTTTCAGGCGCAGGCGTTTGATGGATTTTGGGATCTGCACTTCAAGTGCACCAGTCAGGCCCAGCTGTTCAGACGTAAAGTGTTTGAAGCCATCATTTTCACGCAAGCCTTTGCCTAGAACAAAGCGTCGATCTCGATACTGGATCTGTTCGCCTTGCGGTTCACTGGTCAGGAACTCGCTTTCATCCAGTGGTCGGTTCTGATAGATAAAGCCATGATCAGCCGTGATCAACAGGTTGCTGGCGTTGGCATTCGTCAGCTTTTTAATCAGGCGTATCAGTTCCTGCAAGGTCTCGTGCGCCGCTGCGAAGACTCGTTCTTCGGTGTCGCGGGTGTCGCCCGTTTTGTCGATCAGGTTGTGATAAACATAGACCACTTCGTTGTCGCGTACCAAAGCACGCGATTCATCGCGTCCCATGGTCATCAGGTCTTTGGCCTGCACCACGGCCGAGGCCGGTACATGCGAAGTCAGAATTTTGCTGCGGTTCTCTGTTCCTTGTGCGCTCAGGCCGTTGACCAAGGCCGCGCCGGTGTCATTGTCAGCCAAAGAGAGCGACTGGTTGGGTAGTAGGGCGGCCATGCCCAACTGCGTATAGCTGGGCAGCAAGGATAGTGCTGCATGCAGTTCGGCGTCAAAGCGGTCTTCCTGCCGAATCAGGCTTTGGAGCTCTTCACCGATCTCGTAGCGGAAGGCGTCGGAAATGAGGACGCAGACCTTGGCCTTGCGATCCAGGAAGGGCTGTACGTAATGCTGGAAGAAGTCGCGCTGCAGGACGATCGATGGCGCTTGCCACTGCTGGGTATCGTCCACAAACCGTTGCCAGCCGTTGTTCAGTTTGGTCAGGTAGTTGTTGGTGTATTGGTTTTCCAGCAGGGTGTTCAGCTCACCTAGCAGGGACGCCTGGCCGGATTCGCGCAGGTGGTAGATGAACTTCCGGTACAACTGATCCAGCCGGTACCAATGGTTGGCATATTTTTTGACGCCATCGGCAAGTGAGCTAATTTCCAACTGAGTCGCTTCTAGCGTCTGGAAAAATTCGGCGGCCACTTCCACGGCGCCATATTCGTGCTTGTAGCGGCTGAACCAGTGGCTTAGCCTGCGTTGTCGGGCCCATTGGATAACGTCGGCGACAGAGGCTGTGCGTTCGGCCACCGCATGCACCAGATCACTAAGGATCTTACGGTCGATCAGCTCGAAATAATCCAGCTCCAGCAGGTTGCGGAAATCGTGCTTATGCAGGGTGTCGGCGATTTGCAGTACATCGGCACATTCTTCTGACAACGCCTCAAAAGCGGTTTCATGCGTGCGGCTGTCTTTCCAGCGCTTCAGGAACACCAGGGCTTCTGACGATAGCTTGGGCTTTTGTTCCGGATCGGTTTCCATCTGGAAGCAGGACTTGAACAGCTCAATGACAAAGTCTCGCAAGCCTGGCGAACTGGACTCGTAGCCATAAATACGCCCAGCCTGTTGCCATAGAAAGTCGCCTAGGCCGCTACGGTTGATGAGTTTCAGCTTTTCATCGCGGCCGTCGGCCAGCTCGGCCAGTAACTGCTCCAGAATCACATCCAGGCGTGGTTCGGTGCTGGCACTGATACATGCTGCCAGTATTTTCCGGCGAAGTGAGGTGGGTGTTTCGTTTTTGTCGAGCTTGCTTTGCAAGGCCTCGCGGCGCTTGGCAGCGTCAAAGAATCCGCTGTGCTCCTGCAGAACTGGGTATAGGTCGGGCGCAAGTTCTAGTTCGGCTAGCCACAAGGCCACCTGATCGGTGCGGAAGTCACTGCCACTGGCCAACTGTACGTCAAGCAGCCAGTTATCCAGATCCGCTGGCTGTGCACCGTCGCGATACAGCAGGAACTTCTGTTCAGGCTGTTCGCGCAGCACGCGGTATTTGACCGTGAACTCGTTGTTGGCCAGTTCAATTTTTTGGACGTCAAGCAGTTCTAGCGTTTCGAAGTCGGCACGGAATTCGTGACGTAGGTCGTACCAGAACACGATGCGCTGCTTGCCAAACAGATTAGTCAGGGCCTGGGCGATTTTGGGGTTAGTCAAGGTATCAATCCTCGCCTTTGGCATCAAGCCCGACAATTTTCTTCAGCGCCGAGCCGAATTTCAGGTAGTTGACCTTGACGCCATCATCTAGGTCGATGGTGATTTGTTTAGTGGCCAGCGGATAAAGCGTATCGCGCTCGTAGTCATCCAGTTCCAGTAGCTGTTTTTTCAGCACGTCGATCTCTTTCAAGGCGCGGGTCTTTTCAACCTGGCTAGCGCTGGGACTGATGCTGACTTGTTGCAGGTGATCCAGCTGTGCGGCAAGCTTGTTGCGGAATTCGCGCAGGTATTGCAACACGACGCTGGCTGTATCCGGCCGATAGCGATGCAGGTAGATCAGAGCATTGAACGTACCCTTGGGGCTGGAGAACAGCCAGTATATGGGGCGCTTTTTGTAGCGCTTGACGTGGTCGGTGTAGAAATCACGCAGAAAAAACTTGCGAATGTCCTTGCCTATGGCGTCTTCAATGAAGGTCAGGTTTTCTTCGTAATGCTCTTCGCCGAAGGTGGTGCGCAGGAACTGGCGGAAGCGTTCGGTGATGTCGTCGGCGAACCAGTCGCCGTCCAGCAGAGGGATGACGTTATCTTTGTCCGGGGTAAAGCGCGGTTCGGGTATCTGTTGCAGGTAGTCGGCCAGGGATTCGCCTTGATTGGCTAGCACCAGGCCGGGTTTGTCCAGGCTGTAGCGGCCAAACATGCAGCCCACCGCGTAAGAGATGAACTCGCGCATGCTGTCTGTCAGCAGCAGAACCTCTAGCTCATCTTCCGTTTTATCGCCGCCGTAGCGGTAGTGCGGATTGCAGGTAAGTGTGACTTGGTCAAGCGGAATATTTGGTTCGATTTCATTTACTAAGCCATATGCCTCGACAAATTGAAAATTGTTCTGGCTCTCCAAAAGCCTCATTTGCTCCGTTAGTTGATCCCAATGCTTTCGAGCGAGGACATATCGATCATGAATTAATGAACTAGAGTACGTCCCATTAATCAAGCTGTGTGTCTCGAAACTTTCCGAAATTTCATAAAATCCCCAGTCTCTATCACTTATCTCAATGCACCTCCCAACTCTTTCAGCAATTAGTTCTTTACCCGCGGTAATCGGGTACGGCAACGAGAAGATATCATTGATGGTTGTGTTGACAGTGGGGCTTATTGCTTTCAAAAAATACAAGGCGACATGGCTGTTTAGAAAACCGAGTAAAAGGTGATCACAAACATAATCATCATTGAATAAGGTTGGCGATCCACTACTATACTGTTGAGCAGCCCTTTTTATTCTGAACCCATTGATGGCAGATGTAATTAAAGACCAAGTTATGCCTTCTTTGCCCCAATATTTTCGATTGGTCAGTCCACCATGAGAGTCATAGAATCCGCGCGCATCAAGCGACCAGTCAATAAACTCAAGGCTATTGCCTGAGTACTTTCTAAAATCTCCACCATTAGCATATGGAATCCATTTTGAGTCCCCTTTATTGAATTCCCATGCATATCTCAAGTACTTCTCATTATTATGCGTCTTGTTTCTTCCCCCAGAAATAAATCGTTCACCAATTTTTTGGTTTTCAAAATTTTCTAGACCTTTAATCCAATAGGCGAGCGGAATTCCTGGTATTTTTAAAAAATCTTTCTTGGATGCTTTGTAGCGATAACCACAGTTGGAATTTTTGATGGCATTTAGTACTTTATCTGATTGAATATTGCCACCGAAAAAGCTTGCCAAGTTTATATAATCACCCTTCTGATTTTCATTCCCTCCAGAAAGCAGCGTGAATGCACAAATAGCAACGTGAGCTGAATCCCAAAAGGAATTGTATTCAGGCTGAACAAAGGTTGTGATAGTTGTGTTTTCTAAAATTAATCGCCTTACTGATTCGAATGAACTCAACGACATCCAAGAAATGGGCGTCATCAATCCAATGCTCCCACCCTTGGAAACCATTTCGACTAGGCGTGTCATAAACATAGAAAACAGATTTGACTTGTAAGGCCGATAATGGGCTGCCGCAAATTCTTTCGTCCGCTGGGTCATCCCCTTCTCGCCCATATATGGTGGGTTCGCAATAACGACAGAGTATTTTCGCCCAAGGTACGCAGACATCTGCAGAAGCCGCTGCAAGCGAATACCGGTGTCAGCGAGGAATATGTTGCCATTCATGCTTTCGAATTGCAGCGCCACCAATATATCTTGTACGTTGGTGAGTTTGGGGCGGATTAGTGAGCCGAAGTTGTCGGCTTCTTCGAACTGTTTGAGTGTTTCGCGCAGGTCTTGTGTAAACAGGTCGTCGCCAGCAGCAGTCATGTACTCGGTCAGCTCATCGTCACTGAATTCGATTTTTTCCAGTATGCAGATATTGGGTTCGACACCTTTGTTGAAGAATCGGCGCTGTTTAGCGCGGGCCTTCATGGTCAGCGCGAAGGCGGCCAGGTTGCCCGCGCGTTCGTCCAGTTCTATGCCGTACAGGTTGTGCATCAGGATTTTTTCAGGAATCTCGCTGGGGTCAGTGCCGACTTCTTCGTAGATGGCGTAAAGCAGGTCAAAGGCGTAGGTCAGCATGTGGCCAGAACCGCAGGCCGGGTCGCACACTTTGAGGTCTTCGGGCTTTTGTATCTTCAGAAAATCGGTTTCTGGCGCTTCGGGCTTAATGTAATACGACATCTGTGTGGCCAGGGGTGAGCTGGGATGATTCAACATCCACAGGCGACCCAGGGAGTTTTCAACCAGGTAGCGCACGATCCAGTGTGGAGTAAATAGCTGGGTTGCGGCGGGGATGTTTTCTGGCGTGATCTTCTCGTTCTTCTTCAGCCCAACGAAGATGTCATCTTTCTTTTCCGAGATGTAGAACTGATACAGCCAGCCAATGACCTCTACGTCCGAACAATTTTGAGGCGTCATGGCTTCGCAGGTGGCAGCCAGAATAGAGTTGGCCGAGAGCAGGTCGTCGGGCATCAGCAGCTCGGTGTAGTCGGCAATATGCTCAAATAAATAGGGCATGGCCCGGTAAAAGCTGTTGCATTCTGCCACTAGCAACAGGCGGTAGGCTTCTTGCTGTGGGTCGCGGCTGGGCAAGGTGCTGTTTAATAGCGCCGCAACCTGGTCGCGGGTTTTTTCTGGGATACGGTCTTCGTCCATATGGCCCATTTTTGCTTCAGCCAGAATTTCTGGCTGAACCTGGGATTCGTCAGCGGGCGACACCACGCTTATGCGGGTGTAGCCGTTAACGTCCATGTAACGGATAGCGCAAAAGCGGTTGAACCAGGTGTAGGCAACTTTTTCAATGAGCTGTTCGCGGCTGGTATCAGTAATTTGTTTTTCCAGTTGCGTGACGGCCGGCCCATTTTCCCGACGGGCCGCGCTGGCAGCGGACAACACCTGCTCAAGCTTGGCGGCGACTTGTTCGATCAAGTTGCGGCGAGCGAGCTGGGCAAATTGTTTTAATGCTCTTGTGTCCATTAGGCTTTCATCCACGGGCTTAAAAGGATCATTTTTGTGGCACCACGAAAATGGTCTGCTGTCGTCACGCGACCGATATGAATTTTCATGATTTTAGATTTGAACCCGGTGACCCGCCCGGATTTCCTTCAGCCATGCCTCCCGAAGTTTTTCCAAGTAATCGTTCAGTTCGTTTTCATTGGATAGCCAGGGCTTATTGAAACTTATGCTTATTGATCGAGCCGGAACAACACGAGTCGCTGCCGCAGTAGGTACTGTTGGGATCGCCGTGTCGGGGTCGGTAGCGGGGCGAGGTGATACGTCCGATACAGTGGGTGCCGCCACGACGGGCGGCCTGGCCAGCTCTTGCAGTTTGAGCAGCAATTGCGCGTAATGGGTATCTTCAAAACTGCGCAACTGATCGCGGATCATGGCGATGCGTTGTTGGCTTTGCAGTGTTTGACGCGTTTGCGCAAAGGATGCAGTCAGTGACGATTGCTGTTCGGCCGTAAGTCTGGCGAACTCATCGGTGCCGCGCAGGCGCTGTTCCAGATCCTCAAGCTTGATATTTGCTGTGGCGTTCTCAGTGGCCAGCTGGGCGGTAATCCCAAGCTGCAGTTCGTCAAGCAGCGGTTTAACTTGCTGCAGGCGATTGCCTTTGTACGGCGCTGGGTCGGTCAAGATTGCCTTGATGGGCTCGACCTCAGCCGCCGGCAAGTAGGCAAAGTTGTCTTCCTGTTCCAGCACCAGCTTGCGGGCGGCGTCGTAAATGGCCTTTTGCGCGCTTTGCATGAACTTGGTCAGCGGCTCGATGATCTGTTCTTTCGTGTCTAGCAGGTCGTCGCTGGTACGCGATAGATCGGTCAGGAACCAGTTGGGGTTTTTGCTGCCCAAATCCTTGAGCTTTACCAGGACATCTTCCAGCGCAAACAGGAAGGGATATTGAGCTTTCTGGCCATGCAGATCCGTTAACTCCAGTTCCAGGGCTTTGATGGCCTCGATAGTTTCCATCGCCAGTGCTTTGGCATCGTTGGCTCTGGCTGGACGGTTGAAAAAGTCGGCAAAGAAGTCCTTCAGATGACGTACCTGCGAGGCGGTGAACGCTACTTGTGGTTCCAGCACCAGGCTGGCGTGGGCGTTGGTGTTAAGCAATGCCTTTTCCAGTGCGTCGCCTTCCAGCGGATTGCTGTTCTGGCGTGCTTCCAGTTTGCCACGCGCAAACAGCAATGCCAGGTTGCACAAGATGGCTGCGTAATACCAGCCATAGGGCTTGCGTTCAAACTTTTCCAACAGGTTTTTAACGGTGGTGCGCACGCCACTTTTGGCATTGCTTTGGATAAAGGCCAGCAGCTCTTGCTCGGCTTCGGTCAGGCTGGTGGCGTCGTTGCCGATCAGGGCGTCTTGCGACTGCTTTAGGTACTTGCCAATATCGGTGTCGGTATAAGCGGTATCACGCAGCATGCGCAGGTTGGGGTAGCTGGTTTCAATCAGCTGGTAAAAACCTTTCAGCACGCGGGTCTGGCCGTCGTCGCTGTTGATGTCAACGTCAGATGCATTGATGATTAAGGTGGCGTGCCCCAGCAGGTGCTTGATGCGCTCTTCCAGTTCACCCAGGCGGTCACGGTTCTGAAAGCTTTTACTTTCCAGAATGCGCTTGATACTGTCTTGCTGGGTGGAAATGTGTTGTTTGATGTATTTTTCCGTACGTCGGTGCATGGTCAGGTCTTGCATGAAACGGGCGTCGGCGGGCAGCACCACGCGCAATTCACTGTGCCCCATGCTTTGCATGCGCTGGGTGATCAGGTTCTCGAAGCCATCGCTAAGCGAGGTGATCACATGGATGGCCAGTTCATGTTCGCGGCCCAGCAGACGATCGTCCATTTTGCGGGCGTACACATAGTCCTGGCCGTTGCTATAACGAATTTTGCGTTGGCGAATCACGCCATCGAAGATCAGTTTTTCCAGCTCGCCGACCACGTCTGACGATTCGACCTCGGTGTTCTTGATCTCTTCTTCGATATCTTTTTCTTCGTCGGTCAGGTATTCGTAGACCTCGCCATTGCGCTGTATGTAGGTTTGTTGCTCCAACAGGTTCAAGGCGGCTTGCACGCGTTTCAGGTGCGCGCCCATGTCGTCATTAAAGCGTTCCAGCATTAGCACGCTAATGTTTCGCAATGAGGCTTTAAATTCCTTTACATATTTCACCAAAAACAGGGTTTTAAGGACGCGTACGGCATAGTCATCGCCCAGATGGCGCTCGGCGTTGTTGATTGCACTTTGGATGGCGCTTTTTAGTGCGCCACGGATGCCTTCAAACATGCGGTCAAACGTTGCCAATTGGCCGACCTCGTGGTCGTCAATGGCGATGGCGACTTCACGGAACACGCCCAGCATTGAGCGTTCGCCGACCGAGTTGGCCTTGCCTTCGAAGCCGTTATGTGTAGAGATCCCGCGTATGGCAGACTGAAATAAAGGGAACTGGTAGGGAATGAAGGGGTAGCAGTAAACGAAGTGCTCGGCATCCTGAAAGTTTTTGTAATGCTGGGTGCCGTCCGAGAAATCGAATAGGGTTTTAAAGTTATTGGCCTGCTGTTCATATACAGTGTTCAGCAGCGCAACGCCTTGTCCGTTCTTGGTAAGCAGGCGTTTTTGGATGACTTCGGCGACATCGGCGCTGGTCAACTTCAGGCGGTTGGCAAAGCGTGCCTGAATTTTGGAAAAGTCATTGCTTTCGCGTTTGGTCATTTCGCCCAGTACCGAGCTCATGTCTTCCTGTGCGGTCACAATAATCCAAGCGCGGCCCTGGCATTTGGTGGCCAGGCTTTCGGCCACCGTTTGCAGGTTGGTCATCAGCTTGGTGTTTTCAGCAATGTACTGGCCGACCTCATCGACAAAGAAGTTCAAACGGAAGGTGGCTGGCTGCTTGTCCAGCCAGGCCTTGACCTGATTGCTGAAATCTTCAATGGATACCGTGTACTGGTTGCGATATTTGTCCAGAATACCTTTGGCCAGGGCTGGATCTTCGCCCGTGATCTGGGCGTAGGCCTTGGCGATATTGCCAGCTTCCAGTAAGGCTTGCTCGCGGCCCCGTTCCCAGGGTTTTTTGGCCAGTTGCTGATACGCTTCTTTAAACGCGGCAAACTGGTTGCGGCTGTCCAGGTCGCGCTCGAACTGGGCAATATAGCCTTGCTTGCCAAAGTAGCCGCACATTTCGTTGAACACTTTGACGAACACCGATAGCAGTGCGTCTAGTTGGCTCTTGCTGATGATGTCGGCTTTCTGATCAATATTGAACAAAATGCTTTTCGAGGGGATGCTGACCGCTTTCTTCAATTTGGCTTGCAGCAGGGCGTCGTCTTTTGGGGTTTTGGGTAGAAATAGATCCAGCGCCGTGGTGCCATCTACCTGACGGTTTTCCAGCAGTAGTGCCAGCATTTTCAGCAGGTGCGACTTACCCGAACCAAAAAAGCCTGACACCCACACGCCGTTGGCACCGTGGTAATCGTTATAGGCTTCAAGGAAGGCATCAAGGCGCTTAGCGACTTCATTGGTCAGTACATATTCGTCCAGCTCGCTGTACAGGCTGCTTTCGTCATCGGCCTTGATAACGCCTTCAATTGGGCGGCTGACGGGATTCAGAAAAATGTTGTTGAGTTTCATTTGCCGCTTCCTTAAGCCTGTGTCTCGAAAATATTGAATGCGCGGTAGTACTTCTCGTCGTGCAGACGGCCAAATAGCTCCAGCGAAGCGCCATGCTCCAGCGAGTATTTATACTCACCTGGGAAGAACATAATGGTAGGTTTGCTTTTGGCCGTGCTTTGCAGATTGTTCAGTACGTTATGCGAACGTATATAAGGAAAAACTTCGCCAATGCCCGAAAGAAACAGCACATCAAACTCTGCTTGGGCGAGGCGCTGGCCAATGGCTGGAATCAAATGCTCGCGCGGGTCCAGCACGTTTTGCAGCATCTCCAGCAGGCCGTCCTTGTCGAAGTCCGGCTCGTTAGCCATGACTTGCTCCCACGTGCTGATGCCTTCTTCGCTGCCTTCACGAGCCTTCAGTAGCTCAATTGATAGGTCGTATAGGTTGATCTCTAACACCGTAACACCACGACCACCCAGGCAGGGGATGCTCAGACCGCCCAGCTTATTGGCCAACTGACGCTGCAGGCGCTGCATTTGTACTGCTTCAGACGGTTGATAATCGCAAATATAGAAAGGTAGGTCATTATTCAGCCCCTTCATTTGCAGAAAGCGCTCGCCGCTAATAACGGCAAGTAAGTGATCAAAGCGCTCGGCAATGGGGCGTTGGCGTAGTTTCGAGCTCATTGGAGCCACCTTCTTATATCGATATCCGCAGCTGGGAATATATTCAGCTTATCGGGCTGATGGGTGGCGAGTATCTTGGCAAGATGTGGTGTCAGCAGGGCGGGCTGGATGAGCCCCTGGTCGGACAGCAGATCGGCATCGCGCAGCATGCGAAATAGGTTTTGTCGTAGTTTTTGTAGTGTCGATGGCGCGAGCTCGTCCAGTTCAGCATGCCAGACAGCCTTGCTATTCACGAAGGCATCAAAGTCGTTTGGGGTCAGTTGATGGCGCAGCGTCAGGAAGTGCTCACGCAACACATCAACGGCAAAATCATGAATGAAGGCATAGCGTCGGCACGTAGCGCTCCATAACACATAGCCCTGTTCGCGTCGGGTGCCGGTGGTAAGCAGGGTGACCTCTTCGCGCGACAGCAGCTCTAGCCGAGAAATCAGCTCTTTGCTGATCCGAGTAGCTGCCGTGCTGGTGCGTACCTGCAGCAGATTTTCGCTGCGAACTTGAGCGCGTGTTGCTTGCCAGTCGCGGACGACCAGATAGCGCTCGGCCACAACCGGCGCCTCTTGCAGGAAGAGGCCGCCCGTTGTGAAGGAAAGCCGGTAACGCTGTGGACTCATGCCTTGTCGCCTTTGGGCGTGTTTTCGCTGGCCCCACCGGCTTTTACCCAGGCGTCTACCTCGGGTATTTGAAACTTCCACAAACGCCCCACCTTGTGGGCGGGCATGTTGCGCGTGGAAATCCAGGTATAGACCGTGTCTTTGCTGATACCCAAGTGTTCCGCGATTTGTTCGACGCTTAGCCAGCGATTCGGCATGGATGTGAACCTGAAAGAATGATTGTGGGTCAATTCTATCAGGTTAAGTTGGGTTTGCTTGGGGCTGTATGGGCTGTGTGGTTGTTTGGTTGTGGTGGATCGTGGCCCTTTAGTCGATTAAAACCACTTTGGATGCGTACTGTTAACCAGTCATCCGTGCAGCCACTACTTCTATCTCTGCGTTGCTTAACCCTGGTCCCGACCAACCTTCGGCAAATTTTGCGCTTTGTGATCTGGGAAGTTTGTCGTCTGTAAGGTTGCGAATTCTTACTCGGGCTGGTAGTGATGCTCCTTCACCTACAAAGATAGCCTCTTGCTGTGCGAGATTTGGGAGAGCCTTCGTCATTCCAGAAAGGCCATCCGGTAGAAAGCGAGCGACATGTTGTTGATCTGCTTGATTCGTTAACCGTAAGACCAGCCAAGTACCACATTGCGATATAACCGTGCTTTCAACGTCCGCTGGGCGCTGACTTACCAACATTAACCCCACGCCATATTTTCGACCTTCTCGTGCAATTCTTCGAATTGCAGTCTGTGCCGTGGCATATTCAGCTTCTCCGCGGTCTGGAACATATCTGTGTGCTTCCTCACAAACCAATAAAATTGGATCTTTTTTCCTCTCGTCTGATGTCTGATAGATCTTGTACTGGAACAGCAGTCTCGCCAACATTCCGGTCAGCGGGCCGGCCACTTCGTTTGGCAAGCCCGATATATCCAGTATGCGGATATCCTTCTTGTTCTCGTCATCGGCCTGGGTTTCGTTAATAAACTGGGAAAGAATTTGAGAAAGCGTAGGAGAGTTTTCATCCCAGTTGGTCATTAAAAAATGAATTCTTGGGTCGCGGCGCAGGACTGCGAGTTTATCCAAGATTGATTTGAAATTTTTAGCGAAGTCGCCGTCTGTGACACGTCCCAAGACGTTTCCTTGAATGCGCGCTCCCTGCAAGTAGGTTATATGATTAATCAGCTCATCTAATGAGAAAGGGCGCGGTTTGTCCCGATCAAACTCGACAATTGCTTGTGCCTCAACGCCGGCTTTGGGTCGTGGGTCGTCAGGATTGCCGCCATCTTCCGGTGCGCCGCCGCCGTAACTTGTGGGTGATGGCTCTACCAGTCCGGCAGCGACCAACCTTGCATAAGTGAGTGCTTTATGAATAACGTTGTTCTGCGAGGTCGCTTCAAACTCGGTCTTTCCGATTGTGAGCAATCTAAATTCATCCGCTGACATCAGCCAGTAAGGAAGTTGAACAGGCTCGCCTTCAGCCTGCTCATGGCCAATGGGGTCATAGGCTCGATATACAATTGATCGATCTCCAAATGCTTGCCCATACTCTCCGTGCGGATCAATAATAATGATGCGCGGTCGACATAAATCTTTATTGTTCGGTTTGTGCTCAAGCACGCTGTGAAGCAAGGCGGCAACCGCTCCCGACTTTCCGGATCCTGTGGATCCTAAGACGGCACAGTGCATCCCGAACATTTTGTCTATGTTAGCGCGACAGCGCGCTGAATCTGCGCCAACATACGTGGCGAATGGAACTAATGGATCGATTTTATCGTCGTGAAGCTGACCTTCGGCTGATTTGTACAGGTCGACAGATTCGTCACGTGTAAGTAGGTATACGCCTTGGCGTGGCAATGGGTAGGTGGAAACACCACGGGTGAACTTCAGAGTGCTGTTAGCTCCCTGCCAAACTCCTTCGGCGAACAGCTCGATCTCCATGACTCGCTGGTCTGCTTCGGGGGGAATGGGTTGCCCTTTTTCTATTAACTCCTCTGATCTCATTCGTAGCAACGTTACGAATCCGAACACTAATCGACGTCCGAAATGGACTTTTACGATGCTGCCGATTTGCCCGATTGGGTAAACCCGACCTTGATAGCTACGTGTTAGTTCAGTGACTTCGCCGCTCAATTCAACGCGGATAGTTGTTCCAGCGACTTCGACAATATTACCGATTTTAAGATCAGGTACTAGCTCAAAATTAACCATTACACCGCTCCTTCAGCGCCGTTTTGAAGTACGTTGGTAACGCCTTCAAAAGTCCACCAACTCAACGATGATCCATCGCTTCTGCCATGTAGCGGTCCAATCTGGCCAGCATATAAACCATGCTGAGTCATGACGTATACTCTTTTGCCCCAAGGCGATCGGCGCCATGCTTCAAGCACAGGTGGAAGTGCGTCAGATTCAAGGCAAAAGGCGAGAATGGTTGTTTTGCTGCTTGGCGTTGATAATGCAAATTCAATTTCTTGATTGATATGGTCGTCGCCGAAGCTGTATCCGCATATCGCGAGAATATTGTCGCTGCCGTTAGATAGTGCGCGCCGGAAAATATCAAATTGGGCAGCAAAAGGATCTCTTTGCGTAGCAATGTATTTTGTTGCCTGAGGATAAATCAAAACCCGGCCAGCGCGCTCAGGGTAGAGATCCCGGTCACGAACCCTCCATACTTTACCGTCATCGCCCAAATGCCAATCAATCGATCCGTGCAGTTTGATGACATGCCCGCGGAAACCTGTTGTTGGCTCTTTGTCGCCGTACCTGTGGTTTCTAAACGCAACTGATCCGCCCGAGAACCCATCCCAGTACGGGAAACATCCAAGAGCCAGTGCATCTTCCAGAAGTGTGTCGTAGTTTGTGGTGAAGAAACGAATCGGTGGTCGTCTACTGTCTAGTCCCGCCTGTCGTTTGCCGATAAGCGCGTTCAAAAAATCCAGATGATATTTTACGGAGACCATGGGGTCTTTGTATGAACCGATGACAGCATCGTTATTATCCGCAGACGCAGCGCGGTAACCCCAACGCACTGTTTCAGATATGTGTTTTAGAATTTCGAAATGTGCTTCTTCAAGAGCCGCTATGGTGTATTCGATACCGGCAATAGTGACTTTTTGAGAACGATTTCTATTGGCTAGCGTGGCGTAGTCACCAACATGGCTTAAAAGATGTTCAATATGGGTGTTGTCGGGAAGTTCTGCTAATAATGCATCTAATAGTGGTTTATGCGTGGAGGCGGCGGACAGCTCCATGACTCGATCGGTTAGTGGATTCATCAGAGGGATGCCGGCGCTATGACTCACTCCAGCACCGAGCAGCCATATTTGGTTTGGTCTGCTCAAAAACTCATCAAGCTGCTGTAAGTATCCGTCGTCAACTGTTTCCACTGACACCTCCACTAATTGAAAAATGGCATTCTTGCCAACCTCGATCACTGCTGAGCCTTTTTGAATGTATCAAAAATAAACAGATTGGTGTTGCTGTGACCAAATTCAATGCTCGCCTCACCCATTGCGCCTCTGCTTCCGCAGACTGCGTTGCTCCAGGTTTCGCTTCTCGCTCATCCCTTGTTGGGACTGGCTGAAGCCTGCCAAGCCGATATTGCGTGGACCAAGCATCCGAAGCAGGCGCTCGCGCTGGTCGATAATCCTCAAGCTCACTTGTAGTCAGACCGCCCGCTGGGCGATGGTGGCGCTCGCCGCGCGGGCCAGCATTCGCAATCAGTGCATATCGGGCTGTTGTTTCCATTGCCATGAGTGCGCCGCCCAAAACGCCGACTGTACCGCCAACCGTGTCCGCTGCCCTGGCTTTCGCGGCATAAACGGCGTCCTCCCCGCTAGGCGGGTCCCCTCCATATATTCCACGGTCCTGTTCATCAGCCCCGGCCAGCAGTTCAGCACGGCAAGGCGACGAACTCACGGCAACGGCGGCAACCCCGCAGGAACCGTATTACTGCGAACGCCGAAAACCTACGATCAGGCTCGGAATCTTCGGCCCCGGTCAGCAGGAAAACCAACTGGCTTTTGAAGGGACAGGACTATGGAACACGTTAACCACAATGCAGCTTTGGGCTATGACAACATGAACGCAGGGCAGACGCTTTATGTGCGCAGCCCATCAGGCCGGTATCGTGCCGCGACTGACTCGCACGTACTGGCCGCCGCGCGGATCGCAGCCGAAAGCTTGATCGGTGATCGGGCTGACATGGGGAACCCAAACGCCGTCAAACGGTATTTTCAGGCCAAATTGTCGGGCATGGGACACGAGGTCGCCGCTGTACTGTACTTGAACAGCCAGTTTAAGGTGATCCGTTACATGGAAATGAGCCACGGCACGCTGACGCAGGCCAGCGTATATCCCCGCGAAATCGTTAAAACGGCGCTTCGCCTAGATGCTGCGGCCATCATCATGTCGCATAACCACCCCAGCGGCATACCTGAGCCCAGCGAGGCCGATCTGGCACTGACGCGGCACTTAAAACATGCTTTGGCGTTGATTGATGTTCGTTTGCTGGATCACATCATCGTGACCGGGCAGAACACTACTTCGTTAGCGGAACGAGGCCAGGTGTAAACCTGGAGCAAGGCGGGTGAGAGCCCGCCTGCACAGGTAGACGCTGCGCGTTGCGGCGCAAGTTGGACTTGTGCTGCCGCACAAGTGTTATCCGTTTTCTTCCTTCTCGACAAAAGCAGCCCGTCCCGGTGTACCAGGACGGGCATAGCGGCTTGCTGGCGCAAGCTGGATACATCTTGAGTAACTACCTTCAATTTAGATCACCGGCTCGGTGATGGTGGCGCTCGCCGCGCGGGCTGCTGCCGGGTTGTGCGTCGTGACACAGCATGCCTGGTCCTAAGAGTTCCATCGCCCTAAAACGCCGACTGTATCACTACGTTCCGGCGCTTCAAGGGAGTGTTCATAAAACCCGCTACGCGACTTTTACAAATCTTCCCCCTTTCCGCTAGTCACTGCCTGATTCAGCACGGCAAGGGCGATGGAACTCACAGGACTGGCGGTAAAACGCGATGGGACCAACATACAACCCGGCAGCAAAAACCTACAAACGGGCTCAAGAATCTTCAGGCCCGGTCAGCAATGACATCACAACCGCGCCACTGCGCACTTTTTGAAGGAAAGCGACATGAACCACTACGAAGCAAAGCAGGCGGATCGTAAGGCCAGGCTAGAGGCCAGGGCAGTGCAGGCCGAGACACAGGCGGCAACCACCTATGACCGCGCAAAGCAAATGGGTGAAGCGATTCCGTTCGGACAGCCGATCCTAGTTGGCCACCATAGCGAAGGCCGAGACCGCAATTACCGGCAGCGGATCCATAACACGTACGGCAAAGCCTTTGATCTGCAAAAGAAGGCTGACCATTATGTGAAGAAGGCGGCTGCTGTAGGCGATGGGGGAGTATCCAGCGATGACCCGGATGCAATAGCAAAACTCATGCGCCAGGTAGAGCAACTCACATCGAATCAGGAGCATAAGAAGAAGATCAACCAGGTGATCCGTAAGCATAAGGGAGATTCAGAGGGCCAACGGCGTGCTTTGCTTGAGCTTGGGTACTCGGAAGAAAGCGCACAGAAGCTGATCACGCCGGACTATGCCGGGCGTGTAGGCTTCCCGCCTTATGCCTTGACCAACAATAACGCGAACATTCGCCGTATTCAGCAACGGATCAAACAACTACAGGCAAACCAGGAGCGCGAGCCAATCCGCATACAGGGGACGGGGTATGCATACGCTGAGGACGTGGAAGAGAACCGTGTGATGTTTATGTTCGAAGGTAAACCGGAAAAGGCCACTCGCGAAATTCTAAAACGCCATGGTTTTCGGTGGAGCCCAACCCGTGGCGCGTGGGTGCGTCAATTGAACAACGCCGCTATCAGGCAGGCGAAAGCCGTCATGCAGCTTTTGAACGGCTCGACCGATAACTAAACCGAAGCCCAGGCCGCTTTATCGGCCTGGGAAATTTGTCGGCGAGATTACGCCGAACCACTATCAGGAGCAACAACATGGCATCAGTCAACAAAGTCATTATTATCGGTAACTTGGGCCGCGATCCAGAGATCCGCTATAGCGCGGATGGAGTCGGGATCTGCACTATTTCCGTGGCCACATCAACAAGCTGGAAAGACAAGGCGACAGGCGAGAAGCGAGAAGAAACCGAATGGCATCGGATTGTGTTCTACAACCGCTTGGCAGAAATCGCCGGCGAGTACCTGCGCCAGGGAAGTGCGGTCTATGTAGAAGGGCGCTTGAAGACTAGAAAATGGCAGGATAAAGAATCGGGTGCTGACCGTTACAGCACCGAGATCGTCGCAGAGCAGATGCAGATGCTCGGGGGCCGTGGTGCAGATGGCCAGGCGTCGTCAGCTAAGCCTGCAGCGCGTAAGGCTGCTTCTGCTCCTGCCCCCACGAGTGGCGGTGCTGTCGTGGCGGATGATATACCGTTCAATCTGGCAGGAGCGGGACGCAGCTGGCTGTGCATGTAAGAAGGTCTGCCCCAGCTTTTGCTGGGGCATCAATTAAGACGGGAGACAGAATGGCATCCGAACCACGAAACGATTGGGAAAGCGCTGTATATGACTTGTTGAGTGAGCAGGGCGACATGACATGGTCAGATGCTCAGGCGATGATAGAAGCACAGGAATTACAGGGTAATGACGTGTTGGCGTCAGCCTGGAACGACGGGCTGACATTGTCTCAGACCGTAAAGCTATTGTTAAAAATGTCAGAGTAGCTACCACAGCGCCTGCTGGGTGATGACGTTGGCACCGCCCGGCGAGGCAACCTGCGCCACATGCGCACTTTCTTCTTGGCTTTTCCAATCTCAATCTGGAACGCAGTGCGTTCTGAATTGCATTGGACCCATTATCGCTTACTGAGCCGGGTGCAAAGCGAAGAAGCTGCATGTAGTACACAGCCAGGCAGATATGATTAGATACGTTAAAGTGAGGCTGGTAACAGCTGCTTTCGGCCAGAAGAGGAGTGCCAGCCAATCCAAAGCTCTTTAGGTTTACCAGAATACACATTGGTAACTACTACTCGGTGAGAATGGAAGCGTTGGATTGGTTTAGGCGACTACGTCGGGCTTGTCGTCTATTTTCAGTTAGACAAAGATAGGACTCACATGGCAATAGTCAAAAATATCGCACATCAGGCGTTGGATCGGGACTCAAAACATACAGAAGCGGAATGCACGTTTGATGTGGTTACGGATGCTGAGGGTCATAAGTACCTTCAACTTGATACCTACGGCTCGTCATCTAGGCAGATACGGGGAAAAAAGAGCCAAAGCATCAGGCTGGCGCCAGAGGCTGTTCAGCAACTGAAAGTCATACTTTTAAAGTATGGTTTATGAGGAATCGTTCTCATGCTGAACTCAAGCAGAATTGCCTAGGCCAAATCGCTTGGAATGCTGTATCGTCAGCTTAATCTGTACTGATTAAGACTTGGTTTGACAGGCATTGGCACAGCTACGGGAAAGAAAGCTACATGAAGCGCTCATCGACGATGATCGGTTGAGCGTATCAAGACTGGTCGCTGATGCTCGCTCAGTATCGCATTTCTAGGCGCTGATAAGCCATCGAAGGTCGACGCCTTGAGACGTGAGACTATCGTTCGCCGCCGCCATCACGGCTCGCACGTTTTCAACCAACCCTCTGGCCGAAAGTCCGGGCTGAACCGCGTAGACAGTCAAGGTGATGGATATTGGGTCATAGGTCCGAATCAAATTCAGCGTGTCGTCGCGCTCGCCGACCAGGAGTGGCGAATGGCCCCGGTTGGCCCGAACTTGTGTGCGGCGGTCAACATGACGCAAGAGGTCATCTTTCCTTTGGAATCTTGCCGACTTCACGGATTGCCCTGCCAGCTCATACACATCGTCAACTCGCTCGCCCGACACCGGTCCGCCAGCACCCTTGCAGTGATAAAGCGAAATCGCCAAGCGATCGCCAGGCACGGTCTGTCCAACGATGAAATCGGCGGCTTCACCAGATCGGTGGTCATAGATGATGAAGCTGATATTTGGCAGGTCCATCAAATGGTTTTGCAGGAAACGTTGAACCGTTAACCGTGCGGGGTCAGTCGCGTCAAACTCAATACCAATCTCGCATCCTCTCCAATCATGTTCGACCAGACTGTCAGGGCGAATTCCTGCGCTCGCTCTACGCCGCTGCAGCGTACCGCGTGTGAAGGAGTCCAATTCTTTAGTGAAGAACACCAAGCCGCAGTCCTCCAGCCACTCGTCAATAGCGATTAAATTTCCCTCTGAGGCAGCGACGCGTATTCGCGGCTCCTCCGTTAAAAGATAAAACTGGGGGCTTTGATTAAGCCGGTAGTGCACACGCAGTGCATGGTCTTCCTGACCGATTCTAAATGACAGAGAGGATCCGTCAGCATTAACTACAATATCGGCAATTTCGAGGTCAAGTACGCAAGTTCGGATTGCGTCGTGGCCTTCGCCGATGAGCACTTGGGGATTGTCGCGATACGCAGTCTTCGGCCAGTCCGTCATACATGTCGATGCCGGAATGCGCTGAAGCGCTTCGCCGAAAGGTAGCAAGTCCAAACCAGAACGACCAATGTTGATCAGGTCCGCAGTAACGCGTCCGTGCAATGCTGCCATCCAGTCCATGATATCAGGAATAGACTGTTTTCCGTTTGACCAGACCCGCCCTCCAGCGCTCGCACCGATGATTTCAGCCTGCCCATTTACTTGGCCCCGCCCCATGAAGTGGCCCTGCGAAAAATTTGCCGCATCGGTGTCACGAACGCCTCTATCGGCATTGCTGCCTGCGACTATTCGATAGGACTCCGCAGTGGCTGTCGGCGAGTTGCTTCTGATTCCGACGCTATAGAACTCTTGCTCGGTCATGCCATTAAGCACCTTTCGAATCTGCTCGAACGCGAGCGGTGTCGCATTCCCCTCGACGAAGAACTCCAGCAATTCGGCGTAGTACCGCTCGGAACGATCTGTGGCCGTTATGAACAGTAGTTGCGATGTGGGGAAGTATCGAAGCAAGAAGCACTGATGCGTGGCATCGATAAGGTGATCATCGCGATACCAGACCGGTGAGCGCACAGACTTGGCCAGCAGGAGATACGTTGTACTATCATCGCTGAGCCATGCGTTGGTCACATGCAAGGACTTAAGCGTCTCAGGAGCTTCCGAGAAGTCTGGTGCCTGGTGCACTCTATACGCTGCGATGTGCTGCGACAGGCGGAACGCCCCTGGATTGACAGCTTCGTAGTCAGCTGATGGATTACCCGTGAGTGCAAATGACTGCAGCGTTTCTCGCTCCCGCAGGGCCAGTTGCTGACGGGCCTCAACGACATCGGCCAGCAAAATATCCCAATCAACGCCATCGCGATAGAGCTCTGCACTCTCCGAGTCAATGTCACGCGGTACGGCCAGAAATGTAGCTGTGCCAGTTTGCTCATCGTTTGTACGGGCAAAGCGGCCAATGAATTGAAGCGTGGGCACCAGCGATTTATGAGCGCTGTGGAGAACGGCGATTTTGAACTTCGGAAAGTCGTAACCTTCTCCGAACATATCGACGCACACGACACCATCGAGTTCACCAGCAATCAGGCGACGCTCAATGTCTTCGACCTGCAGAGTCGATTTCCGGCTTGAGACAGCTTCGACTCGCAAGCCGGCGGCCACATACAGTCCGGCCAAATGTTCAGCATCGGTCACCCGTGCAGTGCGTGCGAGTAGACGATGCTGCAATCCTGCTGCGGCATCCTGGCGATAGACTTCTACCGCACGGGTAATCAGGGCCGTATTTCGTGTTTCTTGCAAGGCGTCAGCGTCAACGACGACTGGGCAAAAAATCACCTTCCCAAATGCGCTTTCGTCAACCGCACGGCGCAATGAGTAGTAGAAAATAAGCCGGCCTGGAAGTTGCCGCCGATCTCTACGAAACGGCGTGGCGGACAGCAAGACATGTTTAGCGTTAGGAGTGGAGCGGATGAATGCCGCCCAGGTCCGTGCCGGTGAGTGATGTCCCTCATCAACAAGTATCAGGTCAAAGAGCCCATCAGGCGGCGGCGGTGTGCCTTCTATTTCGGGGCTGGCTGAATGAGGGGTACAGACCACTACATCGAACTCTTCAAGTGCCTGCCAAGCTGCCACCGAGCCGATTCTCTCGTTCACGGCAAATACTTTTGGACCGGCCATATCGGCTTCGCTCGGAAGTGCTTGCAGCCGCCTGAGTGTCTCCAAAGTTCGAAAGGCTCGACTAGCTTGTGTTCTAAGGGGGCTAGTCGGAGTGATGACCAACACGCGCCGAGCCCTCGCTAGAAAACACGCCGCCGTTAATACCGCCGTTTTGCCGTACCCGGTGGGCAGAGACACGATGGCCGGCTCTTGTCGTTCAATGAAATGGGCGGTGAGCGCATAAAGGGCACCGACTTGCCCTCTCCTCAGTCCAGTGTTCGGTGCCTGCCCTTCACGGATGACAAGTCGGCCTGCATTTTCCTGAAAATATGCCATCTACTATCTCCCCGTGGAGGCGCTGGATGGCACCTTATGATTGTCGATCTGCCCGAAAATCGACTTTACCGACTAACCATCATTGGCCGGGAAGTCCTACTCGCAGACAGCGAATGAATTGCTGCACCCGCTGTGGAGTGGTGATCCGGCTTCATTGCACTAACTTCCGCTTTTGGTCGAAACTTACCTTTCGCCTTTCTTAATATAGGCGGCAACCCAAAGCGGATGACTTGCAAATGTTTGTTGAACACACTGCGGTTGATATTTCGATTTCCTGAACGCGCGCAGAGCCCATGTCCTCACAACTGTTTCTTAAAGAATCATAACATTGCTAAAGGTTTAAATTAAGACTACCTTGCGTAACCGGTCCACACCCGATATCGTGTGCTCGGGTAAATGGGTAAATGGGTAAATGGGCAAATGGGCCTATGGCACGAGGGTGAACGGTCGCCTCCCACCATCGAGGCTGGTTCCGGTTGCCAATATGCCAAAACCTCTCAACTTCAGCTCGGGTCGGTGTCACATAGCAATTGCATATGCTTTATTGCGGTAGAACCCATGTCTCGGATTTCAACTGAGTAGGGTTGGTGTCCCATCTTCGATGGGTCCCTGATATGTGACGTTGCTAGTCCTTCGGCCTAGCAGGCACCGTCAAATCCCCAAATTCGCTGTCGCTCATTTGTGGCCTTAAAAGTGCCACACAAGACGCACCCCTGACGGGGTAGAAAAAGCGCTTGCTTTTCAATAGGTTGAAAACGAACAGCGGTCAGCTGCGCTGTAGGACATAAAGAGCGAAAGAACAGTGTAAGACCTTGATTTATCGAACGGATATCCGGCTACAGTTGTAGCCTTGTTTCTGGTAGACGGCGCGGACACCTGCCGCTAGCAACGTACCGACTACACGCCGACTGCCTTCCATCTGCATTTTGATTGCAAGGCGACAACATGAGTGCTGCGTGATGATTACCTATGGGCGGCAGGGGCCTTACAATGTTGTGGCACCAAGCGTACGGGAAGATGTCAGAGGTACTGATTCATACTTGAGCAGACGGGTATTGTCAGATCTGTAAGGCAGGAAACGACCGAGGTTGTGTGAAAACGCAGAAATAAACTGGATCTGAAAAAATAGACCCGCCAGAACGTCCGACATTCAATTTTCTCGCACTCGGGATTGGTAAGAGCACCCTTGAAAGTGAGCTATGGCCGCGTTTTCACACAACCTCGACCCAAAGCGGACCTAGACGTCGTTCGCTAGCTGGACGTCGAATTGGCTCGCAGCGGCGCGAATGGCATCAATCTTTTCTAACGCGGCATTCCTCATGACGCCAGACTTGTGGGCGATAAGCTCAGCCACCGTAAGCGCTACAAAGCTATCCCGATACGGAAACAATAGCAGTGCATACCCCTCCTCCACGTTCACATGGTGACTCGTCATTGAACTTGGCCCAAGCTCAATGACGAGGGGGAGTTTCTCGTTAATAGATACGGACATCATCCATGAGGGACCAGTTCGCATAACGAAAATAGTCACTGCTCCAGGGTAGCCTGCCAAGTACGCAAAGGAAGCATCTACTGCGGAAAAGGTTGACATTCCTCGTATTGCCGACGTTGTTCCATCACCAGGAGGCCAGACGCCTTTGCGTGCTTCGGCTGTCGTAGGCTGTGTCAAAAAGACATCGCCGAAAAGCGAATAGCCAACGCCGAGCGCAAGCTTGCACATGAACCGCAAATCGAATTTTGTATCCACAGCAACTCGGACAGGAATATTTCCGGCGTAAATGGCTGCTCGGATGGCTTCGCGATTGCCAGCCTCCTCGGTCGTAGGCGAATTGAAGCCCAAAATCGTCGGATCCACTTCATTACCATTGTGCTCTCGAATCGCTGCGGCCAGAATCTTGCGTGCCTTTCGCTTCTCCAAAGCACGATGAAAGCTGCGGAACCCGAGTTCCCATTTCCCAGGGTTTTCCGATACAGGAAAGATATACGCTACCGATGATTTTTTCTTCGTATCAATGGGATTGCCGCCCGTATAACCATCCATCCTTTCGTCATGCGGGCGAATCCAGGTAACAGTTTCGCCCGAAGGGCCGATCCAGTGTTCAGCGACGTGGCCTTCGGGAACTACAAGGTTTGGAATTTGTGCCGGACCTATACAACGAAGTGGTAGGCCTGGATCATCGGGTTTAGTGCAAAGCAAGCGCGCGGCTTCTGCCAGAGAGTTGGTGATAAACCAGGACTTGGCGTAAGCGGCATCAACCCACAAGCCCAACCTGTTGTTGCAGGTGGTGCAGACGTTAGTAAGCTGAAAAATCTTTGGCGCGCAGTTGCCCCCCATGAACTGGGGAATGGCATGTTCAAGACTGGATTCGCTTTGTTGTTTCTCTTGGCCGCAGTAAAGACAGATAAATGGACTCGCCATCGTCTACTCCTTCTCGAAAAGTGAATATGCCTCTAAGTAACACAAAAAGAGATTTAATGTGTCTATGCGTTTCTTGAAGCTGCGATGACCACTTCACGTCTGCTCCTCGCCGTTTTGGGCCTATCATCAGAGTCTCGATCCGACCCAAATCGGCCTATCCAAGGTAACATTTAGTGGCCGTTTGCATTCAAACGGTACGAGGAAGGTTAGCCTGGGGTCGTCACAGGGCTGATCTGTGCTGATTTGCATAGACTCGGCAATTGCAGAAAAAGGAACGTTATGTCGCGTGGAAAGAGAGCTGTCCCAGCAACGATTGCTGACCCGGCAGCGGCCGCAAATAAGCGGGTTGAGGAAGCTGTCGCAGAGAAGCGCAAGCGAAGCCAACGCCCTTTCCCGGCGGCACCTTTCGAAGAGACCTTGGAGTTCGCTAGAGCGATCTATACGTTCGGCAGTGGCCAACCCGTTCGCAGGCTGAGTATCTTCGATCATCTGCAAAAGTCACCTGAAAGCGGGCCCAGCCGACAGCTTATCGTTAACGCTAACAAATACGGCCTAATCGAAGGAAGCTACGCAGCTGAACATCTCAAAGTGACAGCTGACGGCCTTAAGGCAATTGACGCGGATATACAGCCGCGTGAGCAGACGAAGGCTCGCGCTAAGCTGGCAATTGACAGTATTCCTCCGTTTGCAGCGCTTTATGGCCGTTTCGTCTCGAATAAGCTTCCCGCGAGGGCCGCACTTATCGATGCCGCCAAGGAAGTAGGTGTGCCTGATGGAATGCACGAAGAGTGCGTCGATACGTTCATCGTCAATCTCCGTTTTATCGGGCTCTTACAGACTCTATCAGGAGCTGAGCGCATCGTGACGGTTGACCATTTGCTTGATTCGCTCCCGAGTACGCAAGGTACAGCGCGCAAATCAGTCAATGAAACAGGGCGAGGGATTCAGACAGAACGCGAGATTTCCCGATCTGAGGGTCGAAGCCATGCAGTCATTACAACTGAGCATGCGCATTTTGACACGACATGCTTCTATGTCACGCCTATCGGTGAGGACGGTAGCGAGCAGCGGCAACATGCCGATTTGTTCCTCGGCTCACTAGTCGAACCGGCACTTGAGCAATTTAGTCTCACCGTTGTTCGTGCAGACATGATCGATAAGCCGGGAACAATAACTCGCCAGATTATTGAATACCTATTGCGCTCTCGGCTCGTCATTGCAGACCTGTCATTTCACAATCCGAACGTTTTCTACGAGCTGGCCTTACGCCATGCTATACGTCTGCCAGTTGTGCAACTCGTGCGTGCTTCTGACCGCATTCCTTTTGATCTCAATCAGATTCGAACGGTCCGTATAGACACAAGCGGGATCCATGCATTCGTGCCTAAGATTGATACTTATAGGTCCGAGATCGCTAGTCAAGTGCGTCGTGCATTGGAAGACCCCGACGCCGTGGACAATCCAATCACGACCTATTATCCAGGTATGAGAGTGCACATCGACGGGGCACCGCCGCATGGTTAAGCACGGCTAAACTTGCGAGGAAAGAACCGTGCTGGTGATTCCTGGCCCACGCATATGGACCAACGTGATTGATGTGAAAGCATATGTTCGACGTATTTGGCTTGGCTACCGGCCACTTGCCTGCAGGATTCGCAGTCAAACAAGGCTGGGTTTCTGAAATTTGACGGAAGTGGGGGCTCAAGGTTTCGGCATGGAATGTCTGCATTCAGATTAGGACATTCTGAGTGGGCTGGAACCCGACCGTCCGCTCCTGGCCGATATCTGCCGGGCATGACAACAGATCGACTTTGACGCAGCTGCAGTTGCTTGTTAGGTTAACCAGACTGTATGTGGAATAGAGAGCAAGGGGCGGCTAGTTATCCTATCTCCAGCTCTGATTCCGCCCGTGGCGTGCCGACGTCCTGGCCATGCTGAACCAG
This sequence comes from Pollutimonas nitritireducens, assembly GCF_002849615.1. Taxonomy (GTDB): domain Bacteria; phylum Pseudomonadota; class Gammaproteobacteria; order Burkholderiales; family Burkholderiaceae_B; genus Pollutimonas; species Pollutimonas nitritireducens. The sequence continues at coordinate 49,711 of NZ_PDNV01000010.1, forward strand.
GATTGGGTCTTTGGCCGCCACCGGCTGCAGGTCATGTGCCAGCCCCTTGTACGTCAGCCGATCCACCCGCTCAGGCAGTTTTTTCGCATCGTCTGTGAATACAACGACCTCGTGTCGTTCGCGCGAGATGCTGACATAGTAGGTGTCCTGGGCGGTTGTGCGGCTGAAGCTTTCGGCGTTGTAAAGAACTCGGTCGCAGGTCAGCCCTTGGGCGCTATGTGCAGTGGTCGTGTACGCATAGTCCATGTTTAGCGGTCGATCTGTAGGCAGCTGTACGTGGCGACCATTGGATTCGATGGTGACGCTGGTTGCATCAATCGCCGCGACCTTCGCCAGTTGTCCGTTGACCAAGTCATTATGGGCATCGTTGCGTGTGATACGGACATGGTCACCTACAGACAGCTCTGCCCGGTTCAGGTGGTAGACCGATAGCTTGCTCATGGTTTTCGGGATGATTTCCACTGGTTGCGTGGGTGACGGACCGGGCAGGAAGGGTTCGACGGTGATGCGGTCATGGCGTGTGCTGGCGGTCACGCGGTACAGCTCACCGCGCTTTAAACCGCACTGGTAGTCCCGCTCGGGAACGACGATGTCGCCCACGGTGTAATACCGCGCTACGCTGCGTTCTGCGCGGGTGGTGTCGTGGCGAGCCAGTAGCTGGCATTGACGTCCTTTATCTCTAAGGCCGAGCAGGGTATGGATCCGTGCATTAATGGCTTCGCGAGAAGCGTTGGTGCCTGTCACCACGATGGTGCCTGCCTGGTCTGCCGCCGGGAGCCGTACAAAGGCTTGAGCAATGGCCTCATAACGGGCGGAACTGTTCCGGCTTTTGTGGCCATGCTCGTCGGCAGTGAACTGATCTGGGACGGTGAGCACCTGATCCAGGAGCGGCAGGGATCGGCTGGCTTGGCCTTCGGCGGCCAACTGCACCGCCTGACGCAGCCGTTCAGAGCGTTGGCGCTGGATGTCTGCCATCAGTACGGTTTTCATCCCGTTTTCCTGCAGCATGGCAAACGCACGGCCTGCCTCAATGGCTTTGGTCTGGGCGGTGTCACCCAGCAACACGACTTTTGCGCCTGTCGGCTGAATGAGGGCCAGCAGCTTATCCATCTGTCGCACCGGCACGACTCCGGCTTCGTCAATCACTACGACGGTTTTCGGCCCCAGGGTGTTGGTGAAGGGGCGTTTGTCGGAAGCTGCAAGCACTGATGCAATCGTGTTGGCCGGTATTCCATCTTTGCGCAGGTTGCGAACCATTCCGCCGTAAGGGGCCAGGGCCGCCATGGTGTACCCCTGCTGTTGCAGTATGGCTTGGGCGTTTTGCAGAGCGAAAGATTTGCCAGTGCCAGCTAGACCTTGGATACCGGCGACTTGATCGGGGCCGGTCGTGATTAGCATGACAGCTTCGCGCTGGCCTGGTCTCAGGCGTGTGTCCAAGCTGCTTTCGGCACAGGTAGCGGCAATCGTGGCTTGCCAGGCACTGCGGCCTGTTTGCTCAGCGGATAGTATCCTGGACTCGGCTTCATAGGCCTTTCGGGTTGCATAGCGTGGGCTTTCCATCAGCAGGCGTCCTTCTGCAATGGCTTGGTCAACCAGTTGCAGGGCTGTGCCCTGGGGTAGGCCGCGCAGGCGTATGACCTCTGTGGCCCAGCCTTCGCGCGTCATGGGAAGAGCCAGCCTGTCCTGGGTGCTGCGGTAGTGCGGTGCTTCTCGGATCAGTGCGCCGGACTCCACGCGGCTCCGGATCGCCGCTTGAATGGCTGTGATGTCCGTATGGCCACCGGCATGGCGAACGGCGTTTTGCAGTAAATCCGCCAAAGGCATGACGGATTCTCTTTCGGCCAGATGTTGGATCGCCCAGTTCAGTGAGGCTTGTGCGACCAGGTCAGATGGCTGCCCTAATATCCGTGCCGGTTGGATGTTTGCTTGCTCCCTGGCTTGATCAAACTGCATTCCGATGGCGGTAGCGGCGTCACGCCATTGGCGATGCAGCTCTGTGCGGCTGAGTTCCTGAGTCTTCGCCTGGCGGTGTGCCAGGGTGATGCCTTGGCGCAGGGCGTGAGGGGCCTCTTCACGACTGGTGCCGCGTGCAGATAGTTCAGCAGTGATACCGGCGCTGCGTTTACTGAAAAACTCAATCTGCTCGCGGCTAATGTGGGCTAGTTCGATATGGTTCTTTTCATGGCGAACCGCGTACCCAAGCGCCCGGACATTGCGTTCCAGCTCCGCCTGGTAGATCGAATCCGTCACGCGCAGCAGTTTGAAGATTTGCTCATTGGACAAGGCCACCCAACTGCCATCGGCCCGTTGCGTCAGATTCATCAGCAGGGCGTGGACGTGTAGGTGGGGGTCCGGGGCAGCGCCTTCGGTAGGGCGTGCTGTCTCGTGGCGGAATTTGGCAATGATGAGGTTGCCTGTGTGTTCTAGCCGTGACTTGCCGTTTTCCTTGTGGCGGCCCATGGCCAGATGCTGCTCGACATAAGCAAGGGCAGCAGCCACCGCTTTATCATTGGCGTGAATCAGGCGTTCGTCGCCACCGATCAGGGCCTGCAAAGTGATGCTTTTGGGTGCACCGAAGGTGAGATCGAGGGCGGCGCGAGCTTTCGCATCCTTGCGGATTGACCGGCCCGCTGCGATGCCACGACCAAAATCGCCATGCAGCATGGCTTTTAAGCGTGCGGGGTTGATGTCGCCGACAGCACCAAGGCGCTGGGCGCCTTCGCCTTGCCAGGTGGCGGCACCACCGTCACGGCGGTAGTAGTCATCGGCCTGGTCTGCATAGTAATGGGTAGCGAGGGCCGCACGGGCGCGGTATATCTGGCTGTGCGAGATCATGGTGGCTCCGGAAGATGGGATGGCGAGGGGTTAGCCAGTGAGCGCTTGGGCGCGCCAATGCTAGCGTTGAGCGGAAGGGGGAGTGGATTTACACACGTTTATCCACAGGTTCTGTGGATACCTGTGCCGCAGCTAAGGACCGAGGCTGTGTGAAGACGCTTATATATTTCAAGTTCACGGGTGATCCACCATTCATGAGTATGAGAAAGCTGAATAGCGATTGATCTGAACTGTCGACTTTTCAGTCCTCCACGTTCTTTGTTGTTTGCGTACGGTTTCGACCCGAAACCGATATAGGCCGGCAAAGGCAACATACTCAATCAGCAGGGCCATGCTGTATACACTGTGATTACCGCTACTCTTCTGAAAAGAGCTTAACATTGCGGTATTTCAACGGGTTAGCGGCTGGACGATGCGCGGTATATCATTGTTGAACGCGCGGGCGCCGTCCAATACATAACCTGCGGCCTGATACCTGCTAGAGCAACAACGCATGCCATATAAAGCACTCTTTAGAATGCCCACTCCGATGAAGATCACCGGTAGGTCTTCAAGTATTACCAATGCATTTATTAATTCGATAATCCCCGTCGTGCCTCCCACCGATGAGGAAATCAAAGAAGCACTAGAAGTTTTAGGTATGGATCATGAGAGTTATTGTTGTGCCTATTGTGGCGACAAGGCAACGGAGTGGGATCATCTAAGGCCGCTAGTGAAGGATAAGAGGCCGACGGGCAATATTTCGGAAATACACAATTTGATTCCCTCATGCGGTAAATGCAATCAGTCCAAGGGGAATAAAGAGTGGGAAGCTTGGATGAGGAGTTCAGCGCTCTTATCACCGGCATCAAGAAAAATTTCCGACCTCGAATATAGGATCGAAAAAATACGGAACTATGAGAAATGGGGCCAGCCAACGAAGATAGATTTTGAAGAAGTAGTTGGCCTGCTCGTTTGGGAGGAGCACTGGGCGAACTGGGAGAAGATACAAAGCTTTATGAAAGAAGCTCAACTTTTAGCGACAAGGATCAATCAGTCAGTCGCAAAGGCTCACCGTCACAGCCAAAGCAGCCAGTTGGATAATGCCGAAATTAAGCCGACGGGTGAAGCTCGCCTTCTTATAGATGTCTTCGACATAAGACATTCACGCTGATGACACTCTCGACACACAACTCAAACAAGTTAAATCATGCCTCTTTATGAAATGACCGGTGAGAACCTGTCCCCGGTAAATGGCCGTACCTTCACCGATTTTGGCCTGACTGAACGCCAGAACCTACAGCGGGCGATACGCGCCTCAATCGATGCCATTACGCCCGACCCAGACGTTAAAACTATGGTTCTGGCCGAAGAATTCGGGGATTGGGTAGGTGCCAACCGACGCATTGATCTGTTATGTTTGGATGAAAACGCCAACTTGGTGGTGGTCGAGCTTAAACGAGAAAGTGCCACACACATGGAACTCCAGGCGCTGCGCTATGCAGCCATGATTTCCACCATGCGCTTTGATCAAGCCGTCCAGGCCCATGCTAAGTATTTAGAGTCTATCGGCTCAGAGGATGATGCAGAGCAGTCCATCCGCGAGTTTCTAGGCGTCGATGACGAACCCGTAGCCTTTTCTGAAAAAGTAAGAATTGTCCTAGCAGCTTCAGAGTTCAACTCTGAAGTCACCACCACGGTACTTTGGCTTAACGAGCAGGGTCTAGATATTCGATGCGTACAGCTACGCCCCCATGATGTAGATGGGCGCGTGCTTGTAGACATCCAGCAGATCATCCCGTTACCGGAGGCCACCAGCTACCAAGTGGCCTTGCGCGAGAAGACGAATGAACGCGTGGTTGCCAGGTCCAACAATCGGGACATGACACGCTACGACTTAACAATAGGCGACCAAGTATTTACCAACTTGCCTAAGCGCCGGTTGATGTATGAAATCACCGCTGAAGTGATTAGCCGTGGCGTCACACCTGAACAGATGGCGACCGTCGTACCGTGGAAAAGTAGCTCGATGTTCGCTCAAGCTGATGGCACGCTTGATAAGTCGAGCTTTATTAAGCTGCTCCCGAAATACCAAATTGACCGATGCTATACGGACGATAAGGATCTTTTTCATCTTAATGAAAAGACTTTCGCCCTTACGAAAATGTGGGGCGACCGAACCATAGAGGCAATCGAAGCCATCACTAGCTTGAACCCCAACGGGCGACAAATCGACTTTGAACCTGCGATCAAAGGCACTACAGAGGCTTCCTACAAGGACTATGTAATCACGCGGCTTAGCACGGGTACTATCAAGCTAGAGCGTGATGGCCTCCCCATAGAACCTGTCTCGCCCGAACTCCGACGCCTGGCAGGCGAGCTTAACGTCCCCACGGCAAACAAGCAGGGCAATCCGCACAACACCCAAGTTTTGGGCAGAGAGCTAATCAAAGCTATCAATGCGCTTTAGTGATGCGATCTAAGGGAGCTAGTCAATGGGCCATCTGAATATTCTATTGGTCAGATAGTGTCATCGTGGCTTCAGCTGTATTAAGCGCTTTCCTGAAATGCCGCCGTAGACACAGCGAACTCTCTAAGCGGCAAGCTCACTCTCGCAATCGGAAAATCCCCCGCCAGGGCTACATACCCGCCCAGTGCAGGCAACGACTGTATCTGCGCAGCCGTCACCACGTCTTCCGTCGTCCGATCCGTGTTGTCCGACGTATTCCGGTGATCCACACTGCGGCTGATGCTGTACTTGGGCCGTTCAACCTCATGCTTGCCCAAACTTTCACTCATGTCCTTTGCCGTTTGCGGGTCGGTGCGGGAGCCGCCCAGGACAGCCAGGTTGCGAAAACTCGCTCGAATGGTAGTGGCCATGGTGCGCCCATAAATGTGTTCCAGCTGGGATGTGCTCTGCAATCCCGCCACGATGCGCAGACCATTTTTTCGGCCCTTGGTCAGGCCTGCTTCCAGTGATGGCAGGGCTTCCAGGCTAGCCAGCTCATCAATGAACAACCACCAGCGTCGGTGGGTGCCTTCAGGCATGGATAAGATGGACGTGATGAACACGTCAGCCCATGACGATACCAGTGGCTTCATGGAGCTCATCATGTCTTCGCGCCAGTTGATATACAGGTTTCCACCATCGGGCTTGGCCAGCCAGTCTCGGATGGAGAACCTTCCCGGCTTCATGCCGGTGTGCTCGGACAGCTTGTTGGATAGCACGAAGCGGGCGGAAGAAAGTGCCTTGCTGGCTTCGCTGGAACCAACAAAAAGGGATTCTGCCAGGGTGCCTTCCAGGAATTGCTTCAAGACCTTGGGGTCTTCGATGGTGCATAGACGAAACAAGTCCATGATGCTGGCTTCTTCGCCTTGCAGCTGATGCAGTTTCTTGGCCGTCTCGCGCAGCAGCAGGCGGCCGAAATCATTCCACTCTTCTGCGTTCTTGTCTTGGCTCATGGGAACCATAGAGTGGGCCAGCCGCTTCCAGTCGTAATCGGCACGAACCTCATTGAAGAACGACCAGCCTTGGCTGCGGGCATCGTAGGGATTCAGGATTACATCGCTGGGTTGCCAGAATTTGCTGAGCAGATCGCCATTGGGGTCGATCACGATCATCCGGTCGTTGCGCTCTGGCGTTTGGCCGAGACAACGGTTGTTCATGTCGTTCTGTGAGCGCTTGAGTACCGAAGCGGCCATGTTGCGCAACAACACCGATTTACCGGCGCCTGTAGCGCCGCTGATGAGCAAATGTAGATTCTCATTGGCAGTCGGCATAGGGATACCACCCACGTCAATTTGCTGTTTGCCTCTTTCTTCGCATTGGCGAGCCAGGCTTTTTGCCGAGGTGGTGCGTGTGCCGCGCACAAAGCGTTTGTAGGCAGCGCCCTCAAACCCTTCGGTTCTGGCGGTGCGCCCGATAAGCAGGATAAGTACCAATGCGAGAACCAGACCGATGCCCAGTGAGCCGTAGAGCACTGGGTACTGCGGCGTCAGCATCACAAAATGCCAGAACGTTTTGGCGTTCCAGTCTCGCCAGTGCATATGGCTGCCCCAGGTGGCGGCAGCCATCCAGGCACCAGCCGGGAAGAGGGCTAGAGAAAAGGCGGCAATGCGCCGCCGGGTAATGGGTGAGATCAAGGTGGACATAAGCGCCGGTCCTCAAGAGATCAAAACCTGACCTAGGGCCAGGCCTGCCAGCAAGCCACCCAGAATGCCTGCCGTGCCGCCTACGGCCAGGGCGATGATGGCCATGCGTCGTGCGGATCGGTGGGCGATGCTGGCGTACTGGGCGGCATCTCGGGACAACTGATTCAGCTGGTTGCTGGTGCCACCCAACATGGCCTGGATGGCGTGTTGAGCCTGCTGGTTAATGGGTTTGGCTGCCGCTTCCATCGTGGCGGTTAGCTGGCGGCCGAGCTGGTCAGGCAGGACTTGCTGCGCTTCGCCCATGGACTGCATCTGCTTTTGCACCGCATCCAGGCTTTGGGTGGCGCTTTCCAGCCTAGCTACGAGGCCAGCGACCTCACCCAGTACCTCGTGGTAGAGCAAGTCCAGCTTGGTACGAGCGCCACTGGAATTCGAGTGTGATTCCATCGCGGCCATCTCAGGAAAACAGCGCGGTGAATGCCGCGTTCATTTGCCGGTCCACCGGTTTGGCCAGGGCGCGCAGGGCGTGCCGGTTGCTTAGCTGTGAAATTCGGACGTGGTCGTCAGTTTCGGCAGCGCGAAGCAAGGCGCGGTAGTCGGTCTGGTCAGCCAGCACATCAGCAATCGTAGTGCGTTGGTCGGCCAGCAGCTCAAAGACTTCGTTTTCGTAAATGGCGGCCTGGGGGTTGGCCTGCACCTCACCAGTTTTGGCGGCATAGGCCAGGATCGAGGGAAACTCTTCGTGCACGCTGCTATCGACACGATTGAAAAGTATCCGTACCCGCTCTGGGTCAACACCCAGTTCTGCCAGGGCAGCCACCGTCTTGATGGTTTCGCGCTGGGCCTTGCCGGTATTGATCACAGGCAGGACGAAATAATTCATTTCCTCGTGTGCGCCTTCGTAGCGCATCATGTGCGTCAGAAAATCCTCGATGTTGCTGGCACCCACATCGACGATCGCATCTTCGCGGGTGAGTAGCTCGCGAAACAATCGGCCAAAGTGTTCGCCGCGTAGCTGATCGACATTCAGGCCCAGGTCAGCGCCCGTTTCGTTGGTGGATTCCACTGCAAAAATCTGGGCACTATTCATGCGCGGTGCCAGCAGGTGAGAGGCAGCGACTGTCTTGCCAACAGAGCCGGTGTAGTTCAGGACGGCGACTTTCATGATTCATTCCTTTTGGTGGGGTTGTTGTCAGCTGATTGAGCGCGATTGGCCAGGCCTTCGCGGCGCAAGGCTTCCAGGTCTACTCGCATGTCGCGAATCTTGCGTAGATCGCCAGGTGTCTGGATGCTGCGTGGTCGGCCTTGAATGGCATCGGGTGCGGGAGGTTGTGGATGGGGGTTGCTCGCATGGGTTGACTGTCTGGCTATGTCACCGGTAGAAGCCGCTGCATTCAGGCGTTTTCTGGCTGCGGATCGTTGGGCTTTGCGCCATCGGTACAGCGTGATGGCGAAGGTGCTGCGCTGTACCGTCAGGCCTGCGGCAGCCAGATCGTCCAGCACGGCGGCATGTGGCACACCAGCAGCCATTTCAACCTCGATCAGGGGAAACAGCGCTCGTAGCTGGGCTGAGAGGCTGATGCGAGGGTCCAGGGCCGCAAGGACAGTGCGGTAGCGTGTTACAGGTGCAGATTCACTCATAGGTTTCCTGAAGTTGGAGTAATCACGGTTTCGCTCAATGCGATAGGGCTGGAAAGGCCTCGGTCTGTTTGCCTGCCAGCCAGGAGCAGCCTGCGGCCAGTGCTTCGTCGTAGGCAGATTGCGCGTCAGTGAAGCGGGCTGACTTGCCCCGCGCAGAGAATCGCCCACCGCCCACCTCCTGACCGTCATCCAGCAGGCGCAGGGTGTAGCCGCCAGCGTCGGATGGGTAAGGGATGATTTCGAAGGAGTATCGAAGTCGGGCCTGAGTCGCTTCGGTGTGAAATTGCCGGGCCACTGTGCACAGGCGAGCGGCCCAATGTGGGCCGATGCGATCCAGGGCTTCGGCGATGCTGTAGCCGCGATCATGCAGCCAGTCGCTGCGATTCAGCACCAGGGCTGCAGCCAGGGCTTCGCCCAGACTCATGGTGCCAATGCCGTAGTGAGCGGCTTGTTGAACGATGTCGAGCATGTGGGTGTCGATGGTTGCGTGCATGGGATCTCCTTTGCCTTGCGGCTTGAAGGGAAGTAATGGCGGATGAGAGAAGGTGGTGCCCGGAAAGGGCGGGTGTGGTTTGCTGCAGACCGATGCAGCCGTTGTGCGGCTGCTCAGCGTGACAATGCAAGATGACGGCCTGACTTATCCACAGGCCTTGCTGGTAGTAATAAGGTAGAAATAAGGTAGAAGGCGTTTTGATGGCTGGAAAGCGCCTGTTCATGCGGGTTTCCAAAAATGATGCGCGATGTTATGACGATAAAGCGCGATGCTATGACGAAAAGCCGCGATCTTATGACGATGCAGGCGCGATGCTATGACGACGGTACAAACCACTTATCCACAGCCTGAAAAAGGCCTTTGAATCGGCTGTTTTTGGAGTCAGGCGCGATGTTATGACGATGGAGAGTCTAGCGATCCAGTCGTGTCCAGACCGCTTGTTCATGGCCACGGGTGGCCGTTTCTATGTGGGGTTCCGTGATCACTTGCAGCGCTTCCAATTCTGTCAAGCTGCGCTCCAGGCTCGTTCGAAAATCACGCATGCGGCCAGTGTATTGAGCGCGTTGCTTGAGAATGTCCAGGCTGTATTTCTGCTGGATGTCGGCGGACGTGCCGATCAGGCGCTGCAAGCTTTTGGACAGGTCATGACGCATTTGCAGGCGCTTGGCCCAGTCAACCAGGGCGTATTCCCGGTTTCCGAAGATCTGTGCCCAGCGAGGATCGGCGTACAAGGTATAGCTGCCGGTAGGCTCGTGGTAATCGAAACCGCCCAGCATGGCTAGGACTCGGGTCGAAGGGTTCTTGCCATAGCTGTATTTGACTGAGCCATCCTTTCTGCGGGCTTCGATGCACAGGGTGAAACGAGCCAAGTCTTTCATGCTTTCATGCAGCCATTCGTAGGCGCTGCCGCCTGTGGGCCGGCCCATCCCGCGTAGGAAGTCGGCTCGGTTGATCGTTGGCGCTTCGCCCAATAGGGCTGTCGTCTGCAGGTACATCGCGTGCATCCAGATGTCGGCGTGGTCTTCGCTCAACTGTTTGCCGGAACCTTTGAGTAGGATGTTGCTGCCTTCCAGAAATACGGTGTCGTCATGCAGTGTGCGCCAGCCCCGGCGAACCGGTGCGAAGATGGCACTACGGGCGATGTAATTCGGAATGGCGCGTGCTGTTTCGTTGATACCGGGCAGTATGAATGGCGTAGGGGTTGAGGCCTGCTTTTCTGCTGCGGCGGCCAGTGCCTGGGTGGTTTTTTGCTGAGCACGCTGCATGGCTGCTGACAGGCGCAGGAGGTTCTTGTCCTTGTGAAAGGGCAGACGGGTGGATGAAGTCATGGGTAAAAGCTCCAGACGAGCCCATGCAAGGCCTGCCCGGAACGTGTGCAGCGCCTCACACGGGTTCAGGGGTAGATACGGCCAGGCAGCAATGCCAGTCCGCATGGGTGGAAATGGATGCCCTATAGGGCGTCGTTAGCGGTGGTTCGGCGGTTGACTTGCCGTCTGGGTTCAAACCAAAGCTCTTTCAGCCTGAACCGCTCGAAATGCAGCACGATGTCTACGGTCTGGCGCAGAAATGCTTGAATGGTTGGCAGATTGAGGTTGCCGCCCGTGGGTGATTGCTTGATGAGCATCGCCAGGCGGTCAAAGGCATCGGCGGCCCCGTTGGCGTGGGTGGTGGTGACGGATCCTGGGTGGCCGGTATTTAAGGCCGCCAGGTAATCCCAGGTTTCAGGGCCGCGTAGCTCGGCAAGGAATATCCGGTCTGGCGATAAGCGCATGCAGGCGGCCAGGCTTTCGGTGGCCGAAACCCGACCGCGCGTGCCGCCATACATCAGATGAACGCGATTTCTGTGCCGGGGCAGAATGAGTTCATGCACGTCCTCGATGGTGATCAGGCGTTCATTGACGGGCACCCGGTCAATCAGCGATCTTGCAAAGGTGGTTTTGCCCGAACCTGTCGCGCCGGAGATGACCAGGTTTTTGCGAGCCTGAATGGCAGCGAGCAGGAATCCGGGAATGTCACCATCGTCCTTCAGGGCCAGCAGTTCCAGATCGGTTTTCGATAGGCCGCCCGCTGTGTATTGGGCGGCGGCGTCGTGGGTGGTCTCAAACGCGCCTTGCGCGTGCAGTTCCTCCAGGGAGAGCGCCACTTGGGCGTGCTTGCGGATATTGATGGCCAAAGTGCCGTCAATGCAGGCCGGAGGCAGCACGATCTGGCCGCGCTCGCCATCGGGCAGGACGACAGATTGAATGGGGCTGCGTGTCATGTGGTTGTACGCGGCCAGCGCCGTGGCCAGGGCCTCCAGGTGGGGGTAGGAAAGCTTGGGGCACTCGTGAAGCTGCCAGGCACCGCGTGTGCGTGTATACAGCTCACCGGCTCGCACGATGGCGATTTCAGTGACATTGGGATCCTCCTGATGTTTGGACAAAGGCCGCAGAAAGGTGCGAACCGCAATGGATCGATCAAAGGGGATCGCTTCAGTGGATGGGTTCAAGCTCATAGACGTGACTGAAATCCAGATCACGGGCGACCATGATGCCGATACGCTCGCCCTGGTTCTTGTAAAGGGTGGGAGGAATGTCCAGGGACTTTTCCAGAATCTTTGCAACCGCTTCTTGTCCGCCTTCGGCGGTGTTGTCAAAGCGGATGTTGTTGCTGCCCGATTGCCCTTGATTGGATGCCCAGTTACCGAAGTCGCCCACCAGAGAAAGAAGGATGGCGTTGCCAAAGCGTTCCCAGAAGTGGTTGTCGATATGTCCGCCCAATCCCGCTTCGCCCAGCGGGCCTGTACCGGGCGAACTCAGGTTCACGATGACCCCGGTAGGCGTTTCCAGCCGGTTCCATGTCACAAAGGCGCGGGCCTGGCCCTGCTGTATGCCCCCAGACTGATAGCCCGTGAACTTGGTGCCGGCATCAATGAGCTTGACCTTGCCGTTGGCGCTCATGACATCGTGCGTGGCAAGACACGTCAGAAGCCCGGACTGGGTGCTGACCAGTTTTGTCTGTAGGGTGCAGTCGATCATGGTGCCTTGCGTGAGCAGGAAGTTGCGGTCACCCAGTTGTCCGGCCACTGATGGAGCCAGCTCCAGCGGTCGCAGCTTGTCGGCCAGGGGACCCGCATCGCTATAAGGGCCTTGGGGGCCATTTGACTGGCTTGGGGTCGCGGCGCTTGCGTCTGCGCCACCCGCCTGTAGCGGGCTGGCCAGCCGACGCTGGGTAAGTTCATCGACAGGAGGTGGAGCTGCGGGCATGGGTGGTGGGACGTTGTAGCTGGGCACCATCGTGGGCTCGGGCGTCGGAGGCGGCAGTGTTGGAGGTGGCGTGGGGCGCTCCACCTTGGGGGCTTTGAGGCGATTGGTAATGCCGCTTTGATCGGCTTCCAGGCCGCTATCGGCTTTTGCCGCTGGTTCGCGGCTCCAGACCTTCATGAGCACGCCGGCAGCCACTGCCACAGCGATCAGAATGGTGAGCCACAGAAAAGCGCGGGCACCGCGTGGGGTGCTGCGCCCGGTTGCTTCCAGATTCAGTGTTTCCCGCTCCAGATTAGCGTATTTAGGGTTCCCCTCTTGCGAGGCTTGCTCTTGTGCCTGATTTTGTTCCTTTTCCGTCATGGGGAATTCCTTTCTTGCGTGGCTTCGCGTATGCGGATGGTGGGCACAGGTGCCGCAGTGGGCGATTGCGGGCTCGCACTACCCTTGATGCTGCGTCTGACTGCGGGTGATGCCGTCCCGGTATGTGCTGGTACGGGTGTGATGCCGTAGGCGTCGTTGTGAATCGCCAGCACTTGGTCGCCCAGGCGCAGATGCCATAAGGCAGACGTGCGATGCAGCACCATGGTGCGTTCATCTGCCATGTGGTGATTGGTGATGACTTCCTGGCCGTCAGGCGTGACGCGGTACACGGTCGGGATGTCGGCTTGCGGTGCAAACTGCAGCCAGGTCTGACGACCATCGTCCCAGGCGTGTACCGGTGCGATGGCCGCGTCGCCGCTGCGGGTGTAGGCCTGCCAGTTCATGTTCGCGCTGACGGCTTGTAAGGATCGCTCAATCGCAGCCTTTTGTGCGGCCTGGGTCCGTTGCCTGGCTTGAACCTCTGGATAACGAACCACGAGTTTGTACAAGGCGGCTGAATTGCGGTTGTCGCTGTACGAGAGCCGGAAGCTGTAATCGCGCCTGTCAGTGACGACGATAAGGTTGGTGTTGGCGTCTTCTGCCGTGGGTTTGAAGAACAGGTGATTGTTCTTGTAGGTAAACGCATAGGCTTGGCTATCGCCAAAGACGTGGTAGACGTATTTTTCGCCGGGCTCCAGCACGATATGGGTGGCCACGCCGATCACGGCATTGAGCTGGATGACATTGGCGTCGTTGTAATTGACATAGCGCACGCGGTGGTCGAGCCGCGAGGAACGAGGGGTCTCCAGCGCCAGGGCGCTGGCAGGGATGGCCAGGCAAAGAAACAACGCCAGCACCTGCCGACTGGGGAAATGTTTAAACATAAGAATTCCTTCAGATCCTTGTCGGTGTCAGCGCGACAGGTCGGCAGCCAAGTCATAGCGCATGACCTGAAAGCCCAGCGGGTTCAGGCGGGCGACCTCTTCGGTGAGTGGCACGTCGGTGTATTGGTAAGCCATGGTGGCAATCAGGTGCTGCGCCTTGGTGATGTTGCCCGTGGTGACTTCCCGCTCTGTCTTGGTAAAGCGCACGATGGCGGCCTGGTTGGCACCCAAGGTGATCGAATGAATCTGCACATCGACTGTGCCCTGGGTACCGAGGCGTGTCGTGACGGCGTCCTGCCCTTCGAATCGTTTTCCGTACTGCGTCTGGATGGGTGCAGAAGACAGCAGGGCGCACGTGTCGAATTGCTCCTGTATCGTCTGCCAGCTGTAGCCCTCGCAGTTGAGCACGTACGTGTTCAGAAAATACTTGGCGATGCGTTGGCCGTAGTCTTCGAGCGGCTGGCCCAGGCTGCTGACATGTTCGATGGAGCCGGTGGCGCTATCGACGCGGACCACATACATTTCGGGCGGCTGCTTCAGAGGGGTGAGGCCCGCTACGGCAGCGACGGAAGCCAGGGCGATCAGACCTGCACCGATGGCGACCTGCCAGGCACGCTTACGGCTGCTGACGAGCTCGCCAAGGTGATCGCGTTCCAGGCCGCGCGACTGCTCCAGGTAGGCGGCAATGTCTTCGGATTTAAGTGATGCGGACACGAGTCAAACTCCTTTGAAAAGAGGCGGCGTGGCATTGACTGGCACGCGTGGCGTATCGGCCGGTTGCGGCGGCTGGGGCGCGTGAAAGGCGCAGCCAGCCAGCAGCCCGGCCAGTGCGAGGGCGGCAAAAAGGTTTTTCATAGAAAGGTTCCTATCCTGCCGGACCGGCAGAAGGATTGGGGAATAGAAAGTCAGTTGATTGGCCCGGCAAGGGCCGACAGGCGGATTGCCTATTTGGCGCGCAGGCGCAGCATGCTACGCAGTCGTAGCATTGAGAATGCTCCTTTGGCCGCGGTACCCACACCGAGCTGAGCGCCAAAGCCGTTGGAGAGACCGGCTGCGAGGCCTGGGATCATGACCATGATGACAAGGCTGGCGATGCCGACCAGCAGCTGGGCACCGAAAAGCCCGATAATATCCTTGGCACCGCCATTGATCTGATCGGCAATCATACGGATGAGCTGGATGTTCATCTGCAGCAATAGTCCGAAAATCAGGCCGGCCAATAGCGCCAGAAATACGAAATTCAGTGCTTGTGAAATCCAACTATTGAATAGGGGTTTAGTGGGTTCAAACAGAGTAGCTGCAATGAAAATGGGGCCCGTGGCGACGACGAGCGCCATGCCGACCTTGCAGACCACAACTATCACCATGATGATGCTGCCTACCACGGCAGCATTGACACGTACCATCGTGGCAAGAAGGCTGACCAAGACTTCTTTGGTGGATGGTAGAAAGTTGAACCAGGCATCTTGGCCCTTGCCCATCATGGCGTTTGATGCCTTGCCGGTTTCGTTCTGCAGCTTGTCCACCTCTTGGGCCACGCTGCCGGTACTCAGGGCGATCTGCGTAACATCGTCGGGCAGCGCAATCATGGTTTCGGCGATATCGTTCTGGTACAAACCTCCCGTGCCAAAAATCATTGCGACAATGGCTACAAGAATGGCCTTGCGAAAGAACTCTGTGACGGTCATGCTGCTCTGGCCCTGCATCAGTGCAAACGCGTAAACCACAAATTGAATCGTAAGCCCTACCGTGATGACTGGCATTAGGGCTTCAAATAGCGCTTGCATTGGGCCGTTAACCGCATCGCTCAATGTATTTTCGGTTTGAGTCATCACCCATTGGGCAATGTCGCTAGGAGCTGAGGGTGGGGTTACGGAAGGAGTGAGACCAGACATGGTACCGCCTTACTCTTTGGATCCGGCATCTACGCCAGCAGTATCGTTATCCCCAAACCAGCCACCATATACCCGTTCTGCTCTGGCCTGTAACAGGTGACGCTCTGCCTCCAGTTGTTGAGAGGCTAGCTGAATGCGAGTTTGCTCTGCCAGGATATTGGCCTGCTCAATTTGGATTCGAGCCTGTAGCTCGGATATCTCTTTGGGGTTGGTCGTCTGATTGATCTTGTCTTGCAGTGCGTCTACATTGGCCAGACGCTGGGTCATGGAGTCATAGGCTCGTTGACTCATGGCCTTGGCTGTCGCTTCGATGTTCAACGCCTTCTTTGAAAGTTCTGTACGATCCGCTTCAAAATTTACCGGCGCCATCACCGAGTCGGTAACACGGCCAACGTCGCCATCCAGGCTTGAGCCGTTTGAGCGATCAAGTAGCCCTTGGGCATTCGAAGGCAGAGCTGAACGCAACTGCTCACGCATGTCAGGACTGCCGACTACATTTCCGAAACCACTGGATTGTGTGAATGCGGCGAGTTGGCTTTTGGCGGTGGCCAGCTGTTCGGTCAGATTCTTCAGTTGGTCTCTGGCAGTGAGCAATTGCTCCTGTAACTGCGCAATGGTGGCAGCATCGACCGTAGGGATGCCGCTAGCTTGGACAGGGTTTAAGAAAACGGCGGACAGGACGATGCCCGCCGCAAATGACTTGCAGCGTGTCATGGGAAATACTCCGGAGAATGCGCCTTCAGGCGCGAAGGTCAGGGTTTGGTACTGGCCTGCTTCGCAATGGCTTGGTAATCGGCTTCGGTCGTGCGATGCGCTTTCATCTGGCCCGACACGATGAGGTCAGCGCTTTCATCGTAGGCAACGCGTTTATCACCTACAGCCAGAATGTTGTCTGAATCGTCCAGCTTGCCGGGTAGCTTGTGGGTTTGGTAGCCGCCACCAAAAGGGTTCTTGGTGACGAGCGTGAAGAGGAAGCTGTCGCCGTTTCGGGTGATGTGGATGGCATCAGGGTCATACTTGCTATCTGATTTCCAGTACCCAAGAAACTTTTCACCATCTGGTTCAGTCTTGCATCCGGCTACGATGGTCAGCAGCGCAGCGGCGCTAACAGTAGTGATGAAATGTCGTCGATTCATTGGGTTTCCTATGGTGAACGGTTGTTGGGGTGGGCCGGGCTGCGTTTGAATGCTGCCCAGGCGTCGGTCACGCTGCAAACGTGCCCAGCCTTTGTAAGCCAGTCGGGCGCTTGTTTATGTTTCAGGATGTACCGACAAAGTACGCCCATGTCGTCATTCGGAGCAGGGATATGTTGGAGGCTGAATGGATTCATGAGCATAGGTCTGGCCCGTCTTGTTCGAGCTCCTGCTCCTGCCTTAGTACGGCTTGATCAAAGCGGACGCCGACCAAGTCAGCCACCCGTTGATACTCGGCGGAGCCAGGTGGGTGGCCGTTCACTTCGTGGATGTGTAGGCTGTAATATTTTTCTACACCTTGCTCAAAGTAAGCACGATCTTCGCTCGGATACGTGGAACGGAACCAGATGTTCGGGGTCATGCTGGGATCGGTGCTCGATGGTTCGGAAATTCCGTAATCCCGGCTATGGCGCACCAAGTCATCGGCATTGAAGGTGACGCGGTCGAGTTCGATGTCGTGGGTACTGACTCCACCTGCTTCCAGATCTGAAAGTGTCCAGCGTTCGCAGTGGATGGAAACGACAAAAGCGTCATCTGGGGTGTCCGCTTCGGCTTCCGGGCCAGCAAGTCCCAGACGGTTATAGAAATCCTGATCTTTCGTTGTCTGCAGATCGTCGCGAGCCTGTGCTTGGCGCTGGTTATGTTCAAGCGCTGCTAGCAGCTTTTTCCGATCATGAGTGTCTGGTTTCATAGGCTACCTTCTTATGAGAGGGCGGTTAACTGACGGCTTTGCTTGACGGTGTCCAGGTACACGGGTAGCCAGGCGGCCGGATCATGCCCGGCCTGGGCCACGGCCTGCTCGGCTATCTCGGCCATGTCGGGGCTGCCAGAGAACACCAACAATTCGTCTTCGCAGCCGGACAAGTCCAGTTGCGCGACCGTGACGCTTGAACCTTGCTTGACGAGAAATTTTCGGCTGGCCTCGCCCAAGGACTTCAACAGCTGGAACTCAGTGGGTGACAGGCCAAAGCCCTCGATGTAGTCGCGGGCCTTGGCTCTGGGGTTGGGCAGCAGAATCAAGGTGGCTGTCTGCTGAACCAGGGAGGGGCCGACCGGGTTTTCCGTGATGGCCCCCGGCTCCTGGGTAGCGAAGGCCAGCACGCCATTTTTCTTGCGGATGGTGCGGCTGGCATCCTGCATGTCTTCCTGAAAATGCCTGTCCTTTAATGGGTGCTGGCATTCGTCGTACAGATTGATGATGCGCCGGCCATCGTGCAAGGCATCAATACGGTGCTTCAGATACATCGTGGCTGCACCCCGCACCGCGTCATCATCGAGCAGTTCGGTCAGATCAAATCCGAAGATGGCGGGTTGGCCTGTGTCGGTGGCTAGACTCAGTTCATCGGCAGGGTTATCGAACACCCAGCCGTATTCACCGCCCTGGCACCACGGAGCCAAGCGAGCATGAATGGTGCTTGTCGTGTCATCGTCGCTGTATGGGTTGGGCAGCAAGGTATTCAAGGTCGATAGCGTGCGGGCTTCCCGGTCGATCAGCGTGGTCAGCTGTTGCACGGCCTGCGTGATTTCGGCTTGCTGCCGTGTGGTGACCGCTTCGCCTCGGCGCTCGGCCAGGAATACGACCAGGCGCACCATAAAGGCGACGTTGCCTTTGGTGGGCTCCATTTGGAACGGATTCCAGCCTGTTGCTTCACCCAGGCGGATGTTGAAGTAGCGGCCCCCCAGCGCCATGATGAGCACCTGCATGCCTTGATCCTTGTCCCAGACAACACACGTTGCGCCAAATTTCTGCGCCTGGGTGAGCAGCATTCCCTGCAATACAGTCTTACCCGTGCCGGTCATCCCAATGATCATGGTGTTGCCCGGGCGACGCTTTCCGGTTTCGTCCAAGTCCTCGGTAGAGGCATGAAAGTTGAAGAAGAACGGGCTACCTGTCTGGGTTTTGAGCAGCGTGACCGCTGGCCCCCAGGGGTTGCCGACCGGTTTGCCGGTCAGCTGGTTATGCAGGCTGGAAAAACACAGGAAGTTGAGCGATGTGATGGGTACCGGGCGTGGCCGCCAGTGCCAGTTACCGGGCAGTTGCGCCCAGAACCCGGCTTCCAGCGCTCGGTCCAGTGGCCGGAAGCCGACTGCCTCTTCGGCCAGCGCCGTGGCGGTCTGGGCCAAGGCCTGGCGCACCCCTTCAGCCGTGTCGCCATAAATCAGCATCGTGGCGTGATGATCGCCCAGACCCAGGCGCGCTGACGTCAGGTCGTCCATGGCTTCAGTCAGTTGGGTGACCTGGCTGATCGAATCGTCGCCGGAATCGACCAATAACTTGTGATGCTTCTTGACCAGCTTCTTGGCTGCGGCCCCAGTATGGCTGCCCCAGGATTGGGTGAGCACGAATTCGTACGGCAGGCCCAGCAGCCGATCCAGATGTCCCGGTTTTGTCGCTTCCGGGTAGTCGCGTAGCTCCATCATGCCAAAGATACGGGAGCTGGCGACGGTACGCAGTTCGCCCAACTCTCCATGACGGCCAAATATCGGTCTGGCGTAGGGCAGGGTGTCACGCAAGCGTTCCCGGCTGATTGGTACGGGCCGGTGCGTACCGGAAAGCAGAAACCCCAGGAACTCGGCGACTTCGCTGAAAGCAAAGCGCTTGCGATCTACGATGCCCAAGATTTGCGGATCGTAGCGGTACAGGCCAGCGCTTAAGGCACGTATGATGCCGTTCAGGCGCTCGATGGATTCGGCTTGCCAGTGCGCAATGCGTTGCGTGTCGGCTTTTTCCAGACTGGCGAATGTGCCCAGTATCGGATCTTGTACCGGATGAATAAGCACCGTCAGGTATAGATCGTTGATCATCAGGCCCGAGGCATCGAACGTGGCGCGGTAGGCAGCATCGAATCGGGAGGCAAAAGGCTGCTTGAAAGTGCTGTCGGGATATTCCGTGACGCGGCGGCGCACGATGTGGGAGTACAGGCCAAGCGATCCCATGGGTAGGCCGCGTAGTACGTTATGCAGTGCTTCGATCCAATCTTTCAGCTCATCTTGTGCATAGGCATCCGGCGCGCGGCCTGTTACCTTTATGACCGCCAGGTATTCATGGTTGTCGCAGGCAATGATCTGGTCGGTGACATGGTGGGAGTAGGGCAGATAGCGCGAGACGCGCCGTTCGTCCACGGCCAGGGTGGTAGCAGCATTCATGGAAACATCCTTTACTTGATGAGTGCGCGCCAGGGCCGACGCCGGTGATAGCCCTGCAGGGCGTAACTTGAGCCTCGCCAGAAGCGTTGATTGCGATTGCGCCGTCGCGTTTTCAATTCGAGCCACAGCACATCCAGGGCTTTATCGTCATCGCGAGTGAGAATGGCAAGCGTGGGTATGACAATGAACAGCAAGCCCCACCAAGCCAGGCCTGCCGTCATGGCGACTATGGCTACGCAGGTAAAGGCACCCAGTAATAGCTTGGTGGGAACGCCCATGAAGGTGGCCTTGCGGCCCAGCCCTCTGAAGACCGGATAGGTGTTGGTTGCCATGGCTTACCTCCAAAGCAACACAACCAGCTCGGCCACTGATCCGGCCAGCAGCACGCCAATGCCCCAGCGGATGGCATCGTCTTTACGCATGACCTCTGCGGAATACAGTACAAAAATGATGACGCCGATGATGATGGCCGCAATGGGCAGGATGACATCCAGATTGTCTCGGAGGGTCTGCAATGTCGTTTGCGCTCGGGAAAGCCCGCCGATGGATTGTGCAAATGCAGCCTGATGAATGCCAAACAGCAGTGCGGCTGTGGCCGGTTTGTTGATGATCCGTAGGAAGGACATAGCGTTCTTGAAGTGTTTCAGTAGAGACATGCGAAGACTCCTGCCCCTGGAAGCCAAGGGGCGCAGTGGTGGTGGGTAAGAATAGGAATGAGTGTGGCTAGGTCGGCCAGGGGTGCGTCAGGCGTCGGTGTCCGAGTTGGTCTCTGGTTTGCCGTCACGCGTTTGTGAAAAACCGTCGGTTGCCGGGTTGGCGCTGAAACCGTCCGGTGTGCCTTCTGGTTGAGCCGGTGGTTCTTGATCGGGTTTCCGCGCTGGCTCTGCCGGCGTGGCCTTTGTCGCAGGCCCTGTCGTTTCGTTTTTCAACGGTGCCAGGGCCGGAACCTTGATCTTGGCTTGGGCCAGCACTTTGCCGACATAGCCATTGGCGAAGCCGCGCTTGAAATTGCCGGTGTTGTAGCAGGACAGCGCAGCGCGCAAGGCATGCTGCGGATCCGTCTGTCGGGGTAACGCTCTGGCATAGCACTCTGCCAGTACCGTCTGGGCAGCCGCCAAGTTGCGGCAGGGATCAAAGACGGTCTTGCTGTCCAGATTCAACCACGCCCAGTTGCGAACATTGATCTGCCCCAGCCCAGCGTCGAAGTCGATGCCCTGGTCAATGAGGCGATCAGCGGCTGCGGTCGCTTCGGCTAATGTTTTGGGTTGCTGCTTTAGATGCTGGCCCTTGCGGTTGACGCCGATGGCGTACTGCCGGACTCGGGATTCATGACGAATCAGTGCATGCAGGGTGACTGGGTGGATGTTGGGTGCGCAGGTGAGGGCCAAGGCTGCAAGTTCTGCGATCATGGCTGGCTCCTTCAGTGTCCACGCCGGTGCCTGGGGTCTGTCAGGGAAAAATTCCAGCCTTTCGCCCATAACCCGCTATGGTTGGCGTCCCACTTGGCTTGCGCCGCCTCGTACTTTTCGGCTTTGACCCAGTACCCGCCCATGGTTGGCCTGCCGACGTAGCGTACAGACAGCGCATACGTCCAGGCGTGATCGTTGTAAACGACACAATAGGTGGGTAGCTGGTCGAGTGTGACGGTAGGTAGTTGATGGACCTCGTAGACGGTTTTCCCGCTGTCACCGCCGTATTCACGCTTGCGCCATTTGTACGCCGTAGCGGCATAGGTTTGGTTCAAGAATTCAGCATCACATTTGCCAGCGCCGCGTGATATGGCATCAATGCGCTCTGACATGCCTGAGTCGCCGGACGCCGGGCACTGGGATAGAAAGGAACGTCTCGCTGAGACGGTAGCAGACCAGTCCAGGCCGTGTTTGTTGTACTTCCTGATGTCGAAGTAGTGGTCCAGGGATGGACTGCACTGGCCCGGTCGCAAGCTGGAAGACAGGCAGAGCGTTGCTTCGCAGGCCAGGCGTGGGATACCCGTGAGCAGGTTAGCCGTGTCGGCGGCATGAGCGACAGGAGCCAGGACGCAGGCGAGCGCCAGCGCCCCAGCCCGCAAGGCGGGAAGGGTGTGCATGAAGATGTCTCCGGGAATGGGTACGGCAGATGGCCTTGGAACAGGCCGAGGACGAATCAGCGTTGACGCTGCAGATTCTGTTGGGCGATGGCGATCTGTTCAGGCTTGGCCATGGCCCGCACGAGATAGGCGGTTTCGACGGCAGCCAAGCGAGTTTCTTGCAGATGGTCCAGGTCGGCCACGATCTGGCGCAGCAGCGTCAGTTCTTCCTGCAGCGTGTCGTCGGCAGACAGCCGCCGCCTAAGGTAGTTAGAGAGGGATAGGCCGGACAGGGCGGCTGCTTCGCCCAGGCGTGCAGCATGAGACGGGGTCACCCGGATACGGATGACCTCGGAGAGAGGTTCGTTCATGAGGAGTTACCTATAGATAGGGTGATGCAGTGGCTTTGTGGCGGCAGGGTAATCGTGTTCTTGAGAGCATTGATCTAGACACAATATGACATATATGGTTAGATGCATTAACGTGATGCTGGCAGCAGCTAGTGTGGACCATAAGTAGACACCGTCTTAGTTGTGCCAGATGATGATATTCGTAGAAGTCAGATGCGAATGCCCCAGGGAGTCAGTCCACCTGTGGTCAATACATAAGGGCTGCAAATTGAAAGGAGACCGAAAATGTCCTCTACCGGAGAAAAGCCAGGAGTTGGAGTTTATGTCTGCATCAAATGTGGGCAAAGCCTCTTTCTAAATGATCATTCGGACACACTTCCACCATGCCCGAAATGTCATGGGACTGAATTTCGTCCATAGCTGAAAGGCTCCAGCGGACGGCCTCTCGCCGCCGCTGAGCTGAGCACCAGATGAATTAGTAGCAGTTTCGGGAGGCAAACAGTCTGCGCTGGCCGTTCCAAGACGTGGGGCGGACCTTTAGCCCAGGTTAATTTAGTGTCGGCAGGGACCATGGCGATAAGTGGTATGTCATCTCTTTGTGGCGAGTCAGTTCTATCGGCTAAAAACCAAACCGAAGGAGACCAGCAATGGTGCAAGACGTAGAGACAACATGAATGAAATCGACGAGAAGCAGATAGAGCCGCGAATGCTCAATTTGTTGCGCGCTAGGACGTTGATCTATCGGCGGGCCAAGAATGTTCAGGCCCTGTGCCTTATTATCTCGCTCGGTTTCCCGGTCGTGGGCCTGATCGTTTCAGCTTTGCTGCTCCCGTCGAAGCCATTCATTGCGCTCGCCGCGCTAGTCTTCAGCTTCCTTGAGGTTTTGCTTCTCGATCGCTGGCACCGTGCACAGCTCAAGAACGCGGCCAAGTTGCAGGAGGACTTCGACTGCGCTGTGCTGCAGATGGATTGGAACACCTTTCTGGTCGGTAGTCGGATCGACCCTGAGGATGTCTTTGTCGATGCGTGCAAGAAACTCAGTAACACGGACGAGGAGCGGCTAATTAACTGGTATCCGCTCGTTGTCAAGGAGTTGCCACTCCATTTGGCAAGGCTGGTATGCCAGCGGACCAACCTCTGGTACGACAGCGCTTTGCGCAAACGCTACAGGCTCTTTCTCTTGATTGGCTGCGTGGCGCTGGTCGTGGTGGCTGGATTTGCCTCGCTGGCGATCGACCACACTATGACGACCTTCGTACTCTCGACGCTGGCCCCGATGACGCCGGTGATGATTTGGGCGCTCAGAGAATGCAACCGGCAGGCCGCCACCTGTGAGCTACTGGATCGACTCAATGATGAAGTCAAGAAGCTCTGGGAGCGCTCCCGTAGTGGCGCAACGGGACAGGAGATCAGCATGCGATCACGCGAGCTGCAAGACGCCATATTCAACCACCGTGCTTCCAGTCCTTTGATCTTCGACTGGGTCTACAACCTTTTGCGTAGACGGATGGAGGAGCGGATGAATGCCGGCGCAGAGCACTGGGTGAACGAACTACGCGCGGCTGGCAACGCGCACTGAAGACGGATAGAAAAATGAAACTAGTCCAATGCTTCAACACTTTCCTGAACGACACCGTCAACCTCAATAGCACGCGGTTCGACCAGCTCGAAAGCAGCATTGAGGCGATAAAGGGCGCGGTGCGAGGACTGGACTGGAAGCCCTCCATCACAGGTTTTGCCGCGCAAGGGTCTTGGGCTCACAAGACTATCATCAAGCCTTTGTCCGGAGATCCGTTTGATGCGGATCTACTGGTTTACGTAAAGCCGGTCGCGGGCTGGGAGGCGAAGGACTACATCAACGAACTTTATGCAGAGATGGGAAAGTCGGGTCTGTACAAGGACAAGATTAGACGCTACTCGCACTGCATCACCATCGAGTATGCTGGGGAGCGCAAGATCGATGTGGCGCCTTGCGTGAAAGAGCGGCTTCACGCTGGTGTATGGGAGGTTTGTAATCGTGACACCAATCTGTTCGAGAAGTCCAATCCACTCGATTACACGAACTGGCTGATCGAACGCAACCGCATCTGCGGGAACAACAATTTCCGCAAGACCACTCGATTGCTGAAGTATCTAAGAGACATTAAGACCAATTTCACCTGCCCTTCGTTTCTTCTGACGACTTTGCTTGGGAATCATGTGTATGCCTCTGATCTGGGAGCGGCAGACTTTATAGACGTTCCCTCCACTCTCAAAATGCTGGTTGGTCGGCTCGATGATTGGTTGCAAGCCAATCCAACCAAGTCCGCTGTGCGAAATCCCGTGTTGTATGAGGAAATCCAAAGCACCGCTTGGGATGACACCAAATACTCGAACTTTCGAGCGAAGATTAATCTGTACCGTAGTTGGATCGATGATGCCTACGATGAGTCAGACAAAGAGGAAAGCATTGGGAAATGGCGGCGTGTGTTTGGCGATGACTTTGCCGCTCATGAAGCGGTCGAAAAGGCGGGTCAGGTCAGTGAAGCTGCGCTGACCGTCATCCGGGGTAGCCCGGTGTTGGCTGGTGTGGCCGATCTGGTTGCGCTTGTAAAGAAGATCGGCCTTGCGGCTCTGCCGATTGGCTTTGATCGACTGCCGCACATGCACCGTCCGCGATGGAGAATGGCTGTCGGTTCGAGGTTGACCGTGACCGTGGGCGCGCAACTCTGGACATCCCGTTATGGGCAGCACCTCCGCCCGCTTGTCTCACTCTCGCCCACGCAGTCCGGATACTGGATCCGCTTTAACGCCACTAGCAATCTCGGTCTTCCTTTTCCCGATACATACAAGGTCGCATGGCGCGTGACCAACACGGATGAAGTTGCCCGGCGTGCGAATGCGTTGCGTGGTGACTACTACACCTCAGATGAGCCAGGAGTTCGCTGGGAGCAGTTGTCCTATCGAGGTGTTCATATGGTAGAGGCCTTTCTAGTCCGCAAGGCCGACGACAGGCTTCTAGGGAAGAGCGAACCGTTCTACGTTGTAATCGAGTAGGGGCAAGGAACATGCGACTGATTGGAGAAGTTTTATCGCATCGTAGGTGCATTGCGTCCAACACTGACCATTTTGAGCATTCGCGCGTCATTACCGAAAATACTTGCTCAGGACTGCACACGAGTCCGCAACCGACCCTGAGGGGTAGTTGCCAACTCGGGAAACCGGACGCTCATCGTTTGAACTGAAAGGCGGTTGGCTCGAATGATTGGTTTTACAGCGCAATCATCTCTGCAATTTGATAGCCAAGGTTTGTGAGTTCGAAAAACTCTCCCTTCTGGCCGCGATCAACAACAAGATCCAATGCAACGAGCTCATTCAGCGCTTGCTCCCACTTTGCGACCTCGCGCCGCTCGTCTGATGGAATTACATTCTTTCCGTTTGTCTGGATGTTGGTGCCGCTTATGTATCGGAGATACAGGATGCTCCCATGATCGTCCAAGCTTGCTTCCTTGAGCAGAACTCGTGCTTCAGCAGATATTTCGGGAATCTTGGTCTTCGATTCTTCGACTGGATTGCTGCCGACCTCACCGAGATCACTAGAAAAAAGAGAGTGCTCATTCAGCTTCAACTGAAGCTGCCGATAGAACTTTGTTCTGAAATCAGCATGGCTGTCGTAGCTCTCATATAAGCCTCGGCTACGGCATGTATCTTTAAATCTCTTCAACTTCGCAACCTGATCTAGGTCAACCGTGTCCATTGCAACTGGCTGGCTTGAGAAGTACAGCATGGTTGGTTTGCCCGTATCGATATGGCGCTCAATCTCTTCCACCGTCCCACTCGCGTAGTCGTCAGTTGCTGTGCCAATTCTGGTCCAAAAAACTCCGACAAGGAGGTCGCATTTGTCTAGGACTTGGTTATTGATGATGGCTTGAGCAGATGCACCCATTTCTGGCGATGAGTGAGTTTCCCAGCCAATCGGAAGCAGAACGATTTTCCGAGAGTTTGAGTGAACCGCATTCCACTCGTAGACGACGTCACGAATGATGGCTCTTTCGGACGCGACATCTCCCGGTGAGGCGATCATCACGTTGTATGTCTTTGCGACGTAGCTCATCAAGTCCCTTTGAGACAAACCTAACAGTTATTCATTGAACTCACTAATCCGTGTTTTCAATGATAGTACGGACAGACGGCCGCTTGGCATACCGAAAGCAAGAACGTTTTTACGAATGGCCGCTATGAGAAAAAACTTAAATGTTTGCTCCTAGACGAAAACACACGTTCAGCCACCTAGTTTATCCAGCTTCCCCACCAAATCCTCAGCTCGCAAATGCGTATATCGCTTCAGCATCTGCATAGATCTGTGCCCGCTGATCGCAGCAACTTCCTGATCTGACAGCCCGGCCTCCACCAGCCGGCTAACCGCCTCATGCCTCAAATCATGGAACCGAAAATCCGTCAGCCCAGCCGCTTTCTTGGCGTCGGTCCAGGCCTTATCAAACAGATAGGGCCGTCGCATGCCATCCCGACCAGGCTCACCAAAGAACACCAGATCCGTCTCGGGTGGCCGAATCGGGTTATCAATCGCGGCCTGAAACGCAGCCGTAGCCGCCTTCGTCAGTGGCACGGTACGTGGTGACGAGTTCTTCGTGATATCCAGCCGCACAACCCGCTTCTGCAGATCAACCTGGCTAAGCCGTAGCCCACCGATCTCTGACAGCCGCATCCCAGTCTCCAGTGCAATCCGCACGATCCAGCTGAACATAGGATTCGAGTAGGCATCTACAGCAACCAGCAGCCGCTTGGTCTCTATCGGTGTCAATCGGCGATTCCGCCCAGCACCGGGAGGAGGGCGGCGGATTTGGGACACAGGATTGAAGGGCAATCCTATACCCCACTCCTTGATGGCCACAGTAAACAGGTGGCTC
Source organism: Pollutimonas nitritireducens (assembly GCF_002849615.1). Taxonomy (GTDB): domain Bacteria; phylum Pseudomonadota; class Gammaproteobacteria; order Burkholderiales; family Burkholderiaceae_B; genus Pollutimonas; species Pollutimonas nitritireducens. Next base: position 76,857 of record NZ_PDNV01000010.1, read on the forward strand.
AGCAGGGCCAACTCCAGCCGGACGGTATTGTTGCTGCGTGGAATCAGCTTACCGTTTTCACCAGGGTCGCCAGCCAGCCGCATGTCGCGGTACTGTGCAACGATGTCGGCGCTTAGGGCGGCCAATGAGTATTTCCCAAGATGTCGCAGCAGTGGCTGCGCCTTCTTGTGCTCTGACACGCGGGTAGATTCCCGCTTGGTGGGCGTCACTTCCCGCAAGTACCGTTTCAGTGCGGCCTCAACCGTCATCCGCTCACCAGGTGCCCGCTGTATATATACCCCGCGTACCATGTCATCTTCGGTACGCCTGGCCCAGTCCTCAGCGTCGCGCTTGGTTCTGAATGTCTTGGACGCAGTCGGCCAGCCCGTCTTTCGAATGACGGCTTTCCAGGTGCCAGAAGGGGTCTTAACGATAGTTGCCATGCGAGTCAAAGTTCCGAAAAGTACACTCGGCGTTTCATCACTGTACCGAAACTGTACCTGGCTCGCAAATTTGGAAAATCCCCCGGCCTTGGGGTAAGAACTGAAACCGCTCTAAAAGGTTGTATTTGTTAGGATTTTTAGAGTGGTGCCCGGGGCCGGAATCGAACCGGCACGCCTTGCGGCGGGGGATTTTGAGTCCCCTGCGTCTACCAATTTCACCACCCGGGCAGTTCAAGCAGATCGCTCTATGGAACACAGAGCGTGGCAGAAAGGCGTAATTATACGCACAGTTATAAGAGTTTGCACAAGGCCGCGTCACAGCCGCTCGCCGGCATCCCGCCACCCGACACACAGTCCGCGCCACCCCACCATCACCACCACTTGAAAATCCTCCCTCCACCCCCATTATGTTCAGACTTCCCGCCTTGGCCCTACCGCCAAACGCGGCGGCCGTTTCCGCGACCCATCCGGAGACCGCCGGTCGAATATCCTGTGACGCCTCCCTGCAAGAGCAATCCAGATATTTGTTTTTATTGAATAACTAACTTTTTGCGTGGTCCAACAATGAGTCAAACTGATACGCCCGTCTCCTCGTCAGAAACTTTGGGCTTTCAAGCCGAAGTGAAGCAGTTGCTGCATCTGATGATTCATTCTCTGTACAGCAACAAAGAAATTTTCCTGCGCGAGCTGGTGTCCAACGCGTCGGACGCCTGCGACAAGCTGCGCTTTGAAGCCATCGATAACCCCGAGCTCTTCCAGGGCGACACCGATTTGCGCATCCGCGTCGAGTTCGACAAGGACCAGCGCACGATCACCATTTCCGATAACGGTATCGGTATGTCCCGTGAAGAGGCGGTGTCGCACCTGGGTACGATCGCACGTTCGGGCACCAAGGAGTTCTTCTCCAAATTGACCGGCGACAGCCAGAAAGACGCCCAGCTTATCGGACAGTTTGGCGTAGGTTTCTATTCCGCCTTCATTGTGGCCAAGAAGGTGTCGGTGCTTAGCCGCCGCGCAGGATTGCCTGAGACCGAAGCGGTGATGTGGGAGTCGGAAGGCGAGGGCGATTTTACGGTGGCACCGGTGGAAAAGGCGGATCGCGGTACGTCCGTCACCCTGTACCTGCGCGACGATGAGGACGAGTTCCTGAATGGCTGGAAGTTGCGCGAAGTGTTGCGTCATTATTCCGACCATATTTCCCTGCCTATCCAGATGCAGAAGGAAGAGTGGGACGCCGAGAAGTCGGAACAGGTCAAGACCAATGAGTGGGAAACCGTGAACCAGGCCAGCGCCTTGTGGACGCGATCCAAGTCGGACATCACCGACGAGCAGTACACGGAGTTTTACAAGCATATTGCCCACGACTTCGACGATCCGCTGGCATGGACGCATAACCGGGTGGAAGGCCGCAGCGAGTACACGCAGCTGCTATACATCCCCAAACGCGCGCCCATGGATTTATGGGACCGCGATGGGCGCCGCGGCGTCAAGCTGTATGTGAAACGCGTCTTCATCATGGCGGACGCCGAGCAGTTGCTGCCAAATTACCTGCGCTTTGTGCGCGGTGTCATCGATACGTCGGACCTGCCCTTGAACGTGTCGCGCGAACTCCTCCAGGAAAGCCGCGATGTGCGGGTGATTCGTGAAGGCTCGGCCAAGCGCATTCTGTCCTTGCTGGAAGACCTGGCCGAGAACAAGCCCGAGCAGTACGCGGAATTCTGGACGCAGTTCGGACAGGTGCTGAAGGAAGGCGCCGGCGAAGACACGGCCAACAAAGACCGCATCGCCAAGCTGCTGCGTTTTGCGTCCACACATGGCGATAGTGCTGCGCAAACCGTGTCGCTGGCGGATTATGTGTCGCGCATGAAGGAAGGCCAGGACAAGATTTACTACGTCAGCGGCGAATCGTATGCCGCGGCCAGCAACAGCCCTCATCTGGAAATCTTCCGCAAGAAGGGACTGGAAGTGCTGGTAATGTCCGACCGCGTCGATGAATGGATGCTGTCCTACCTGCGTGAGTTCGAAGGCAAGTCCCTGGTGTCCATTGCCAAGGGCGGATTGGATCTGGATTCGCTGGCCGACGAAGAGGAGAAAAAGCATCAGGCTGAAGTGGCTGAAACCTTCAAGCCTTTGGTCGAGCGCCTGAAGACGGCGCTTAATGACAAGGTGAAAGAGGTTCGCGTCACGGGTCGCCTGGTGGACTCTCCGGCTTGCGTGGTGGTGGATGCCAATGAGCTCAGCCCGCACCTGATGCGTATGCTGCAGGCGGCAGGGCAGCCGGCACCCGAGGTCAAGCCGATTCTGGAGATCAATCCAGACCACGCGCTGATCGGCCGCATGCAGGCAGCACCGGAGGCGGACTTCAATGAGTGGGCTTTGCTGTTGCTGGATCAGGCCATGCTGGCCGAAGGCGGCAACTTGGTGGATCCCGCTGCGTTTGTGAAGCGCATGAACCGTTTGCTGTTGAATACCGGCGCTTGATGCCGACTGGCGACAGGTAGGCTATAACGGCGGTAGTTGCCGCCGTAGCCATTGGTTGTCACGGCCGAATCGCTCCCAGTCGAAGAACGGACCCGGGTCTGTCTTGCGGCCGGGGGCGATATGTTCGTGTCCCCGCGCCGCACGGATGGGATGTCGGGCGCGCAATGCTGGCAACAGGCCGGTCAGCGCCTGGTATTGCGCTGGCGCGTACGGCAGGCAGTCTGTGCCTTCCATTTCGATGCCTATCGAAAAGTCGTTGCAGCGCGCACGCCCTTCAAATGTTGATACGCCGGCATGCCAGGCACGCTTGCACGTGGATACGAACTGGACGATGCACCCGTCGCGGCGCACCAGGAAGTGCGCCGATACGGTCATGCCGCGCAGGCGTTCCAGCCAGGGATGGGCCGAGTAGTCCAGTCGATTCTGGAAGAAATCCACGATTTCGATGCCGCCAAACTGGCCTGGCGGCAGGCTGATGTTATGCATGACCAGCAGGATGGCGTCGTCGCCCGCAGGGCGGGCGTCGTAATTCGGTGATGGCGCGCGTCGGGCGTTGGGGTGGGCTTTCAGCCAGCCGTGCCGATCCAGCGCAAGTTTGTTCACTGTCGCACGCCCAGCTTGGCGTGTTCGGCGCTGCACCAGGTGTTGCCGCCGCTTAGCACGGCTTCAGAGCGCGGCATGTGAATGCCGCAATGGGCGCAGCGCACCATGTTTTCCGCGTGCTCAACGGGAGGCGCGCCGCGCTTTTTGGCCTGCTTGGGTTGGTCGTTGTCTTCCAGGCTTTGGTTGTGGCGCGCGACGATGCGGGCAATCAGCAGGACGGCAATGATGAGTATGACCCAGAATAAAACTTTTCCCACATTAGCCTCGTTGCAGTATGACGTCGATTACGAAACGACTGCCGCTGTAGGACAGCAGCAGGAAAGCAAAGCCCGCCAGCGTCCAGCGCAGGGCAATGCGCCCGCGCCAGCCACGTATATGGCGCCCCGCCAGCAATATGCCGAAGGTGAACCACGACAGCAGGGTGAAGACGGTCTTGTGGTCCATGGGGAACAGTTCGTTGGTAAGGCGCAAGGACACGATGGCGCCGGTAATGACGGTAAGCGTCAGTACGCCAAAACCTATCCAGATCAGGCGAAACAGCAGCACTTCCTGCAGTAGCAGGGGCGGCATGGTGTCCAGCGCGCGTCCCAGTATGCTGCGGTTGGCTTCCTGTTCGATAGGCCGGTGCAGCTGGCGGTCCAGGGCCGTCATCAGCATGGCTTGCAGGGCGGCAACGGTAATCAGGCCGTAGGCGGTCAGCGCAATGATCAGGTGCACGCGCAGCCAGTCGTTGTTGGCGTGGGCCACCGTTCGGCCATAGGGGTACAGCGCGGCCAACAGCGCGGCCAACAGCGCGGCGACTGTGGCCGCAGGGAGTAGAATGAGCAGTAGTCCGTCAATTCGCATGACCAGGTTTTCAAGCCAGAATACGATCATGCCCAGCCAGATTGCTGCCGATAGCGCCAGTGCCCAGCCCAGGTGGAGGCTGTTGGGCAGCAGAATGGACTGCGCCAGCGCTATACCGTGCAACAGCAGTGCGCCGGCCAGGCATACACGGCGTACCTTGCCCGCCACGACTTGCGAACCGCCCTTGCTTAAAGGGCGCCAAAGCGAAATGGCCAGCACGGCATATGCCAGTGTGGCCAGCAAGTGAAATACAATGCCTGCAGACATAGTCCCTTGAGTTTCTGGTTATACAGTACGGGGCAAGCCCCAAGCGGCCTATTTTAGTCCGTATACCGACAGTCCAACTAGTTTAAGCGAAACCAACGTTATGCTCGACAATCTTACCCAACGGCTCACGCGCGTCGTCAAGACCATGCGGGGCCAGGCCCGCCTGACCGAAGCCAATACGCAAGACATGCTGCGCGAAGTGCGCATGGCCTTGCTTGAAGCCGACGTGTCCCTGCCGGTGGTGCGCGATTTTATTGCGCGCGTGAAAGAGCGGTCGCTGGGCCAGGATGTGGCCGGCAGCCTGAATCCGGGACAGGCGCTGGTCGGTATTGTCCACAAGGAACTGACTGCCCTCATGGGCGGCGATCTTGGCGCCGAAGCCAGCGAACTGTCGCTCGCTACCCAGCCGCCGGCGGTCATCCTCATGGCCGGCCTGCAGGGTGCGGGTAAAACGACGACGACAGGCAAGCTGGCCAAATGGCTTAGTGAAGGCGGCCATATACAGAATGGCAAGAAAACCGGCAAGAAAAAGGTACTGGTGGTCAGTGCCGACGTGTATCGCCCGGCGGCCATCGAGCAGTTGAAATCGGTGGCGGGCCAGGTCAAGGTGGACTTCCTGCCTTCCGACACATCGCAGAAGCCGGAAGACATCGCCCGCGCCGCGCTCGATCACGCCAAGCGCCATCACTACGAAGTGCTTATCGTGGATACGGCCGGTCGTCTGGGTATCGACGAGGCCATGATGCGCGAGATCCGCGCGCTGCACGACCTGCTCAAGCCGATCGAAACGCTGTTCGTGGTCGACGCCATGCAGGGGCAGGATGCGGTCAATGTGGCGCGCGCCTTTGCCGACGCCTTGCCGCTTACGGGCGTGGTGCTCACCAAAATGGATGGCGATGCCCGCGGGGGCGCGGCCTTATCGGTGCGTCACGTCACCGGCAAGCCGCTGAAGTTCGTCGGCGTGTCCGAAAAGCTGGACGGCCTAGAGCCTTTCCACCCGGAGCGCATGGCGCAGCGGGTGCTGGGCATGGGCGACATCGTCTCGCTGGTCGAGCAGGCGCAAAAGAATATTGACATTGCCGACGCCGAAAAGCTGGCGGCCAAGATCAAGTCCGGCAATCGTTTCGATCTCAACGATTTCCGCGATCAGTTGCAGCAGGTCAAGAAAATGGGCGACATGGGCTCTTTGCTGGAGAAATTGCCGGCGCAGTTTGCGCAGGCGGCGGGCCAGTTGCAGGGAGGCCAGGCCGAAAAACAGCTGCGCCGTACTGAAGGCATCCTGAACTCCATGACACCGGCAGAGCGTGCCAAGCCCGAATTGCTGAAAGCCTCGCGCAAGCGTCGCATTGCGGCGGGCGCCGGCGTGGCCGTACAGGAAGTCAACCGCATGCTGTCTCAGTATGACCAGATGCAGGGCATGATGAAGCAGATGAAAAAGGGCGGCATGGCCAAGATGATGCGGGCCATGGGCGGCATCAAGGGTCTGGGCAAGGGCGGCTTCGGCGGCCTGCGCTAAGTCGGGCTGCGTTCAGCCGGGCTGCGCTCAGCCGGGCTGCGTTCAGCCCCCGCCTACGGCGACTACGATCTCGATCTGGTCGCCCTCGGCCAGCGTGGTGTTGCCGTGCTGGCTTTTGGGGACGATGTCGCCATTGGCTTCGACGGCAATGCGCTTGCCCTGATAGCCTAGAAATGCAATCAGCTCCGCAATGGTGGATGCGTGTTCGAGCTGCAGGGGCTTGCCATTGAGGGTGATGTTCATGTCTCTGTCCTGGGCTTGCCGCTGAATTTGTCCGTGGCGGCAAGCAGTTGTGTCAATATCCCCGGTTCGTCGAAGGCATGGCCGGCATCGTCGACCAAGTGAAATTCGGCCTTGGGCCATGCCTTGTGAAGTTCCCAGGCGGTCTTGGCCGGGGTGCAGACGTCGTAGCGCCCCTGGACGATAACGCCGGGAATGTCCTGCAGAAGGTGCGCGTTGCGCAGCAACTGGCCTTCTTCCATGAAACCATGATGCACGAAATAATGATTCTCGATGCGGGCAAAGGCCAGGGCGGCGTCGTCGGCGGATAGCGCCTGCACGTGGGCGGCATTGGGCAATAGGGTGATGGTGTGGCTTTCCCATTGCGTCCAGGCCTGGGCCGCTTTCAGCTGCTCGCACCGGTCGTCGCCGGTAAGTCGTTTGCGGTAGGCGGCCATCAGGTCGTGGCGTTCCTCTGGTGGAATGGGGGCAAGGTAGTCTTCCCACTGGTCGGGAAATAGCCACGAGGCGCCTTCCTGGTAGAACCACAACAATTCCTCGCGGCGCACCGTGAAGATGCCGCGCACCACAATTTCGCTGACCCGCTGCGGGTGGGTCTGCGCATAAGCCAGTGCCAGTGTCGAGCCCCACGATCCGCCAAAGATCAGTGCCTTGTCGGCTTTCAGGACTTCGGCCCGCAAGCGTTCCATGTCGGCGACGAGGTCCCAGGTAGTGTTGTTCTCGAGGCTGGCGTGAGGCGTGGACCGGCCGCAACCGCGTTGATCAAACAGCAGGATGTTGTAGTGCTGGGGATCGAACAGGCGCCGATGGGTGGGCGAGCAGCCGCCGCCGGGGCCGCCATGCAGGAAGATCGCCGGCTTGCCCTCGGGGTTGCCGCAAAGCTCCCAGTACACGTGATGACCGTCGCCGGTGGCCAGAAAGCCTTGCAGATAGGGTTGAATCTCGGGGTACACGTCAGGCTTCCTTACGAGTGAAGATTAAATCCCATACGCCATGACCCAGGCGCAGGCCGCGCGTCTCGAATTTGGTCTGTGGGCGAAACTCGGGCCGGCTGGCGTAGCCATCCGGTGACGTATTGCTGAGCAGCGGCTCGCTGCCAAGCACCGCCAGCATCTGTTCGGCATAGTTTTCCCAATCGGTGGCGCAGTGGATGTAGCCGCCCGGCGCAATGCGGCTGGCCAGCAACGCGATGAAGGCGGGCTGGATCAGGCGGCGCTTGTGGTGCCGGCTTTTGGGCCACGGATCGGGGAAATAAATATGCACGCCCGCCAGCGAGTCGGGTGCGATCATGTCGCGTGCGACCTCGACCGCGTCGTGCTGGATGATGCGGATATTGGTCTGGCCCGATTCTTCAATGCGTTTGAGCATGGCGCCCACGCCCGCATTGAAGACCTCAACACCCAGGAAATTATCGTCGGGCCGCGCTGCCGCGATCTTTTGCGTAGTCTCGCCCATGCCGAAGCCGATTTCTAGGATGGTGGGTGCCGAGCGCCCGAATGCCTTGGCAAAATCCAGCGTCCCGTTGCGGTAGGGCAGCGACCAAAGTGGCATCAGGCGGTCCAGCGCTGCGCGTTGGCCCGGGGTGATGTGCGCCCGCCGGTGCACGAAGCTGCGGATGTGGCTCGTTCCCGACGGCGCGGTGGCGACCGGGGCGTTCGCGGTTACTGGAAGGCCATGGCCTGCGTCGGCCGGCAAGTCGGGATTGGGTGTGGGAGTCGAGTTCATAGCCTGAATTGTAGTGATTGCCGTGAACTCTTTCAGGCCTAGGACAAAAGAATATTATCGACGCGGCAATAAATTCAGGCCGGCGCTATAATTTGGCTCGCATTTGCGCTCTCATAGCGCCGGGCGGGTGTATCTCAATGGCAGAGAAGATGCTTCCCAAGCATAAGACGAGGGTTCGATTCCCTTCACCCGCTCCACATCAACATTCCAAGGTGTTCCGTCAACGGCCATTAAGTTCTATAAGCCATTGATTGTTGGGAAGTTATTCTAATCTGGATGTTCCACTGACGTCCATGGAAAGCTCCCTACAGCGCCTGTGAATGGGTACATTATTGGGTACATCTATGCGGATGTACCCGGTGCCGGATTGTTGATGGGCGCAAACGTCAGGTGAGATCAGCATAAGTCCAACTTCCCCGCTTCAGGAGTTGGCACCATGGCACTTTCCGATCTGGCCGTTCGTCAAGCTAAGGCGACGGGCAAAGACCGCAGCATTGCGGATTTCGATGGCCTGTATCTCTTTGTCCCCGTTCTGGGGCGCAAAGCGTGGCATTTTCGTTACTACTATGTCGGCAAGCGCGAGCGCTTTTCCCTGGGGACCTACCCCGAGGTGTCGCTGCGCGAGGCCAGAGACCTGCGCGACGCGGCCAGGGGCCTGTTGGCCAAGGGTATTAATCCACGCAACGAGCGTAAAAGAAAGCGCCAAGCTATCGTCTTGGCCAGTGAAGATACGTTTATGGCGGTCTATAAAAAGTGGCTCGCTCACCGTCAGCTCTCGCTCGATGAGTGCCGCCAAGGCAGCTATGATCAGATTCAACGCGTATTCAAGGCCAACGTTTTTCCTGTGCTGGGCAATCTGACCGTTCATGAGATCACACAGGCTCACCTGTTGGATATCATCGGCAAGGTCGAGGCGCGCGGTTCGCTGTCGGTGGCCGAGAAATTACGCACGTGGCTGAATCAACTTTTTTCCTACATCAAGGTGGTCGTTCCGGGGATAAAGGAGAATCCGGCCGCTGATCTGGATGTGGTGGCGTTGCCGTTGCCCCCGGTCGATCACAACCCCTTCCTGCGCATGGGTGAGCTGCCAATTATGCTGCAAACCCTGCGCAAGTACCGGGGTCGACTCAAGACTCAACTGGGTTTGCGTTTGCTGATGTTGACGGGGGTTCGCACTGGAGAGTTGCGCCATGCCACACCCGATCAGTTCGATCTGGATCGAGGCCTCTGGATCATCCCTGTAGTGCGTCTGAAGCAGCGCAAGATGCTCACGAAAAAGAAACGCAAACGGATGTCTGACATTCCGCCTTATATCGTTCCGTTGTCCGTGCAGGCCCAGGAAATCGTTCGCTACCTGCTGGCCCAGTTCAAACCCGCTCAGGTGTACCTGTTGCCAGGAGAGAAATCGCTACTCCGGCCACTGAGCGAAAACACGATGAATCACGCCCTCAAGCGCATGGGTTATGAGGACCGGCTGACTGGGCATGGCATTCGCGCAACGATCTCGACGGCGCTCAACGAGCTGGGCTACCTCAAGAAATGGGTCGATGCTCAGCTCTCGCACGCCGATCCCGATAAGATCAGTGCCACGTATAACCACGCGGAGTATGTAGAGCAACGGCGTGTCATGATGCAGGATTGGGCCGATCGACTTGATCTATTCGAGCAGAACCACGTCCAGGTTGCCAGTATGCACCTGACCATTACGCTGCAAGGCTTACCCACCATTGCTAGTCAGGCCGCGACGCAACCTCCCATCATCAAGCCGAATACGCCAACGCTCATCGTGGCCCCAGCAACACCCGATATGCCTATCGTGCCGGAGTCAGCCCAGCGTTTGCCCGCTGTGGAGTTGCCGGACTATGCCAAACCTCAGCCGTCAAATCTGCAGCGCGAACGCATGAAGCTGCTCGATCTGTTCGAGGCGCCCCACCACCTGCGTGTTGTTGACTACGCGGCGTTAGTGGGTAAGTCCAGGCGCTGGATCAGTTACGAAATCCAGGCGCGCAATCTGCTCGCGCTTAGCATGGGCCATCGTAGCTTGCGAGTACCCGATTGGCAGTTGGACCCACTTAAGCGGCGGCTGGTTCAAAGTGTGCTCGCCTCAACCCCACCCGACATCGATCCCTGGCAGACCTACCACGTATTAACAGAGGGGCATGAGTCGCTGGGGGGCCGTTCGCCCCTTGAGGCTATCACAGTGAGTAACCTAGAATATCTTGTTGGGCTGGTGCGTGACACGTTCGAGGCCATGCAATGGCCCGTTTCACCATTCACGACGCTCTCGCAAATGGAGAATGCCACAGCGCTCGAGATGATGGTATGAGGTCACATTGATAGGACACAGATGGCCTTGGCGGAATTAAATAATTAAGCTGAGGTCATCGTGGTTTGAGCCACTTTTATTGGCCACGTCTTGCTCCTGCAAGCGTCAGGACTTCAACTTGAATCCGGTCCGCCGCCTACAACCCGCTACTTGAAGTACGACGAGGCTAACTAGGAGTATTCAGATTGCCGGAGCAGAATCCTAGTTGCAATATTGGTCTCTCAGGATTCCGGATAGGTCTTAGGCGGCCGGTGCTCCCCTAAGTGTTCGCTAGCACGGCGGCAAACTTGCGCCACTGATGTCGTCTGGTTAGACCGTCGGTAGAGCAGGTGAGACCTATTGGGACTTGCCAGGACAGCCACAAACCAAGACGCTGACCAGTATGTACGAGTAGCGGGTTAACGCTGGAGCTTATGACGTGGCCGATCAGAACTATCAGATTTTCGCACATGGAGCAGGTGGTGGCTACCGGAAATCGGCGGACCTGATGTCAGTTCTCAAGGCTTCTATAAAGACGCTCGTACAGCAGAGGAGTCGGTGATGTAGCACTCCCACAAGGAGACGGAGACATGCATGAAAGATCCCCCACATCCATGGTTTTCTATCGCCCTATCGAAGCAGCCATTCGCTGGGTGGGCTTATTGCGATACGAGCAAGAAATTTTGTCGGAAATTTCCTCGCCAAGAAATTTACCGCGAACTCTCGACTACCCCCGGTGGGACGAACTTCTATTATGCCTGGATCGCATCTACGACGCCGTCATCAACCGGGAGCTGCCTTACGGACAAAACGGCGTCACGTTAAATGATGAATCGTTGTTTGATTCGACCGAGCTGACTATTCGTCATATCGATTTGAAGCGTTGGATGCGCATCCATTACCCAGAGCATCGCCCTAGGTTTCTTTTCAGTCGCAGCGAGCGCATTGCGCATCCCTTCATCACGTTGGAGGCGGGCCAGGCCATGCTGATCGAGCGACAGGCCAAGAAAGTCGAGCTTGAACAATGTCGCCGGCAGGTGCAAGTACTTCAGGAACAGCATGAAAGCTTTGTTCAGCAATCGGTGGTAGCCCTTGCTTGTAATCAATGCGCCATCTCTGACCGGGCCGAAACGACCTACCTGAATATCATCGGTGGAATGCTGACGCTGATACTGGGGACCTCACCATCGGGCAAGGCCTACTCCAGTTTCAGGACTCAGGAAGCCGTCGTGAGCGCCCTGGTGGCGCATCACCAGAGCGTCATGGGCATCACGGAACGAACTTTGAACGGTAAATTTGCCAGCGCAAAACGCAGGCTGCATAGCGCAAACAGCTGAGCGCTGCCAGCTTGTATCTGCAGCTCCGCAAATTGCATTTGCAATGTACTTCTGCACCCGTTTCGATTGAATAGAGGTTACGCCAACAAGCGCTACCAAGCGTTAAGGAGTGACCCTATGTCGCAGACACCAGCCTTGCCCCCGGGCGAACGCCGCATTTTACGGCGCGAAGAAGTTGAAGCCAAAACGGGCTTTAAGCGCGCCCATATCTACAACCTGATGAAGAAAGGCCAGTTTCCGAAGGCTTTGCGCCTCGGGGTGCGCGCGGTCGGTTGGGATTCAGTTGAGATAGACCAGTGGATCACCGAACGCCTCGATAACCGGGCGTAACCGCTCTCCCTCACATTTGTACACCCATACGGAGAGCGCCATGCAGGTTGTATCCATCATTTCTACTAAAGGCGGGGTGGGCAAGACGACCACCGCCGCCAACCTGGGCGGGTTTCTTGCCGATGCCGGCTTGCGCGTCCTGCTGCTTGATTTTGACATCCAGCCCACGCTGTCGTCCTACTACGAGCTGGCACATCGTGCAGCCGGTGGCACCTACGAGCTGCTCGCCTTCAATGAGCAGCGTATCGAGCAGCTGGTGTCTCGCACCGTCATTGCTGGTCTGGACTTGGTGGTGTCCAACGATGACCGGGGCGAACTGAACACACTGCTGCTGCATGCGGCCGATGGACGCCTACGGCTGCGCCACCTATTACCGGTACTGGCACCGCGCTATGACCTGGTGCTCATCGATACGCAGGGCGCGCGCAGTGTGATGCTGGAGATGGCAGTGCTCGCGTCCGACGTGGCGCTGTCGCCGGTTACCCCCGAAATTCTGGCCGCACGCGAATTACGGCGCGGAACCATGCAACTGATTGAGGATATCGCGCCGTATCGGCACCTGGGCATTGAGCCGCCGCCTTTGCAGCTGCTCATCAACCGGGTACATCCTGTGTCGTCAAACGCCCGGCTGATCCAGCAGGCGCTGCGCGATTTATTCCAGGGACAAGTTGGCCTTCGCGTACTGGGCACCGATGTGCCGGCCATCGAAGCCTACCCCCGCGCTGCGACACGTGGCCTGCCAGTGCATCGCGTCGAATACCGACAGCCGAGTGGCCGGGTGGCACCCGCCGCACTCGAAACCATGCGATCGCTGGCCAGTGAACTTTTTCCGTTGTGGAAAGAGCCTTTGGCCCGCGTCTCGGGCCGCCCGCAGCACCCGCATCAACCAGGGAGCGCACGCCATGGCTAACGCGCATGAGTTGGCACGTGGCCATAAGCGGCTGCGCGCCTTGATTGAATTCGCCATCGGTGAAGGTTGGTACGTCAAGCGAACGTCAGGCGGTCATCTCAAGTTCACCAAAGCGGGATACGTGCCGATCTACACCAGCACGACGGCAAGCGACCATCGAGCCAGTCTCAATGCGCAAGCCCAGATTCGGCGTGCTGGCCGGCAATGCCGCCCGATTCATGAAAACTCTCTTCGGGGAACAGGCCATGGCTGACATGACGTCCCAGGATATGGCAACCAAGTTGCTGGCCGCAGGTTTTGAGCGCAGCAGCCCGTCTGCTTCTGAGCTGAGCGACCCGATCGCCGATACCCCCATGGTCGTCACCTTGGACCAGTTGCGCCCCTACGATCACGATCCCCGTATGAAGCGCAATTCTGCGTATGAGGAGATCAAGGCCTCTATTCGAGAACGTGGTCTGGACGCATCGCCGGCCATCACCCGGCGACCGGGCGCAGAGCACTACATCATCCGCAATGGTGGCAACACGCGGCTAGCCATTCTGCGCGAACTGTGGTCAGAAACCAAGGACGAACGCTTTTTCCGTATTTCCTGCCTGTTTCGGCCTTGGCCAGAGCGGGGTGAGATCATCGCCCTCACGGGGCATCTGGCCGAAAACGAGTTACGCGGCGGCTTGACCTTTATCGAGCGCGCGCTCGGTGTGGGAAAAGCGCGAGAGTTCTACGAGCAGGAAAGTGGCTCAGCGCTGAACCAATCCGAACTTGCGCGCCGCCTCGCCGCCGACGGCTATCCCGTGCAGCAATCCCACATCAGCCGCATGTCCGATGCTGTACGCTATCTGCTGCCGGCCATCCCGACCGTGCTTTATGCCGGACTGGGCCGTCACCAGATCGAGCGGCTTGCCGTCATGCGCAAGTCATGTGAACGCCTCTGGGAGCAGTATGCGAAAGGTAAGAAGCTATCGGTGGATTTTGAGAGCTTCTTTCAGGAGGTGCTGACCCAATTCGATACCCAGGTGGAGGAGTTTTCCTGGCAACGCGTGCAGGACGAGCTGATCGGACAAATGTCTGACCTGTTGGGTGTGGACTATGACGTGCTGAGCCTGGACCTGAATGACTCCGACCGTCGGCAGCGCGCCCTGGTCAGCGAGCCGACGCCCATGGGTTCGCCTGCGCCGTTACCCGCACCTGCAGCAGTGCCGTCTTCGGTGGGTGAAACACCGCCCGCCGCCTCTGCGCCACTCCGTGCACCGCCTGTCAGCCCACCTGCGGTGAATTCGCTGCCTCGCGAAGCCATCGCGGGTGCTAACGACGCTAACACCGATGGTATCGATGACTCCGAGCGTCTGCGGGAACATATCATCTCGACAGCCCCCACGACCGACCGGCTGCAATCTATTCAGCGCATGGTGGCCGACCAGTTGGGTGACGCGATACCGCCCGAGTTTTCGGCCAACGTGCTGCAATCCATTCCTGTGCAAGCCGGTGGGTTGTATCCGATCTCCGATGTCTGGTACATCGACCCGGGGTTGGACACACCCGATCGGCTTCGAACTCATATTGAGCAGTTCGCACGGGAAATCGCCGACGAGGCTGGCGTGGCTGACTGTGTGCAGACGAGCTCCGATGGTATTGGGTTTCGTTGCGCCGAATGGCAGGAAAGCCTGCCGGTCGCCGCACGTGCTGTCATGCACTTGTTGAGGGCACTAAGCGGCCAGCCTATCGCTGTGCCAGAGCCTGACGATGAGCATCTGGCTGCCCACTTGCCGGTGCTGCTACACGGCCATGGCCAGCAGGCGCCTGGGTTGAGCGACACCGCCTTGGTCAAGTTGTTTCGCCTGCTGCGCCTGGCAAGGCGCCTGGTGGAGCTTGATCTCGATAAACCCCATCGCGGTGCGTGAGAGAGGAGGATCGCCATGTCCACACCACACCCCTTGAACCAAGCCGTTATTGCCCAGGCGCTGTACGATTTGCGTAACGGCCAGTTGCGCCGCTGTAAGGCGATGGGGTTCGGTGAGGAAGAGCTTAACGCGCTCAAGCGTCCCGAACTGATCAGCGTGCTCCTGAATGCGTCCGTGTCGTGGTGTTCTGTGTCAATCAATCGAGACGTGGTCAAGCGGTTGCTGCAACAGGCCAAGGACGCGGAAAAAGAGATTGCTTTCGTTGATCGCATGCTTAGCCTTGGTGCCAGCACAGAAATGGTCGGTCGTTTCTACGGTTTGACGCATCAGGAGGTCGCGCTGAGGCGCGACATCTTGGGACTACCCAAACGCAAGGGGCGCCACCCCGTGCTGGATGAAGCGCAAGATACGGCGCTCTGGAAGCAGTGGAGGGCGCTTGCAGAAGCCAGAAGCATTGAGTGCAATGATGACGCCGCCATGTTGGAGGCCGCCATGGATCTGGCCGAAAGTATGTCGCTGCCGCTATCCGTTGTCTGGTCAGCGATCAAGGGCTGGGTTGACCAGGGATTGGGCTAGGTTGTGGCGGACCATGACGCGAGTCGGCACGATGGTCCCGTCTTGCTGTCCAACCTGTTGGACGGTGCGCTGACGGATCTTTCATCTGGGCAGCACGAGAACCCGACGAGCGACGGGTTTCTCTATAGCGGTAACCGGCACGAGAGCGTTCCGCGCCGTCTTTTTCTCGACAGGCGATTGACACCGCTGGAGCGCAACGCCTGGCAAGTCTTCCGGCTGCTGCTCAACGATGACGGTGTCACGGCGTTCCCCACCTATGACCAATTGCGACCCTGGCTGGCTTCGATGCCGTGCGGGGCTCGGGCCTCGCATGAGACCGTGGCGCGTGCACTGACCTTGTTGCGTCTGACGCGTTGGCTCAGTCTGGTACGCCGTCGGCGCGACCCCAAAACGGGTCGCATTCTGGGCAACCTCTATGTGCTGCACGACGAACCGTTGACGCCGTTTGAAGCCATGCAGCTTGACCCGGATTATCTGGAGCTGGTCAGTCAGTCTCTCAGCCACTCGGCCAAGGCTGTGCAGATTGTCGGCTTGAATACCTTGCAGGAAATTGCCGATGATCCCTTGTTGCAAGGACGCACTTTGCCCTCACGTTTGTACGTGCTCGCGCAACGCCTGCAGCAGGACGTCTCAGACACGAGTTATCCACAGGAGAGGGATCGCCACGAATCCGAAGAAGGCCGTTCGGGCTTACTTCGGAATCTCGAAGCGCCGTCTTCGGAATCCGAAGCAGGGGTGAAACCGGCGTCAAACGGCACGCTTCGGAATCCGAAGCAGGACCGTACAGTACGTGAAGTAAGTATTAAAGAAGTACGTACGGCTGAGCCCGTTCGTGGGGCACAGAATTTACGCTTGCCACAACGTTTTGGTCAATTAAAGCAAGAGCAGCAGGCGGGCACCTTGGTCGCGCTACGGCAAGTGGATGAGTCGTTGCGCCAGGCGGTGCTCGACGAGTGGGCGGCACGCTGCCACAACCAGGTGGTGCGTAATCCGGCTGGCTATTTGTTTGGCATCATCCAACGCGCCATCAGTGGGGACTTCAAACCCTGGGCAGGGAAATCGAAAGGTCCGGCACCAACCAACGCATCTACACCCGAACCAGCGCCGCGCGAAGTGGTGCCGCCCGAAGTCGCTCTGGAACATCTCAATCGATTGCGCGAATTGGTGGGCAAGGACTGATTCCTGCCAGCAGGGTGGGGGAGCAGCCATGGCCTGCGTCTCAGGCGAAAAGTCATCGCGTGTTGGATGATCAGAACACCATGGACGTCCTTGGAGCTATCCCCTGGGGATAATTCGCTGGCCAGTGCGACTACGGCGAAACCGGGATAAGCGCGTATCCATTTCTTGACTGACTGCCTTCTTGTCCACGCCGATGATGGTGCCTCACCCATTCACGACGAGTCGTCACTATGTCCAATGAACGCAATTCCTCCGAGTCCTTGCAGTTGAATCTCGGGTCTCTACGCAGCGCCATGTCGCTCACGCTGCACACGCACCACGCATCACGCATCTGGCACGGACGCGCACCCGCCGAAGGTAAGCCGGCTATCGTCGGTTTGAACGGCTTTGTGTCGATCATGAATAAGCTCAAACGGGGCGCGGAGCAAGACGATCCGTACTCCGACTGGTGGATGCTGCGCATTGAAGATAAGCTGGAGCAAACCAAGAGCACGCTTCAAACCCTGGGCGAACAGGTCGATCAGGCCCTGACCAACGTTCCATCGGCGCTGAGCCTGGGCGAGAACCTGAACGTACAGCCCGTTAAGTTACCGCTGTTCGTCAACGCCCAATTGGGGTTTGCCGCCGTCTATCTGCTTGCCGATTACGATGAGATCGCGCGCAAACTTATCCTGGCGCATCACACAGCACTGATCGATCGCCGCACACTGGAGCGCTGGCTCAATGAGGGTGCGCACGCACTGCGAAGCCTGTTCAGTCTGGCGCAGCAATACCGCTACTCGGGTACGCAGCGCGACGATTTCGCCGCGAAGAATGCCGCCGCGCGAGCCGCCATCGAGAAGTTCGGCGAATTGCCCGAGGATGTGCTGGAAGGTACGCGGCGCTCACGCTTTGCGCCGCCGATCGTGCGCCGGGGCCAGCCGCTGAGTAGCCATGTCGAGCCCGATGCGAGCGATACGCCGTCTGTCGCATCAGAGGCGTCGCCCGATACGTTCGATCCTGTTGCTACCGGCGAGAACGAACCAGCATGAGCGATCAAGACGACAGCGCACCCCGCCACTTCCAGGCGTTGCAACAGACAGACTTCCTGCGGCTGGAACACGCAGCCTATCTAAAAGGCCTTTTAAAACCTTTTAAAGGTAAGGGGGCTTTGGAGGATTGGGCCAACCAGTGCTTCGCACTGCGCGACGACATGATAGGCCTGGCGCAGCGGCGGGTGCTGCCACAGACGAGCGGCTACCCCTTTCACCTGCTGGATGTGGAACTGGCGCAACAAAATACTGGCGCAGGCACGACCTTTCTGCGCTGGCGCAAGCAGGACCGTTCGGCCATGGGCGTGGCCTTGTGGCAGGCGTTGATGGCCAGCGCCGCCACGCCGGTCACGATGCTCGATGACCTGCATGCCATCGAGCGGCAGCGCATCGTGGTCAACATGCAGATCAGCTTGCTGCACACCCTTGGGCGTCAGGCTCGGGAATGCGCCAACAAGTTGGCTCAGGCCGAAGACGTTTATCTGCGCCGGCTGCGATCTATGTCTGAGACAGACCGCGATCAGCGGTAATCCCAACCGCCTGCGCCAGAGCAGGCACCCCAAGCATCAGGAGATTGATCTATGAGTACGCATTTTTTCGGTGAAGGCAACATCGGTTCAGCCCCGGAGTACCGTGAGTTTCCCAACGGCAACGATGAGCCTAGCCGGCTGCTGCGCCTTAACGTTTATTTGGATAATCCTGTGCCAAAGAAGGATGGCACCTTTGAGGATCGCGGTGGTTTCTGGGCTCCTGTCGAGCTGTGGCATCGCGATGCCGAGAGCTGGGCCAGCCTGTACCAGAAGGGCATGCGTGTGTTGGTGGAGGGGCGTACTGTTCGGGACGAATGGGAGGACGCCCAGGAAAACGAGCGCGTGACCTTCAAGATCGAGGCTCGGCGCGTGGGCATCCTGCCGTTTCGGCTGGAGTCGATCAAGGTTAGTGCCAAGCTATTGAGCGCGCCGCCGCCTCAAGGCGAGTAGTCGCCGCGTGGAGCGGCGGCACATGTGGGTCGCTACTTCCATTCCGCTTCGCTCAATTATCCCCAGGGGATAGGTGCATAGAAGACTATTGAGAGCTGCTGGAAAGCCGATTTAGAAGCTCTGTCAGAGCCTTGCTTTACCCTAGAGCCCTTGATCTTAATTCCCGATCAAGCACAGTTGCCAGCCTTCGCAGTACTTGTCATACGAGTCCAACCAATACGCTGTTAACATGCTTTCAAGTATGTCATTTCTCTCTTCGAGTAGCACAGAGATGGTCTGCAGCTATCCGAGAGTAGTATCTTCAACGTATACAAGAGTGGGACAAAGCTGTGCCGTTTGATATTCTGCAGTGGGCGGACATCTCCGATAATTACGGGTGTACAGTGCTTCTGGGCAATGGTGCCAGTATCGCTGTGAGCCGTAGCTTTACCTATGAATCATTGCTTGGTCATGCGATCGAGCGCAATCTTCTGCCAGATGACGCCCGCCAGCTGTTTCGTTTTTTTAGGACTGAGGATTTTGAGCTGATCCTTCGGATAGTCTGGCAGGCGACTAATGTCAATAGATCGCTGCAGATACCGGATGCACGAACCTATGATGCTTACGTGAGAGTTCGGGAATGCCTTATCCAGACAGTACGTGATATTCATCCTGAGTACGACCAAGTCAGAGATAGGCTACCGAGCATCTATGAATTTCTGAAGGGCTTCAGAACTGTCATTTCGCTCAACTATGACCTGGTGGTTTATTGGGCTATGGCCTATGGGTTCGACAGATACCGCCAGCATTCATTCAAGGACTGCTTTGTCCAGAACGGGGTGTTTTCTAGCGACTGGCCTCGATTCAGGGAGCCAATCTATGGTGAACGGTCCACAACTCTCGTTTTCTACCCCCATGGCAGTCTTGTGTTATGTAGAAATATGGTCGAACAAGAATTTAAAATCCATACTAGGGATGCGGGTCTACTCGAAAATATATTGCAATACTGGCAGGCCGAAAGTGTCGTTCCATTATTTGTGAGCGAAGGCACATGGGAACAGAAAGTGACTTCGATACAAAACAGCTTTTATCTGTCTACTGTGTACCGGGAAGTACTTGCTTCGAGAAGGGACACATTAGTGATCTATGGTTGGGGGTTCGGCGCGCAGGACATTCATCTTCTGCAACGCATGCAGGGCTCAGGTATCCGTCGCGTGGCAGTCGCTGTTCGACGTGGAGATCAGGCGTTTTGCAATATGGTACTCGCCACGATCAATCAGTATCTGGGTCGAAATGTCGTCGTTGATTTCTTCGACAGAGAGAGTCCGGGCTGCTGGATTCACTGAGGTTTCAATATATTTTTAATCCCCGAGTGAGCAGAGGTACTGGCTGTTGTCGCCTGCGTCATACGCCCACCTGTCATAATGTCTCAGGCGGTAACGCTATTGAACGCAAGGGAAGGCGACCTACACATTAATGGAGATGACTTGGTTCACTCTTGATATTCTTCCGGCATACTGACAACTCTTTTCGGTAGGATAGGTTTCATGATCGGTTCACGTACTCGCTATTCACTAGCCCAGTTCCTGTCATTGCAGGAGGTTTCGGTGTCTATTGCGCTTTTCGGCAAGTACAACGTGCAGCATCTGTCTCTGTATCCGCAGCAGTTGCTGACAAGTCTTACTAATGTTGTCCGCGACCTCGATGACAGAGCAATTCTGCTAATACTTCAAGAGGTCGTCGCTACAGAGGGCAATCTGCGTGCGCCAGTCTCTCCTAAGTATCGGTTCACTGAACGCATGCACGATCTCACGCAATGCCTGCTGCTTGACGGTTACCTCATCCAGGACAAGCGGCTATTGCAAACCGATCCCTCCATTGCTGATGCTGCCTCTGTGGAGGATGATTTGATCATTGCGCTGCGGAACTCAGGCGCACCGCAGCGAGAGGCGATCATTACCAAGATAAACGATTCGGCCGAAGCCTTTCGCTCTGTTCCGCCCGATTACAACGCAGCCCTGACCAATGCCCGCGTGGCTCTGGAAACGCTGGCTGTGGATGTAGCCTCCGACGTAGTTAGTCAGCGGCAGGTGACCGCTACCTACGATCCGACAAAATGGGGCCAGGTTATCCTGTTTCTACGCCAGAGTGGCGAAATATCCCTTGAGGAGGAGAGAGGGCTTGCTGGTGTCTTTGGCTTCCTCAGTCCAGGCGCGCATCGTCCGGTGGGTATCCCCGAAAGTCAGATGGCACGGCTGGGACGCTCCTTCGCACTCAACATGTGCTGGTTCCTACTACAGAACCGCCTGGCTCAGCGAAGCCCCTGATATTTCTGCTTAGCGGGGTTCATCTCACGCAGCTAATGCTGCATTCTCTCAGAAAGTGCCGTTTGGTTATACCGGTGCGCTTGGCTTTCCCCTTGTTTGCTGATCTTTGTATTGAGATTGAACATCCTTGTGCTCATCTTCTTCAGCTTCGAGAATTGGGTAAGTCACCATGAGGTTATTTCTGTGCGAGAAGCCTTCCCAGGGCAAAGACATCGGCAAAGTGCTTGGCACCACGCAGCGCGATAACGGTTGTCTTAAAGGCCCGGGTGTTACTGTTACCTGGTGCATCGGCCACCTGGTCGAGGCGGCGCCGCCTGAAGTCTACGACGCACAGCTCAAACACTGGTCCATTGAGCAGTTGCCCATTATTCCCGAGCATTGGCGCGTCGAAGTCAAACCCAAGACCGCCACGCAATTCAAAATCGTCAAGCAGTTGATGGCACAAGCCACCGAGCTGGTGATCGCCACCGACGCGGATCGTGAAGGCGAAATGATCGCCCGTGAAATCGTTGACCTGTGCGGCTACCGAGGTCCTATTCAACGCCTGTGGCTGTCGGCCCTGAATGATGCGTCGATCCGCAAGGCATTGGCCGCTCTGAAACCGTCTTCTGAGACGCTGCCCATGTACTACTCGGCCTTGGCGCGTTCCCGCGCGGACTGGCTGGTGGGCATGAACCTGAGTCGGCTTTTCACCTTGTTGGGCCGGCAGGCCGGCTACGATGGCGTGCTGTCAGTGGGCCGGGTGCAAACGCCCACGTTAAAACTCGTCGTGGACCGTGACCGGGAAATTAACCAGTTTGCCTCCGTCCCATTCTGGGCTATCGACGTAGCGCTCTTTGCAACAGGACCATCTTTCATCGCGCAGTGGCTGGCCCCTGAGTCCTACACCGATGATGCGGGAAGATGCCTGCAGGAGACGGTAGCGCAGCAGGCTGCAGCGCAGATACGTACAACCGCTGAGGCTCAGGTCGTCTCCGTCGAAACCGAACGGGTGCGCGAAGGCCCGCCGTTGCCATTCGATCTCGGTACGCTGCAGGAAGTCTGTTCCAAGCAGCTTGGCCTGGATGTGCAGGAAACGCTGGACATTGCCCAGGCTTTGTACGAAACGCACAAGGCCACCACCTATCCCCGCTCGGATTCGGGCTACTTGCCCGAGAGCATGCTGGCCGAGGTGCCAGCCGTGCTCGACAGCCTGCTTAAAACCGATCCGGCCTTGCGGCCCGTGATGGAACAACTTGATTGCACACAGCGCTCGCGGGCCTGGAGCGATAGCAAGGTCACCGCTCACCATGGCATCATCCCTACGCTGGAACCCGCGAACCTCTCGGCCATGAGCGAGAAAGAGCTGGCCGTTTATCGACTGATCCGTGCCCATTACCTAGCACAGTTTCTACCGCATCATGAATTTGACCGCACCATTGCGCGGCTTTCGTGCGCGGGTCAACATCTTCAGGCCGTAGGCAAACAGATTGTCATCCCAGGATGGCGGCTGGTGCTGGCCGAGCAGCAACCCGTTGATTTAGACGATGAGTCAGCCCCGCGCAGTCAAGTTCTACCCGCACTCAAGCAAGGCCTGTCCTGTCAGGTGACCAACGTTGACCTTAAGGCGCTCAAGACGCTGCCTCCCCGGCCCTTCACGCAAGGCGAGCTGGTCAAGGCCATGAAAAGCGTTGCTAAGCTCGTGTCCGACCCACGCCTAAAGCAGAAATTGAAGGACACGGTGGGCATCGGCACCGAGGCCACCCGTGCCAATATCATCAACGGACTGCTCACACGCGGCTATCTGATCAAGAAGGGTCGGGCGATCCGCGCCTCGGATGCGGCGAGCACGCTCATTGATACGGTTCCAGCGGCCATTGCCGACCCCGGCACGACAGCGGTCTGGGAGCAGGCGCTAGACATGATCGAGGCTGGACAGCTTACCCATGATGTCTTTATCACCAAGCAGTCGGCCTGGATTTCACAGATCATCGCTCAGTACCAAGGCACAGTCCTGACGATCAAGGTACCCCAAGGTCCAGCCTGCCCGTTGTGCGGCTCGGCCACACGCCAACGCACCGGCAAAAACGGTCCGTTTTGGTCATGCTCGCGTTATCCCGAGTGCAAAGGCACCGTGCCGGTTGACTCCGCAACGCCCAAGCGCAGCGCGCCGCGCAAGCGCCGCAGCGCATCCAAGACATCCTGAAATGCTCCAAACCCCTCAGTGCCGTGCAGACCGACTCGGTTGCATGGCATTCGTCCCGTAGCCCTCTCGGGACTCCCAGCGCGCAAATTCTTCTGCAACCGTGTGCGCGTCTCGTCACGCCGGAAACGGCGGCCGAGGCAGGAAGGATGCTTTTACGTGAATCGCTCCATGCGCTTTCCCTTGATCGTTGCTATTCCCGTCGTCTGCGATGGGTCCCCTGGTATTTTGCCGCCGCGTCGTCGTGCGAGGCACCAGGAGACCTTTCGGGGTTGACGGTAATCGGTGCCGGTGCCCGCCGGTGAAATAACGGGCTCCCTTTGTGCGCGGATGTGCGCCAGACAATGCCGGCCCCAGCCACGACATGGGCCGGGTGTGATTGCTGTGACAACGGACGGTTCTAGCGACGACCGTAAACGTGGATCAGCCCACGGGTGGTGACTTCCTCCCGCGCCGAAGACCTAAGGGTCTTTGGCTTCTTTCTCCCGCCTTAGCACTACCTTCCGGGCAAGCCGACGTCGGTGTGCGCCCATACGAACAGGAGACCCTGCACGCCGATCACAGGCTGCGCACCGCCTTCAACCGCGACATCGGCAATAAGGTGTTGTTCATCAAGAGCGATAAGCTGCTCTTTTTCAAGGGTGTCAAGCTGAAGACTATCGCAGACCGATCAGCGTATTTCACAGCCCTGCGTGCGCGTCAGTGCCAACCCATTGTCATCCTGACGGAACTGCCGCCAGACGAGGCCTTTGCATTATGGAAGCGATATGCCTTGAGCAATGACCCGTCCTAACCATGAAGCGGTGCATCGTTCACTCAACTTCTACACACACTGCATGACCAATCCGGAAGTCGTTTATTTCTCATTTCCGACTGACACCAGTGGGCGTTGGAACCAAGCTCATCGCATGTGTCGCTGATTGCATCAGCACCATGCCAGCAGTCCGGGTTTGTAGGCTGCCGTGGAGTTTTTCCATGCCACCCACCAGTCCGCCATCGCATCGTCTTTGCGGACAAGCGTCTTCGCGGCGCCGATGCTCATTCGTCAACCGCCAGCGGGAGTTTGCCATCCCGTCAAGGGCATGGTCGTCTCGCTACATTAAGGAGTTCCTCTATGTCCCAGCAAGCGTCTTTTGGCCATCTGGCCTTGACTTACGTCGGCAGTCTGCTGCCGCTCGAAGTGCTGCACAGCGCCGCCGGACACTACATCGGTACGCGCGACGCCCACGGCCCCGTCTCGCGCGAGTCGGTGGAGTACTTCCGCAGTTCAGCAGCAGCCCAGCGTGCGCTCAATCGAGGCGGCTGGACTCAGTTGCACTATTCGTAATCCATATCAAGGAGACGGCTATGAATTACCTCTTGCCACAGTACCTCGTTGATCACTGCCCACAGGATGAAAGGCATTTCGCCTGCGCACCTGGGGCTTTTATCAAAGCATGGAAGCGTGGTGTGGAGATCGCTGGGCCGGAATGGTTTGGTGATGGCACACACGATGGTTTGCAGGGCGTCGCCAGTAAATGGGATCTGCGTCCTAACCTGGTCCTGCTCAATGACGCCTTGGGCGTACTGAGCAGTGGCCAGCGTATGTTCCTGGCCGCCATGGTCAGCTTTTACAACGCGCGCGAAGGCGCTGCCATGCTGCGCCGCTGCGGTTTCGAGGGTCTGTCCGACTTGAGCGGTCTCGATCTTAAACGACGTCAGGTCATTGCCGACCTGGTGCTGCACTACAACGGCTGGTGAGCCTGCAACGATAAACCACCGCGCTTTCTCTACCCCCTGAGGGACATGCGTCCCCTCGGGGTCATGTCCCTCCATTTTTCTTTAGGAGCGACTTATGTCCCGAAACCCCTCTTTTGCCGTCGTCCTTGAAGGCGGCCTCGTACAAGCCACGCTCGTGCAGGACTGGCCGCAACACTTGCCACTGCCGCAGTTCGTGATCGTGGACTACGACACCGAAGATGCAGCCGCCGACGAAGTCACTCACTTTGCTATAGGTGCCACCGCGGCAGAAGCCATCTGCAGAGGCGAAACACCCATAGTGTATGAGTCCTTGCCGGATGCGTTGTCTCCACGGGTTGTGCTTGCGGCATTGGGCGAATCCGTTCGAGAGCATGACATCGAGTCACCGTTGGCAATGGCCCAAAGCGTGCGTCAAAGCATTCTCGATCTGGATGCCCAGATCAATGCCAATGAGCAAGCGCCCACCGGTGATGACTACAACACCCTCTACGTGTTGGCCAACTGCGGTCTGATCGACGTACTCAAGGCACTGGGCGACACCACCGATTTTGGTGATTGATCCACCACGCGGCTAGACCGGTCGCGATCCATTTTCCACCCACCGGGGTTCAACCCCCGGCAGGGGATGAGCCTCGTCTATCCCCTGCTGGAGAAATCCCATGTCCAAGATCAAAAACCCTTTCATTCGCGGCTATCAGAACCCGCGCATTATCCGAACGTTGCTCATCACCTACGAGGATGATTGCCCGCCAGTCTGGCGACCATTACATGCCAGCCAGGCGCATCTTACCGATGATCAGGTAGCCTTGTTTCCTTGCCTATTCGGCCAGGACTTCGCGCTCATCACCGAAGGCCAGGACGTGCCCGACGAACTGGAAGCCCAGTGCCAGAGTGAAGGCATCGTGCGCACAGTGGTCTACGCCATCGCCGCAGACGATATCGATGGCCAG
Organism: Pollutimonas nitritireducens; assembly: GCF_002849615.1. Taxonomy (GTDB): domain Bacteria; phylum Pseudomonadota; class Gammaproteobacteria; order Burkholderiales; family Burkholderiaceae_B; genus Pollutimonas; species Pollutimonas nitritireducens. The sequence continues at coordinate 102,681 of NZ_PDNV01000010.1, forward strand.
CCCGTGCATGTGGGCGATACCTACTCCGAAGCAGCCGCCCGCGAGGTGGTGCGCCGCCTGAAATTCGAGACCGGCGTCTACAGCCGCACCTGGGAAATCAGCACGGCTCACATCACCGAGCAGTCACAGCGTTATTTGCGTGATTTGGCCGATATTGCCACGCCAACCGGGTTCATGTTTATCGCTTTTCGGGTGCCGTACAGCCCGGCCATTGGTGTCAAGTTGATTGACACCCCTTGGACAGAGGAGCACCTGCAGGACATCGACGGTATCACCGCCGAGCAACTGCGCGAGGAACATCTGTCCAAAGACATGCCAGAGGATCTGATGCGCGTGCTGCATTTGGCGGCCAACGCCGACGTGCGCATCCTGATCCTCGATGCCGACGCACCGGAACTGGACGGTCTTCCAGTCTACGAAATGTAGGTTTTTCCTATTCGCCCCTTACACAGGGGCTTCTTTTTGCCTGCGGTGCTTGGAAACGGACAATCACCACATCCGTTTCATGGCGGACGGCATGGCGTCACTGCGCCAACCTTACGGCATGTTCGCTGGCGTAGCCGGCAGCAACCCAGGCAGTCAAGGCCATCAAGACTGCGGCGCACCTATCGTTCGCTAGCTGACCTCATCTTCTCGGACGTTCATCGTCCATTCCACCCCCACGGGATCTTTCATCCCTTGGGGTGAGGGGTTCCGTTTTTTCGGAGTCCATCATGGATCATCAAACCATTCGTCAACAAATGCCCACTCTGGTTGCCGGCCATGTGCCAAGCAACGCACGATCTTTCCAGTTCAACATCTTCGACGGGAAACCGAAGGAGAACATGCTGGGCTTTCACGTTGATCCGTCGCCCTTTGAGGGCAAGGTCGTCGCCACCACAGAGGACGCCATCGTCATCAAGATCGGACGAACGAAGTTTGCCGTTCTGGATCGTGCGCTCGCAACCGAAGTGCCTGTAGAGGGCGCCAAGGTCGAAGTCATACCGTATGCGCGTCGTCGTTTCGATGGTCAGCGTGCCGATACACCGGAAGAGGTTATCGAACACACGGCAGACGGTACGCCCTACACCGTGCAACGCATGATCCTGGGTGCGGCACCGGCCAAACTGCCCGTGGCGCTGCCCCAGTGTCTGGAATTGCAACAGCTTATCGAGCAACTGGAGCAAATGCCTGCTCCTGACGGGCATCGGCGGATCACTCACATGCTGGTCGACGCACAAGCACAGGAATTTTCCCTCGTTGACCCCAAGCCCGCAGACATCATCCGGACACCGCCCACGGTGAGCTTTACCGTTGAAACTGCAAAGTTCTCGGGACGCGTCAGCATAATCTATATGCGTGCGGACGACACCTATTCGGTGGCACTGCATCGCGACGATGAACGGATTGAACGCCGCGACGACATCTATTTTGACATGCTGGGGGAGACCTTGGCCGATCTGATTGATGACGGTACCTGGCGCCACATTCGTGTTCAGACCTTGCAACAGCCGGTCCGCAGCAAGAGAACGCTTTCTTCCACTCCCTAACCAGCCTGTTCCTCTCTCAGCCCCCGACCAACCATCGGGGGCCTGCTTTTTTGTGGTTTGCATAATTTGTAGAATCTAATCCGACAAACCAACGTTAAATCCAGCGCATCTGGTTTCAAAACGTTAAGATCGTAGCAGGCTTGTATATAAGGGAGGTAAAAATGGTACCCATCTATTCTCCAAGGTCGGAATCTGAAGCGGCCGTTATTATTTCCATGATGGAGGCGTACGGCATTACCTTTTTGATGCAAGGCGCGGCGTTCAGCTCAATATATCCGGGTCCCGTCAGCAACAGCCTGAACGCCCAGACCCTGATGGTGGATAAAGATTATGTACAGTTGGCAACCCAATTGATTCAACCATTTATTGATGGTTGAGTCTTCTCTTTATTGTTTTAGCTGCATGAATCACAAGCTTACCCCGTCAACCGCCTTGCTGTTCCTTATACCCTTCTTTTATGGGCCGGTAATGCTGTCGTTGGGTGCATAATCAGCGATCTTGCTCCGCTCATCACCGTCAGTTTTTGCACTGGGCGATTGCGTTCATCATTTTATTGTCGTTGGGCTATTTGAGCCATAGCGAATGGCGTCAGTTGTTGGCGTTGCCGTTCGTGATTGGCGATCTGTGCATAATCGTCGCCACCATAGCCTCGGCATTTTTATAGCTGGTCTTTAGTGCAATCCCAAGACTCCGCCGAGATACGCCGCAACTGGGCTACCTTACTGCTGGTTCTGGTGTCGTTCGAGGTGGTGTGATCGGGTGTTTTTGCTGCGGGCGAATGGACGCTCGCCAGCCACCAGATATTCTGGTGCTAATCGCTTGGTCGCTGGTTGCGGCCCTGGCCTATATGACGGTGGGTCCGGCGATTATTGCTTTTCGTTGCTGGGGCCTGGAGGTGCAGCGAGCCGGCCCGACCACGGCCAGATTTTTCAATAATCTGCCCCCTTTGTCTGCTGCTTTGATGACATCGGCCTTCCTGGGGCGATCTAATACGGTTCGGTGCGGGCACCCATTGTCTGTGGCGCATCAACCGGCATGGTGCAACCCTTGGCCCATGATTGCTGACGTTGTCAGCGACATGCCAGGCAACCCTTGGTCTTTAAGGTTGCGGCGCGACACCTGCCGCGTGACCACACCAGTTCGCATCGCATCCTTGCGCGAACGACTACCCGTTTTTTCTGGTGGTGATGCAGCCGCTTTTCTCAACCCATCGCGGGGTTACGCACCTGCCGCTATGGGCATGGTGTGTCTTCCGCTTCTTATCCAATGGAGATTCACCATGAACCAAGCTTCTTCCAATACGAAGTCCTACTTTGATTTGCATACCTCTGGTATGGGTTATCTGCAGCGCGTCAGGATGGTACCTGTGCGAGGCGGGCGTCGTGCCGAGTCTTTCCTCGCATGCACCGTCGCCGCGCTGGTCGGTCCAGCCAAGGACTCGACACTGCGCTATTTCGATGTCAAAGTCTCTGGCGCTGATGCCAAGACACTGGTGCAGCGTTACGTCGGTGTCGATGATCCGAAACAGCGGCCCCTGATCCGCTTTCGGATCGGCGACCTCTGGGGCGACCCCTATATTCGTCCCAGCGGCGAGCGCAAGGGAGAACCTGCGGGAAGCCTTAAAGGCCGACTGCTCAAAGTCGAACTGATTGATCCCGCCGAACTGGCACAAATCGAACAGCATGAATTGATTACCCGGGGCATTGGCTATCTGAACCGGCCTAAGGACGTCTCCCCCAAAAATGGCGACCCATTCCTGGCGTGCTCTATTGGCGCCTTGGCCGGTCCAGTCGATGAACCCGAATACCGGTACATCGATACCATCGTCGCGACCACCGATGCTCAGCACCTGGTGCGTCGCTGCGTAGAGGCTGTCGAGGCCCAGCGCAAAGTACTGATTGCCTTCCGTCTGAACGACATGAAGACCGATCCGTACCTTCGTACCAAGGGTGAACGCGCAGGCGAAGCAGACCTGTCCCTGAAGTCCAACCTGATTCACATCGGCCTGATCAAGGTCGATGGCAAGCAGGTTTATCCGGCTGCCGCCCAGGCGCCGGCATCAGAAGATGCCGTGCCGATCGAGGGCACCGGTCAATCCAGCGTCAGCGATGACGCACCGACTGCCGAATCCGCTCCAAGCGAGATGGAAGAGCAAGTACAAAGCGACGAGCCAGCGATGGCAACCTCGTTTTGATCTAACCCTCTAGGCCCCAGTTCAGGGTCTGGTTCTTTTTTCCCCGATTGCCCACAAGCACCTCGTGTGGTTGTGGGCATTTGCATGTTCATCCTAAGCAGTGGACTTCTCGCGTAGACGAGACCGACTGCGTTTCATCATCCAGGAGACTCATTATGTCCCTCGCATCGAATTTCTCAGCGCGGTCCCCCGTGTTGCGCTCTGATCGTCCCTTATCGAATGATCAGATTCGCGCCGTTGTTCCATCCATCTTTGCGGAAACCCCGCATGAAAGCCGCTCCGAGCGCTACCGCTACATCCCGACTGCTACCGTGCTGTCGGAACTTCGCAAGGAGGGGTTCGAACCCTTCATGGTATGTCAAACGCGTGTTCGCAATGAAGATCGTCGCGAACACACCAAGCACCTTATACGCCTTCGCCACGCAAGCCAGATCAGTGGTGCCGAGGCCAACGAAATTATCCTCCTCAATTCACATGATGGCTCCAGCAGCTACCAAATGCTTGCAGGCATGTTCAGATTTGTCTGCCATAACGGCCTGGTGTGCGGCGATACGTTTGCGGATGTTCGTGTGCCACACAAGGGCGATATCACAGACCAGGTTATCAAAGGCGCCTACGACGTTCTCCAGAGCTTTGAGCAGGTGCACAGGTCGCGCGAAGCCATGCGCGCCATCACGCTGGAGGAAGGCGAGCAAGAAATCTTTGCCCGTTCTGCTCTGGCACTCAAATATGACGATCCAAATAAGCCAGCACCCGTTACGGAACGTCAGCTACTTATGCCCAGGCGCTTTGAGGAGCGCAAGGCCGACCTCTGGTCGACCTTTAATCGCGTGCAGGAAAACTTTATCAAAGGTGGACTCAATGGCCGCGCCGCCAACGGCCGTCAGCAGCGTACTCGGGCAGTGCAGGGAATAGATCAAAACCTGAAACTGAACCGAGCGTTGTGGATGCTTGCCCAGGGCATGCAGCAATTAAAGGCGTAAGCCATACGGACCTGGCCCTGACGGGCGGGTCCACTTTTTCCTTATCCGTCGCATTTCGCGTAGCGGTATCAATCCATTCATCAATCAGGAGGTGCCTCATGGCTCTCACGGCAGCACATTCATCCACATCGCCCATTATCGTTGCGGGTCAGCTCACGCTGCGCACTATCCGAGGCCGTAATGGACCGTTCACGATCGGTCGCCTGACCACGCATCTTGGCGTGTTCGAGGTCAAAGACGCTGAGCTGGAACAATACCCCGAGGGTAAGTACGACGGGGAATTCCTCATAAAGTACATCTACCCGAGGGCTTACCCAACGGGTGGCGGGATGCGTTTTGAGATCCGCGCCTCCTTGGACGGGATGACTCTCTCTGGCTTGGACGAACTAAGCCGCGACGATGCCAAGAGCTTCGCCGCACAGGAAGTTGATCCACTCGATGAGGAACAGGGGACGCAGCCGATAGCAACATCGGTCACCGCGCCCACATTGCAAGCAACGCCGGTTCACGCCTCGTCAGACCCATTGATCGATACCACACCGTTTGGTATGGATGTACCGTCGGTTGCCGTCGCCGCCTCTGGCGGCCCGGACAGCGACGATGCGGCCTTGTTCGGATTGCTGTGGCCGCTGGAGGATTCCATCAAACTGGATTCGACCATCGACCGGCGCACCCTACGCGCGCAGATCGCCCGCCTGGGCGAGCTGGGCTATGCGCTGGACTTCAAGGCGCAAGAATGGAGCCGCGAGGCTGAACCACAACCTGCGTAATCACAGGCACCGCAACCGCGGTGTTCTTCAACCACCCACCGGGGTCACTTTCCTCGGCAGGGGGAGGACTCTGGTTTCTTTCTGGAGGTCTGCATCATGTCAATCATTGCTTGCAATACATCGTCACACCCCATCGGGGATACCCGCTTTGCATTGGATGAACCAGCCTGGCGGGTTGTCTGTGACGCCGTAGCCGACGAAGCCATCAAGGGTTGCGGTCTCTCTTACGACTACTACGTTGAACGCTTCAGTTCCGAGATTGATGCACAAGTTGATCAATTGCCCGAATACCAGCGCGCACAAGCTCTGCAAATAGCACAGGAATGGGACTACGCAACACCTGCCCAGAGGCAGGAAACCCAGGACTGGAATGCTGCAAACGGCATTTGCACACACGGGATCACACTGGGTTGTTGCCCGGCCGGTTGCGGTTCGAACGACTAAGAGCTGGCACGTCACTTCATCGCCGCAGACGCGGCTATTTCACACACCCGCCGGGGCGACCCGATGGGGAGGCTCCCGGCGATTTCAATCGAGGAGCTTCACCATGAGTCGGCACTACTTCGACACATTTCACAAGGGATACCCCATCACCGTTCTACTCGGCTGGGACCGGCCGATGGATTACTTCTTTTTGGTCGTCGAGAAGCCGACCGAGTTGATCGATGACACCATGAAGGTTGAGAGCGACGACTTTTTGTATAGCAATCTGCACGAGAGCGATCCGTTCAACCATGGCCTGGACTACTACCGAGAAGTCTTGCGCCATTTTCAGATTGACGTGCCCGAGAGCATGTTCATCCAGGTCCAGCGTGACCGCGAAAGCTATACCGGTAACCGCGTAGCCAAGCATCAGACTGATGGTTCGTTTACCGAACGAGAGCTCTGAATTTCTATGTGAAACGATCATTCGTACCGGTTCGTCTTCCCGGCGATCCGCTGTATTTCCACTCGCGGCCAAAAACTCAATCCGAGTAATCCGCGCTCTTTCATCCCATACGGGGCAGTCACTGCCCTTGGGGGCGGTGCTGTCTCTTTTCTTGAGGACACTACGATGCTCCCATCATCTAATCAAACTCCCGTGCTGTACCGCATCGACGAATGCAGCGACCTGATGGCCGATGCGTGCGTGTGCAACGAGCAAGGCGAGTTCATCTTTCTTTCCGTCTGGGCACGCGATACCGCGATCCAGCAATTCATCGCTCGCCTGACCCTGGGCCGCGCTGAGGATGGGCTGGATCAATTCCATCTCATCACCGACCAAGGGGGCTCTGTCCCGGTCTCGGTCGGCGCGGTCGATCGTCTGGAAAAGCGCCTCACCCGTGCTTATCGCCGCACGCTGTTCGGTTCAATCACCAACCTTTGGTTGTTTGACCGACGATGCATCCAACCTGAAAAGAGTACGGTCAGCGCCCTCGCGTTGCTGCCACGCTCAACTAACGATCCCACCGCTCGACTGTGGCGCCTGGTCAAGGACACATGCCCGCTGCCGCTTCTGGAGCACTGGCAAGCGCCCGTGCTGGCGCTGCTACGCGATCGGGAAATGCTCAAGGCACTGCCAATGGCGCTCGGGCCGTTGCAGGGCTTTCGTCTGGGGTTGGACGTTCCGCTCCTCACCGACGCACTGGGCGATCTCATCCGCCAGGACGTGCTCACCGCCTATCCGGCACTGCCATCGGCAACGACCGATCGGCCACTGGAAGCAGTGGCCTGACGCTGTCACCCGCAGATGCGCGCATCTCGCGCGTATCTGTATTGACTCATCCCCGCCAAACAGGAGATTTTCCCATGGCTCTCATGTTCCCCAGGCTCGCTCGGAATTTTGCCAAAAATGGCTATTACCCGACCGACGAAGCCACGCTTGAACGAACCCTCAACGCTCTTGCGCCCAGCGATGGGCCGATGTGCATTCTTGATCCTTGCGCCGGCGAAGGTGTCGCCATCGCGGAGGCTGCGCACGCCCTCGGGCGTGAGCAGGTCACCGCCTACGCGGTCGAATATGACCAGGAACGGGCAGACCATGCTCGCCGACTGGTTGATCGCTGCATCCATGGCGATCTGATGGACACGCTCATCACACGCCAGTGCTTCGGCCTGCTGTGGCTCAACCCGCCGTACGGTGATCTCGCCCGAGACGCCAACGGCAACATGGGCTACGAAGGCCGGGGACGCGCCCGGCTGGAAAAGTTGTTCTATCAAAAGACGCTGCCGCAGTTGCAGTATGGCGGCGTCCTGGTTTTTATCATCCCGTCCTACGTCCTGGATCAGGAGATGGTTGGATGGCTGACCCGGCACTTTACCGATCTGAGCGTCTACCGCGCGGTGGATACCCAGTTCAAACAGGTTGTCGTGTTTGGGCGTCGAGTTCGCCAGCGTGAGCTCGCGGGGGATGACGTCAAGTCAGTCCGCACCCGGCTGCTACAGGTCGGACAAGCTGAAGTCGAAGCGCAGGAGTTGCCTCCCGTGTGGACGGCGCTGCCCTACAGCATCCCGGCCGCGCAGGCCGAGCCGGCGCATTTTTACCGGATCAGCATGGAACCGGCGCAGTTTGCCGAGGAAGTGCAGCGCCTGCAGGGCCTATGGCCATCGAGCGAGGCCCATCTGGGCGCCGCTCAACAATCCATGCGGCCTCCGGCACGCGGTTTATCCCACTGGCATTTGGCGCTGGCCTTGGCGGCGGGCGCCATCTCAGGGGTCGTGCAGTCCAAAAGCGGTCGCATCCTGGCCGTCAAGGGTGACACCTACAAGCAGAAAGCCACCGCCACCGAGTATCGCGAACGCGATGACGGTTCTGTGGCCGAGACGCGCATCCTCACCGACAAGTTCGTGCCCGTGATCAGGGCTTGGGACTTGACGCCCGACTCAGCCACGCGGGGTCAGATTCTCACCATTCATTGATCTTAGGGCACGCCCTCACTACTTTCATCCATCCACCGGGGGCATGCCGCCCCGATGGGTGCCATGGCTTCGGTTTCTTATACAAGGAGCTATCACCATGGCAACCGAAGCACTATTCATTAGCGTGGTACCGAACATGCGCTTTTCGCCCGGCCAATTGGTTTTGACGGCTGGCGTTCACGAGTTGATCCAGCAAGGCCGACTCAACCCCAGCATGTACCTACGCCGCCACCTTGGCGGCGACTGGGGAGATCTGGTCGAAGGCGACCGTCAGCTGAACGATGCCGCGCTGGCATCGGGCCAGGATCGCCTGTTCTCTTCCTATCAGGTCGAATCAGCCCTGCAACTCTGGATCATTACTGAATGGGATCGCAGCGTGACCACGCTGCTCCTGCCCAGCGAGTACTGATTCTACCCATGGCGGTCTTTGGCCGCCATCTAACTTTTATCCCCCTGGGGCATGCACCGCCCCTTGGGGGAGGTGCATGCCTCATTTTTATGGAGCATCACCATGAATACGCAACTCGAAGCGACAACTGTCGCAGAAAACATCCACACCGACGAGCAGGCGGATGCCGCAGAGTCGGAATTGTCGTTTAGCTTGCAGGACTTCGTCGAGGAGTTCGGCGACGAACTGCTGGACAGCCTGAACCGGGCTAACCCGCCTGTCTATAACGGAACGCCCCGGCCCGAGCGTCAATTGGTGCTCGCAGCCCTCAAGCGCCAGCTTTTCCCCGCCCAGGCCGAAGTCGTGCATGCGGCAGCAGAGTTATTGGTGAATCGAGGCGAACGCGCCGCGATCATCAATGGCGAGATGGGCACCGGCAAGACCATTGTCGGTATCGCACTGGCTGCCGTTCTCAATGCGGAAGGTTATCGTCGCACCCTGGTCCTGAGCCCGCCGCACCTGGTTTACAAGTGGCGCAGGGAAATTCTGGAAACCGTCGCAGGCGCCAAGGTATGGGTGCTTAACGGCCCCGATACCTTGCTCAAGCTCATAAAGCTGCGCGAGCAGATGGGTGAGGAGCCGATGGGTCAGGAGTTTTTCATTATCGGTCGCGTGCGCATGCGCATGGGCTTTCACTGGAAACCGGCATTTATGCGCAAGCGAACGCTTCACGGCGAGGTTGGTGCCTGCCCGCACTGCGGGACGACGGTCACCGATCTGGATGGCGAGCCGATCCATGCCTTGGAGCTGGAAGCCGAAGAAACGCGTCGCAAGTGCATTGGCTGCAACGCCGCACTCTGGACGTTGATGCGTCCCCGGACGCTGTCCGGCAGTGATCAATCCTCAGCGGTGCTCCGCGCTTTAAAGCGTATTCCAACCATCGGTGAGGCTACCGCACAGAAACTGATGAAGATGTTCGGTGACAGTTTCCTGGCCTCAATGCTGGGAGACAATCTGCACAACTTTATCAATCTGATGGACGACCGGGGGGAGTTGGTTTTTTCCGACCGGCAAGCGCAACGTATGGAACGCGCGATGTCCAGCATGGAGTTCGGTTTTGGCGAAGGTGGCTATCAGGCCTCCGAATATGTCAAACGTTACTTGCCGCAGGGCACGTTCGACTTACTTATCGCTGACGAGGCGCATGAGTATAAGACGGGCGGCTCGGCACAAGGCCAGGCGATGGGGGTGATTGCGGCCAAGGTCCGCAAGACGGTGCTGTTGACCGGCACGCTCATGGGCGGCTACGCCGATGACCTTTTTCACCTTCTATTCCGGGCATTGCCTGGGAGGATGATCGAAGACGGTTACCGTCCGAGCAGCAGCGGCAGCATGAGTTCGGCCGCGATGGCATTCATGCGAGACCATGGTGTTCTGAAGGACATATTCTCCGAGTCCGATGGGCCTGCCCACAAGACCGCCAAGGGCACCAAGGTGTCAGTCCGAACGGTCAAAGCCCCCGGCTTTGGTCCGAAGGGCGTACTGCGTTGCATCCTGCCGTACACGATATTCCTAAAACTTCGCGACATGGGAGGCATACTGCCACCGTATGATGAGGAGTTCCGGGAAGTCGAGATGGATGCCGAACAAGGTGATACCTATAGCAGTCTGGCTGCAAATCTGACTTCGGCACTTAAGGAAGCCCTGCGTAAGCGGGATACCACGTTGCTGGGCGTTGTGCTTAACGTGCTGCTGGCTTGGTCCGACTGTTGCTTTAGAGCGGAAACCGTTCGTCATCCGCGTACCCGTGAGATGCTGGCTTTCACACCCGTTCAGTTTAACGAACTGGAAATCATGCCCAAAGAGCGGGAGTTGATCAGCATCTGTCGCGAGGAAAAAGCCGCAGGTCGCAAGACCCTGGTCTATTCCGTCTACACCGGCACGCGCGATACCACATCGCGTCTGAAGATGTTGCTGGAGCAGGAAGGTTTCAAGGTGGCGGTACTGCGCGCAAGCGTGGAAGCTAGCCGCCGAGAAGACTGGATTGCCGAGCAGCTGGATCGGGGCATCGATGTCCTCATCACTAATCCCGAGCTGGTCAAGACGGGACTGGACCTTTTGGAGTTCCCCACGATTGTGTTCATGCAGTCGGGCTACAACGTCTACACGCTGCAGCAGGCCGCGCGCCGTTCATGGCGTATCGGTCAAAAGCTAGCGGTGCGCGTGATCTACCTGGGCTATGCAGCGACATCGCAGATGACATGCCTGTCTCTCATGGCCAAGAAAATCATGGTCTCGCAAAGCACGTCGGGAGACGTGCCGGAGTCTGGGCTCGATGTCTTGAATCCGGACGGTGATTCGATTGAGGTTGCGTTGGCAAGGCAGCTTGTTGCCGCCTGACGTTACTTTGCGTGCCGGCATCCCTTATGGGATGTCGGCATTTTTTCGAGGTGACTGAAGCCACCACGTGCTCACCCTATTGTCGATGTATCCTCCACGCAGAGCACTCTATGTCACAGGAGTGTGACACGATGGTAGTTCGCCCGGTTTTAAGGAGTAGATTAGTGAATCCACAGGATTTGGCCACGATACAGAAAATCGTACAGGACGCGCTGCAGAATGCTGAGTTCATCAACAAAGTATGGATTGCGGGCGCAGCAGTGCTTGTCTCACTGTTCGCCGCAATGGTCGCTTCACTCACGCAAATGCTGGTTGCCCGCTCACAGCGCAAGACTCAGCTGAAGCTAGCCGAACAACAGACGAGCGAACAGAAGGACGCGTTGAGAGATCAACTCTCAATGCAAGAGCTGGCCTCGCGGCGTATCGCAAATGCCAGTATCTCGGCCAAGCGCCAAATGTGGATTGACGAGTTGCGTAAGGACATTGCCAAGTACCTCACAACCTGGCAGGAGATATCCTATCGTTGGGATGCCATCGTGAACAGACCAGGGGTGGAATCAATCAGCGATGAGGGACTGGCTGCTTTCTCGCAGCCCATTGCCGAGATGAGGAAGGAAGCCCTTGAACTCCAATTGCTCATTGAGCTTCGATTGAATATGACAGAAGTGAACCACCAGGATCTCAAGGTGCTGATGAATAAGCTAGAGAATACGACTCGTCTCTATGACCGTACGGTCAGCCTGCTTCCCCCGACGAACATTCAGGCGGTCTTCAAGAGTATCCTCAAGGAAGTCATTATCAAGGCGCAGGAAATACTGAAGGAAGAGTGGGAAAGAGTGAAGAAGGACTCGTACGCAGACCCGAACGACCACTCCTACGCCAAAAACGCGGGTGTTTGAGCTTATAAACCTTCTTTATTTAACTCCGAACAAAGGAAAGCGGTCTAGTCGTATTTCTCATTCTTTGCTGATTGGATCAGAGGGTGCGGCGAAGGTATCGGCTTATTGCAATAGCGAGCCGAGCCATGTTTGTCATCTTCCCATTCCAGCATCCGGTAGGTAGCAGCCTGCTGATCGCAGCCGCGCTTGTAAGCGGTTGCTCGACCACTACTGCACCAACCGAAGCCCTCATCCCTGAAGAAGTCTCTTTTGTACCCGAGCCTACGCGGCCGAAGGACATCCCGGTGATCCGCTACGGGCGCTACACCCTCGTGGAGCTTGCGCCAACGACGGTGCAGCGTGACTTACTTTTGCAGATTGTGGATGTAACTATTCCTGAGGATGCTCGTGCATCGGTGGCCGACGGACTGCGCCATGTCTTGAAGCGCAGCGGCTATCAGCTTTGTCCGTTTGGCTCAGCTACCACCGAACTCTACGCACTACCTCTACCGCTGGCCCATTTGCATTTAGGGCCAATGACTTTGCGCGATGCGCTGCTGACGTTGGCGGGTCCTGCCTGGGAGCTGCGAATCGACGACGTGGCGCGACAAATCTGCTTTGTCCGATCCAATCCCAGCGACAGCGAGCATGAGCCGGCCAGTGACATACCTGCCAGCGAGCCGGTACTGACCTTTCCCGTCACGGTGACAGGAGTCCGGTCATGAGCAGCGCGCAAAGAACCTCACGTGGTACGTTCAACGTAGGCTTGCAGGTCCTGCTCTGGGTCTGGTTGGTCGTGCTCAGCGTACTGGTCGGCACTGGGTATCGTGCTATGGCAGGCCTTGCGCAACAGGCGCGTGTTGACTCAGGCCTGCGCCAAATTCAGGTGCTTGAGGCGCGGATGGCCGAACTGGTTGAAAGCGTGCAAATGCTCGAAGCCCAGCCCGAACCTGCCACAGTCGCCGCACTGCACCAGACGCGCCAACATCTTGAGGCACGTCTGACTCGAATGGAACAGACCCTTGCCGACCATTCCGTCGCAGAAGAGTTACAGGCGCTTCGTACCGAAGTCGAGCAGATGAAGACTCGCTCGCAACCCGCTTTGATCGTGCCCCCACCACCAACTAAACCCGCCACCCCCGTGGCTGCGGTGGCGAAGCCATCCCCGTTTCCATTTCGTGTCGTCGGTTCAGAAATGCGGGCCGGGCAGCGTAGCGTGTCTGTTGCGCCTGTAAAGGGTGATCTTACAGCGGACAAGATTCAGGTGGTGCTACCCGGCGAGGCCGTGGGGCAGTGGCGATTGCACGCCATTGAGGGCAACACTGCCGTGTTTCAAAACGGTAAACAGACACGTCGTCTGGTCATCCCTTGATTCGGAGCCTAGCCATGAAACCACAGATCGCCTTGGCGCTTGCCTTATTCGCAGGATTGCCGCCTTGGGTGTCGGCACAGTCCGCTTCCCAACAAGACGCCATCATGCAGCCATCGCGCACTGGTCAAAGTCAGATCGAACAAAGCCGCGACGAACGCCTGGCACGGGACTGGGGGTTGGGCACAGAGGAGTGGATACGCTTTGAAGAGCTGATGGACGGCCCGCTGGGGATCTATTCGCCTAACCTCGATCCACTGTCAGCCCTGGGCGTTGAAGCCCGCTCCGATGAAGAGCGCCGCCGTTACGCCGAACTGCAGGTACAGGCTGAAGCACGCCGCGTCGAGAAGTTGCTGGCTTATCAGCGCGCCTACGATGAGGCCTGGCAGCGACTGCACCCCGGCCTGCAGCGGGTGAATCTTCCCGATGCGACACCAGACGGCATGTCAATCGCAGGCAGCGGACGCACGGCAATTTTCGTGAAGGACGATTGTGCAACCTGCGGTTTGCTCGTGCAGCGTTTGCACGCGGTGGGCACTGAGTTCGACCTTTATATGGTCGGTAGCCGTCAGGATGATGCTCGCATCCGTGATTTGGCCAAACGCATGCAGATCGACCCGGTCAGGGTACGCAGCGGCACTATCACGCTAAATCACGATGGTGGACGTTGGTTATCGCTCGGCCTGTCCGGCGAGCTGCCTGCCGTCGTGCGCCAGGTGAACGGGCAATGGCATCGGCAACCGTAAGCCCAGTGCCGCCCCTGTGGGTGCTGCTGTTGGCAGCTGGCCTGTTCACCAGCCACGGGCATGCTCAGGAAGTTCCCCCGCCCGCCTATCAGTTGGCGGCTCAGCGAGCAGGCATTCCATCGATGGTGCTCTTTGCCGTGGCCCTGCAAGAAAGCGGCATCCGCCGCAATAACCGCCTTATCCCTTGGCCCTGGTCGCTGAATGTGGCGGGTCAGTCGTACCGTTATGCCACGCGTGCTCAGGCTTGCACCGGTCTGCTCCAGGCCCTGAGGGAAGCTGCGCCCACCCGCGTTGATGTGGGCCTCGCGCAAATCAACCTGGGCTATCAGAAACACCGCTACAACCGCCCATGTGACCTGCTCGACCCCTACGCCAATTTGGCTGTCGCCGCCGTCATTCTGCGTGAGCAGTACAAGCCGGGTGAGGATTGGCTGCTGGCGATAGGCCGCTATCACCGTCCAGCGGGCGGTGAGCCGGCGGCGCGTTACCGAAGCAGCGTTTCCCGGCATCTGACCCGTGTGCAGGGTCCGCCCGGTGCGCCACGCACTACCCATCAGGAGAGATCACAATGAAAATCATTTCTCTGGCCGTACTCGGCCTGTCCGCCCTGATCGCCACTGCACCTTTGTCAGCCAAGCAAGCGGCAGAACCGCTGATTGTGGTGGAAGATCGCGGTGGCGTATCGGCGTTACCGTACTACGAAGCGCTCAACCTGCAGCCGCGCACCAGAGGCATACAGCGCCCACCCGTTCCCATTCCCCAGTTGCCTTCAACCATCGACGGTGAAGCCCAGATGCTGCCCGTGCGTAGCGCGAAGCTCACACCGGGCGCGGTCGTGCGTCGGGTGATTGAGGCACCGGGCTTACAACCGTTTTTCTTAATTGGCGACGATGAGGTATCTCATGCCTGGCTGCGCCACCATGCAGTAAGTTTGCGTGAGCGTAACGCGGCTGGTCTGGTGGTCAATGTCGAGACGATGCAGGGACTAGAGCGCTTGCGGGCGCTGGCTCCCGGCCTGCAACTTTGGCCCGTCTCGGCGGATGATCTGGCCGAGCGGCTGGGGCTGCGCCACTACCCAGTACTGATTACGGCCACTGGCATCGAGCAATGATGCCATGGCACAGACCCAGCCGGTTGAGGTATTGCTGCGCCCGGCGGTGGAGCTATACACCGTGGCGGTGTGTGCCGGCGCCGCGATTCTGTGCGTGGTGGCCCCGTGGTCGCTCGCGCTGAATCCCAGCCTGGGGGTCGGTAGCGCTCTGGCGTTTGCCGTCTTCGGTGCCATTCGGTTTCGACAGGCCCAGGCGATTTTGCGCTACCGCCGCAACATCCGCCGCCTGCCGCGTTATGTGATGACCAGCCGCGATGTGCCGGTCAGCCAGCAGCGGCTGTTCATCGGCAAGGGTTTTTTGTGGGAACAGAAGCATACGCATCGACTGACGCAAACCTATCGACCTGAATTCCGCCGCTACGTCGAGCCCACACCTGCTTATCGACTGGCGCGGCGGTTGGAAGAACGTCTGGAGTTCGCGCCATTTCCCTTATCTCATTGGGCGCGGCTCACGGCATGGGATGTGCCATTGAACCCAGTGCGCCCGCTGCCGCCGGTCGGTGGTTTGCCGCGTCTGCATGGCATCGAACCGCAAGAGGTCGACGTCAGTCTTCCGTTAGGGGAACGCGTCGGACATTCGTTGGTGCTGGGCACCACACGGGTGGGTAAAACGCGGCTGGCCGAGCTTTTTATCACCCAGGACATCCGCCGCAAGAACAGCACGGGAGAGCATGAAGTCGTGATCGTCTTCGACCCGAAGGGTGATGCCGATTTGCTCAAACGCATGTACGTGGAGGCCAAGCGCGCCGGGCGGGAAGGGGAGTTCTATGTGTTTCACCTGGGTTGGCCGGACATTTCCGCCCGCTACAACGCCGTGGGCCGGTTTGGGCGCATTTCCGAAGTGGCCACCCGCATTGCGGGCCAGCTCTCGGGCGAGGGCAATTCGGCGGCGTTTCGGGAGTTTGCTTGGCGCTTCGTCAATATCGTCGCGCGTGCGCTGATCGAACTGGGACAGCGCCCGGACTATTTGTTGATTCAGCGCCACGTGGTCAACATCGATGCGCTGTTCATCGAGTATGCCCAGCATTATTTCGCCAAGACCGAACCCAAGGCCTGGGAAGTCATCGTTCAACTTGAAGCAAGACTCAACGACAGGAACATCCCCAGGAACATGGTCGGGCGCGAGAAGCGTGTGGTCGCGCTGGAGCAGTACCTGAGCCAGGCGCGCAACTACGACCCGGTACTGGATGGCCTGCGTAGCGCTGTGCGCTATGACAAGACGTATTTCGACAAGATCGTCGCGAGCCTTTTGCCCCTGCTGGAGAAGCTCACCAGCGGCAAGATCGCTCAACTGCTCGCGCCGAACTATTCCGACCTGAACGACCCCAGGCCCATCTTCGACTGGATGCAGATCATCCGCAAGCGGGCGGTGGTCTACGTCGGTTTGGATGCGCTCTCGGACGCCGAGGTCGCCGCCGCGGTGGGCAACTCTATGTTCTCTGATCTGGTATCGGTGGCAGGCCACATCTATAAGTTCGGTATCGACGATGGCCTGCCTGGGGCCAATGCGGGTCAGAAGGTGCCGATTAACCTGCACGCCGACGAATTTAATGAACTCATGGGTGATGAGTTCATCCCGATGATCAACAAAGGGGGTGGCGCCGGCATTCAGGTCACCGCCTATACGCAGACCCTCTCTGACATCGAAGCGCGTCTTGGCAATCGCGCCAAGGCGGGCCAAGTCATCGGCAACTTCAACAATCTATTCATGTTGCGCGTGCGCGAGACCGCCACGGCCGAGCTGCTGACCAAGCAACTGCCCAAGGTCGAGGTCTACACCACCACGGTCGTGAGCGGTGCCACCGACAGCTCGGACATTCACGGTAAAACCGACTTTACCAGCAATACTCAGGACCGCATCAGCATGACCAGTGTGCCGATGATCGAACCCGCGCATATCGTCCAACTGCCCAAAGGCCAGTGCTTCGCGTTGATGCAGGGCGGTGCACTGTGGAAGGTTCGTATGCCGTTGCCAGCTCCTGATCCGGACGAGAGCATGCCGCAGGATCTGCAGCAGCTAGCAGAGTACATGCGCCAGAGCTACACAGAAACCGGCCAGTGGTGGGAGAATCAGGGCATCCCTGGGCTGCAGGAGCAATCCCTGCCCGATACGTTGCTGGACGACGAGCCCGTGGATGCGGCAAGCCGCGATGCCGATCACGATGAGGCGGCGCCATGAGTGATGCGGCATCCACGACACAACAACAGCAGAACCGTCGTCAGGGGTTGATTGCAAGGCTCATTGGATTGCCGCTTCGGTTGTTCGGTGTGTTGATCGGATCACTGCTGATCTCCATCGTGGTTGAATGTGTGGGCATGCACCTGTTCTGGCAGGAGCAGGGTTGGCGCCATTCACAGTCGATGCTGCAGTACGAGTTAAGCCACCTGTCGGGCCACTTCACGCGCAGCGCCATCGTCAAGGAGCCGGGAAGGACCGCGCACCGACTGGTGGATACGGGCTTTGATTGGGTGTTCGTCAAGACCGGCGTGGGTGAACGGATGAGCCATACCGCTGATCGCGCTCGTGAGCCCAGCCAGGCCGGTACCAAGAACTTTCGCTACTATTTGAGCCAAGCTTACGTCTGGTCGGAGCGCTATTTGATCGCCGCGGCCTTCACCACGCTCACTTTCTTGGTGCGGTTGCTGATTCTGATGCTGACCTTGCCGTTGATCCTGCTGGCGGCCTTCGTTGGCCTAGTCGATGGGCTGGTACGTCGTGACGTGCGCAAGTTCGGTGCGGGTCGTGAATCCGGGTTCTTCTACCACCGCGCTAAAGCGTCGCTCATGCCACTGGTCGTACTGCCCTGGGTGATCTATCTGGCGTTGCCCATTTCCCTGCACCCGCTATTGATCCTGCTGCCAAGCGCCACATTGCTGGGCCTAGCAATAAATCTGACGGCGGGGAGTTTCAAGAAGTACCTGTGATTCGTAACTATTTAAAAATGATTCATTTGTGGAAATGGGCGGCGAAATAGTTGATCACCTCTGCAGCCTGCGTACCTTTCCGGAATCTTTGTTGCTCTGCGAAATCGATCGACGGGAGCATGTGGATTAACTGATGATCAGCATAGTGGGACATCACAGCTTCGGCGTCCAGCCCCGCAATACGCTGCCCCGTCAGTATATTGGCCGCTTCAATGGTTGCACCAATCATTACGTCAGCCAGTTGCACCGCCGGGCTGTCCTTGGAATCAACCTGCGTCACCGAAGTGAGCTTCAGGGGAAACTTGATGCTGGCGATCTCGGACTGGTGAAACTCGATCTGCTGGTCATGGTCAATGTAGCGCTGCAGCAGGGTGTTGTAGGTGAGTAGGTTCTTGGATTGATCATGCTCGACACGGTAGGGGCCGTCCATCATGACCTCCATGCGGCTCATTAGAGATTGCAGCACCACGAGAGCTGCATCGGTGCTCACCCCCGGCGTGGCGATTGCCGAGAGGCATTCAGGACAGGCATCGACCGCCAGGGGCCCCAGCGCTTCCGAAAGCTCGTGCCACCGTGTCTTTCGCGCCGCACTTACGAGTGCTCCTAGTGCTGCTGACGATTTGTCTTTGACGGCATGTTGAAACGCCGCCAGCAGTTTATCGAACGCTTCCCTCCCTAGCAAGGTCGGGCCGGCGTAGTACAGCAGGGATGCCAGGGCGTAGTTTTGGCCGTCCTCATAGAAGTTCATGCCGCGTTCGTAGTAGAACGGTTCGACGGCGTAATCCATGAACATCAGCAACAGCAGGTAGCGCTTGTCGCAGACATAGGTTACGCATTTGTAGTTGGTCAGCAGATCCCGCTGCAGAGCCAGCAGGCGGGGATGGTTGCCGGGCCGGCGCGCCAGTGAGCGGTACTTGAGCTCGGTGGCTTGCAACTTGGGGAAGTGCTCACGAATCAAACGCTGGGCGTCTTCATCGCTTATGGCGATGGCTGTCGCACCCTGGAAGCGCTGCTCAGGGTTCAGCAGGTCGAACCCGGTGTAGCCACTCTCATCAATCCGGAAGCACTCCATTCAAGTTTTCCCTGGCACGATGTTGACACCGATCCGATCCGCCAGGTCCAGCACTTCATCGTAAACGTCCGCATCGTCCAGCAGACTACGTGAGCCCCCCTCATCCTGGAGTGAATCACTGGTGATGCGATCACCAAATAAAATCATGGCACGTGCTGAATCGTCTTGTCTAGAAACCCACGATAGCCCCTGGGCCTGGGGAAATTGAGAGTGGATTGCGGCAGCCCATTTGCGTGTGGCAGGGTACTGGTTCTTCTCAGTGTCGATCAGTTGCTTGCGCGTCACGCCCAGCTTGCGTAGCGGTACGCTTGCAAGGTCAACCAGCTGTAATTCCTCCTCAACTTGAATAGTGGAATGCACCTGGCCGGCTAGTTTGCCTTTATCGACGCTCTTGAAGCCGGCCGTGTGCGGGACGTCATGGAACACCGTTTCCATCAATGCACACGCCATTGTTGTTCCAGCGTAAAGCGTGGGTATCGGGGTTCCCTGCTCATCGTGGATCGGGCTGAATCGTGCATTGCCTTGCACGCTGGGATTGAACTGATCCGCTTGGTACATGCTCTGATGGACGCGGTGCAGCACCTTGCCCGGTGTAAGCCGGGTGAGCGTGACATGCAGTGTGTCAGGAGGCTCCGGCGTTGTGTTAGATGCCTCCTCAGAAGGTGCCGATGGCTTAGACCTAGCCATGCGCGATCTCCTGGACCTCGTCCATAGCCGCCTCGATAACACGCTCGGGCTCGGACGCCAACAAATCCTGAGGCTTCTTGCCGCCCAGAAAGCTATTGTCCGAACGGAACCAGTAGGCCATGCCCCAGCTGTCTTTGTTCCTGGCTAAGATTTCAATGACTTTAGCCATAGCTTTTGACGGTCGGAAACCCGCGTTTCGATCTAAGCCGTAACCCGGAAAGTAGTCGACGCCGCCGTGGTTGATCGCGAAGATTTGCCCCTGCTTTTTCCATTTATTCGGTTGAGCGCTGGGATTTCGGGTGCTCAACTCTGCCAGTTGTGCAACCTCGGCGGCCGTCAGCCAGTCACCGCTCTCTAACACGGCTTTGCGCGCCTGCACCAGCATGACCGCTTCCTTGAGCAAGCGGGGGGAGGGCGGTGTCCGAGGCATCAGGACGTCGACTAAACGATCAATGGACTCTCGGTCATGGCGCTCCAACATCAGTTCAAACATGGAGGATGTCACGTTAGCGACATTTGCCGCGAGGGCCTCTAAGACCCGGGGCCTGATATGGTCGAACGTTACGAGCAGTACTTGATCAGCATGCGATTTGCCAAGTCGTGCCTGTACTTCCTTTGGGGTGCCAACCAACGTCGAGACGCCTGGATGGTCTATTACGACGTTCATGGATGTGCTCCTTATGGGTTATGATAGTTATCAAATAATAGCATATGCCAAATAACCTTTAAAGTGCCTGTTTTCTGACAACTTACCTTGGATCGATAGGAAACTTTATCCATGAAGCCCCGCAAGCTCTACGTAATCGGCAACGGCTTTGACCTACAGCATGACATCCCATCAAAGCTGGATCAGTTCAAGCAATACCTTCGAGACAACGACAATAGCGTCTTCAGGGAAGTCGAGGAGTATCTTCCCGTCCGAGAGGACTGGTGCGACCTTGAGGAGGCGCTGGCAGACATGGATGTGGATGCGATTATCGATAACTTGGGCCATTTCATGGCATCGTACGGAGCTGAGGACTGGAGTGATTCTGGACATCACGACTTTCAGTTTGAAGTGGAGAGCCTCGTAAAGCGGTTGTCATCAGAGCTTCGGCAACTATTTGGGGAATGGATACGCCAGCTTCCAATCCCCACGCCGACAACCGCGCCAAAGCGGCTTACCGGACTGGACCGTACCGCGGCATTCCTGAACTTCAACTACACCAGCACTCTGATTACGCTCTATGGCGTGGCGGCGAAGCGGATACTGTTCATTCACGGCTGCGCGGCGCAGCTTGATGAGGAGTTGGTCCTGGGGCATGCCTGGGGCTCGCAGAACCGTCGCTCGCTGAATGATCGGTCAGACATCACCGATATCGATACTCGGCTGGTCGAGGCTCATGACATCCTTGATGGATACTTCTCTACCACCTTCAAGCCTTCTGAAGCGCTGATAGCCAAGAATCAACCCTTCTTTCAAGGTCTGGCAAGCATCGAGCAGGTGTTTGTGCTGGGGCATTCCTTGTCGGACATCGATGCTTCCTACTTCCAGGCGTTACTCGACCAGCCCAAAGTTTCTGCTGCCCAGTGGCACATCGCCTGTCGCTCGCTCGACGAATGGCTAGAGAAGCAAGCCCAGCTTATTCGATGGGGGCTCAATCCCTCCTGCGCACGACCTATTTCCTGGGAAAGCCTTTGACTCTACATTGACCTCCCCCTGTCAGGACAAGGCCTGATAAGACAAATCCGGTCGCCCTCCAGTTCTTATTGTTTGCAGCCTGATTGCGCCTGCTACGTCACGATCATTCCATTGTTGATCTAACGAAGGGATGGGGCGATGGTGCTCTCAATTCGGTGTCGTGCTGCGCATGGTGGCGTGTCTCTCCTGCTCACTGCGGTTTTAGCCGTGCCGCTGACGGTTCAGGCTGATGTGCCGGTTCAGCGGCAAGACCTGGCTGCGGCCCTGCGCCAACTAGATGCGCTGGAACGATTCGTGGCGCAAAGCGCTGCGGCTACGCCCATCATGCCGGGTGATCGTTACTACTTCGACTATCCACGTTTGCTGGCCGATTTGGCCCGCGTGCGTTCCGGCATCCAGTCTCATCTGACCCCCTCGCGTGCCCAACCGCGTGACCTTGCCGAGCTGGCAGGGGATTACCGCAGTGAGCGTGGGCCCCAGCACAACCCCTTGCTGCAGGCCCAGCCATGACCTCCGCCCAGATCAGCGCCTTTCAGGCCAACAGCAGCATGTCGCCCGCCATTATGGCGACCGTCTTGGTCGGTTTTGTGTTCGCGGTGTTGCTGCTGTGGGGGGCCTGGGCGATTCGCACGGCCTACGTCGGCTGGGCTGAAAATCGAATCAATCAACGTCAGTTCCTGGGCGTCGTCGTGCGGTTTCTCGCGATGTATCTGGTGCTGACTTTTTTCCTCCTGTCCTGACCCGCAAGGAACTGACCATGAAGACCCGCTTATTTCGTACACCTACCGCGCTCGCCTCACTCACTGGGGGCTTGGCCCTGCTACCCACGCTGTCGTTCGCCCAGGGCTTGCCCACGTTGGAAAACCCGTCGCGCGGCACGGGCGGCGGCATTATGGAGACCATCCGCAACTATGGCTACGACATCGTGCTGTTGGTGGCGCTCCTGGTAGTAGCGTCCATGTTTATCGGGGTGTGTTACCACGCCTACGGTACGTACGCCGAAATCCACACAGGGAAAAAGACCTGGGGCCAGTTCGGCTTAAGCGTTGCAGTCGGCGCCGTGCTCCTCGTGGTCGGTATCTGGTTGCTGACTGAAGCGACCGGCGTCCTGTAAGGAGGACGGGTTATGTCCGAGCATCAGCATGTCCAGGCCGATGGCACCGTGTCGTTCCTGCCGCATCGCCTTAATCGTCATCCGGTCGTGGTACGCGGTTTGACGGCGGACGAACTGTGGATTTGCTGCGGTCTATCGGGCGCGGCGGGGCTGCTGATGGGTACGCCCTTGTCCTGGCTGTTCTCGACCATTGCTCTGGCGCCGACCTTCATTGTCGTGGGCATCGCCTTGGGGGTATTCGTCGGTGGCGGCATTCTGCGCCGCAAAAAGCGCGGCCGGCCCGACACGTGGCTGTATCGGCAACTGCAATGGCGCATCACGATCTCGTATCCGTTGCTGGCCGGCTGGGTGCGCGGCCAAGAGCTGATCACGCGCTCCGGCTGCTGGACAACCCGAAGGGGTGCGCAATGAGCCGATTCAAGAATGAAGTTACCCACCTGCAGGCGCATATCAAAACCCTGCGCATCGGCACGGTCGCGCTACTGCTGGTGGCGTTGGTTATGGGGGGCGGGTGGTGGAGCGCGCCACGCGATTTGACCATTCACGTCCCGCCGGACCTGCGATCAGGCAGCACCCGCAAGTGGTGGGAAGTGCCGCCCGAGTCGGTCTACGCCTTCACCTTTTATGTGTTCCAGCAGCTTAACCGTTGGCCGACCAATGGCGAAGAGGATTACGCGCGCAACCTGCATGTCTTGTCGCCGTATCTGACGCCATCCTGCCGGGCCTTTTTGCAGGCCGATTTCGAATACCGCCGCAGCACGGGTGAACTGCGCCAGCGTGTGCGTGGCGTCTATGAAATCCCCGGCCGTGGCTATGGCGAGAACCCGAGCGCTCGCGTGCGGGTGGTGTCCGACGACGATTGGATCGTCACGCTGGACCTGAGCGCGGACGAGTACCACGGTTCCGAGCAGGTCAAGCGGGCGCTGGTGCGTTACCCCATCAAGGTCGTGCGGGCGGACGTTGATCCGGCCCGCAACCCGTTCGGCCTGGTGATGGACTGCTATGACGGCGCGCCCCAGCGTATCACCGTGCCTGCGCCGCAAATGCCGCAGCGCGGTGGCCTGGGACTACAAGGAGAGAGCCCATGATCCTCAAACATTGGATTCTGGTCGGGTTGAGCATTTTGGCCTGGATGATGGCACTCCCTGCCCTGGCGGTGGAAATCCTGCGCTGGGAACGCCTGCCGCTGGCCGTGCCGCTGGTTGTCGGCCAGGAGCGCATTGTGTTTATCGACCGCAATGTGCGTGTTGGAGTGCCCGCCAGCGTGGGCGAGCGCCTACGGGTGCAAAGTGCCGGCGGTGCCGTCTACCTGCGTGCCGATGAACCGATAGAGCCCACTCGTTTGCAGTTGCAGGATGCGGACACCGGAGAACTGATACTGGTGGACATTGCGGCAGGGCCGGCCAATGACGGCGAGCCTGCTCTGGAGCCGGTGCGGATCGTTGAGGGGAGTACCACACCCCAGCGCTACGCTCAGCAGGCGGTAGGCAAGGACTCGGGCGCGCAGACAGGCCCGGCAAACCTCTTGCGGCGCGACACCCCGATGCCGGTGGTGCTCACGCGCCATGCCGCACAAAACCTGTATGCGCCGCTGCGTACCGTGGAGGCCATACCCGGCATCATGCGCGTGAACCTGCGCGGCGACCTGAACCTGGACACACTGCTGCCGACCCTGCCGGTACGCGCGCTCGCCGTGGCGTCCTGGCGGCTGGAAGATCAGTGGGTGACAGCGGTCCGTCTGACCAACACCAGCCGTAGCTGGCTGGAACTGGACCCGCGTGCGTTGCTGGGCGATTTTCTTACCGCCACCTTCCAGCACCCGACCTTGGGACCACACGGTACGCCCGAGGATACGACGGTCGTGTACGTGGTCACCCGCGGTCATGGGCTGGCGCAATCGCTGCTGCCCGCCATCCAGCGTTTTGACCCAGCGGTGCATCTGCCTCATCTCACCCAAGAAGGGCAAGAAGCGCAAGGAGACGGCCATGCGCAGTAACGGACTTCTGAAGTGGCTGATGATTCCGGTGGCCCTATTGGTACTTTTTGCGGGTATCCGCCTATTATCGGGTGGCGACACGACCCGTTCAGGCGCTGCCGGTTCTGGTAGTCAGCTCACGCCCGAAGAGATGCAGGCGCTGGGCATTGAGGGCGATACCCCGCACGACACCGTGGCAACGCTCGTGGCGCAGGTCAAGCAGATGCGCACGGAGCTACAGACGGCGCAGGCCGACAACAAGACGCAACGCAGCGAGAACGTGCGTCTGCGCCAGCGCGAGACCGCCATTGATCAGCGCATCAGTTCGGCACTGGAGTCCGAACGCAGCACCTTGCAACGCGACCAGGCGAAGCTCGCCAACGAACGCCAGCAGACCGAAGGGTTGCTGCAGGATCTGCAGCGTCGTCTGGAAAGCCTGGGCAATACCGATCTGCCTGTAGGTCTGGGCCTGCGCGAGGGGGATGCGGATGGCTTTGGAGCCGACGCCGGTATCCGCTGGGTTGAGCCCGATGATGCCCGAGAGGTCGATGGCCGCAACCGCAGCAGTAGTAGTCTGAGTTTTCCAACGAGTTTCGGCCCTGCGCAGAAGACACTGGAAACCACCGTCGGCCGCGTGGCCGATGCCGGGGCCAAGGCCGCCGGGGTGAGCACCGCCAAGGCGGTCTATACGGTGCCGACCAATTCCACCCTGATGGGGTCGGTCGCGATGACCGCGCTCATAGGTCGCGTGCCCATCGACGGCACGGTCAATGACCCGTATCCCTTCAAGGTCATTGTCGGGCCGGACAATCTGACCGCCAACGGCATCGACATTCCGGATGTGGCGGGGGCTGTCTTCAGCGGCACCGCCTCGGGTGACTGGACGCTATCGTGTGTGCGCGGTCAGGTGCGCAGCATCACGTTTGTCTTTCATGACGGCACAATTCGCACCATCCCTGAAGACAGCGAGCGAAATAATCAGCGCAACAACGAGGACGACGGCCTGGGCTGGATCAGCGACCCGTTTGGTATTCCTTGCGTGTCGGGTGATCGGCGCAGCAACGCGCAGCAGTACCTGGGTACGCAGGCTTTGATTACCGCCGCTGGTGCGGGCGCGGCATCGCTCATTGATTCAGACAGCGGACGGATGTCCTACGTAGGGGCCGACGGATCGATTGGCACCACAGGTATTACCGGCAACGAGGCCATGGGCCAGATTCTGGCCGGTGGCGTGCGGGACATGTCGCAGTGGGTCAACAAGCTCTACGGTCAGGCCTTCGCCGCTGTGTATGTACAGCCTGGCGCCAAGGTGGCCGTCCATCTGGAAAAACCCCTGGCTATCGACTACGAGCCGCAAGGGCGCCGGGTCGATCACCGTATAGGAGAAGGACATGCGCTTGAACTGGATTAAACCCTTGCTGCTGGGCATCGCCGCAGTGATGCTCGCGGGGTGCGCTACCCATAAGGACGAGTTGCTGCCCCACGGTGGACGAACCATGCAAGATATCTGGCACCACGAAGCGGGTGAGGGCGGCAGTGGCCAGGTGGCACGCCGCCAGTTGCTCGACGTACGCCAGAGTCTGCGCCGGCCGCTGACCGAGGCCGATATGCACGCTGCCCCGAAGGAACAGGCCGGCTACACCCGCACCGCCGCCAACGAAATCCAGCGCCAGTTCCATCGCCTGCCCAACCCGGATTTGGTGATGTACGTGTTCCCTCATTTGGCGGGCACCGACCCCGTGCCGGTACCCGGCTATAGCACGGTCTTCCCGTTGTATCAGCGGGTGCAGTACGCGATGCCGGGCGAGCGCGTGGAGGCGTATTAATGGCATGGCGTATTCCTTGGCATAAGCGTGCCAGCCCCGATGACGAGGTTGCCAACGCCGATCACCCCGATGGCTGGCAGCGCCATATTCAGACTCTGAACGAGGCGGGGATTCCCGAGCCGGGTGAGGCCGTCCAAGGCAACCGGCCCGCGACACAGGCGGACGAAGAGGCGTTGTACGGCGTCGCGCCGTCCTTTGTCGAACTGCTACCGTGGGTGGAGTACCTGCCCGACAGCCGCTGCATGCTGTTGGAGGACGGTCAATCGGTGGCCGCATTCTTTGAACTGATTCCGCTGGGTACCGAAGGCCGGGAGGCCGCCTGGCTGGCTCAGGCGCGCGATGCGCTGGAAAACGCCCTGCAAGACAGCTTTGACGAACTGGACGAAAATCCGTGGGTCCTGCAGCTCTACGCCCAGGACGAAACCAGCTTCGATCAGTACCTGAAGACCTTGCAGGGTTATGTGCAACCGCGTGCGCAGGGCACACCGTTTACCGAGTTTTACCTACGATTTTTCGCGCACCACTTGCGGGCGGTGGCTAAGCCTGGTGGGCTGTTCGAAGATACGGTGGTCACGCGCTTGCCCTGGCGCGGCCAAAGCCGCCGCGTGCGCATGGTGGTTTATCGCCGCGTCACGGGGCAAACGGCAAGGCGAGGTCAGAGCCCCGAGCAGGCGCTGAACATCGTGTGCGACCGGCTGGCTGGTGGCTTGAGCAATGCGGGTATTCAGGCCCACCGCCAGGATGCGCCGCAGATCCACGACTGGCTGCTGCGCTGGTTCAATCCCCTGCCTCCGCTACTGGGGCCAACGGCCGAGGACCATGCACGCTTTTACCAGTTGACCGCCTACCCGCCAATCCAAGACCCCGACGATATCGAGTTGGCCAGTGGTCGGGATTTCAGCCAACGGCTGTTCTTCGGTCAGCCGCGCTCGGATGTGGCCCAAGGCTTGTGGTACTTCGACGGCATGCCGCACCGGGTTATGGTCACCGACCGCTTGCGCACGCCGCCGACAACGGGGCACCTGACGGGCGAAACCCGTAAAGGGGACGCCATCAATACGTTGTTCGATCAGATGCCCGAAGACACGGTGATGTGTTTAACCGTGATCGCCACGCCGCAAGATGTACTGGAGACGCATCTGAATCACCTGGCCAAGAAGGCGGTGGGCGAAACCCTCGCCTCAGAGCAGACGCTGCGGGATGTGCAGGAGGCCCGGTCTCTGATTGGCAGTGCGCACAAACTCTACCGGGGCAGTCTGGCGTTTTACCAGCGTGGCCGTGATGAGGCCGAGCTGGATCACCGTGGCCTGCAATTGGCGAACGTGATGCTTAACGCGGGGTTGCAGCCGGTGCGTGAAGAAGATGAGGTGGCACCGCTTAACACCTATTTGCGCTGGTTGCCGTGCCTCTACAACCCGGCGCAGGATCGCAAGCAATGGTACACGCAACTGATGTTCGCCCAGCACGCGGCCAATCTGGCTCCCGTCTGGGGGCGCAGCCAGGGCACCGGGAATCCCGGCATTACCTTCTTTAACCGAGGCGGTGGACCCATCACCTTCGATCCCTTGAACCGGCTTGATCGACAGATGAATGCGCACCTGTTCCTGTTCGGCCCGACGGGGTCGGGTAAGTCAGCCACGTTGAACAACCTGCTCAATCAGGTCACGGCCATCTACCGGCCAAGGCTATTTATTGTGGAGGCCGGCAACTCCTTCGGCTTGTTCAGCGACTTCGCAAAGAGGCTGGGTCTCACGGTCCACCGTGTCAAACTCTCGCCTGGCGCGGGCATTAGCCTGGCACCGTTCGCGGACGCCCGTCGCCTGATCGAGACGCCCAGCGACGTACAGACGCTGGATGCGGACGCCCTTGATGGCGAACCGACCGCTGATGGCATCGAGGAGACGGGCGCGGATGAGCAACGCGACGTGCTGGGTGAATTGGAGATTACCGCGCGGCTGATGATTACGGGCGGTGAGGACAAGGAAGAAGCCCGTATGACCCGCGCGGACCGATCGCTGATTCGCCAGTGCATTCTGGATGCCGCCCGGCGTTGCCACAGCGAAGGTGGCGAGCAGCGCACCGTATTGACACGCGATGTGCGCGATGCGCTACGTGAGCGTGGCCAGGACAGCACATTACCTGAAATGCGTCGCGCCAGGCTGCTGGAGATGGCTGACGCCATGGACATGTTCTGCCAGGGTGCGGATGGCGAGATGTTTGATCGGCCCGGCACGCCCTGGCCCGAAGCCGACATTACCTTGGTTGATCTGGCGACCTACGCCCGCGAGGGCTACAACGCGCAGCTTTCCATTGCTTATATTTCGCTCATCAGCACCGTCAACAACATCGCCGAGCGCGATCAGTTCCTGGGGCGGCCCATCATCAACGTCACCGACGAGGGCCATATCATTACCAAGAACCCGCTGTTGGCGCCCTACGTGGTTAAGATCACCAAGATGTGGAGGAAGCTCGGGGCCTGGTTCTGGCTGGCGACGCAAAACGTCGATGATCTGCCTAAAGCCGCCGAACCCATGCTCAATATGATCGAGTGGTGGATCTGTTTGTCGATGCCACCCGATGAGGTCGAGAAAATCGCGCGGTTCCGAGAGCTATCGCCAGCGCAGAAAGCGTTGATGCTCTCCGCGCGCAAGGAGGCCGGTAAGTTCACGGAAGGGGTGATTCTGTCCAAGAGCATGGAGGTGCTGTTTCGAGCCGTACCACCGAGTCTCTATCTGGCCTTGGCCCAGACCGAGCCCGAAGAAAAAGCCGAGCGCTACCAGCTTATGCAGCAGTTCGGCATCAGCGAACTGGACGCCGCGTTCAAGATGTCCGAAAAAATTGATCGGGCTCGGGGAATTGATTCTCTGGCATGGGAGCAAATGTAGCGCCGGCTATTTCTCGCGCTGACCCAAGTCGCCGAGCTTGGAAAGTGTGTTGTCCGGGTCGTATACGCGAAGCTGGTTGTGCGTCCGCGTAGAACTGTCGTAAATCACCAAGTTCGTGCCACCCGGATAAGATTGTGACGGAAACAAAATGCCGTCCAGACCTGCCGAGATGGTGTCATCGGCCATGTACCACGTGGGCGGTTCGATCCCGTGTCCGAACCACTCTTCTCGCCAGTCCACGGCGTAATCCGCCCACAGTGCGGGCCAGCGTTCCGGATCAAAGCCGCCGCTCAAATCGGCGACCCGCAACTGCCGAACAAAGAATGTACAGATCGTTCCGGGTCGCAACCAGGGGTTGTCTTGACGGTATTCAGCCAGTGCCGTTGCATCGGTCATCGCTAGATAGAGTGCCTCTTGGCCTGGACGGTTGAAGCGGCCTCCCTGACGGGCTGCGCCCAGGCCTGAAAGCGGCATACTGGCATAGCTCGGAGCGATAACCCTGTAGAAGGCCGCATCCTCTTCCAGACCGATAGTATGCTCGATCATCCAGCAGCCCCGCCTGCCAGAGATTCCAGATACGCAATCACTGCATCGGCTCGGCCTTCCTGAATCAACGTATCCGCCGTCTTATAGCCGAACGATTTCAACGGCTCATTACGCAGCAGGAATGCCGCCCGCTCCGGGTCGCCTGTCATCTCAGTGGCTACCGTCAGGACCCGCAGCATGTCTTGCAGGTACTTCTGTAGTTGAGGGGTATGGGGGCGTGCTGTAGGCGTATTGCGATGCACTCGCGCTCGCTCGGCCAACTCCTGGACGCGGAAGCCGAAGAATTCACCGACCCGAACCGGGGACAAGAACGGCGTATCGGGCTCTCGGAATCGCTCAATGAATGGGTGTGAGATGGCGAATCCCATGATTTATCTCCCTTGCATTGGATATGCACTAATTATGCACCTAAACTGCTCTGAAAACAATCAATCAACTGACAAAAGGGCCGGCCTTTCCACGGCGAATTAGCCATCGGTTTGGCACAGATGGGAACAGGGTAGGCGGTATGCCGTATTGATAGGCCACATAAATAGACCAACATGTTTGACTAACGCATCAGCACCCGATTCACCCCTTGTTTGGGAACTACGATGCGAGCACCAATACCTTCCAGTCGCGATATGCTGCGCCGCCTGATCTGGCCTGCCGTCGTTATGGTATTGACGTTTCTGGTTTTTTGGCGACCTTCCGTTTTCATTGCTTCGATGGGGCAGGGTGTCCAACTATCCGCAGCCGAGAAGGCAGCAATGTCTCAAGTATCGGGATCGCCTTGGCATCATGGCTCGGCCACTGCTCGCTTCACGTTAATTCTGTATGCCGATCTGGAATGTCCATACTGCAGGACTTATGTCCCGCCATTGATGGCCTGGATTGATCGGCATCCTGATATCCGCCTGCAGTGGCAACATCTGCCACTCTCCATGCACGAGCCTGCGGCTTCCCAACTAGCTGCGCTGGCGGAGTGCGCCGGCGAGGCTGGCGGCCCCGAAGCCTTTTGGCGGACGATCTCCTGGATTTATCAGCACACGCGAGGCGATGGGCTAGGGTTGCCGGATGGCATGTATCCGCCTGATCACGAAGCATTACGCGCTTGCCTGGCGAGCGAGCGCCCGTTAGCGATGGTGCAAGCGCAAGCCGACGGCGCTGCAGGCAATGGTATAGCGGCCACCCCGATGCTGCAATTGCGCGACGAGCGTACCGGCCAATCCCTGTGGTTACAGGGGCCGATTGCCGGTGACGCGCTGCTGTCAGCGATGGATCTGCTTGTGACCGATGATCCGGCCACCGCTGCCGCATACCCCACTGAATTGTCCGCCGTCCCAGACGGCAACAAGCCCAGGTAGCCCGCAATCTTAAAGGCTACGGCGTGGTGTATGCCGCGTTGATTGCACACCCCGTTCCGCACCGCATCCCCTGCGCGGATACCCACCTGATACGAAGGTGCTGGATGCTGATTATTCACTCATTCTTCTTTATCGTCTCCGGAGGGTTTGCCCTCTCGGGTACGCGTCCTCCGAGCTTATCTATTGGAGGTTTGTTATGTTCCCCACCCCTAATGTCGCCGATTCCGGCGCGCAATTAAGCTTTGATCTCACCGACCAGCAGGATGATCGGATTATCCAGCAAGCCATTGCACTCTTGGAAGATCGCGTGTTCAAGGCGGGTCCGACGCTCGATGGCCCGAAGGCGGTTCGGGATTATCTGCGTTTGAAGTTGATGGCCGAACCCAACGAGGTCTTCGTTGTGGTGTTTCTCAACAGTCAGCATCAAGTGCTGGCGTGTGAACCGTTGTTCAAAGGCACGGTCAACCAAGCGGCGGTTTATCCGCGCGTGGTGGTGCAGCGTGCTCTGGAGTTGAACTCGTCTGCTCTGATTATGAGCCACCAACACCCCTCGGGCACGACCGAGCCCAGCATGGCAGATCGCGCGCTCACCAATCTGTTGAAAACCGCGTTAGCGATGGTCGATATCCGGGTCGTGGATCATTTCATCATCGGTAAAGGTGAACCGTACTCCTTTGCCGAGTCCGGTTTGCTGTAGCAGGCCCCCAGCCGCGCCTACGCCAGCGTGACATTTTTCTCGTTTTAGTGTTCAACCCCCGTGCGGGCTCTCCCGGCCCGCACGGGTCGGCATAGGGCGCGCGCACCTTCTCACATATGGGAGTACATCATGCAGCCCAAAACTCATTACTTCGAGGGTGTTGCCTTCATCGCCACTCCTTATCGAGCTGGCTCTTATATCCGCAAGGATGTGTTCTGGCGCCAGTTCACCATCACTTGCCAGGGCAATGTGGAATATCCCGAAGACGATCCCGTCTATGGCAGTTGGTGGACGCCGCACTCCCTCGTTCTGGGCGCGTGCGGCTTGATCGAGGATGCCATGTCGTTGGCTAATGCCCGAGTGTCGCACCATGACTTTGACTTCTCTGATGCGATCGACGCATTGGACTTCACACCCGAGTTGATCATCATCTGTGACAGGGATGGACGCTTGGTACTCGCTGGACAGGTCCGGGGAGATAACGTGAAATGGTGCCTCCCGGTCGTTTCTGATGAAGAAGCCGAGCAGATCGTCAAAGAAGTCGCCGAACTGCGCAGCGAAGCAGCCTACGAAGCGGGATGGGACAATTACTCCACCGCGCAAGGCCTGCGCTTTCGCGCTCGTGTCCTGGAGGGTCGGCTGGTGGATCGCTTCTGGCGCCACCACACGCGTAAGGTCGTGCCGGAGGCAACTTTATAATCCTAGTGGGAGCCTCGCGCTCCCTTCTTTCTGCGTAGTCGGCAGCTTAACGCCAAGAGGAACGCGTCAAACCGGGCACCCCTCATTTCCGATTGTTTGTCGCTGTTTTGAACACGATGCGTTGCACTACCAGGGTCATGAACTACGGGTGCCGCTCCATGCTTCGTTCTCTATCTCGTACCCCGGCGATGTGCCTGCCGCTGGCAATAGCCTTGACTGCCGCGCTGTTCGCCTGCACCGCTACCGCAGCGGATGTCTGGATCATTACCGACCGTCAACACCCCGTCCAGGGTGCGCCAGACCGGCTGATCGAGCTGGATGCGCCCGCGCGTATAGAGGCGGAGCTATCGGCCGATCTTCCGAATGATAGCCGCCAAGCCGCTGAGCTGGTCCAGCACCGTTTGAAGCAAGGAGGCCCCCTGTTGCAGCAACGGCTGGCCGGGGCCTACCAAGGTGTGGCCGACGCCTGGAGTTTGGGTATTACGACAATTCCGGCCATCGTGGTCGACCAGCGCTATGTGATCTACGGGGAGAGCAGTCTTGATCAGGCGCTAACCCGAATCGAGCAATACCGCAAGGAGCAGCCATGAACTTGCCCCACCTGAGATTCGGTGTCGCTATGGCGATTTTGCTTGCGGCGACATCCAGCTTTGCGCTCAACACCGCCACCATTGTGGCTTCCGCGTTGTCTCCATCCTGTCTGGAGTACCGCGTGGTCGGCATCTGCTACTGGCTGTCCTGCGGAGTGGGCGGTTGCCGGATACGCACCTCCATCAAGGTACGCCACTACGTCCCGGATGCGGTGGTGTCGAGCTATTCAAACACTGGCGCGAACCCCTGGGTGGAAGTACGGCCCATGAGCCTGCCCAATCCCACAGCGCAGGCCGGTGGCGACGGCACCACCAACGACGATCACGAGAACAATCTCGCCAAATTCAAGAATAGCGACGTGATCGGTCATCCCGGTGGGGAAGTGTTCAACGAGTTCGTCGCGGGTTCTGGGTATTTCTGCCAGGGCGCAGGCACAGCGTTCGTGCCGTACTTGCTCAGCACCTTGGACACGCCAGCCTGGCGCTACAACGTGCCGGAGGCCGTGTATCCCGAAGCGCTCATTCCCGGCCAGCGTGAAGTGGGATCGCGCAGCGACATGAATCTGTGGGGCAACGTCTATCCGCGTGGCGGTTTCCTGCACCAGACCGATGACTACAAGGCGAGCGCCGTGGTAGCCCAGCGTGCGGGCGACATCGTGACCCGCCGGGGGCAACTGCATGTGTATCAGCCGCTGCTGGCCAGTTCTCGGGCGGGCTACTGGCCTGCGGGTGCATTAATCGAGGGCGATGCCTCGACCGGTAAGTGGCAGGAGCTCACTCCGCGTCTGTCCAACACCTGCACGGTGTTTCCCCATAACGAGACGCTAACACAGGCCCGGCAAGGCGACTACGCCTGGGCGTTGTGGCGTCCGTATAGCTGCTGCCAGCGCCGGGGTCAGACCTTCCTGGGCAGTGTGGATTTTAACTGAGCAATCGAGGGCACAACCATGAATCGTCCTGATATGAAAAAACCGGTAAGCCTTATTCCGCGCTCATGCCGTCCAGTGGTGCTGGCCTGTGCACTGGCTTTGACCTGCGGTTTGGCCTCGGCGCAAAGCGGTGGATTCCAGAATAGTGGCAGCGTCATCGGCGACGAGGTCATGTACTCCATAGGCGGTGGCAACGCCGTCTCGATGAGCGGCGCAGCCGGCATGCGCTCAATCGGAGTGGGTGCTGGTTGGAACAGCAATCTGATCTGCGGCGACATGAATATCAGCACGACAATCCAGAACCAACTGAACGGCCTGACCAACGGCTTTCAAAACATCATGAGCAGCGTTATCCAGAACGCGACGAGCGCGGTGGCATCGCTGCCAGCGCTGATTATCCAGCGCGCCGATCCGGGGTTGTATAACCTGTTGACCAATGGTGTGCTGCAGGCCCGGCTGGATTTTGACCGCTCCAAACTTCAGTGTCGCGCCATGGCTGAAAAAATGGCCGACATGGCGGGTGGGCAGATGGGCTGGAACCAACTTGCCGAGGGCATGGCGTTGCGCGAGGCGGTTGCCAGCAGCGATGCGGTCTCGGCGATCGAACAGGCCGAAACTAGCCGAGGCAACGACGGCGTGCCGTGGGTGGGCGGCGGCAACGCCGGCGGTGCGGGCCAATCGCCGATCAAGGTGGTGGGCGATGTCACCCGTGCCGGGTACAACCTGGTCAATGGCCGCAGCGTGTCTGACACGTCGGCCATCGCCCAGGCCAGTTGCGGCAGTCTTTCCTGCCAGACCTGGTCGTCGCCTGACGCGGCGGTCCAGTGGGCGACCCGTGTGCTGGGCGAACAGGAGCAACGCACGTGCGAATCCTGCACCAAGACCCAGACCGTACCGGGCGTAGGCCTGACACCGCTGATCCAGGAGGAATACGACGCCAAGCTCCAGGTCCTGCAGGAACTGATCATGGGCACTCGTAACACGACGTTTGAGAACCTGCATGAAGCCGGCAGTGCATCGCTGCCGATCACCCGTGGCGTCATCGAAGCCCTACGCGACGAGCCCGACCAGGACATTCTGGCCCGCCGTCTGGCATCCGAAGTGGCGTTGGCCTCCGTGCTGGAAAAAGCGCTGCTGCTGCAACGCACGTTGTTGACCGGCAAGAAGGAACCCAACGTTTCCGCCAACCAAATGGCGGTGGATGCGGTGAACCAGGAAAGCGACACGCTCGACCGGGAGATTCAAAACCTTAAAACCGAACTGGAGCTACGCCGCGAACTGGCGAATAACTCGCCCATGGCCATCATCCAACGCCACAGTACGCGGGCAGCGGGTTCACGTGGTATCTACCAGGGCGACCCAGTGCCTGACCGTCTGCAGCAATTGCAGCGGCCCGCACCGGATGGCACACCATGAACGCTGCGTGGCTACGTTGGTTATTCAACTGGCGTACCGCCAGGGCACTACTGTGGACAGTATTGCTGCTGGTCGTGGCGGTGGCGACCAATGTCGCGGGCATCTACTTCCTGGGAAGTATCGCTGGCTGGGAGCAGTGGCTGGCAGAGGTATCGGGTTTTTTCCTGCTTTGGCGCCTGTGCCTTTACGGGGCGACGGTCTACGGATGGCGGTGGATGCGTCGACGGCTGCTTGCCAGGCAATCCGATGCTCACACCCGACGCCGCTTGCTACGCACGGAGATCGCAGGCGGTCTGGCCCTGGTCACACTGGAGTGCAGTCTGCTGATGCAGAGCACATAGCCGGAGAGCTGAACCATGACCTTGTTCACGACCGATTACCTGGAATACTACCTGACGCTGGTGGGCTGGATCGTGCACAACGGCATCTGGTCGGTGCTGGTAGCCAGCGGCGTGTTTGCCATCCCCTTCATTGCCATCATCCTGCAGGAATGGCTTAAAGCCCGTGGCGAAGGCGCCGACGAAGGCAACAAGGGGTTGCTCTCGGCCGCACGTATCGAAACCCGCGTGTGGGCGGCGGTGGTCGTGGTGCTGTTTGCCGGCATCCCGTTCATTGATGTGGATGTGAGCCGCGTACGCTTTGACGATGCCCGGTCCCGACAATGTGGGGTGAGCGTGCCACAGCCTTCGGATACGGGCTGGAGCCAGTCTTTCACCACCATCAACGACCAAAGCGCCAAAATTCCCGTCTGGTGGGCGTTCATGCACGCGCTCTCGCGCGGCCTTACCAGTGCGTCGGTCGCCGCGATTCCCTGCGGTACTGAACTACGGCAAATGCGCATGGAGATCGACGCTACGCGGATCGACGATCCGGTGCTGGCTCAGGAAATAGCTGATTTTTCATACGACTGCTACGGCCCGGCCCGTGCCAAGCTGTTCATGAGCCGTCCAGAACTGGATGACGCGCAGATGCACGACGTCACCTGGATCGGTTCACGGTATTTTGTGGACTCGGCGGGTTACTACGACACCTATCGTTCACGCACCCCGCGTGACGCCTGGCCGTATAGCAGCAACCGCGATGCGGGTCTGGCCCAGGTACCCAGTGGCGGCGGTTACCCCACCTGCCGACAGTGGTGGAGCGACGGGAGCAACGGTCTGCGGGCCCGTCTTCTGGCCCAAGTCGATTCCAGCCTGCTTAATCGCGTAGCTGGCTGGGCTGGTTTCTTGAGTCGTAATGAGGTGGATGACTCGGTGATCCGCGCGATCGCCGCGCCGCGCCAGCAAAAACTGAATCAGGGTGCTGTCTATACCGATTACGGTGGACAGATTGATAAGACAGCGCCAAACATCGTGGCCCGCGCTGCCAGTGACCTCGGCATTACGATTGGCTCAATCGGTTTTTTCCCCGCGATGGATGTCGTGCGCCAGGCGCTGCCCATGGTGTTGTCATTCCTTAAGATGGCGCTCGTGATCTGCATCCCGCTGGTACTCATCATCAGTACCTATGAACTCAAGGCCGTGGTGACGGTCAGCGTGGTGCAGTTCGCCTTGTTCTTTGTGGACTTCTGGTTTCAGTTGGCACGCTGGATCGACAGCACGATTCTGGATGCGCTTTACGGTCGGGGCTGGGGATGGAATCGGCCCGTCACCAACTTTGATCCGTTAATGGGGTTGAATAATAGCTTCGGTGATATGTTGCTGAACTTCGTCATGGCGACGATGTTCCTGGTGTTGCCCGCGTTCTGGATCACTGCGCTAACGTGGGCGGGAGTTAGGGCTGGAAACGCGCTCCAAGGCTTGGCCGATGGTACGCGCGGCGCAGGAGAGGCAGGTCGTGGGGGCTCAAGCGTGCTGATGAGCGCAGCCAAGAAAAGTTAAGGAAGCACCAGTTCAATCGTCTTCAAAGCGTGGGTCTGGATCATCGTTGTACGAAGCTGGGTGATAAAAAATGCTTTTCCGATGATCCCTTTCTTCTGCTTTGCGCCCTAAGAAGTCATCTTCATCCTGCTCGGTTGAATGCCCCGCAACCCAGGCTGCGGCTACTGCGAACCCTAGAAGCAGCGCCAGCCAGAATGCTACATAAAGAAGTCCTGCCACCACGACCAGTTTGACGATCCACAGTAGAGCGGCGGCAACGGGTGCAGGTAGACCTTCTGCTACCAACCAGCCAATCGCCTGGCGTTCGCGGCGTCGCAGCCAACGTGCAGAACGGCCCGCAGCACGGCCTAG
This sequence comes from Pollutimonas nitritireducens, assembly GCF_002849615.1. Lineage (GTDB taxonomy): Bacteria > Pseudomonadota > Gammaproteobacteria > Burkholderiales > Burkholderiaceae_B > Pollutimonas > Pollutimonas nitritireducens. The sequence continues at coordinate 140,566 of NZ_PDNV01000010.1, forward strand.
CCGGTGTGCGAACTGTCCTGTTGGTCTGCGTGCTATCTGCATCATCGTCTCCTTCATGGCTAGACTATACGGTGGAAAATGGATTCCTGATAGTCAGGCTGTCCTCCAGAATCTGACCGTGGTTCAAGTCTTCACTATAGAGCGTTTGGCAACCCGCTGCCGTAGCTGCCGCGACGATGCAGGCATCATAAAATGATAGCTTATGTCGTTCAGCGATCAATCGGGCCTGGTCATGGATGGTTTCAGTGAGCGGGACGACTTTGCAAAAGCCCCGTACCAGCTCCAGGAACTGTGCAATCTCCTCCCAGCCCATCTTGAGCTTGCGTACGCAGACATGCGTCACTTCGTTGAGCACTTGCACGCTGATGACTGGCCCGGCTTTCAGCAGGCTTTCGGCCTTGTCCGCCTTGGCTGAGTCTTCCGACAGCAGGTACAACACCACATTGCTGTCCATAAAATGCTGGAACTTAGTCACGCGCATTGGCCTCGTCCCGGCTGAAGCGGAAATCCGCGGGCAGTTTTCCCCGGAAGGTACGCAGGCGCTTCAACAAGGCATCGGCGCCCGGTTTCTTGCGAACCGCGAACGTGCGAGGGCCGTCCACGACGATCTCAATATCGTCGCCTTCACGCAACTCCAGCGCTTCTACCAGCTTGGCCGGAAGGCGCACGGCCAAGCTGTTACCCCATTTGGCGACTTGCATGCTCCATACTCCATTAATTGATATACATATAAATTGTATATCTGTTTGTGCGAAATGCAAGAAATTTGCTGACGGGCCACAGGTTTGGTTGCCAATCCGAGTCCGCCTGTCTCGCATTGATGGTGGCACAGGAAGAGGGGATTGCCCTATACCCAAAGGGTTCAAAGGCGAGAAGGGCCAGAAAGGGGGGGAAGGGAATGGAGCCAAGGGGAAAGGCCCTATCTGAAAACTGAAAAGGCCAAAAGGCGCTCTTGCCAGTCAATCACCAGAGGTTTTGCGATGCTCTCGCTGTTCCAGCGCAAACGGCTACTGCCATCTATCGATACGACCGCCATACCGATGGCCGCACCCCCCAAAGGGCTGACGCGGCCAGAGTCGGCCGCTTCATTGTTGTCCACACCTCGACGCCAACGTCTGCTGGAACACATTTGGCAACGCACATCACTCTCGCCTAAGCAGTTTGCATCGCTGTACCGTGCACCGCTGGAACGCTATGCCGAGCTGGTGCAGCTATTTCCGGCCTCGGAAAGCCATCACCACGCCTATCCAGGCGGCATGCTCGATCATGGTCTGGAGATCGTCGCCTTTGCTCTGAAACTGCGGCAGTCTCATCTGTTGCCTGCGGGAACAACCCCCGAAGACCAGGCTGCTCAGTCAGAGGCCTGGACTGCGGCGACGGCCTATGCTGCGCTGCTGCATGACATCGGCAAGATCGCCGTGGATCTGCATGTGGAGCATGAAGATGGCACCATATGGCATCCCTGGCACGGCCCGCTCACCCGACCGTACCGCTTTCGCTACCGGGAAGACCGGGAGTACCGGCTGCACAGCGCCGCCACCGGACTGCTTTACACACGGGTGCTTGATGGCGACATCCTGGACTGGCTCCACAGTTTCCCGTCGCTCTGGTCGGCATTGCTCTACGTGCTGGCCGGACAGTATGAACACGCCGGGGTGCTGGGCGAACTGGTCATTCAGGCTGATCGCGCCTCGGTAGCCCAGGCATTGGGCGGCGATCCTGCGCGTGCGATGGCCGCACCTAAGCACGCACTGCAGCGCAAACTTTTGGAAGGCCTTCGCTACCTGCTAAAGGAAGAACTGAAGCTGAACCAGCCCCAGGCCTCCGATGGCTGGCTCACTCAGGATGCGCTTTGGCTGGTCAGTAAAACCGTCTCGGATAAATTGCGGGCGCACCTGCTGTCCCAGGGCATCGATGGTATCCCCGCGAACAACACCGCAGTGTTCAACGTGCTGCAGGACCACGGCATGCTGCAGCCGACCCCCGAAGGCAAGGCCATCTGGAAGGCGACGGTCACCAGCGAAAGCGGATGGACGAACACGTTCACTTTTTTGCGGTTGTCGCCCGCGCTGATATGGGAGTCCGTTGAACGGCCCGACCCTTTCGCGGGCACGGTGACGATCGATATAACGCTCACCAGCGAGGCGGCAGACCTTACTGTGGACGAATCGACGCCCGTGACGAGCCCACTGTCATCGGATCGGGAAGCTTCATCATCAGCCAACAACACCATAGCCCCATTGACCACGACCGTGCTCCCGATGCCGCCCCGGGATACGGCCAGTATGTCGGATGTGATGGAAGATCTGCTGACAATGATTGGCATGGAGCGGCTTTCTGCGGCGGCCGACGGTGAGGGCGCTTTGTCCATCTCGATGCCTGAGCCACCCGCGCCAGCAATGGCCGTCCCAACTACGGAGCGAATGCCGGTGTCCGCCACCAGCTCGCCAGCCCTGACGACACAACCGTCTGGCGAGCACTTCATGGCGTGGCTGAAGGAAAGTATCCAATCGCGCAAACTTATTATCAACGATGCAAAAGCGCTGGTGCATACCGTTTCCGAGACCGCTTATCTGGTCAGCCCCGGAGTTTTTCAGCGCTATGCCCAAGAGCATCCCCAAGTTGTCGCCTTGGCCAAGCAACACACGTTGTCGGAATGGCAGTGGGTTCAGCGCCGTTTCGAGAAACTACAGTTGCACCGCAAGCAGGACAGCGGCCTCAATATCTGGACCTGCGAAGTCGTTGGGCCACGTAAATCTCGGCGGCTGCACGGCTATTTGTTGGTTGATCCCAGTTTGTTGTTCACTGAATTACCGCCCAGTAATCCCTATCTCAATCTCGTATGATCTAGTTCGGCCTGTAACGTTATGGTGTGCCCTGTCTGTTATAACGAAGTTGTCTAAGTCGGCCTCTTAGGGCTGAGTAGCTGGATGGGATCCGGGGAGGGGCTTCTGTCTGCGGGAAAAATCACGGTCCACTCGGTGATGCATCGTCGTGTATGGCTGCGCGCATGACATTCTTAGCACCGATACTCAGCTCTTCGATGCCAGAGGTGGGGCAGGGGGAGTTGGCGCAGTTGACTTCGTCATGTACTTTATGCCCTTGAATTTCAAACATTTCATCCAGCTATTGATGGTTCGGGTGATCTGAATGCATTTGATACGCGCGATGAGCGATTACAAGCGTGTTAGGTTCCCTATGAATCACCCAGACTTTTATAGGCAGTTCGTGGCCTTAGGCCCGTACGCCTGAGGCATACGGGCCTATGCTGTTAGCCAATTGAACTTGGGCGCAAGGGTGCCCAAGTTCAAGCACACAATCACCTATGAGGGTTATTCGGGTAGTTGATACGTCGGCATTGTCGACGCCGAATCAGCAGATAGATTGCCGGCACCACCAACATCGACAACAGCGGGGCCGTTATCATCCCTCCGACCATTGGTGCGGCGATGCGCTTCATCACTTCGGACCCCGTCCCCATACCTATCATGATTGGTATCAAGCCGGCGATGATGACCGCGACGGTCATTGCCTTAGGCCGCACCCGCAGGACAGCACCCTCGCGAATCGCATCCAGTAGGTCAGCTTCGCTTGTTTGCCCCTTGGCCACACGATCATCCCATGCATGCTTTAGATATAACAGCATGATGACCCCGAACTCCGCCGACACCCCGGCCAATGCGATAAAGCCCACACCGCCGGCGACGGACAAGTTGTAGTCCAGTAGCCATAACAGCCATATCCCGCCGGCCAACGCAAAGGGCAGTGTCCCAATAATGAGAATAGCCTCATCGATCCGCTTAAATGTCAGATAGAGTAGTACAAAAATAATTAATATTGTTGCGGGGACGACGACCTTCAGTTTCTCTGTGGCGCGCTCGAGATATTCGAACTGGCCCGACCAAGAAATAGAGTATCCGGGCGTCAACTTAACCTCTTTTGCAACCGCCTCTTGCATATCGCGTACGACAGCGCTTAGCGCGCGCCCTCGAATATCGACATAGACCCAACCGGATAAACGGGCATTCTCGCTCTTTAGCATGGGCGGGCCGTCGACCACGTTGACGGCCGCGACGTCAGCTAAGCGAATCTGCGCGCCCCGAGCGGTGAGAATGGGTAAACCGCGCAAGTTTTCCACTGAATCGCGTATTTCCCGCGGATAACGTACGTTAATCGGAAACCGCCGCAAGCCGTCGACCACCTCACCGATATTGTCTCCCCCGATGGCCGCCGAGACGACGCTCTGCACCTCGGACAGATTTAGGCCATAACGGGACGCGGCATCCCGATCAATCGTTATATCGATGTAGCGCCCGCCGTTGAGCCGCTCAGCCAAGGCGGATGACACGCCGGGGACTTGTTTAACAACACGTTCGATTTCACCGGTGATACGGTCGATATCCTGCAGGCTAGCCCCTGCCACCTTCACCCCGACGGGACTCTTGATACCCGTTGCGAGCATATCGATCCGACTGCTAATGGGTGGCACCCATAGATTGGCAAGCCCCGGCACTTTTACAACGCGATCCAGTTCTTCAATGATTTTTTCGGTTGTCATGCCGTCTCGCCACTGATCTTTGGGCTTAAGCTGGATTGTGGTCTCGAACATTTCGATTGCGGCGGAATCGGTGGCCGACTCCGCGCGACCGGCCTTGCCAAAGACACTTTGGACTTCCGGCACGCTCTTAATGAGACGATCCGTCTGTTGAAGTAGCTGCGAGGCCTTGCCCACAGACAAGCCGGGAAGGGCGGTGGGCATATACAACAAGTCGCCTTCATCCAATGAGGGCATGAATTCAGAGCCCAAGCGGGACATTGGCAATGCGGTAAGGAACACAAGCACCAGAGCAATGACCACGGTAGTCTTAGGCCGATGCAGCACAACCTCAAGGATGGGTCGATAAAGCGCAATCAAGAATCGATTGATTGGATTTTTTTGTTCCTCGGGAATCCGCCCTCGGATCAGGTAGCCCATCAACACCGGGATGAGCGTGACCGCCAGTAGTGCGGCGCCCGCCATGGCATAGGTCTTGGTGAACGCCAGCGGCGCGAACATGCGGCCTTCTTGGGCTTCCAGGGTGAAGACCGGGACGAAAGACAACACAATGATCAACAACGAGAAGAAAAGCGCGGGGCCGACCTCGGTGGCCGATTTTTCGATCACTTGCCAATGTGCCTCTCCGGTGAGCTTTTTATCCGGGTGGGCGAGCTTCCATGCCTCAAGGTGTTTATGCGCGTTTTCAATCATGACGACGGCGCCGTCGACCATGGCGCCGATCGCAATCGCGATTCCCCCCAGTGACATGATGTTGGCGTTGACGCCTTGGTAATACATCACGATAAACGCAATCAATATACCAATGGGCAAGGTAATAATCGCCACCAAGGATGACCGTAGATGGAATAGAAATAACGCGCAGACCAGTGCCACCACGATAAATTCTTCAATCAGTTTTTCTTGCAGGTTTTTAACCGCCCTGTTGATCAGATTGGAGCGATCATAGGTGGGTACTATTTCAACGCCTTCCGGTAAGCTTGCTTTCAAGACTTCCAGCTTTGCTTTCACCGCATCAATGGTTTCAAGCGCGTTTTTTCCGGACCGCATAATAACCACGCCACCCGCCACCTCGCCCTCGCCATTGAGCTCAGCCACGCCGCGCCGCATTTCAGGGCCGATCTGGATACGCGCCACATCGCCTAACCGTACCGGCACGCCCGTCTCATTGGTTGTCAGGAGGACCTTGCGAAAGTCGGCTAATGAGGTTAGATAGCCAGAGGAGCGCACCATGTACTCGGCTTCACCCAATTCCAGTACGGACCCCCCCGTCTCCTGATTGGCATTGCGCACGGCCTCGATCACCTTATCGTGCGAAATGCCATAGGCACGCAGCTTCTCTGGATCGAGCACGATTTGGTACTGCCTGACCATTCCCCCAATACTAGCGATTTCCGAAACGTTAGGAACTGTTTTCAGTTCAAACTTCAAGAACCAGTCTTGCAGGGCGCGCAGCTGCGACAAGTCCATTTTGCCGGTCCTGTCGACCAGCGCATACTCGTATATCCAGCCGACCCCGGTCGCATCAGGGCCCAGGGCCGCTTTTGCCTGTGGGGGCAGCCGTGACTGCACTTGACTTAAATATTCCAGCACGCGGGACCGTGCCCAGTATGGATCGGTGCCATCCTCAAACAGGATGTACACGAAGGAATCACCGAAAAAGGAATAGCCGCGCACGGCCTTGGCACCCGGCACCGACAACATAGTCGTCGTCAATGGATAGGTCACTTGATTCTCAACAATCTGTGGTGCCTGTCCTGGGTAACTGGTGCGAACGATGACCTGAACATCGGATAGGTCGGGGATTGCGTCGAGTGGCATCCGCGTCAACGACCATATCCCCCAAGCGACAACCATAAGCGTCGCGAGCAGCACCAGGAATCGATTGCCAATAGACCAACGAATTAGATTGGCAATCATTTGGCAACTCCATGTTCGTTGTGAGCGCTGTTGTCTCCGCTCTTAGCCGGAGAAGTCGCCTTAGGTGAGAGCTTGGTGATTTGAAAACTGCCGTCGGCGGCCGCTTCAAGCTCAAAAGTGATCTCCGTCCCGATCGAGATGCCCGTAGGTTTAGCTTGAGGGGAAAGCGCAAATCCCATCGTCATCGCCGGCCATGCCAGAGAGGGTATCGCCTCGTGCGCGACAGTCATATTGTTTTGGCTAATATCCTTGACAGTCCCGCTGGCATGGTGGACGGGCTCCGCGGCTTTTTCGCCACTATCGCCATCCTCCATACGTGTGGCTAAACCTTTAATACTCGCCTCTGAATCCAGCAAAAACTGGCCGGAGGTCACGACTTTCTGCCCAGCGGTGAGCCCTTTACGAATCTCGGTTTGTTCGTTGGCCTCGGCGCCGGTCTGGACCTCGACTGGAAAAAACTTGCCTTCGTCTTGCGCCACCATCACGACACTTCGAGTGCCTGTTTGAATAACCGCTTCGCTCGGTACAAGCAGTACATCGGACCGTGGCAGGGACGCAAGGCTTACTGATACGAACATTCCCGGTATAAGCTGTTGCGAAGGATTAGCTAGCTCAATCCGCGCCTTGAGCGTCCGGGTGGCGGAGTTGACGTCGGGCAAAATCGCGCTGACTTTGCCATGAAATATGGTTCCTGGCAGGGAGCCCGTACTTGCTTCGACGACGTTACCTACTTGTACCTGGCTAGCAAGATTTTCCGGTATTTCCGCATTGACCCAGACCGTACTTAGTCCGTTGATACGAAATAATGGCGCGCCCATCGATACCGTCATGCCTTCGCGTATGGCCAGCTCTGTCACCACGCCGTCAATCGGGCTGACTATGCTCATACGCGCTTGAACTTTGCCGCTGGAAATGACGGAGCGAATGTGCTCCTCGTTCATGCCAACCAATTGCATCCGTTGTCGGGCAGCATCGGCTAAGCCGCTGGAGCCCGGGCCGCGTAAACGTCTGGCTGTTAGGTAATCTTCTTGAGCTGCAATCCAGTCGGGCACATATAGATCGACCAAAGGTCCGCCCTTGCGAACGCTATCAAGCGTAGCCCTGGCATGCAGCCGTTCAACAAAACCGTTGCTGCGCGCTTGGATTTGTGCCACGTCACGCTCGTTATACGCGACATTGCCTACGACGGTTGTGGACTTCGACAGACTGCCTTTGATCACCTGTGCCGTGCGTATTCCCAAGCTTTGCGTTACCCGCGAGCTAACCGTGACTGCACCTTCGTCCTCGCCACCCCCGGCGTACACTGGCACCAATTGCATATCCATAAATGGGGACTTGCCCGGTTTGTCAAACTTTTGACCCGGCATCATCGGATCTTGCCAATATAAGATCTTTGGCGCTGCACCCTCGGTATTGGTCTTTTTCTCGGCCGGCGACCCTGTATGGTCAGTCGCGGGTGCGGACATTTGCATTCCCTGGCTTATACCGACTTGATACATGCCTATGCCACTGGCGCCCACTAGCCCTAGCGCAGTAATGGCGACAACAAGTTTGTAATTTTTCATTGTGAGTCCGTGTTAGTCAGGCTGGTTGTTTTCATATCAGCGTTATTGGCCGGAAGAATAAAATTTAGCTGTGCCCAGAGGCGATCAATATCGGCCGCCAGCTGCAAAGCTTGGATGCGCACGTCGATCACATTGCGATGGGCAGCCAGCACATCGGCAAGGTTGGCTTTGTCACCGCGATAGGCCGACCGAAGTGCAACCACACGGTCTATAGCCAATGGAATGAGTTCGCGCTCGTAGCGCCGATATCGTTCGCGAACATTGCTCCACTCAATGATTCTTGAGCGGGTTTCAGCAATAAGCGCCCGCAACCGTTCTTGACGTTCGGCTTGCGTGCGTCCAACCAGCGCGAGCTTTGCGGAAAGCTCCCGATTTTGAAGGTTTTTTTGATTCCATTGCAAAGGAATTGAAAGACCAATTGAAACCATATTGGCGTAGGCTGGGCCTGTTTGGCTATATGCCAGTTCCACGCTCCAGTCCGCGGATTTATTGGCTTTGGCGAGCCGTGCCTCGCTCTCAGCGATCTCTTTTTGCTTAGTCAATACGACAATTTCTGGATGTTGCTCCAGTTGATTATCGAGTGCCTTCATATCCAACCGGATACTGTCCGTGGCAGGTTTTTCCGCTAAAGTACCGGCTGCAGCGTCACCAACCCAGCGTGTTAACGTCGTTTGAGCATTGTCGATACGGCGCTGCGCTTCGCTGGCACGGTCATCAAGCAGGGCAAGCGTGCTTTGTGCTGAAAGGATGTCTGCCTGACTACCGCGTCCAGCACGATAGGCTCCTTTGGCTGCCAGAATTTCCAGCTTCAATTGATTTCTTTGTTCTGCTATGACCTTAGCTATTGCTTCGCTGTAGTAACGATCAAGCCAGGCTGATGCCGTATCGCGTTTGATATCAATGGTCGTCACCGTCTTTTGGACTAGTTCCTTTTGAGCTTCCAGTGAGAAGCGCTGCGCACGCAGCTCACGCTTTTCGGTTGCCGTCATTTCCTGCATCACGCTAACCCGGCGCATCGTGTCGGATGACCTGGTGATACTGAATTGATTGGCCCCGTTGATGGGTAGGTTTTCAATACCAACCTTGAGAACAGGGTCCGGTAATTGGCCTGCGGCAATTGCTTGGTCGTGTGACGCCGAGACCGAAAAGTCCTGTGCGGCCAACTGGCGTGAACGTTCAATCGCGAGGGATAAAGCATTCGCAAGCGTAAGTGTTGCCGCGGCTGAAGCGGGTGCCGGGATCAGTGCGGCAGCGCAGGCTAGCAATACAGCCAAGCTGATTTGATGAGACGAGTGTGAGACGAAAGTACTGCGTCTAAACCAACGGGTTAAAGAAGACACCATAAAACCTCCACATAAGGACAGACATATGCTTGTGCGAGAAGCACAAGCGATGACGTGCAAGAGTTATGAGGAGGTCAAATACGGAAGCAACAATGTCGGATAGCGAGAGCCTGTGCTGTCGTTCTCTGCAAAGATACGGCTTGGAAAGACGCAGTGGCCTGACGCGGCGTCGGGCTAAATCCACTGACAAGCATAGTCGTCACGACGACGAATGGTTTGATCTGGGGCGCTTGATGCCTATCAAGCGATTGATAGGCGGTTTGTGTGTGAGCCGCGCACGTCGTAGGCGCGCTTATATCGGCATGATCGCAAGCTGACGCTAGTTTGGCACTAGCGTCTTGGGGTATGGCGATCGCGTCTACACTGCGCATCCGGGCGTGCTCAATACACGTGCCTCCAGCCAACGCCAGTTGCATAAACACAGTGCTAACGAGGGCAAAGAGCAATGCCGTAAGCTGAGAACCGCGGAGTACGATCATCGAGGTGCCTGACGTTTAATTAAATGAGAAGCTGCTTGAAGTGGATTACGGCCGGTGTTGAAGTTGGCCGACCCGCAAAGCTTATCGGCCCGACAACGATCCAAAAAGGCCGGTGCGGAATTAGGCTCCAGTGTAAAAATTCTGGATATACGCCTTGTCTTCCTGAGTCATGTCGCGAAGTTCTTACTGAACGGCAGCACGGGTTTTGGCGGGTTCAGCCGTCGGTTCTGACCACGTTCCGGTAGCTTGACCTTGATGTGTGTCCCAATGGGAGCTTTGCTTAGCCTTTTGTAAATCTTGCTGAACGACAACACGGGTTTTGGCGGGTTCAGCCGTCGGTTCTGACCAACTTCCGGTAGCTTCACCTTGGTGCATGCTCCAATGTGAACTTTGCTTAGCCTCTTGTAATTCTTGGAGTACTTGAGCGCGCGTTTTATTATTTGTCGAGTCGTATACTTCATACCCGCCTTGTTCGGTGCCGTCCGGGATCCAGGCAGCAAATCCCGTAGCAGGGATAGTTAGAGCCGCGGCAAGTAGGGTCATAATAGTTTTGGTGCGTAAATTCATCTTGAGTACCTCTTAAAGTTTATAGTCCGACACCCAGCCATGCTGCTGTATCGCGGTGTCGGTTTAATTACCAACATGACTACTTTAACGAGGGTTACCCAACAATCGCGTGACGCCGTTATTACATATTCGTCATCCGCATTAAGGACGCTGCTAGGTTAATTTCAGCTCTGTAATGTTTGATTTAATAGCGCGCAATGGCGACCTAAGGAAACTCTGAACAAGTCCCCGCTGTTGAGGAATTGATGTAATGTTATGCCCAGTATTGACCACCTGCTTTGAGAGCATTGTCCATGAGCCAACTGAGTTTTTCTGACGCCGAGTTCGCCGGCAAACGCAAACAAACCCGCCGTGAAGTGTTCCTTGCCGAGATGGATACAGTGATTCCGTGGGCCAGACTCACCGCGTTGATCGAACCGGTGTATCCAAAGGCTGGCAACGGGCGTGGGCCGAAGAACGCTCCGTTTCATTGATGCGCGAAGGTCCAGTCGTACGTATTCAAGGCGATAGATTGATGATGCGCCGCGCGCTGAGTAATCTTTTATCCAATGCCATACGCTATACCCCTGCGGGTCGAGCGGTCACAGTTTCACTAGCAGCGAACAGCAACGATATGGTGATTATTTGTGTGAAAAACCCGGGACTAATGATTAATTCCGAACATCTTCCCAGATTGTTTGACCGATTTTACCGCGCGGATCCTTCACGCCAACGTAAGGGCGACGGAGCCGGTTTAGGCCTAGCCATTGTCAAATCGATTATTGACACACATGGCGGCACCATTACTGCAAAAAATGAGGATGGGCAAATAGTTTTTGAGATCAAACTTCCTCGGGATCGAGATCGCGCGACTTACAACAGTTAACTATTAAGTAAGTAGATCGACTGGCGGTTCTGAAAGGTAACTACGCACTGGGCGCTTTAGCGGCGACGTTATTGCCGCCTCCTCGGGCGGATAGTCACCGTTGCCAGCAGCAGCGATCTTATTTACCTTCGGTTCTTTCGTCGCGCTGCGTCAAATCTGGTTCGCTCGAATTGCCATGTTGGTGTCCGCCGTGCCCATGCATCAGATGTATCAGCGGACAGGCTGCAAGGAGTAAATAAGGCCACCAACCGGCGATATGCCCCCAATGCTCCCGCAGTAGGTAAAAACCCGTCACTAGGACGAGGGAAATCCAAGCCTTGGCCCCCGGACGCGCCCAAAACGAGGTAGATGGCCGCAGGTGCTCGGGGTCGGACGGATGATGGTTCATGTGTAGGATCTCCAATTGGGATGGCTGAGTCTAGTCTTTCTAGGATACGGGAGGCCATCAGCGTGTTCGGCGAAATATCGACCAGCTACTTCGCCAGGCTCAGTGCCCGCAGCAGCATCCCCCGCGGTTTGCTCGAGGGTCGCTGCTAGAGCCCCCCGGGGCGGCTCCTTGAGTGCCTTCCACACTGACTGCGCTGCCGGTCAGCGGCTCAGAAGGGTAGCCCGCCGCCGCGAGAGCCTGTAGCAAGGCAGGTTGTACCGCAGCGTTGTCGTCCACTTGGGCGCGCGCCATGCCCCGCGCAAGGTCCACCTCCGCGTTACGCACCCCAGGTATGCTGAGAAGTGTCCGGGTCACTCGGGCGACGCAGGCGCCGCAAGTCATTCCTGCTACCTTAAATTCGATTTGTTCCATACGTTACTCCTTAGGTGTCAATTCGATCCGAAGGGTAGGGTGCCGGTAGGTCGCCTCGGTTTCCTCTACCCGGCAGTCCCACATTGCGTTCTGCCAATAATAAGATAAACCTTCCCATCGTGACAAGGTCAAGCAATATCGCTACCGATTCTATCCCGGTTCCGGATAGCGATCGATTTCGGCGCGCTCCAAGCCGGACAGCAGATAGAAACCATATTCCAGGAAAAACTAGCTAGTCGTGTGCAACTCACCGAAGTGCAGATCTACTTTCGACTCGAACAGCGTCGACCACGAGTGGCCAACCGTCGTGCGACAGTGGCTCGTCGGTTGGGAAGCGCTTCTGAAGCCATCCTGAGAACAGGTAAAGCGTCAGTGGGAAGCCATACATTTCCACGAACAAAGCTACAACGAATGCCGTAGACGCCTTGAATGTTCGCCAGTCTCGCCCGGTGGTCGGTTTGAAAAAACCGAAAGCGGAGGTCGCAGAGTAGAGAATCACCAGTGACTATAGCCCGTAGGCCGATTCAGCACGGTTAAAACGAGGACAAACGGGCTTCACCAAGCCGTGAATAAGCGCTTTGATGCTTGAGCTGTTCGTGGAAGTCCACCCCAAACGAGTGGTTCTGTTTGCTGTGATTACAAAAATGTAGTTGTGGAGTCATCGGATTGAAAGGGGCGCTTAGATATATTGAAACCGTTGTTCAGTGCAATTCAGTCCATACCGCGCCGGGCTTGCCGGATTTCAACTTCGAACTAATTAGGAGATGTGCGCATGAAACGACTAACCGAGTGGGTCGTTTCAACGTCGGGCATCTCGAGAAAGATTAAGAAAAGCGGTACGTACTTGAGCCGCCGTTACTTCGGATCGCACGAGGGAGCGGGGAAGTATGACCCACATGGCTCAAGCCGGTTTCGACCGTGCGAACCCAGTGTGCGCGCACGAACCGCCAGTCTAGGCGATGAAGACCCGAGGCGCATCCGGGCTAAACGCAATGAAATTGCTACAAATGTAAGCCTTACGTCGATATCGACTCCTTCCAAAACTGCTCGCCATCCCGGCGCCATTCGCAGAGGGCACTTCCATGTCTATCAACCACACCTCGCCTAAGCGCCGGCGCTGGACTCTCTGGGTCTTCCTAGCGCTGGCAGCGTTTTACCTAATTGCGGAGCACCGTGCTCATCTCGCGGGATCGCTGCGCTGGTTGCCGTTGGGCCTTCTACTGCTGTGTCCCTTAATGCATAAGTTCATGCACGGCGGTCATGGTGACCACGGTCGTGATGATGACGAGAACAAAGCGGATCGCCCGCCCGATGGCGGACATGCCAGTATGCGCGATAGCGCTTCATCGAAGGACAGCTCCGATACATCTTCAGGAAGGCACTGACATGCATGAATCTCAAGGCGAATATGGCCTATGGCTCCTTGCCGCCATTAACGCAGCATTCTTTATCTTCTTCGCTTGGAGCTTTTATAAGCCGTTGACCCGATGGGATTGGCGGGGGTTTGGGATGTTCTCGGCGTTTGTCGTGGCGTTGTTTGCTGAGATGTACGGGTTTCCGCTCACGCTTTACCTGCTGTCCGGCTGGCTGAGCGCGACCTATCCACAAGTAGACTGGCTCAGCCATGACGCAGGGCACTTGCTTGAAATGTGGTTCGGATGGCGCGCCAACCCGCATTTTGGGCCGTTTCATTTGGCGAGTTTCGTGCTGATGGGCGGTGGGTTCTGGCTGCTGGCGTCTGCCTGGCCGATCTTGTACCAGGCACAGCGCGAGGGTCGGGTCGCGCGGGAGGGCATCTACGCACGCATCCGCCATCCGCAATACGTGGCATTTGCCCTAGTGCTGACTGGATTCTTACTACAGTGGCCGACGTTGATCACGATTATCTTCTACCCCGTGCTGCTGTGGGCCTATGCGCGGTTGGCTCGGCGTGAGGAGCGCGACAGTTTGGCTCGTTTTGGCGACGATTACGCCCGCTACATGCGCGAGGTGCCCGCATTCCTGCCTCGACGCCGGCGAGCTCATGATTCACACGAAGGGGAACTTTGATGCCTGTCCATAAAACAGCTGCGAGGACGCGCACTTGGCCTATTGGCGGCATGGTGAGCGCCGGATGCGCGCGCACCCTGGAGAAAGTAATCGCGGCCGTACCAGGCGTCACCGCAGTATCCGCCAACTACGCCAATGCGAGCCTGCAAGTGTCCTTCGATCCTACTAGTCTCTCGACCGGGGCGGTCGCCGCCGCGATCAGGAAATGCGGATTCGATTGTGAGGCGGTGGGGCAAGATGCCGAGCCGACGCCAGAAGTTGGGCGTAAGCAGCCGCACAGCGCGCATGCGGAGGCCCATGACGCGCACGCCGGCATGCACCACGGAAACGATTTGCATGCCGCAGCCCGCGATATGCGCCGCCGCTTTCTGGTCGCGCTCGCCTTTGCGATCCCGGTATTCCTATGGTCGCCGATGGGCATGACGGAACCGCCGCCCGTTCCTTTCGGTCTGCGAGAGAATGTCTGGCTATTCCTGCTGGCGACCGGCGCGGTGCTGTATCCCGGGTGGCCATTCTTCGCCGCCGCGGTTCGCTCGCTGCGGCGCGGCGTTCTCGATATGGCGGTGCTGGTGCTACTGAGCGTCGGCACCGGCTACGGGTTTAGTATAGCTTCAACGTTTCTCTTCGACGGTCCCAACTTTTTCGAGGCGTCCGCCGTCCTGCTCACTTTTGTCCTGCTAGGTCACTGGCTCGAGATGCGGGCCCGCGCCGGTGCTTCGGATGCGATGAAGGCCCTGCTGAAGCTCTCACCGCCGCGCGCCGTCGTGCGACGCAGCGGTCAAGAGATTGAGATGGCGACCGCGGAGGTGTTGATCGGTGACCTAGTGGTCGTGCGCCCGGGTGCAAAAGTCCCTGTTGACGGGGTTGTGACGGAAGGCAGCTCCCAGGTCGATGAGTCGATGCTGACCGGAGAATCCATGCCTGTGCGCAAGGATCCAGGCGCACTCGTGGTCGCTGGGTCGATCAACAAGAGTGGCGCGTTTACCTACAGCGCCACCAAAATCGGCAGTGACACCGCGCTCGCACAGATCATCAAACTTGTGCAGGACGCACAGAATTCCAAGGCGCCCGCCCAGTTGCTCGCCGACCGCGCCTCGCAATGGCTCGTGCTTGCAGCCATCGTGATCGGCTTGGGGACGTTCGCCGTGTGGTTCTGGTGGTTGGGCCAGCCGTTGCTCTTTGCTCTCACGCTCACGATTACGGTTTTTGTAATTGCTTGTCCGGACGCTCTTGGATTGGCGACACCCATGGCGATTATGATTGGGACGGGGTTAGGTGCCCGCCACGGCATCCTTTTTAAGCATGCGGAATCCATCGAAAAGAGCGCCCGGCTGGACGTCGTGATTTTCGACAAGACCGGCACTTTGACCGTGGGCGCGCCGGAAGTCGTCGAGATGGCCATCGCGGCGGATTGGACGCAGGAACGGCTGCTTGCGGTCGCCGCTGCTGTGGAAGCGCACTCCGAGCATCCCCTGGCACAGGCCATCCTCAAGCGTGCCGGTCCGATATCAGAACGTGCTGTGGCCTTCACCAACATCGATGGGCAAGGCGCCATGGGCATGGTCGACGAGGTGCAGGTGTTGCTTGGCAACCGCCTGCTCATGGTGGAACATGGTATCGACCTTCGCGTCTTGGAAGTCGACGCGCAGCGTCTAACCGGCGCAGGTCGCACGGTAATCTTTACCGCTGTCGGTGGTCAGCTCGTAGGCCTTATTGCAATTGCTGACGCGATCCGTGAGACCTCGCGCGCGGCAATCGATGAGCTGCACCGGCGCAGCATAAAGGTCGCCATGATCACTGGCGACAACCGGCCGACCGCCGAGCGCGTGGCTCGAGATCTCGGGATCGATATCGTGCTGGCTGATGTGTTGCCTGGGGGCAAGGCCGACGAAGTCAAAAAGCTGCAAGCGCAGGGTCTCAAGGTCGGCATGGTCGGCGACGGCATCAACGACGCCCCGGCACTTACGCAGGCCGACGTCGGCTTTGCAATCGGCGCCGGTACGGACGTGGCTATCGACAGCGCGGACATCGTCCTGATGCGCAGCGATCCGCACGACGTTGTCCGAGCGATTACCGTAGCCCGAGCGACGCTGCGTAAGATGCACCAGAACCTGGCCTGGGCGGTCGGCTACAACGTGTTCGCCTTTCCGTTGGCAGCCGGCGTGCTGTACCCCTTTACGCTGTCACCCGAGGTTGCTGCTCTTTCGATGTCGGGTAGTTCAGTCATCGTGGCTCTCAACGCGCTGCTGCTACGGCGGGTCCGGCTGGCTCCGCGTAGTGCCGCCGCAACATCCTCTTCCTCGCCTCTCAACGCTGCGGGCTCGCCGCTCGCCCCTGATCGGAGCACTCATGAATAACAATATTGGACCTACTCTCCAGTTTTTAGGCGCTGCGGGCACTGTGACTGGTTCCCGGTATCTTGTGGAAGCCAACGGGCGCCGCGTGCTCGTGGACTGCGGTCTGTTCCAAGGCTACAAGCAGTTGCGTGATCGCAACTGGACACCGTTTCCCGTCGACCCCACATCAATCGACGCCGTAGTACTTACCCATGCTCACTTGGACCATTCGGGATACGTGCCTGCACTGGTCAAACGAGGTTTTCGTGGCCGTATCCACTGCACCAATGCGACTGTAGCCCTGTGCGGTCTCTTGCTCCCGGACAGCGGGCACTTGCTCGAAGAGGAGGCGCAATACGCGGCACGCAAAGGCTTTTCCAAGCACAAGGAGCCCGTCGCGCTCTATACCGAGCGTGACGCTAGGCAGAGCTTGCGCCAGTTGCAGGGACACGCCTACGAGCTCGATATCGAGGTCGCACCCGGCATCCAGGCCCGATTCCACCCAGCCGGCCACATTCTGGGCGCCGCCCATATCAGCCTGGATGTGCAAGGCCAGCGTCTGCACTTCAGCGGGGACCTGGGGCGGCAACACGAATCGCTCATGAATCCCCCCTCATCGCTTCCCGGCTGTGACGTGTTGGTCTGCGAATCCACTTATGGCAATCGATCACATGTAAACGTGGACCAGGAAGCGGAGCTTGGGCCTATCGTGCGTCGAGTGGCTGCTCGCGGCGGGGTGATTGTCATACCTGCGTTTGCTGTAGGTCGCGCGCAGGCGCTGATGCTGCACTTGGCGCGGCTGCAGCAGCGGGGCGAGATCCCATCGTTGCCGGTCTACCTTGACAGCCCAATGGCAGTGAATGCGACCCGACACTACCACGCGCATCATGACGAACACCACGTATCCAACGAGGACTGCCAGCGCATGTACGAGCTGGCGACTTTCGTCAACAGCGTCGACGAATCGAAAGCGCTTGACCGACGCCGTGTGCCGATGATTATTATCTCGGCCAGCGGCATGGCCACCGGTGGTCGCGTGCTGCACCATATCGAGGCCTTCGGATCTGATTACCGAAACGCGATCCTGCTGTCGGGTTATCAGGCAGGCGGCACGCGAGGCGCCGCACTTGCCGCGGGCGTCCGCACACTGCGTATGTTCGGTCGCGACGTTCCTATTCGCGCCGAAGTGGTGCAGCTGCAGGGATTTTCTGGCCATGCCGACGCCACCGAACTGCTGGACTGGATGCGGACTGCGCCTTCGGCACCGCACATGGTGTACGTCACCCATGGCGAACCGGATGCTGCCGACACGCTGCGGATCAGCATTCAGCGAGAACTAGGCTGGCAAGCGCGTGTGCCGGAACACCTGGAACGCGTGGAGCTGGAGGCAGCGCGATGACTGTATCTGCGTCAAGCCATACATCCTTGCGAGTTACCCGTGCCGGTATTGATACCTATCAACAGCCGATCGCGTATATGCACCGCGATTGCGAAGTGTGCCGCTCTGAAGGCTTTGTTGCCATGACCCGAGTTCGGATACAGGTGGGCGACCGGTTCTTGACCGCAACATTAAATGTGGTGGTGAACGAGCAGATTGCCCTTGATGAAGTGGCATTGTCTGAGGCTGCTTGGAACATCCTAGAGCCGGACGTCGACGCGCGGGCAACCGTTCGACACCCTGCGCCTGCCGCTTCGGCTGGAGCGTTGCGTGCCAAGGTCTTCGGGGCGCGTCTGGACGATGCACAATACCTCACGCTGGTAGAGGATGTGGTAGAAAGTCGTCTCTCTGATCTAGAGTTGGCGGCCTTCGTCTCAGCTAGTGCCGGTGAACGCCTCGACCATGGAGAAACCACCGGGCTAACCCGCGCAATGATCTCCGTCGGGCAGCGATTAGACTGGGGGGAGGGCACTGTGTTGGACAAGCACTGCGTCGGTGGGCTGCCCGGCAATCGCACGACACCGATTGTGGTGGCTATTATTGCAGCGCTGGGCTATCTCATCCCTAAAACGTCCTCTCGGGCGATCACCTCCCCGGCGGGTACGGCCGATACGATGGAAGTCATGGCGCCGGTCTCGCTGGACATACCGGCGATGCGCCGCGTGGTCGAGCGCGAGGGAGGTTGCATCGTCTGGGGCGGGAACGTTCGCCTAAGTCCTGCGGACGATGTTCTCATTCGTATTCAACGGCCGCTGGATTTCGACAGTGACGGGCAATTGGTCGCCAGTGTGCTGTCCAAGAAGGTCGCCGCCGGATCCACGCATGTGCTGATCGACATGCCGGTCGGGCCCACCGCCAAGGTCCGCAGCGACAGTTCAGCGGACAGCCTAGCTGCACGTCTGCGCCACACGGCTGAGGCGGTCGGCCTGCAGTTGGGCATCTATCGCTCCGATGGTACACAGCCGGTGGGTGTGGGAATCGGGCCAGCTCTTGAGGCACGGGATGTTCTCAAAGTCCTAAACAATGACGCCGACGCGCCGGCCGACCTCAAAGAGCGAGCGATTGCCTTGGCGGGTGCCTTACTCGAGTTGGCCCCTGGAAGCGCCTCAGGCACCGGGATCCAACGTGCGCGCGCGGTATTGCACTCCCGGCAAGCGCTGGCAAAGTTCCTTGCCATCTGCGAGGCTCAAGGTGGATTTCGAGAGCCTCCACAGGCGGCATTAACCGCCGATGTCGCCGCCCCCTTGGAGGGGCGCATTACAGCGATCGACAATCGACGCCTTGCACGTATTGCGAAGCTGGCCGGGGCGCCGACTTCGCCCGCCGCCGGTTTGGAAACGGCGTTGCGGGTCGGCAATACGGTGCAGCACGGCCAGCCCCTTTTTACCGTGCACGCGCAATCGCGCGGTGAGCTTGCCTATGCTCTGGAGTACGCTAGGATCAATCAGCCATTCTCAATTTCTACGGAGGGCGCATGACCCGAGTTTTGATGCCTTTTCCCGCTGACGCTACCTTGGCTGCTACCATCGCTACACATCTCCAAGCGCGCGTGGCGCCAATAGCTTGGCGGCACTTTCCCGACGGTGAGTCGCTCGTCACGTTAGACGATGACCTCGAAGGGGCGGATGTGGCGATTTTGGCCACGCTGCGCAACCCAGATCCACTGGCTTTGCCGTTGCTGTTTGCGGCCCACACTGCCCGTGAGTTTGGCGCACGCTCGGTCGGATTGATTGCGCCGTACCTGGCCTATATGCGCCAGGACACCCGCTTTCACGGCGGCGAAGCGGTCAGTGTGCCGCTCTTTGCTCGATTTCTGGAAGAGGCCTTTGATTGGTTGGTGACCGTGGATCCTCACCTGCACCGGATCCGGCAACTGCAGTCGTTGTATCGTATTCCCGTCGCTCACGTTTCGGCGACGCCAGCCGTGTCGCGCTGGATCGCTCAGGCGATCCCCGAGGCTATACTGATTGGTCCTGATAGTGAAAGTGAGCAATGGGTATCACGCATTGCCCAAGAGGCGCAGTTGCCCTATCAAGTGCTAAACAAGGAGCGGCATGGTGATTACGACGTTCGCGTCAGCCTGCCGGATCCTTCAGCAGTAGCAGGGCGCATCCCCGTACTGGTTGACGATATCGTCTCATCGGGTCACACGATTCTGGAGACGGTGACGCACTTACAGCGCCTTGCGTTACGCGAAGCGGTGCTAGTCACTATCCATCCCGTCTTTGCCGGCAACGCCTATGAACGTCTGCAGGACGCCGGACTTAAACACATTGCCAGCACCGACACTATCGCCCATCCATCCAACGCGATCTCGGTTGGATCCGACCTTGCGGCGGCCGCCTCGGCGCTAATGACTTCTTCATCGGTTTCCTGGGAGGATACATGAACCAGCATCTCACCTGTTGTACCTCCGATCAACTGGCAGCCTCCGAACGCCAGCGCATCGTAGAACTGGCAGCTGCTCATAGACGGGCCGACCCCGAGTTTGCGCACTGGGCTGCCGGCTATGGCGTAATTCGCCACGATCCGCTTACTCAGATACGGGTGCGCCAGATGGTGGACGAGCTTGTCGCCCGTAGCCGCACGCCGGATGCAGCCACTGCCTGGCGGCAGCTCGCCGCGGCCGACCGTCTTACGAGCGCCGGCATGTGGCTGGTCGCGCACATGACGTACGGTCGCCGCGTGCGTACCGACGGCGCGGCGCTCGACGCGGCCGAATTCAAACCCACACCAGAAGGTCATACCGGCGGCTCACTCAACATGGTGCCCGCGTACACGGGGTACCTCCTGATGGACGCGCTGGACGGGGTGACCCGCGCCTGGATGATGGGACAAGGGCACTGCGTTGCCGCGATCGATGCACTCAACGTGCTGGTCGGCAACATGACTGAAGCCCATGCGGCACGCTACGACCGTTCCGACGCGGGCTTGAGTCGCTTCGTCAGCGACTTCTACGCCTACACGCTTAACCCCGATGGGACGCCCGCCTCGCCGCTCGGTTCGCATGTCAATGCGCACACTGCGGGGGGTGTGATGGAAGGTGGCTATCTCGGTTTCGCCGAGCTGCAATACGTGCATGCACCACTCAAAGGCGAACGTCTGGTCGCGTTTCTTAGCGATGGGGCCTTTGAAGAGCAACGGGGAAGTGACTGGGCGCCGCGCTGGTGGCGCGCTGAGGACAGCGGCTTAGTCAGTCCAATCATCATCCTCAATGGAAGGCGGATCGAACAACGCACCCAGATCGTTCAACAAGGTGGTGAGCGCTGGCTCAACCATTACTTACGCCTGAATGGGTTCGATCCGGTTGCTCTCGATGGGCGCGATCCGGCCAGTATCGCGTGGGGCATCCATATCATGGAGGCAAGGCTGCAAGCTCACGGTGATTCGTCCAGCGGTGAGGTGCGCCTGCCCTATGGCATCGCGGAAACCATCAAGGGCTACGGATTTCCAGGGGCAGGGACCAACGCCTCGCACAATCTGCCGCTGGCCGGCAATCCGGCTCACGATGGCGGGGCGCGCGCGCTATTCAACGAAGGCGTCGCTGCACTGTTCGTTTCAGCACCGGAATTGGACCGAGCGATCTCGGCACTAAACAATCACCACACCCATCAGCGGTCACGTGAGCGGGATCACGCGCTCGCGGATCGGCAGGTGGAGCGGCCCCGTGTGCCGGTGATAGCAGATCGCGCAGTTGGGGGAACGAGTTCGCCGATGGCTGCTCTGGACGAGCTGTTTGTGGCGATCACTCAAGCGAATCCCGATTTACGCGTGCGAGTCGGCAATCCCGATGAGTTGCGCAGCAATAAGCTTGACCGCACGCTGGATGTGCTAAAGCATCGGGTGCAGATTCCTGAGCCCGGCGTTGCAGAATCCACAACCGGCGCGGTCATCACCGCGCTCAATGAGGAGGCCGTCGTATGTGCGGCGCTCGGTAACAAGGGCGGCTTGAACTTGGTAGTCACCTACGAGGCCTTTGCGCCGAAGATGCTCGGCGCGGTGCGCCAAGAGCTGATCTTTGCGCGGCACCAAGCGCACGCCGGACGCCCGCCCGGGTGGCTGGGCATCCCTCTGGTCCTGACCTCTCACACCTGGGAGAATGCCAAGAACGAGCAATCACATCAGGATCCGACCATGGTCGAGGCGATGCTTGGTGAAATGGTCGACACTGCGCGGGTGGTGTTCCCTCCGGACGCCAACGGAGCTGCAGCTGCCTTGGCCCGCGCCTATATGCAGCGCGGCACTATCACTGCACTCGTCGTGCCTAAGCGCCCAGTACCCCATATGCTGACGCCGGACCAAGCGCAAGAGCTTGCGGGGATCGGTGCCGTGTGCCTAACGGGCGATCCAACGACGGCGGCCATCTTACTTGTCGCTACAGGTGCCTACCAGCTACAGGAAGTCCTCCGTGCGCACGCCCGCCTGACCGAGCGGGATTTGTCAGCAGCTGTCGTCTATTTAGCCGAGCCGGGTCGCTTCCGAGAGCCCCGAGATTCAGACGAGGCGCGATACACGCACGCCGAGACGCAGGTGCGAACCCTCTTTCCGACAGAACGGCCGCGAGTGTTCCTGACCCATACGCGTCCGGAGCCGTTTTTGGGCGCGTTACGAAGGGTGGACACGGGCCCGGCGACCACTGTGGCGCTAGGCTTTATCAACCGTGGCGGAACGTTGGACGTGCCGGGGCTCCTCTTTGCGAATCGAAGCACCTGGGCGCACGTCGTGGAGGCGGCCGCGCGTGTGTTGGGCATGGAGCGAGCGAGTCTACTGACTGAAGACGAGCTTGCGGCCGTTAGTGGCACGGGCGAGCCTGCAACACTCCTGCAACCCATACCAGTGTCAGCGCTTTGATCGCGTGCTTTCGCGGGCCCGTGCGCCCACAGCACTCACACTCACCGATCAATCGAGGGTTCTGTGACTGGCCTTAATTTACTCGCTTTAAATGTGGGCTCCACCACGTTGAAAGGCGCAACGTATGCGCTTGAATACTCTGACTTGAACGCACAGCCACGACTACTTGAGTGCTCCCGTGCTGAAATCCAAGCTGGTGCCGAGCCACAGGAACTTCTAACATTGCTCCTCGAGGCGTTGCCCGAGCCAGCTCAACGCCCAGACGTGGTGGTGCACCGAATCGTACATGGAGGTAACCTATGTGGCGGCCACGAACTGGACGCAGCTATCTCGGCCGAGCTCGAGGCGTTGGCGCCACTGGCGCCGTTGCACCAGCCCGCAGCGCTTACCGTTGCTCGTGCCGCGGGCCGGCGCTGGCCGCAGTCTCGGCATGGCGTGGCGTTTGATACAAGCTTCCACGCTTCACTTGCCCCGTGGAGCCGACGTCTGCCGATTCCCACAGATTGGGACGCGCTCGGTGTGCGCCGCTACGGCTTCCACGGTCTTGCCTTCGCGTCCGCCTTACGGGAGGTGGTCGCCCAGGATGCTACCATCCTGCACGGTCCTGCTGTATTCGCACACCTGGGTGGCGGGTGCAGCGTCTGTGCCGTAAAGGACGGCGTAAGTCGTGACACCACGATGTCCCTTACGCCATTGGGCGGTGTGCCAGGTCCAACGCGCTCGGGAGATCTCGATCCCGGCGTCTTACTGTATATGCTCCGCCAGAATGGAGGGGATGTAAACGCAACAGAGCGGCGGCTGTTCCACGCTGGAGGCTTGGCGGGGATTGCAGGACATGGGGACATGCGCGTGCTACTTCCCGACTCCGAACCGTCAGCACAGCTTGCTGTGGAGTTGTTCACAGTACGCATCGCGCAGTCGATTGCCGCCATGGCGACCGGGATTAACGGACTCAACCATCTCGTGTTTTCCGGCGGCATAGGCCATCGCGCGGCGCTTGTGCGGGCGCAGATCGTCGCGCGTCTAGAGTGGTTGGGTCTCGCCCTGGATACTGACCTGAACAATGCCGGGGCGACCCGCATCGACGCTCGTACAGGGCCGGGCATATGGAGCGTAGCCGTTGACGAGGAGCGCGAACTGGCCGAATCGGCGCTGGTCTGGCTCTAGAAAGTCGCACATCAGTTATTGCTTACATAGGAATCCAGTGGTCCGCTAAAGTTGGAAGAATCGCAGATTACGAACAGGTAGCGAGTGAATTCAAGCAGAAAAACCGTTTTATGGCCAGTTTGAGTTTTCGGTTCTGTTGTGCCTTTTCCCTTTTTCTAATGGCAGCGTGAAACGACTGTCTACCTGAACAATTTTTAAGAGATTACTCACGTGAAAAAGACCCTTTCTGTTCTGGCTTTGGCCGTGTTGCCGGCTCTCGCATTGGCTGCAGGAAACCATGCGGGTGGCCATGGCTCGGCGCATGGTATGGCGGGCCATGACATGTCGACGATGTCTAGCGCGTCGCTGCCAACTGGTACGCCTGGCGACCCCGCTAAAGTGACACGCACGATAGAACTCACGATGGACGACATCATGCGATTTACGCCGAGCGAGATCCAGGTTCGTGCCGGCGAGACCGTGCGCTTCTTTATCAAGAATAAGGGGAAAATCCCTCACGAAATGGTGATCGGATCGATTGCCGATTTGAAGGCCCATGCTGCAGAAATGCAAAAAATGCCAGGGATGCAGCATGCGGAACCGAATATGATCACCTTGGCACCAGGCAAGATTGGCGGCTTGGTGTGGCAGTTCGACCAGGCTGGCACCGTCGATTTCGCCTGCCTGATTCCGGGCCATATGGAGGCCGGGATGGTTGGCAAGGTAAAGGTCAGCTGAGTTATTACAAAGATATGTCACGCAAAAAATTGGTCTTTGGGTGGGTCGGCGTCGCCATCATTGCTGCCGCCGCCATGCTTTACAGCACGACGCGGCAATCTGGCCCGACGTTCATCGATCCTGCGGACCAGGCGCTGGTGATGCAGGGCAAGGCGATTTACGCCAATAATTGCGCGGCGTGCCACGGTGAATCACTACAAGGTCAGCCGAACTGGCGTGAGCGCATGCCTAATGGCAGGCTTCCTGCACCGCCCCACGACAAGACCGGGCACACTTGGCACCATCCCG
This sequence comes from Pollutimonas nitritireducens, assembly GCF_002849615.1. Taxonomy (GTDB): domain Bacteria; phylum Pseudomonadota; class Gammaproteobacteria; order Burkholderiales; family Burkholderiaceae_B; genus Pollutimonas; species Pollutimonas nitritireducens. The sequence continues at coordinate 165,505 of NZ_PDNV01000010.1, forward strand.
ATGCAATGCTGGTGGATATGGTCAAGAACGGTTTGGTACCAGGGCGGACGGCGCCTCCGGGGTATGTGAGCGACATGCCGGCGTACCGCCACGTCCTTAGCGACCAAGAGATCAGTGCGATACTGTCTTATATCAAAAGCAGCTGGCCGCCCAAAGTTTTAGCGGCGCAAAAGGAAGTTACTTTGCAACGACAGAACTGATGCAACTGAGTGCAGTCTTATTTGTATTGTCAGAAGTTTAAGTTTTACGTTTTCCCTGGAGCAAGTTTTTATGAAATTATGGCTAGCAGCGGCTGCCTTAGCTACCGCATCATCCTTTGCACATGCTGCCGGTACGGCCGTTACCGTATACCAAGACCCCAATTGTGGCTGCTGCTCGGGCTGGGTCGAGCACATGCGCGAGTCCGGCTTTGACGTTACGGCGATTAAGACGACCGACATGGCTTCGGTGAAGCAAAAACTCGGGGTGCCGTCGCAGCTTGGCTCATGTCACACGGGTGTGATCGAGGCCACCGGCCAAGTTATCGAGGGGCATGTGCCGGCTAACGCCGTCAAAAAGTTGATCGCCGACGCGTCAGTAAAGGGGGTATCGGCGCCTGGCATGCCTTTAAACGCGCCTGGCATGGGCCAGCTTGACGGCAATCTGCTTACTGTGGACTTCACGGGCAAGGCGTTTTCTCGAGATTAGGCGCCAAACAGAGATGGGGAGGGCGCGAAGTGACCTGCATCATTGCGCCCGAGCCCGCGCGCTATAAGCAAGGGTGTCGCTTTCGTCGCAACTGAGCACTCGTCGGTTCTAGGCCTCAGAACGGCGCCGCATTACCCGCACCGTTAGAACGATTGGCACGGTTTCAGATAATGCGGTTATTTTGTCTTTTGACATACACACGTTCGGTAGATAGGTCTTCGTCGCCTTTAGGACAGTACAGCCTCCTGACTTGCCGCTGCAACATTGAAGACATCTAGCATGTGCGTCAAGCTCGATTCTTCAATCGTCGATAGCGGCCCAAGGCTGCGTAGACGCCCCAATGTTCGCGCGACTTCGCGAATTCGTGCCGGTTCCTCACGCGCGAGTAATTGGGGCAACGCGGCGATTGCTGCGTCGGCATCAATACGGATGATGTTGGCTTGTCGACGTACGATCTCTCGGAAAGAGTCCATGTCAAAGCCACGATCGCAGTCGGGTTGATGCAGCTCAAGCGTCAGGTTGGCACGTCGTTCGTCGATTGAACTGCAGAAGCGGTGAATATAGAATACGGCTCGAATACCTGCCTCGACGGCGCCGCCTTCAGCTACCGAGTTGCGAAGCCCAGCGATTTCTTGCGCCATAAAGGCCCGGTGTTCGGGCGAAACGCTGGGTCGCTTGCGCGAGGGATCGTCATCGGCCGCTTGTCCGGCGAGTGCTTGTACCCAAGATGAGCTGTATATCCATTCAAAAGCCTTTTCGTAGGCGTCGTCGCGAACGTCTCGCCAGAGATTCAACGTCTTTACGATAGCGTCCGACCAAGCTCCCTGGATTTGCAGAAAAGGATTGTCGCCGGCAATGGGTGTGCGTTGCTCGCGGACTTTTTTTGCCGTATCAGCTATGACCGGTGCTAATGGATTGCGATCAGACCACCATTCGTAAGAAAGCCGCAACGGGTGCATGGTCTGTACCCAGTGCGCCGTCTGCGGCGTCACTGCCTGGCGCACCCAGGGCTGGACAAACTGACGGTACAAACCGAGGTTGATCTTCGATACTTGCGCCACAGCGGCGAAACGCCGGTCGCTCTCCGGGTCTGGCTGAACGATTTCACGCACGCTGGCGATGCCTTCACGTTCGATCGACAGCTCATAGCGCTCGGTGGAAAGCGCTGCATCTTTTTGTGAATTTTCCGCAATCGTTGCACGGTAAATGCCGGCGGGCAAGACGTCGATCAAGTCAATGTTGGTGGCGAACTTATGATGCTCTTTGCGACTTACCGCCCCGGAAACGAAGATGCCCAAATGGCCGACGCTTTCGTGAGTGGCGTAGATAATGGTTTGATCGTGCGTGAGCACATCCTTGTCATCGTCGTACAGGTCCGTGATCCAGCCTAGCGCCTGCGGTGGCGGTGTAATGTTGTCGCCATAGGAGCAGAACACCACGATCGGCGAGCGAATGTTGCGCAAGTCGATACGCACGCCGTCCGAGGTGAGCAGTTCGGCCGTGGCAAGACGGTTGCCAATGAACAGATCATCAACGATGTACTGCATCTCCACATCGTTGAGGTAGACGTATCCTCCCCAATATTTTTCAAAGCCCAAGTAGCGTGAGGCCTCGGTGTCGATGTTGGTGTATAGGTGGTGTTGTTTGCTCCATAGCGTGTTGGCTGGATTCAGGTTTTCGAAGTTTTGCACCAACCAGGCGCCATCAAAGCGTCCAGCGCCAAGGTCGCTGGTCATTGCAGTGAGCCAACTGCCACCAAGCAGGCCTGCGGCATAGCGCATGGGGTTACGCCCGCGCCAGCCAGCCCAATACGACAGCGGTGCGCCGGCGACAATGATTGGGCCGAACAATTCGGGGCGCATCGCTGCGGTCATCAGGATCTGCCAGCCCGCCTGGCAATTGCCGATGACGGCCGGTTTGCCCTCGCGGCACGGGTGCAGGGCAATCACCTTTTCCAGAAAGGCGGCTTCGGCATGCATCACGTCTTCGATCGTCTGCCCCGGTACTGGGTCGGGCAAGAAGCCTATGAAATAGCATGGATGGCCGGCGCCGATCACCACACCGATCTCGCTGTCGACTTTGAAGCCGCCAATGCCGGGGCCGTGGCCGGCGCGTGGATCGATTACCACGAACGGCCGCTTCATGGGGTCCGCGGGCTTATCGTCAGGCGGTAGGATCCGTACCAGCCAATAGTTCACGGGACGAGGCAGGTCCCGGCCGGACATAACCACTTCAGAAGGGAAGTCCAGGACATGCGGAACGTCTTCGGTGAGGTGGGCCTGGTACTGGTTGCCGCGCTGGCGCATCACGTCTGCATAGAGGATGCTTCGTTGCCAAGCATCGACTGCATACTCCCTCATCGCGTCGACCGACGGCAGTCCAGCAGCTGACAAAACCCCCAGAGTATTTCCTGGTGGGCCAGCTGTACTGCCTTTTTCTGATGCATCAGGGCGGACTATTTCCTGCGGTCTATACGATTTTTTGGTGGTCATGTCGGTTTACCCATTGGTTGTCAGTTCATGGTCCTTAAGAAGACTAGGTTACTGGGCTGGAGTAGTAGGCGCAGGCATGCGATCCATCATCATTTGCATCATCGACTGCATCATGTCCATGCGCTTTAGCATCATCGTGTGGTGTGCCGCTGATGATTTCGTGGAAGTCTTTTCGGCTGTTTGGGGAGACATACCGTCCTTCATTCCCATACCTTGCATTCTGGCAGAAGCCATTCCCATCATTTTCATGCCTTCCTGCATTAGCTTATGGTGCTCGGACATCAGTGCTTGCCGTTCATCGGGGCTCGCCTTCTGAAGCTTTTCATGAAATGCATGCATCGTCTGCATGTGCGTATCCATTTGCTTTTCTAACAGAGCCGGATCCACATCTGTTTGGCCTGATGCTGACGTCCCGCCCGTCGCAACCAACTCAGGATGGTGGACGTTGTGCTCGTCTGCGGTCTGAGCCAGGGCTAGAGCGCTAGCCGAACTTAAAATAATAGAAGAAACAACTAAACGAACTTTTCTCATGGTGAGCTCCTTGCAGCAATTAATAGTCAAGAGGTTGGCTACTGTCTTGACTATACTCACCATGGCCTGTCACAGAGATGTCACGGTCATTACAAAGCTGTAATGACCGTGGTCTATGTCTACTATTATTGGATGTCGCGCACACGCAAGGAAAACTTGGCCTTAGACGGATTTTCGCAGTCGTAGTGCGTTAAATACGACTGACGCCGAACTCAGGCTCATGGCCAGTGCCGCGATCAACGGCGAGAGCAAAAGTCCAGTAAACGGATATAAGACACCCGCTGCCAGCGGCACGCCCAGTGCGTTGTAAATGAATGCGAAGCCGAGGTTTTGCTTCATATTGGCCACCGTCATGTTTGACAGGTGCTGAGCCGTGGAGATACCGCGTAGATCCCCTTTGACCAGCGTGATTTGGGCACTGTTCATGGCCACGTCGGTGCCGGTTCCCATGGCAATGCCGACATTTGCTTTGGCTAGAGCCGGTGCGTCGTTGATGCCGTCGCCCGCCATGGCGACAATGCGCCCCTGCGATTGGAGCTTGTTAACCAAGTCCAGCTTGTCGGCGGGTTTGACCTCGCCGTAAACTTCGTCAATGCCCAGGCGTTTCGCGACGGCTTTCGCGGTCGAGACGCCGTCTCCGGTGGCCATGATGACGCGGACTCCCGCCGCCTTCAGCGTGCGCATCGCTTCAGGCGTACTGTCCTTGATGGGATCGGAGACGGCCAGCAAGCCCGCCAACCGGCCATCAACTGCAAGATACATGACGCTGGCGCCCGTGGTCCGGAAGGACTCAGCGGTGGTAGTCAGCGGCAGGACATCCACCCTTTCTTGCTGCATGAGCGCGGTATTGCCCAATGCCAACATTTTGCCGTCGACCTGGCCGCGAACGCCAATGCCGCTGCCCGATTCAAAATCAAAGACGGGACTCAAGGCCATGCCTTGCTTGCGCGCCGCGTCGACGATGGCGTCGGCCAAGGGATGTTCGCTGCCCTGATCCAGGCTTGCGGCAAGGCGCAGCACCTCGTCGGCTTCCATATCGCCGGCGGGGATCGCTTGCTCGAACGCGGGCCGGCCTTCGGTCAAGGTGCCGGTTTTATCGACAATCAGCGTATCGACTTTGCGCAGGTTCTCGATCGCGGCTGCATCGCGAAAGAGCACGCCTTGCGTGGCGCCTCGGCCCGTTGCGACCATGACGGACATGGGTGTGGCCAGCCCCAATGCACAAGGGCAGGCGATGATCAACACGGCTACGGCGTTGATCAAGCCATAAACCCAGCTTGGCTGTGGACCGAAAATGCCCCAGACAAACAGCGTGACGATGGCGATGGCGACCACGGCCATGACGAAATAACCGGCCACAAGGTCAGCCATGCGTTGCATCGGTGCGCGGGAGCGCTGCGCCTGGGCGACGAGCTGGACGATTTGCGAGAGCACCGTGGCCGAGCCGACCTTCTCGGCACGGATCACCAGCGCACCAGACGTATTCATGGTTGCCCCGATGACTCTGTCGCCTGGCCGCTTGCTCACCGGCAGAGATTCTCCGGTTAGCATCGACTCATCCAAGGAACTCGTGCCGTCTTCGACAAGGCCATCCACCGGTACCTTTTCCCCTGGGCGCACGCGCAAACGATCGCCTTCATGGACATTCGAAAGCGGTACGTCCTCTTCGGTTCCGTCCGCGTTGATGCGGCGGGCCGTCTTGGGGGCCAGGCCAAGTAAAGACTTGATGGCGGCCGAAGTTTGCGATCGCGCCCGCAGCTCGAGAACCTGGCCGAATAGTGTCAAGGAAATAATGACCACTGCGGCTTCAAAGTAAACGTCAACGCGCCCCATCGACATGAACGTTTCAGGAAATACGCCCGGGGCGACCGTCGCAACGGTGCTGTAGACAAATGCCGCACCTGTGCCCAGCCCAATGAGCGTCCACATGTTAGGGCTGCGGTTGATAATCGATTGCCAGCCACGCACGAAAAATGGCTGCCCCGACCATAACACCACAGGAATCGAGAGCACGAGCTCGATCCACGTTTGCGTCGTTATGTTAAACCAGCCGAACCGAGGACCGAACATGGCCAGCACAGTGACGACAACGGTAAAGGGCAGCGTCCACCAAAATCTGCGCGAGAAGTCTTTCAGCTCAGGATTATCGTCATCGAGGCTGGGCATAAGCGGCTCGAGCGCCATACCGCACTTCGGACAGCTCCCCGGGTGATCCTGTCGGATTTCAGGATGCATCGGACAGGTATAGATAGTGCCGGGAGCTACTTGCTCATGATCCTTTTCGTCACTACTACGTTGGACAGTGAATTTCTCAGGATCACGCTTGAATGTTTCCAAGCACTTTATACTGCAAAAATAGAACGACTCGCCTTTATGCTGAACCTGTTGAGGAGAGTCTTTTGTTACGCGCATACCACATACAGGATCGATGAGTTGCGAACCAGAGGCCAGCGGTTTGGCGTTGTGTTCGTGATGGGATTCAGAATTTTGCTGTGCCATTGCGACGATAACCTTCCAGAAACGAGCACGAGTCCGGTCTATACACAACGGTCGAACCTCCCCCGCACCCAGGTAAATAGGGTCAGAGTCCATCATGCCACATACCCAGTCGTTATTTAAGCTTCTGACGCATTACATTTTTGTCATGTGCGCGGCTGTCGGCCGGGAATTTATCGGCGTGCCGTGTACGGAGGAGTCTTCTTCTGGCGGTTAAGAGGACCGCTCGCAGTGGCGGTGGCCAGCTCGGTCGGTTTTGATGCATTGGGGCTAATGTTGCAGCATTACGAAAGAGTAATGCTGCAGTCATCGTCCTGTCAGTGGCCGGCCAATATAGTTGTCATCAAGCGGCTCTGATGCCACCTTTGAAGCCAACCCACTTTGCTCATATTGGAGATTCAACATGTTTAGAATTCGTCCCGTTCTTGTTGCCATTGCCTTTGCACTGTCCGCAACCGCAGTCCACGCCGCAACCTTGCCAAATGGCGTCGTGTATAGCGCCAATGAAGGAGATGGTTCTATTAGCGAAATCACCCTAAGTACGGGGGATGTGCGTACAGCGCAAATAGCTGTCATACCACATAATGTCCAAATCTCCCCCGACGGCAAGACATTGCTTGCCGTCGGTACACCAGCCGTGAAGACTGGTGGTCATGGGACGCATGGCGGCGCAGGAGGGACTTCGACTTCTGTTAAAGCCGATTCGCACGCGGAGGGTGACGCCGGGTTACTAATTCTCAACGCTAGCGAGCTCGGACAGGCACTGGAAGCACTACCTGCTGGGAGCCACCCTTCGCACGTCGTCACCAGTCGGGACGGACGCTACGCCTATATCACGAACGCCGATACAGATCGGGTATCGGTAGTCGACATCCAAGGGAAGAAAGTCATCGCTGAAGTTGCTACTGGAGGTTATCCGCACGGCTTGCGGTTAAGCCCGGACGGACGGGAGCTTTATGTAGCAAACGTTACCGACAATACGGTATCGATCATCGATACCCAAAGCCTTAAAGAGGCGGCGCGCGTTTCTGTTGGCAAAGCACCGGTACAAGTGGCCTTCACGCCCGATGGTAAGCACGTCTATGTGTCGCTACGAGATGAAGACAGTGTGGCGATCATCGATACTTCCTCCAGGAAAGTCATAAAGACCGTAAGCGTCGGGCGTAACCCCATTCAACTCTACGCAGCAGCTGGCGGCAGCAAAATGTACGTAGCTAACCAGGGAAGCGATAACAATCCGGATAACACGGTTTCGGTGATCGACACGAAAAGCCAAAGCGTTATAAACACAGTGGTCACTGGCAAAGGCGCACATGGTGTGGTCGCGAGCACCGATGGCGGTTTCGTATTCATTACCAACACCAAAGACAACACCGTCAGTGCAATCGACACAAGCACTCAAGATGTGGTCGCTACCTATTCAGTCGGCCCCAATCCCAATGGAATCACATACCGCAGCATTCCGTAAGGCCAACACTTTCGATGTAGCCCCGGTATGCTGGGGCTACTCAATTGCAAGCCCGGTTCTGCAAACTAAATTCGGGTTTGTTGCGACATTGGAGTGCGTGTAATCGTGATCAAGGAGAATACATTGAGCCAGCAATCAACTCTCAGTCCAGCAGAAGTATATGAGTGCTACCTTAGCCGTGCTATTGCAGATCCTTGGACGCGCGTAGTGCTTGAATTGGCGTCACCCAAACCCGGCGAGCGAGTTTTGGATCTTGCGTGCGGTACGGGCAGTGTCGCACGACAGGTCGGTCCCATGGTTGGGATAAGCGGTCAGGTCCTTGCTCTGGATATCAATTCAGAAATGCTCGAGGTAGGCCGTGCACAACCGTCACCGGCTGGTGCTTCGATACTCTGGCAAGTGGGTGATGCAACTCGCCTCGAACTTCCCGGTGACGCGTTTGATCTTGTGCTATGTCAACAAGGACTCCAGTTCTTTCCAGACCGGGCGGCTTCAGTTCGCGAAATGCGTCGCGTGCTACGCGGTGGCGGTAGAGCAGGCATCAGTGTCTGGCAGTCCCTGAACCGACATCCCGTATATGAGGCGCTGTTTACGGCAACCGCACGCCATCTCGATACGCCCATCACGGACGTCGACGTTGCCTTTTCATTATCAAACCCCGAGGAGTTATACACGTTGCTCAGCGAGGCGGGCTTTCAAGATATCGAAATCACTCCTGAAACACTGCTTATTCGCATGCCTGAGCCGGAAAGGTTTGTCCAGTTTTCAATACTGGGCGCAGCCACGTCCGTGCCAGCGTTTGCATCTATGGATGTCGCAGAGCGCCTCGCTTTGGTGGACGAAGTAAGGATGGAGACGCACGCTATCATCCAAGGCTTTCGGGATGGGGATTCTCTTGCGTTTTCTATGGAGACAAACATCGCGATTGCAAAGTAACCGACCCCCGGCTTCTACTTTTCATACCCTCATTTGTAAGACACGCTTTTCACTTGCTACAATCGTCGTCGCAATGAAGAAATTCCTCCTTATTTTTATGCTGCTTATGCTGCCGCTCCAGGCCTCCTGGGGCGTCGTGAGTATGTATTGCCAGCCAGATCGGGAGATTTGCGTCGAGGCCTGTGATAGTGGCGGTCAAGAGCCGCGTGTCGATTTAATCGACGTGTCAAAGCAAATCAGTTCAACCTCGACAGGCCTGGATCAGCACGAACATTCGTGCCAAGCACCAGCGGCGTCGATTACTTCATCTGTACATCAAACTATCCTTTCCTTATCGTCTAGCTTGGCCCCCCAGTTTCAAGAGGCGCTGCTAAGCTTACCGACCTATTCCGAGCGGCCCGAGCGGCCCCAGTGGCTTTTCGTTGCCTAAGCTGGCACGCCGCTGATTCGACTTTCCTCCTGCCCCACACCTACGTTCTCAGCGTCGTCGCGTTCAATTAACTTTGAGCGTGCGCCCAGCTACTTGCGACGGTAGCGCGTAGTGCCGCATGTAACGGATGATCCGTTGCAGATCGGCGCTTAGCCTAAATACCGATATCACCTGGTGATTAACGTTTTTGCGAGCAAAGGTCGACGGTGCTTGAAGCCATCAATCTGGACTGCGTGCGCGGTGAGCGACGCCTATTTCATAACCTGAACTTTCAGCTTAAGGCTGGCGAGTGCCTGTTGGTGCGCGGTGAGAACGGTAGCGGCAAAACCAGCCTTTTGCGCATGCTGGTGGGGCTAACGCCTCCGGCTGCCGGCGTTATTCATTGGCAGACCAGCCCGATTAAGAAGCTTGGAGATGAGTACCGTCGTCAGTTACTGTATTGCGGCCACCCGTTGGGCCTGAAGGATGATCTAAGCGCTACCGAGAACTTGATTTCCAGCATGGCGTTGACTGACGAATCGGTTACCCAGGACGCTGTGCACGAAGCCTTACGGCTGGCTGGACTGCAGGGGAGGGAGCATCTATCGGTGCGGGCTTTGTCGCAGGGGCAAAAGCGCCGTGTAAATCTGACCAGGCTCCTGCTGCAAAAGCGTGCCTTGTGGGTGCTGGATGAACCCCTGACGGCATTGGATACCCAAGCGGGCCAATGGGTAGTACGGGTGATTGACCAGCATCTGAGTGATGGCGGGGTCGCTGTCTTGACGACACATCAGGATTTGACCTTAGCCGGCGCGACACACGTTATACGGGTAGGCGTATGAGCGACACGATTGGCTTATCCGTACTGCGAGGGGTAATACATCGGGATTTAAGGCTCGCTATGCGACGCAAGTCCGATGTGCTGACACCGCTTTTTTTCTTTGTCATTGTGGTCAGCCTGTTTCCGTTGGGCATTGGGTCTGAGCGTGACACGTTGCGGCAGATCGCGCCGGGCATTCTTTGGGTGTCGGCGTTGCTGGCGACTATGTTGTCGCTTAATCGGTTGTTCGAACAGGATTATGCCGACGGCACCCTGGAGCAAATGGCCCTTTCACCCGCTCCGCTGGGAATGCTGGTGCTCGGCAAGGTGGTCGCGTATTGGCTGTTGACGGGTTTGCCCTTGACGTTGCTAGCTCCCCTGCTGGCATTGCAATTTGACTTACCAACCCCGTCGTTATTGGTGCTGGCTGCGTCGCTGGCCCTTGGTACGCCGGTGCTTAGCTTTATTGGCGCGATCGGAGCGAGTTTGACCCTGGGCCTGCGAGGCGGCAGTGTCCTGGTCGCCTTGCTTGTACTTCCGCTGTATGTGCCAGTGCTGATCTTTGGCGCGGGTTCGGTGGACGCCGCCGCAGCCGGCCTGGGCGCTACGGCGAATCTGTCGTTGCTGGGCGCCGTGCTGGTTTTAACTGGTTTTTTTGCACCGTTGGCCACGACCGTGGCACTACGGATTGCGTTGGAATAATGAGCAAGTGAATGATTAATTGGTTTAAGTATTCATCGCCAAAAATGTTTTATCCCCTTGCCGGCAAGCTGATTCCATGGTTTGCGGCCGCCGCTGCGATTCTGGCGATCATAGGGGCGTACGTGGGTTTCTTCATGGCGCCCACTGACGCCCAGCAAGGCGAGGGCTATCGCATCATCTTCCTGCATGTGCCAGTTTCCTGGATGTCGATGTTCATTTATTTGGTCATGGCTTTCTGGGCTGCTGTGGGATTGGCATTTAACAATCGTTTAGCCGCCATGATGGCCTCGGCCTTGGCTCCCACCGGCGCCATGTTCACGTTTCTTTCACTTTGGACGGGCGCCTTATGGGGCAAGCCTATGTGGGGGACCTGGTGGGTCTGGGATGCGCGCCTGACCTCCGAACTGATTCTATTGTTTTTGTACATCGGTTTTATGGCGCTTCAGTCAGCGGTTGATGAGCCGCGGCGCGCGGATAAGGCCGGTGCTGTCCTTGCCCTTGTCGGCGTGGTCAATATTCCGATTATTTATTTCTCGGTGCAATGGTGGAACACCTTGCATCAAGGTGCATCTGTTTCGTTGACACAAGCCCCTTCAATGGCCGCGCTCATGCTCATTGGCATGCTGCTTATGGCCTTGGCGTCATGGATGTACACGGTGGCAATCGCGCTGATGCGCGTGCGCTGCATCATTTTAGAACGCGAACACCATGCTGGGTGGTTAGATGAATTGAAGGAGGTAAAACAATGAATTGGACAAGTCCTGCTGAGTTTTTTGCGATGGGCGGCTATGGGCAATACGTGTGGGGGTCAGTCGCCGTCACCCTGGTCGCTCTTTGCACTGAATGGTTCTTGCTGCGCCAGCGCCGCAAAGTGGCTTTATCGCAAGTAAAGCGCCAGTCAATCCTAAGGGAAGAGGAATCTCGATGAAAAATCGCCATAAGCGCCTCGCGCTCATTGCTGGTGGCTTGGCCGCATTCGGCATTGCCACAGCCCTAGTACTCAACGCTTTTCAAAGCAATCTTGTGTTCTTTTTCACCCCTACGCAGGTGAGTGCCGGTGAAGCCCCCCAGGAGCGGACGTTCCGTGTCGGCGGCATGGTGCAAACCGGCAGCGTGCAGCGCCAAAGTGATGGGCTGACAGTGAAGTTCGTTGTGACCGATACCGCCAAAATGATACCGGTCAGTTATACGGGAATATTGCCTGACCTGTTTAGCGAGGGCAAAGGGGTAGTGGCCCAAGGCAAGCTCGGGGCCGATGGCTTGTTCCGGGCAGAAGAGGTGCTTGCCAAACACGATGAGAACTATATGCCCCCCGAGGCGCAGCATGCGCTGGATGAGGCCGCCAAGAACACGATTGCTACGAGGCCATAACGCTCATGATTCCTGAACTCGGTCATTTCTCTCTGATTCTGACGCTATTCGTGGCGCTTGCGCAAGGCTGCTTAGCCCTCGCTGGCGCGGCGCGTGGCAATGCTGTCTGGATCTCCTTTGCTCGACCTGCCGCGCGCGCACAGTTCCTTTTAATTATTGTTAGCTTCGCGACGCTTGGTTGGTCCTTCATCGTTAAGGATTTTTCGGTGGCTTACGTCGCCCAGAACTCCAACTCGCAATTGCCCTTGCTTTACCGCATAGCCGCCGTCTGGGGCGGCCACGAAGGATCGCTCTTGCTGTGGCTGCTGATGCAAACAGGCTGGGCGTACGCAGTAAGTGTGTTCTCAAAGCAACTGCCCGATGTCATGGTTGCACGCGTATTGGGAGTGCTGGGCCTGGTCACGGCTGGATTCCTGCTCTTTGTGCTGCTTACCTCTAACCCGTTCGAGCGCCTGGTACCTGCGGCCATAGAAGGTATGGACCTGAATCCGCTACTGCAAGACATTGGACTGATATTTCATCCGCCATTGCTGTACATGGGGTATGTCGGATTTTCGGTGGCGTTCGCATTTGCCATTGCCGCACTGTTGGCGGGGCAGCTCGACTCGACGTGGGCCCGTTGGTCCCGGCCCTGGGCGACGGCAGCGTGGTTGTTCCTGACCTTGGGTATCGCCTTGGGAAGTTGGTGGGCGTACTACGAACTGGGTTGGGGCGGCTGGTGGTTCTGGGACCCGGTAGAGAACTCTTCGTTTATTCCGTGGCTGGTGGGTACTGCATTGATTCACTCCCTGGCGGTAACTGAAAAGCGTGCCAGTTTCAAGAACTGGACAGTGCTGCTTGCCATCAGCACGTTCTCGCTTTCATTGCTGGGGGCCTTTCTCGTACGGTCAGGCGTATTGACGTCAGTACACGCCTTCGCCACCGATCCGCGCCGAGGCGTGTTCATTTTGATGTTATTCGCCGTTGTGGTGGGCTCGTCCTTGTTTTTATTTGCGCTGCGTGCGCCCAAGGTGGGTATGGGTGGACGGTTTGAACTGATATCGCGTGAATCGCTCTTGCTAATGAACAACGTGTTGTTGGCCGTAGCAGCGGGTGCCGTCATTCTCGGCACCTTGTATCCGCTTTTCATTGATGCGCTCGGGTTAGGCAAACTTTCGGTGGGGCCGCCCTACTTTAATGCCGTTTTCATACCGCTGATGGTGCCCGCGTTGCTTCTCATGGCGGTAGGCCCGGTGGCTAACTGGAAGTCAGCCAAGATAAGCGCTCTGATAAAACACTTGCACGTTCCGGCTGTGGTGGCGCTTGTGGTCGGTGTTGGCGCACCGTTTATGCTGGGGCGTTGGTCGGCGTTGGCGGCTTTAGGCTTGGCACTGGCCACGTGGATTGCCACTGCGGTGGTTAAGGGCATCGTTGACCGTATGCGGGCTACGCGCACTGGGCTGCGAGCCCAACCGCTTAGCTGGCTAGGCATGCATCTGGCCCATTTGGGTATTGCCGTGTTCGTAGCGGGAGTGACACTCGTCATGGGCTATGAAACTGAACAGGACGTGCGTATGACGCCTGGCAGCACGGTAAGCACAGGGGGGGGCTATGAGTTGAAGTTTCTAGGCGTCAATAAAGCACAGGGACCTAATTATGTCGCAGAAGTCGGTGACATCGAGTTGTCACGCGATGGTCGGATCTTGCGTCTGCTTCATCCCGAAAAACGCAGCTACATCTCCTCCGAAATGCCCATGACAGAAGCGGCTATTGATGCCAACGGTTTGCGTCACGTGTACGTCGCTCTGGGTGAGCCGCTTGCTGACGACGCCTGGAGCGTACGTGTTTACTACAAACCATTCGTTGACTGGATCTGGATAGGTTGCATCTTGATGGCGTTGGGTGGGTTATTAGCTATCAGTGATCGCCGTTATCGACTTAAGCGTCGCGAACGAAAGGCCGCCTTGGTGGCTGCAGGGGCCACATCATGAGTCGCTTTGTATGGCCGTTGGTTGCTTTTGTCGTGCTGGTCGGCTTCCTGGCTTTCGGTTTGACCCTCAAGCCCAGCGAAGTACCTTCGCCTTTGATTAACAAGCCGGCACCGAATTTCACGTTGCCCCAATTGGCGTCGCCCGAAGAAACGTTTTCACCGGAAGCCATGAAAGGCAAAGTGTGGCTGCTGAACGTGTGGGCTTCTTGGTGTTATGCCTGTCTTGAAGAGCATCCCGTGATTACGGCGTTGGCTAAAACGCACGGAGTACCCATAGTTGGTCTTAACTACAAGGATGTACGCGGGGAAGCGATTTCGTGGTTGGAACGCCATGGCAATGGATATGTCTTGTCCGTATCCGATACGCAAGGGCGCGTGGGTATTGACTATGGCGTTTATGGCGTACCTGAGACCTTTGTTATCGACAAGGCCGGGCTCATTCGTTACAAGCACATCGGAGCAGTAACCGAGACTGCGGTGCGCGACACGCTTCTACCCCTGATCCGGGAGCTTGAAAAATGAAACATTGGTGGTTGACATTGTTGTGTGCCGTTATTGCCTTGCCATCGTGGGCGGATAGCGCGGCGACGGAAAAGCGCATGCTGGACATCGCCGCTGAATTGCGGTGTTTGGTGTGCCAGAACGAGTCGATCGCAGCCTCACGCGCCGACCTGGCCGTGGACTTGCGCCAACAGATACGCGAGCAGATCCAGGCTGGCAAAAGCGATACCGAGATCAGAACCTATATGGTTGATCGTTATGGTGATTTCGTACTCTATCGCACGCCATTAAAAGCCACCACGCTATTGCTATGGTTTGGCCCCATGTTGCTGCTGGCCTTTGGGCTCCTCGTTCTGGCGACAACATTGCGTCGCCGCAAAAACAGCGTGGCTGATGCATCGCTAAGCGACGATGAGCGCAAGAGAGCGCAGGCGCTGCTAGCGCAAACCACGGACAACGGAACATCACCATGAATTTTATTTTTATCTTTATTGCTGCATTACTTGCAGCTAGTGTCACCTTATGGCTAGGGCTGGCTCTGTGGCGCGGCCCCAAACTAGATAGCAGTCTTGAACATCACGCCGTTAATGCGAGAGTGTTGCGCGACCAATTGGCTGAGCTGGAGCAGGATCGTGCGAACGGTATATTGTCTTTGCCTGATCACGCAGCGGCCCAACAAGAGCTGCAACGACGTGCGCTCGATGAGGCAACACCAGCTCAGAGTACTGGACTACGACGCCAGAGCAGCAAGCAAGCAGCGATAGCGCTGGCCATCGTCTTGCCAGTGGCTGCAACGCTTACCTATTTAGCGTTAGGTAACCTCGCAGCGATTACCCCTCCGCCAGTGCAAAGCGCGCCTGCTATGACGCAAGCCGATGTGCAGGCCATGGTGGATTCGCTCGCGGCGAGGCTGGCGCGCAATCCTGATGATGCTCCTGGCTGGCTCATGCTGGCCCGCTCCTACCGCTATTTTGAAAAGTATGAAGATGCTGCTGCGGCCTTTGCCAAAGCGACTGCCGTCATCCAGGCGGATCCTTTGGCACTGTCGGAGTATGCCGAAACACTTGCTAGAAGCAATCAAGCTGGATTTAAAGGGGAGCCGACGCAATTGCTGGAGCGCGCGCTATCGCTCAATCCTAGGGAGCCATTCGCTTTGACTTTGGCGGGCGCCGCAGCGCTTGAGCGCCAAGACTATCCGGCAGCTATCGATTACTGGCAACAGTTACTCGGACTGCTTCCAGCTGATTCGGACGCCGCGCAGGCCGTCGCAAACACCATAGAGCGGGCGCGCCGAGAACAAGCCGAAACGGCGGCCGCCAAGAACTGATGGATGTTGAATATTAATAATGAAGAACTCTTTTAAGATAATTGCATGGGCGGCGATGGCGTTAATCAGCGTGATCGCCGTCGCGACAGCTTTGTTTTTGTACCAACGTAATAATGCCTCGAAAAGCTTCCTTGATAATGTGCTCAATATTGCGGTGGACATAGGTGACCAGCGTTTTATGCGTTGGCATACTCCGCGCGAACTGCCCACCATCTCCTTTCAGAATGAGGCGGGAAAAACAGTGAGCCTGGCTGATTTTCGGGGCCGTGTCGTTTTGCTCAATATTTGGGCTACCTGGTGTCCGCCATGCAGAGAAGAAATGCCGTCGCTGGATCGGCTCAATGCCAAGCGGGGTGGTCCAACATTCGAAGTGGTGGCGTTATCAATTGATCGGGACTCCGCACTGGTCAAGCCCTTCTATCAGGAATTTGGCGTGCAGACGTTGCGTGGATATTTTGATCCGGCCTCAAAGGTGTCCAACATTCTTCGCGCTCCGGGGGTTCCTACAACCTTATTGATCGATCAAGAGGGTCGTGAAATAGGGCGTACGTTGGGACCTGCCGCTTGGGATAGCCCACAGGTCGAAGCTTTGATCGATGCCGCGCTGTTGTCTTCATCGACCAAGGCAAACGACGGTGAGAAATAGCCATGCGACTTATTATATTATGGGAGAAACGCGATGCTTGAGCTAACCGCCATCGGACTATTGACCGCGTTTGTCGCAGGCATCGCGTCGTTCTTATCGCCATGTGTTTTACCGCTCGTACCGGGTTACCTCTCTTATATTGCCGGTGGCTCAGTGGCGCCTGGCGCGTCGTCAACAGAGGCACGCGCCGCACGACGGCGAACGCTGGGTCTGAGTGCATGTTTCGTCCTGGGGTTTTCTTTGGTTTTTCTGGTCCTAGGTGCCAGCATCACAGCGATCGGGCGCTTGTTTTTATCCTACCGCTATGAACTCAATATTGTTGCAGGGGTCATTATTGTTGTTGCAGGCCTACTGATTATGGGGGTGGTGCGAGCCCCCGTATGGACGCAGCGCTACTACCGTTTCGAGCCAGGGGCAGGTGTTGGGGGTAATCCGTGGTCCGCTACCGTGCTGGGTATGGCCTTTGGCTTTGGTTGGACCCCATGTATTGGGCCAGTGCTCGGCGGTATTCTTGTGCTGGGTGCCACGTATCAGAGCGTAGGCCAGGGGATGCTGCTGCTAGGTGTTTATGCGTTAGGGCTTGGCGTGCCGTTTCTCCTGTCAGCCTACTTCATGGCACCGTTTATGCGTCGGCTCGGCGCGCTACGCCGAACCGGCCGCTACCTGCAAATAGTCACTGGCGCGATTCTGGTGCTGATGGGCATCGCCGTGGCCAGCGGGCAACTGGTCCGTTTTGCAATTTGGCTGCTCAAGATGTTCCCGGCCCTTGGAAGTATTGGCTAAGTACCCTCTACCTTCTGATAGCCATCGCCATTACAACCCTTGCCTCCACTTTTTGAAGCACATCGTTAAGGATCGACGTTTTATGGTAGTCAGCAACCAACTTTCAGGGCCTCGGTGGGGCCGAGTATTTGCGGCATGGGTGATTGCTCTGACCGCAACGTTAGGTGCCTTGTTTTTCAGTGAAGTCATGGGGTTCATCCCTTGCGAGTTGTGCTGGTATCAGCGTATTTTTATGTTTCCGCTCGTTCTTATTCTGGCGGTGGGCCTCGCAACCTCAGATGTGCGTGTCTTTGTGTATGCGTTACCGATGGTCGCTGGCGGCTGGTTCGTGGCGCTCTATCACAATCTACTTTACCTAGGCGTTATTCCTCCAGCCCTTCAGCCTTGTGGGCAAGGCCCGTCTTGCGCTGAAGTGAATTTAAACCTTTTTGGTTTCATTTCCATACCTCTATTGTCATTACTGGCATTTACGGCAATCGCCGCGCTTCTCTTCGTAAAAAAAGGTCCTTTAAAGTGAAAAAACAAACAGTTCTTGTCTTAACCAGTATCCTGGCGGTTATGGTTTTCGCCATCAGCGGTTTCGTGTACGAGCAGAGTCAGGTTCGTAAAAAAGCGCAGTTAGCCAGTACAAAAACCACAGAGTTCGAGCGAATGCATTCGCCTGTATATGGTCCTGTCGACGCGAAAGTCACTATCGTCGAGTTTTTTGATCCGGCATGTGAATCCTGCCGAGCGTTTTATCCTGCCGTCAAACAACTCGTGAACATTAATGGGGGCAAGGTGAAACTCGTTCTTCGTTATGCACCATTTCATGAAGGCTCTGAGGAGGTTGCTAAGATTCTTGAAGCGTCTAGGCTTCAAGATAAGTACTGGTCAACGTTAGAAACGGTTCTCCAAATGCAGCCGCAATGGGCTTCGCATGATAACCCGCAGGTCAATTTGATCTGGGGTTATCTGAAGGCGTCGGATCTGGACATTGATAAAGTCCGCAAAGACATGAGCAATCCAACGATAGCGGCTATCGTCGATCAGGATAAAGTTGACCTTCGTGCACTGCAGGTAACTCAAACACCAACATTTTTTGTTAATGGGAAACCACTACCGAAATTCGGTTTTGAACAGTTGAAGACGCTTGTGGAAGCAGAAGTCAAAACCGCCTATAACTGATGCTAGTGATCTTCTAGCTAGCTCCTCCGTGTTCATGTTGAGGAGCATAGGGAAACGTCAGAATCGTCTCGGAGTCAGTAGACATCCGGCGCCCGCCGCAAGTAAACTTTACTCCGTCTCGAACGACGAAAGAAGGATTTTGGTAGTCGGTAGCAAGGGGCGTGGCGAGGACCACTTCTGACGCGTGAAAGAAATTATAGAAAACTGGCTGCCATTATAAAAAGCTTACGAAAATGTAATCTGGATGTGCGGAGTCTGTCAAAATGGTTACAGTAGAATATCCACATGACTCTCAGTCAATTGGTTCAATGTGAGTTGAGTTAATTCGATAAGTAACAAAGCAATGTCATCCGAGTGTTGAAATAAGAACTATGCCCATGCCAAAAATTCGTTTAGTGATAGCCGTCCTAGTCTGCGCAGCCGCGACGACTGCGTGTTCTTCGCAGGTGCGTCAGTCAGTGCTCGCTGGCCAGGAAATCAAGCAGAACACAGCTAACGTCTACGGAAAATCCAAAACCCGCGCAGAGGTTAATGCTGATCTCGCGCTCTGGAAGCGTGCAGGGCTGGACAAGTTCTGGCGGGGCCGCAGCCCCCCGGATACTTTCCGGCCTGAGTACAGAGCTGCATATGCGGAATACGTCCGCTTGCGTTCGGGAACTGAATATCAACAAGAAGTGCAACGACAGTCTGCGAAGTAGGCACAGTTGATAAAACCTTTCTGATCAATAGGATGCGCTTTCCAGATTGTTTACCATAATGTGATTTGACCCGACGCTTACAAGAGCTTTCTTCGGGACGTATCTCAGAGTTTGTTCATGCAGGACGGAACCAGTCGATATGCCCCACTTAGGGGGATCCATAAAAACTTCGTCAATGCATTTTGAAAATATTAGTCAACAAATGGTTAGGGGTTTAATCGCTTTTTACTTATATTGAAACCAACCTCACTCCAATTCTTACCTGAACGTGCAACGGTTTCCCCTCCGTGCATACGTGCGATGGCCTTAACGATGGCAAGACCAAGGCCATGGCCTTCGGGTCGTTGAGTCCGAGCAGAGTCAGCGCGAAAAAATCGATCAAAGATTTTCGACAGGATATCTACGGGAATACCTGCGCCACTATTACGAACTATAATTTGAATGGCCTCAGGATCCTCATGGATCCCAATCGTTATTAATTCTCCGCGCGGACTAGCCTTGATCGCGTTAGAAACAAGGTTAGAAATGGCCCGCCGTATTAATCGTGAGTTTGCCAATACTTGAGCATTTCCCACCGTATTGACGGCCACGCCGGACTCCTCAAGCATCGCTTCATAATAGTCGATAACAATGGCAATTTCCTTCCCAATGGAAGTAGAGGTGAGTTCAGATATCGCTGCACCGCTATCCGCCCGGGCTAAGAAAAGCATATCGTTTATCATGAGTTGAACCATCTCCAACTCTTCCAGATGGGACGATACGGTTTCTCGGAGTTCTTCGGCAGAACGAGCTCTACTGAGTGTGATCTCTGAACCGCTGATCAACGTGGCCAACGGCGTGCGCAATTCATGCGCGACGTCTGCATTAAATCCTTCCATTTGGCGGTACGCTTCCTGAACGCGATCCAAGGTGTGATTAAAGGCTATGGATAATTCACGCAACTCTGTATCGATGTTCTCAATAGGTAGCCGTATTGACAAGTCTTCAGGCCGGATTCGCGATGCTTGTTCGGAAAGTTGGCGAATTGACGAAAGCGATCTTCGTACAGCCCATGCCGCAAACATAGAGACGCATACAACCCATGCTGCACATACCGCTAACAAGGTTGTCCCAAACGCGTAGAGCAACTCATTACCAGGCTTGGTATTAATCGCAACAACCAGATCGTAATTCAACGAGTCTGTACGAAGTTGAGTCCTCAATGCTCTAAGCTCACTACCGTCTGACGTCCTCACCAAAAATTCCCCATTAGATATCTGGCGCTTCATTTGCGGAGGGGAGCCCCCGTATATCAGCACACCTTCATAGTCTGTGATCCAAGCCTTTAAGTGCTTATGTCCCCCCAACAGCGTCTTAATCGATTGTGAGAAGGCATTAACGTCAACCGGGTTCTCTTGTAGGGAAGCAAGGTGTTTAATAAGTTCTATTTTACCTGTCAGCTCCGCGAACTCCTGATGCCTGACCTGATAGCTTAGTACTTTGAACAGCACCGTACCTGCTATACAAGAGCCCACCAAAGCGATGGTCCCGAACACAAGTATTAAACGGAGTTGTATAGATGGTGCGTTTAACAGTTTCACAAGGACCTAAGCTCTAACACGTAACCCATGCCACGTACCGTATGTAATAACTTGACGTTGAATCGATCATCCAGCTTTGCACGCAGACGGCGAACGGCGACTTCGATTGCATTAGTATCGCCGTCGAAGTTCATTTCCCATACTTTCTCTGCCAGGACAGTCCGGGAAAGCACCTGGCCTTGGCGCCTAAGTAAAAGCGCCAAAAGTGTGAACTCTTTCGCGGTGAGATCAATACGGTCGCCAGCGCGACTCACTTTTCTTCGTATTAGGTCCATTTCAAGGTCACCAAGTTGAAGAATGGATGATTCCCGCGTCAGGCCACGACGAAGCACTGCCTGAATACGGGCGAGTAACTCAGAGAATGCAAATGGCTTCACCAGATAGTCATCGGCACCGCCCTCTAGTCCGCGCACCCGGTCTTCGACTTTATCTCTCGCCGTAAGCATGATGACATGAGTTGACTTGTTTTTCCTTAGCTCTGTCAAAATGGTATAGCCATCTATACCGGGCAGCATCACATCAAGCAGAACAACATCGTAATTGCCTTCGCGGGCCATGTGCAGGCCGTTGATTCCGTCACGGGCGACGTCCGCAACATAATTATTTTCGGTTAACCCCTTATGTACATAGTCGGCCAGCTTTCTTTCGTCTTCGATGATTAATATGCGCATTATCTATGAGGGCCCAAAACAAAAAAAATGTTATTTTTCCGGTCCCAATTGGACAGGCTGATCCGTTCAGAGTTCACTCTATCGTCACAAAAGGCAGATGGAGATGCTCTTTCAAATCAATACACGCCGCTATACGAAGATTGTTTCATAAAGATGACGAAATAGTAATCTGTCTGTCCTCTGATTGTTAGGAGCGATTCTTTATAGTGCATCCATCGGCAACATCTTGCTATTCGCAAAGGCGGTAATGACCCTTTTGCCGATCTGTTGTTTTTTTTTAATAGATGGAGTTTTGTATGAAGATCGTAATTACGGGATTGATGATTTCTTTTTCCCTAGTCATTGGCGCAGCTCAAGCCGCTCATGTTGACGCACCTGCGTCTATAGACCGAGCCCAGGTGGTCGCCGAGTTGCAGGAGGCTCGTACTCAGGGACTTTTAAGTCATGGCGAGTTGGATTATCCAGCAGTTTCCCTCCAACCAGCCAGTTCCAAGACTCGTCAAGAGGTTCGAAGCGAGCTGTTCGATGCTCGCGCGGCAGGTACGTTAAGTCACGGTGAGCTGGATTATCCGATTGAGACTCCCGTCAATAGCTCCAAGACTCGGGCAGAGGTGCAAGCCGAACTTGCTGCCTATAAAGCTGCGGGCCATATCCAACCGATCCCAAACTGAAAAAATGTCAGAAATCAGTACGCGACGGCTTAAAAAAGAAACCGGGCCATTTCACGTAACAGGTAGGCTCTAGCCGGCGCGAATGTTGAGTATGACATTACAAAAATGTAATCGACTAGTCTGTTTTATGAAAGGTTGGCTCAACTAAAATCCGCCTGCTAAATAACAGCAGTGAGCGTTGCAGGCTGTGGGCTCACTTGCGAACACTGTTTACCTCTAGTCGGCCACCTAAGCACATTTTATCGCTGCGCACAGCGGTTATTGATTATATAGGGTGGCCGCCATCGCTTACGTCAGTGTTGAGCTTGCGGCGCTAAAAAAACAGCGCAATGGATCGGAGGGGCTTGCGCAAGTACGTACTGAGGTGGCCAGTGCTTTCGAAGGAGAGGCGGCATGCCTCAATAATGGCTGTGAAGAAAAAGGTGTGACGAAGGCGAAGCGGCCTTGTTGTCACGTTAAAAACCAAAAGCCCATTTTAGGTGTAATTTCATGCGAAGCTTCTTAATGATAGTTGGGGTCGCGGCTGCGTTTTGTGCGCCTGCGCCTGCGTTGGCGCAGCCTACATCTTTTTACGGTACCGACAACCCAACTGTACACCTAGAGCCAGCGAGTTCTTTGACGCTCGATCAGGCGCTCGAGTTAGCTCTCAGCAGCAACCATTCGCTCTCCTCAGCGCGAAATCTCGCCGCTTCCACTGATGGCATCGTGACACAAGCGGGTGTTATTCCGAATCCAGAGTTGAGCGTCGAAGTTGAGGATACTGATAGAAAGTCCACGCGAACAACGACAAGCACGTTGAGTGTCCCGATAGAGCTAGGCGGAAAACGCGCGGCGCGCATTGCCGCCGCAGAACTCACGCGGGATGTTGCAAGAAGCGATCTGCGAGGCACTCGTGCCGACGTGCGGTCTGAAACGGTTGCGGCTTTCTTTACCGTGCTAGTTGCACAAGAGCAAGTTGCGCTGGCGGCAAGCACTGTAGACATTGCCCGCGGCGCTTTACGCGTCGCAGCCCAGCGAGTGGCTGCAGGGAAAGTTCCTCCGTTAGAAGCGAACCGGGCGCAGGTTGAATTAGCAAATACAGAGCTCGAACAAAGCATGGCCGCAAACTCGCTGAAGATTGCACGACAAAGGCTCTCCTCGTTTTGGGGCAATCCTTCCCCTGTGTTCACCCAAGCTAAAGGGGATGTCAATACGCTTCCGATCCGCCCTCCGCTTGATGACCTTGCTGCGGCGCTCGCGAGCTCTCCACGGCTGGAGTCGGCGCGCCTCGCCGTTGAAAGAAGCCGCGCGCAGATTCAGGTCGAACGCAGTAAACGATATCCAGATATGACGTTAAGCGCAGGCGTTGCTCGGAATAACGAATTGGGACGCAATCAAACTATCGTCGGCGTGTCGATCCCGCTGCCTTTCTTTGATCGCAACCAGGGAAATCTCTATGAAGCATCCATGTTGGCGTACAAGAGTCGAGATGACTATCAAGGAGCAAAAGTCCAGTTAACGACGGAGCTCCAGCAGGCCGCAAGCGAATTCGATATTTCGAAAGATTCAGCGCAGAAATTTAAATCAGTGATCCTGCCGACTGCGAACCAAGCGTATGACACGGCCAGGAAGGGATTTGAAGCTGGAAAATTTGGCTTTACGGAGGTGCTCGACGCGCAGCGGACTTTGTTTCAAGCACGTGTCCGTTACCTCTCCGTGTTGTCTAGTGCCTATCAAGCTCTTGCGCAGATAGATCAAATTTTAGGTCGTAAATAAAGAGTACGCATGAACAATTTCAAACATCAATTGACCGTTTGCTCGCTTCGCTTGGCGCTGGGACTCGCATTGGTTGCAACGTCTCCATTTCTTGCGGTTACGGCATATGCTGCAGAAGAAAATCATGAATCCCACTCCGAAGCTGAAACCTCCAATGAAGACAGCCACGAGCAAGGTCCTAACGGAGGTGAAGTAACGCAGACAAATGGATTTGCGCTGGAACTGCTGCTCGCCGAGGAAGGAGGGGAACCCCGCCTACGCATTTGGAGCGCTTCAAGTGGGGCCGGTATTCCAATCGATAGCGTTACCGCAAGGGGACAGCTCACACGGCCGAATGGAACGGTTCAAAGTATCACCTTCAGCCGGTCGAAAGGGTATCTTCAGAGCGAGCAAATAATTGAGGAGCCGCACTTTTTCTCATTGAATGTAGAAGTAAGCGTGGGTGCGGGGGCAGAGAAAAAGACAGCCGTGGCGCTACTCCAGCGACAAGAAGGAAAAATTGCGTTATCCGATGAACAGATCGCGGCGAATAGTCTAGTCATAGAGACTGCTGGGCCAGCAACCCTCCAGCAAACATTGCTGTTCCCCGGTGAAATTAAATTCAACGAGGACCGCACCGCCCACGTGGTGCCGCGGCTATCGGGAATTGTTGAAAGCGTATCCGCCGTCCTTGGCGAGCAGGTTAAAACCGGCCAAGTGCTCGCGACAATATCGAGCGCAGCACTGGCAGACATGAGAAGTGAACTGTTAGCATCACAAAAGCGCTACGCGCTTGCCTCGACCGTTTACAAGAGGGAGCGCAAGCTGTGGCAAGAAAAGGTTTCGGCCGAACAAGACTACTTGCAGGCACGCGCGACACTGTCTGAGTCGGAAATCGCGTTGCAAAACATCAAGCAGAAATTGACCACGGTGGGGGCTTCGCCAAGTTCGCCCCAACTGAGTCGCCTTGAGCTGCGTGCGCCATTTGACGGTGTGATCATTGAGAAGCATATAAGCCTTGGTGAGTCAGTTCGAGAAGACGTGAACGTTTTCACTCTCTCTGACTTGCGGACCGTCTGGGTAGAGTTCCAGATAGCGGCGAAAGACCTTGAAAGCGTCCAAATTGGCAAAAAGGCCGAAGTGTCAAGCACCGCGTTATCCTCCAAAGTCCGAGGCACCGTGTCCTACGTGGGAGCGCTGATCGGTCAGCAAACCCGAACTGCCACCGCGCGTATTACGCTCGATAACCCCAATATGGCATGGCGCCCCGGTCTATTCGTGACAGTGTCTGTTGCTGTGAGTGAAAATGATTCCGGTGTAACCGTGGCGGCAGACGCGATACAAACGATTGAAGGTCAGCCGGTCGTCTTTATCGTTGTGCCTGGGGGATTTCTGGCTCAACCGGTGAAACTTGGCACGGTCAACAACAACCGCGCGGAAATTGCCGAGGGCTTGTCGCCAGGCATCAAGTACGTTGCCGTGAACAGTTTCATCCTAAAGTCTGAACTCGGTAAAGCCAGTGCCGAACACGCGCACTGATAAGGACGGGTGAGACATGTTTGAACGTATCATTCGCTTTGCCATTGAGCAACGTTGGCTCGTTATTCTCGCAGTGCTGGGTATGGCGGCACTTGGCGCCTATAACTACAGCCGCCTTCCTATCGATGCCGTTCCCGATATCACTAACGTACAAGTACAGATTAACGTTGGCGCACCCGGCTATTCGCCTTTGGAGGTGGAGCAGCGAATCACATATCCTGTCGAGACAGTGATGTCCGGATTGCCTGGTCTACAGCAAACACGGTCCCTCTCGCGCTATGGGTTATCTCAAATCACCGTCATTTTCGAAGATGGTACCGACATTTATTTTGCTCGGCAACTCGTTAATCAGCGTTTGCAGGAAGCCACTGACAGCCTTCCCGAGGGAATTAATCCTTCCATGGGCCCCATTTCCACCGGCCTTGGTGAGATTTATCTTTGGACCGTCGAAGCAGAGGACGGCGCACGCAAGCCGGATGGGTCCGCTTACACATCGACCGACCTACGCGAGATTCAGGATTGGGTCATTAAGCCGCAACTGCGCAATGTACCCGGCGTAACAGAGATTAACTCGATCGGGGGTTTTACTCGAGAATATCAGGTTTCGCCTAGTATCGAGCAATTGGAGTCTTATGGCTTATCGCTCCCCGATGTAGTCGCTGCGCTTGAAAAAAACAACACTAATGTTGGGGCTGGCTACATCGAGCGTAATGGCGAGCAATACCTCATCAGAGCGCCAGGCCAAGTCGGCTCCGTTGAGGATATTGGTGAGATCATAGTGGGTAGTGTGCAAGGTCAGCGGCCCATACGCATTCGCGACATTGCAGAGGTCGGCCTGGGGCGTGAACTTCGCACGGGGGCTGCAACTGAAAATGGCCGGGAGGTCGTGCTGGGCACCGTTTTCATGCTGATTGGTGAGAACAGCCGTGCCGTATCGCTGGCCGTTGGTCAGAAAATGGAAGAAATCAACCGCAGCCTTCCGGAGGGTGTGCATGCCGTTACGGTTTACGATCGCACCGTATTGGTCGATAAGGCGATAAATACCGTCAAGAAGAATCTGCTTGAGGGTGCCGTCTTAGTCATTGCCATTTTGTTTCTTTTTCTGGGAAATATCCGGGCAGCGATCATCACAGCGATGGTCATTCCGTTGTCAATGCTGTTCACATTTACTGGAATGGTTACCTATAAAGTAAGTGCTAACCTCATGAGCCTTGGGGCACTGGACTTCGGGATCATCATTGACGGCGCGGTCGTGATTGTTGAAAACTGTGTTCGTCGTCTAGCTCATGCGCAGGAGCACCATAAGCGTCCGTTAACTAAAGCCGAGCGTTTTCATGAGGTGTTCGCTGCAGCACGAGAGGCGCGTCGCCCTTTGATTTTCGGTCAGCTTATCATCATGGTCGTCTATCTACCTATCTTCGCCCTTACTGGCGTTGAAGGAAGAATGTTTCATCCGATGGCCTTTACCGTTGTGATTGCCTTGGTTGGAGCGATGATCCTATCAATTACGTTCGTGCCGGCCGCGGTCGCGCTGTTCATCGGAAAGCGGGTTGCTGAGAAAGAAAATCGCCTCATGCTATTGGCAAAGCGTTTGTACGAACCGCTACTCGATCTGGCGTTCAAGCACAGCAAAGTCGTATTCGCACTGGCTATCGCCACCGTACTGGCAACCGGAATGGTTGCGTCTCGGCTGGGCAGCGAATTTATCCCAAATCTTAATGAGGGTGATCTTGCTATACAGGCACTTCGGATTCCCGGAACAAGCTTGACTCAGTCCGTAGCAATGCAGCAGCAGATCGAAGCGCGTCTGATTGAGAAATTCCCCGAGATCGAACGGGTTTTCGCCAGGACAGGCACGGCTGAGGTTGCTGCAGATCCAATGCCGCCCAACATCTCTGACGGCTATATCATGCTTAAGCCTCAGGACCAGTGGCCAGAACCTCGCAAGACTCGCGACGAGTTGTTGCAAGCGATTCAAGTCGAAGCAAACAAAGTGCCCGGTAATAACTATGAGTTTTCCCAACCTATTCAGCTTCGGTTTAATGAACTCATTTCTGGCGTGCGAAGTGACGTTGCAGTCAAGATCTTTGGCGACGATAACGACGTTCTTAATTCGACGGCGATAGAAATCGCTGAGGTCTTAACAAACGTCGAAGGCGCCACCGAAGTTAAAATTGAACAAACCACGGGTTTGCCAGTCCTTACGATAGATATTGATCGGGCTAGAGCTGCCCGCTATGGGCTGAATATGCTGGATGTTCAGGAAACCGTATCGATAGCGCTGGGCGGGCGCAAAGCCGGAACTTTCTTTCAAGGCGACCGACGGTTCGACATCACCGTGCGCCTGCCCGACCAGATGCGCGACAATATTCAATCCATTCGACAGCTTCCTATCGCGTTGCCCGATGATGGCAGCGCTAACGGGCGAACCAGTTACATTCCATTGAGTGAAATTGCGGCGTTGAACTTGGCTCCGGGTCCAAATCAAGTGTCACGCGAAGACGGTAAACGTCGAATCGTTGTGAGCGCAAACGTGCGGGGTAGAGACTTAGGATCCTTTGTGCCTGACGCAGCGGAGGCGATCAAGCAGGTGAAGATACCCACTGGCTACTGGATAAGCTGGGGCGGCACATTCGAACAACTACAATCTGCTACGCAGCGGCTCCAGATTGTGGTCCCGGTGGCCCTGTTGCTGGTGTTTGCATTGTTGTTCGCCATGTTCGGCAATGTCAGAGACGGTTTGATTGTGTTTACTGGCATCCCATTTGCCCTCACTGGCGGCATACTCGCGCTTTGGGCTCGTGGGATACCGTTATCGATTTCCGCTGCTGTAGGCTTTATTGCGCTTTGCGGTGTAGCTGTGCTCAATGGATTAGTAATGTTGTCCTTCATTGGGACGCTCAGGGAGGAAGGCAAGCGGCTTGAAGAGGCGATCCGATTTGGTGCTCTTACCCGACTTCGTCCTGTGTTGATGACGGCGTTGGTAGCATCGCTAGGGTTTGTTCCAATGGCCATCGCAACCGGGACGGGAGCAGAGGTTCAACGGCCACTTGCCACGGTCGTGATAGGCGGTATCCTATCATCGACGATCTTGACCCTTTTGGTGTTGCCGCTCTTGTACCGGCTCGCGCATCGACGCGATGTGGACGAGCAGACGCTTGATGAGGAGGAGACGTCCTTGCCTGCGAGTCAATAAACGTAAGCGATCCATGAAGCACAGGGTTTTCAGGCAGCAAGATCCATGGCAACCTGTTGGCTATCCACATTCCATGGGAGTAATGCCTCGATGTCTTCAACCGTTTTTGCCAGCGGCAACCGTTCCAGC
>NZ_PDNV01000011.1 GCF_002849615.1 Pollutimonas nitritireducens
CGATGACTAGATCTCTGATTCCTAAGATAGAATTTACTGGGGACATCGGCATTGCTTCCATTAAACGTGTTTCTTCGCAAAAACAAGTCTAATGAATGTCGGCGTCCCCCGTTAATGATGAAGAGCCAGAATTCAAAGCCTTGTCATCGAAAGATGGCAAGGCTTTTTTCTTTTCAGACTAACCACGCGACACGTGCAGGCCCAAGACGCTGGCTTCCAGCAGGAAGTGCTACCCACTGCAGGCGTGTTGCGCGTGGCAGATGCTTTGGCGGACCCGATAGTATGTATACCGCGATCGGCCGTTTGAGCCGGACGTTATTACCTCCGGTATTATCAGAGAGTGGTCCGGACAACCGACCCACACATTTAGACAACAGACATTTGTGTATGCAAACGCCCATGCCAGCCCGCACTGGCATGGAGCCTACCATCATAACAATTAGATACAACTCCGGCTAAGCGGCTGTTTGCCGGCTCCAGGAGAATGATGGCGAACGATTCGCCGACGTTGATGACATATCCCCCGTTAATAGCAGGGCATTAGCCACATTTGTCCTATGTCGTAGCTTGCTGGGGCTTGGCGGTGAGGCTACGATTGGCGCCTCATCAATCACAACCTCTCTCCTCAGCATGGCATCCACTCCCACCACTCCCGCACCCTTGGCCCGCAATGCTGAATTGAACTGGACAATTCAGGACATACTGGATCTATACGAATTGCCCCTCCTGGATCTACTGTTGCGAGCGCAGGACGAGCACCGCCAACACCACGAGCCGAACGCCGTCCAGCTGTCCAGCCTGCTATCGATCAAGACAGGAGGCTGTCCCGAGGATTGCTCGTATTGTCCGCAGTCGTCCCGCTATGACACCGAAGTCGATAGCGAAGCACTCATGCCTATGGAGCAGGTACTCGATGCAGCTCGCGCTGCCAAGGAAGGTGGAGCACAACGCTTTTGCATGGGTGCGGCATGGCGCTCACCCACAGCGAGGCAACTGGATTCCGTCAGTGCCATGATCGAAGCGGTCAAAAATATGGGCCTGGAGACCTGTGTCACGCTCGGCATGCTAAAAGAAGGCCAGGCTGAACAATTGCGCGACGCCGGCCTGGACTACTACAACCACAATCTGGACACATCACCGGAATTCTACGGCTCCATTATTTCCACCCGCACTTACCAGGATAGGCTGGATACCTTGGACCGCGTACGATCTGCCGGCATCAACGTGTGTTGCGGCGGCATAATCGGACTGGGCGAATCGCGCCGAGAACGGGCAGGGCTGATCGCACAGCTGGCCAATCTGAAGCCCTATCCTGAATCCGTACCTGTCAACAACCTCGTCAGCGTTGCAGGCACCCCGCTTGAGAACACGCCAGCGGTGGATTCTTTCGAGTTCGTACGTACGATTGCCGCCGCCCGCATCACCATGCCGCGCGCCGTCGTACGCCTGTCCGCGGGACGCGACGCAATGACCGATACGATGCAGGCGCTTTGCTTCATGGCGGGGGCCAACTCCATTTTCTACGGTGACATGTTGCTCACCACGGGGAATCCGCAGTGGCTGGAGGACCAGGCCTTATTCCAACGCCTGGGCCTGCGGCCCGCCGGCGCCCCCGTCCCATGCTGAACCGGATCGTGCCATGTACACCTTGATTATCAGTATCGCCTGCAGCGTTGCCGTTTCAGTCTTATTGAAGCTCGCCCGCCGCAAAAGTATTCATATAGACCAGGCAATCGCCGTCAATTATCTGGTGGCGGCCAGTCTGTGCTTGCTCATTTTCCAGCCCAGCCCGACATCCCTGGTAAGTCCTAGCACACCGTGGTGGGTATTGGGAGCACTGGGCGTGCTCTTGCCTACGATTTTCCTCGCTATGGCGGGCGCGGTACGCCATGCTGGAATCGTGCTGAGCGACGCGGCGCAACGCCTATCCCTCTTCATTCCATTGATCGCCGCCTTTGTTCTGTTTGGCGAGACGGCGACCACTGGAAAGCTTGCTGGCATCTCGCTTGCGCTGGTCGCGCTTGCTTGTCTGCTGTCCCGGAAGAACACCCAAACCAGCACCGGAGAAACCGGCAAGACGGTTTCGCTCTTGCTGGCGGTATGGCTGGGATACGGCACCATAGACATACTTTTCAAGCAACTGGCCAAGAGCGGTGCCGCATTTTCAAGCAGCCTGTTCGTAGCATTCGCATTGGCCGGCATACTGATTTTCCTTTTCCTGCTGACCAGACGCACGGTATGGACACGCCGTAGCCTGGTGGCTGGGCTTGTACTGGGGGTACTCAATTTCGGCAATATCTACTTTTACATCCGTGCACATCAAGTCTTTCCGCAAAACCCGACGTTGGTGTTTTCCGCGATGAATATAGGGGTGATCTCGTTGGGAACGGTGGTCGGCGCCGGGATGTTCAAGGAAAAATTGTCGTGGGTGAACGCACTGGGCATCGCACTGGCCGTTGCGGCTATCGTCGCACTCATTCCCCGAGAGACCGTCAGTCCCTAGGACGGCGACGAGCCTTTGGGCGTCCCGGTCGCAGGCGAAGCGTCCTGCTGTGCTGCCTGTCCTGGGTTGGGCGTTTGCACAGGTTCGATAGGCGTTACAGGAACGACTGGCTCAGGGCCGCCCGATCCCATTGGCTCAGCCGTCTGCGCCCCGTCCCGGAACCCTTCCACGGGCTCGTACGATACATCGCTTTCCATATCCACCCTGGGGTCCAGCGTGGCGACCACGTTAGAACTTTGGAGGCTGTCGGCCATGGGCACGAAATGAGTCGGCGCGTCTTCGCTGAGATTGACGCCCGTCACCTTTTGCGGCCGGATGAAAATCACCAGGATGGCGGCGCAGGCCGACACGAAAATAAAATAGACGCTGGGATTCAGCTCACGCATCAACAGGCCGGCGACCAATGGGCCCACACAGGCGCCCAGACCGTAGACCATGTACAGAATGGCGCTCAGACCAACGCGACGTTCAGGTTCGACGTTGTCGTTCGCAAACGCGGCCCCGAGAGGATACAAGGTGAACTGCAGTATGCCGAAGGCACAGGAAAACGCCAGCAGCGCCCAATATGGGAATACCCACCAACCCCACAGGGGGACAGACAATACGCATAAGATCAGTGCATTCAACCGTATCATACCGATGCGGTCTATGCGGTCGGCGAGCCACCCCACAGGCCACTGGAACACCAGGCCTGAAGCCACTGCAGCGGCCAGGAAGATGGCCACCTCGCTACTGGAAAGACCCTGTTTCACCGCGTAGACAGGTGCCAGGCCATAGAAAGCACCGACGATCGCGCCTGCCACGAAAAGCACGGTAAGCGACAGCGGCACGCGTGCGACATAATATTTGATATGTATCGGCGCGGGCACTTGCAATGCAGGATGCAGCCGGCGTGTCAATGCGACCGGTATCATGCACAGCGCGGAACATATGGCCACGAAAACCAGCGGCTCGTAGTCGAGTCTGGGGAAGATCATCAGCGCAAGTTGCCCCAGCACCGTTCCCAAGCTGGAGCAAACCATGTAGAACGCGAAAACACGTCCGCGCTGATGGTTCTCGGTTTGTTCATTCAGCCAGCTTTCAAGCACCATGAACTGGGTCACCATGGCAACGCCTGCCAGGAAACGAAAGCCCAGCCAAACCCAGAGATTGTCGATCAAAGCCAAGGCCAGCACCGTCACCGTGACGATGGCGGCCGTGGCCGAGTAGGCGCGTATATGGCCCACCTGTATGATGACTTTATGCCCGATCCGGGCACCAAACACCAACCCGAGGTAATAGATGGCAATCAGGGAACCCACCCAGAGTTCCGAGACCGAAACGGCAGTAAGGCGCAAGCCTAGATAGGTATTGAAGAGCCCCGACCCGACCAACAGCAACAAGGTTGCCAGGTAAAGCGAGAAAAATGAAGCAATTGTCGTGATCACAGGTGTCGGGCGGAGCTAGGTAGTTTTAGGCCAGTTGGTTCAATAGTGTCTGGGCGTCACTGACTTCCAGCTGTCCGCTTTTTTCGACATTCAAATGCTTGACCACGCCATCGACAATCAGTGCCGAATAACGCTGCGAACGCACACCAAGGCCACGCGCCGACAAGTCGAAATCAAGCCCCAATTCACGGGTCCAGGCGGCACTGCCATCGGCCAGCATGCGAACGCGGCCGTCAACACCCTGGTCACGGCCCCACGCGCCCATGACGAATGGATCGTTCACCGCAACGCACCAGATCTCATCGACGCCCTTGGCCTTGAGCTGTTCGCTGAGTTCGAGAAATCCGGGAAGATGTTTGGCCGAACACGTAGGCGTAAAAGCACCGGGCACGGCAAACAACGCAATAGTCTTGCCCTTGACCAGATCAGCGACCTGGAAGTTATTTGGCCCGATGGCGCATGTTTCAGTTGGTGTTTCTATGAACTCAGCCAGCGTGCCGTCGGGCACGCGATCACCGATTTGAATAGACATACATGTTCTCCGAGAATTCTTGCTGGAAAATGGAAAAGCGCCTGGCAGGCGCCTTCGGAAGGTCCAATCATACGCTGGCTCCGAACGGGGAGTTTAGCTGTAATCGTATATCATAGGACGTCAACATGCCTTATCGATACACGCAATGAGCAACATACCAACGGACCCCCCCTCTCTCAGCCACTTGGACGAATCCGGTCAGGTGCGCATGGTGGATGTCAGCGGCAAGACGCCCAGCCGGCGTACTGCCATCGCAGAAGGCCTCGTGCGCATGAGTGCCACTGCCTACAAGCTGCTTTCCGGCCATGAGAACGCCAAGGGCGAGGTTCTGAATACCGCCCGCGTGGCGGGTGTGCTGGCTGCGAAGCGCTGCGCAGAACTGATCCCCTTATGCCATGGACTGCCCCTTAGCTTCGTCGGCGTCGAATTCTTTCCCGACGATGCCACGCATAGCATTGCAATCAAGACCACGTGTCGCACCGACCACACAACCGGTGTCGAAATGGAAGCGATGATGGCCTGCAGCGTGGCCGCCCTGACCATTTACGACATGTGCAAGGCGGCCGACAAGGGTATTGTGCTGGAGCACATCCGGTTGCGCTACAAGTCAGGAGGCAAAAGTGGTGAATGGCACAACGATTAAAGTCCTGTATTTTGCCCAGGTGGCCGAACTGACCGGCATGCGGGAAGAACAGTGGCCGCTCCCCCAACCGGTAAGCGGCACCACTTGGCTTAGTCAGCTGGAAACGCGTTACCCGCAACTGGCTCCGGTCAAACGGCTCAAGCTTGCGGTCAACCAATATCATGTCAGCCACGGCACGCTTATCCAGCCGGGTGACGAAGTCGCTGTCTTCGAACCTGTCACCGGAGGATAAGCCATGATTGTCGTCCAGCAAGCCGATTTTGATGCCGCGGCGTTGACGGCCCACCTGCGCTCCAGTACCGAAGGCCGGGCTGGCTCCATCGTCACCTTTACCGGCTACGTGCGCGACTATGCCCAGGATGCCTCGACTAAAGCGCTGTTTCTCGAACATTATCCCGGCATGTGCGAACGCGAAATCGAATCGCTGTGCACTGAAGCACGATCCCGCTGGAACGTGCTTGACAGCATCGTCGTGCATCGCGTGGGGGAATTGCATCTGAAAGACCAGATTGTTTTCATTGCAATTGCCAGCGCCCATCGCGGCGACGCATTTTCAGCGTGCGAATATATTATCGATGCGCTAAAAACTCGCGCCCCTTTCTGGAAACGGGAAACCTTGACCAGCGGCGAGCAATTCTGGGTGCAGCGGCGTGACAGCGACACGCGCAAAACAGCACTTTGGAATGAAGTGCCACTGCCTGAAGAGAACAAAGAGAAACCATGAGCAAAACCGATACACGCACGCCGCCAGTTTCCCTGAACTGCGCCGTCCTCACCATTTCCGACACCCGCAACGCTTCAAACGACACCTCGGGCGACTATCTGGTCGACGGGGTCGTCAACGCCGGGCATCGTTGCGCTACCCGGGCAATCAGCAGCGGAAACCTGTATCAGCTGCGCAAAGTCATCAGCGACTGGATCGCCGACGATGGCATTCAAGTCATACTGACCAACGGCGGCACGGGCTTCACACATCAGAAATCGACCGCTGCGGCCATCACTCCCTTGTTGGACGTGACCGTGGCGGGTTTCGGCGAATTGTTCAGGCACCTGTCCTTTCTCGATATCGGCACATCGAGCCTGCAGTCCGACGCATTTGCAGGCTCTGCAAACAATACGCTGGTTTTTTGCATGCCCGGTTCCACGAACGCCTGCAAGTTGGCCTGGGATCGCATCATCAAAGAACAACTCGACAGTACCCATCGCCCGTGCAATTTCGGCACACAGTACGCGGTGAACCCATGAGCCAGTTCCCACCCTTGCTGGACTTTGATGAGGCGCAGGCGCGCCTGGCCGCCGCCGGCAAGCCGCCCAGCATCAGCGAAAGCTGCCCGTTGCACCAGGCTCAGGGCCGGGTTCTTGCACAAACCCTTTTTGCGACCCTCGATCTGCCGCCCGCCGACAACAGTGCCATGGACGGCTATGCAATCCGTTATGCCGATTACGCCGAGGGACATCGGTTTCCAGTACAGCAGCGCTGTTACGCGGGCCTTGCACCCGAGGCCTTGCAAAAAAGCAAGACTATACGAATTTTCACCGGCAGCCTGATTCCGGAAGGGGCCGATACCGTAGTCATGCAGGAAGACGGCGAGGAATTCGGCAATGAATTCCAGATCCACCATTTGCCAGCTCAGGGCGCCCATGTACGGCACCAGGGCGAAGACGTGCGTACCGGCGACCAATTGCTCGCGAAAGGCACCCGCCTGGGTGCGGCGGAACTCGCCCTGCTGGCATCCCAGGGCTATGCCGAATTAGGCGTATATAGCCGGCTGAAAGTCGGCATCCTGACTACTGGCGACGAACTCATCCAGCCCGGCCAGCCGCGCAGTGCCGAACAGATCTACAACTCGAACGGCCCCATGCTGGCCGGCCTGGTCAATAACATGGGCGCCGAGATTGTGCACGTAATGCATGCGGCGGACACCGAAGCATCCCTGGACGCGGCCTTTGGCACCTTGCTGGCCGACTGCGACCTGGTGCTGACCGTGGGCGGCGTGTCGGTAGGGGAAAAAGACCTGGTGAAACCTGCGATCGAGCAGTTCGGCGGCACACTGGACATGTGGCGCGTCTGCATGAAGCCGGGCAAGCCGGTCGCCCTGGCCTATGCAAATGACAAACCCATCGTCTGCCTGCCAGGAAATCCCGCTTCCGCATTCGCGGTGTTCACCGTCCTGGTGTCTCCGTTGATCCGCGGCATGCAGGGCCGTGCTCAGGTTTTTCCGGACATCCAGTTCGGCCGGATCGCCACCGACAAGGTCTTGTGCGACAAACGCGACGAATTCCTGCGTGTACAAGCCTGCTACAACGCACAGGCCACGTTGGAGCTGCACGCCTTCCCGAAACAGGGATCCGGCGTGATCAGTTCCCTGCCATGGGCCAGCGGCCTCGCGCGCATTCCTGCCAATATCCAGGTCGGCAATGGGGATGTCGTCCCTTATTATGATTTGCGGCACTGGCTGGTCTGAGGCCGGGCCTGTTGCTTGTTGAGTTTTTCTTACAGGCCGTCGTGGCCGCGCTACCGGCACGCCCTGACGCGCCGACTTTCCCTCACTCTAGGAGTATCACTATGTTGTTTCTGGTCCAAATGCAGGTAAATATTCCTTCGACGCTCGATAAGGCGACAGCCGATGCGCTAAAAAAAGAAGAAAAGGAAATGTCCCAAAAACTGCAACGCGAAGGCAAGTGGCGCGATTTGTGGCGCGTCGTAGGCCAATATGCCAATGTCAGCGTTTTCAATGCTGACAGCAATGACGAGCTGCATCAGATGCTCAGCGCGCTACCCCTTTATCCTTTCATGAACATCACGGTAACGCCTCTGGCACAACACCCATCGGCAATTGCTGCCATTTGATTCCGGTGCCGATACCTTTTCATGCCGCAATGGGAGAACCGAACATGCCACACGCAACCCTCAAGGACGTCGACCTGCATTACGCGCTGGCCGGGGATCAATCGGCGCCAGTTCTGGTGCTTTCGAATTCGCTGGGCGCCACCATGGACATGTGGCAACCGCAGCTCGCCGAACTCAGCACGCATTTCCAGGTGCTGCGCTATGACACGCGAGGCCATGGGCTGTCCTCTGTCCCGCCAGGACCCTACTCCATTGCGCAGCTGGGCGGCGACGTCATTGGACTGCTGGACCATTTGAAATTGGATCGGGTGCATTTCTGCGGCTTATCCATGGGCGGCATCACCGGCATGTGGCTGGCATTGAACCATCCAGATCGGATCAACAAGCTCGTCCTCAGCAACACGGCCGCTTACATCGGCCCGCCCGAGAACTGGACGAACCGCGCCACGGCAGTACAGAAAAACGGCATGACTGCCATCGCAGATTCCGTGGTGGAACGCTGGCTTACCCCGGGCTATGCACAGGAGCATGCAAACCAGGTCCAGCACTTGAAGGCCATGCTTACGTCGACGCCGGCGGACGGCTATGCCGCAAACTGCATCGCGATACGCGATAACGACTTGCGCAAGGAAGTCGACGGCATCCGCGCTCCCACACTGGTCATATCGGGTAACGGCGATATGCCGACGCCACCCTCCGACGGCAAGTTCCTGCACAGCCAGATCAAGGGTTCTGAATACCTGGAACTGGAGGCCGCGCATTTATCGAATCAGCAGCAAGCTTCAAAGTACACCGATGCGCTCATCAAATTCCTCAGCGCTAAACCAGCCTGAATTGCATTAATCCCGCAGGCTACCGCCGGCCCGCAACAGATCTTGCGGCGTATTGATATTGAAGAAGGCATGATCCGTGTCATCGAACAGCACGGCGGCGGCGTCATTCTGGCGCTGCCACGCCTGCACCTTGCGTTCGCCCGCCAACAAGAATTCGTACAGACTTTGTCTTGATGCTCGGTGCAGCACCATGCACAAGGGATGCACGGAATTCTGTGTCCTGGCATAGGCGATGTGGGCGCCGTCATCGCTGACCGCCTCCAGCAGGCGGACCACAAGGTCTTCAGGCAACCCCGTCACATCGACCGGCAGGACAACCATCCAGGGCGTCGTCGAGCGCGCCAGCGCACTGGTCACGCCTGCCAGCGGACCGGAATACGCGCCAAGCTGCGGTTCGTCGGGCACGACCGTGCCATAGCTCTCAAAGTCATTCAGATGCGTGTTCGCACTGATGAGAATCGTGTCCGCATGCCGTCCCAGGTAACGCCGCGCGTGCTCAACCAAAGGCAAGCCATTCAACACCAGCAGGCCTTTTTCGACCTCGCCGCCGTGTCCGGCCCGCTGCATGCGCCGACCCTGGCCGCCTGCAAGAATCAGGCCGGTCAGCGAATCGCGCCCTTTCATCCGCCTATGTAGCTCATTTCTATCTTCGGCTGGTCGGGAGTATGCTGCCCCCGCAACTCTGAATAATGGTCGTCACGCGCCGACCAGATTCCAGCCAGCCGTGCGGCGAGGTCGTCGTCGCTTGCGCCATCGCGAATCAGCCCACGCAAGTCATGCCCCTGCGTTGCGAACAGGCATAGAAACAACTTGCCTTCCGGCGACAAGCGCGCGCGTGTACAGTCGCCGCAGAAGGGTTGCGACACACTGGTGATAATTCCAATTTCGCCGCCGCCATCGACATAACGCCAGCGGCTGGCGACTTCGCCGCGATAATCCGCCTGCACCGGCTCCAGCGGAAATTCCGCAGCGATACGCGCCAGAATCTGGCGACCGGTAAGGACCTGATCCAGATTCCATCCGTTGGTGCTGCCGACGTCCATGAACTCAATGAAACGCAGAATATGGCCGGAATGTCGAAAGTGCCGTGCCATGGGCAGGATTTGCTCGTCGTTCATCCCCTTGCGTACGACCATATTGACTTTCACGGGAGCCAGACCGACCCGCGCGGCCTCGTCGATGCCTTTCAGCACCCGGTTTACGCTAACCTGACTGTCGCTCATGCTTTCGAAGAGCCGCTCGTCCAGCGCATCCAGGCTCACGGTTACGCGATTCAGCCCCGCGTCTTTCAGAGCCTGCGCTTTTTGCGCCAGCAGCGTGCCATTCGTGGTGAGCGTCAACTGTAGGGGCTGGCCGTCGGGAGTGCGCAGGCGTGCGAGCATCTCGATCAGCCCTTCGATATTCTTGCGCAGTAGGGGCTCGCCGCCGGTAAGGCGGATCTTCTGCACTCCCAGCCTTGCCGCAACGCCCGCGACGCGTGCGATCTCTTCGAGGCTGAGCAGCGCACTATGCGGCATGAACTCGTAGCTGCTATTGAATACCTCGCGGGGCATGCAATAGGTGCAGCGGAAATTGCAACGATCAGTCACCGAAATGCGCAGGTCGCGCAAGGGCCGGCGCCGTGCATCGAGCGGCGCAGCGCTCATGCCTGCCGATGCGCTGGCCGACGAATTCCTGGAACTGTTAGCTGTATTGAAAATTACTCTGCTCATGACTTGCTCGACTCTTTCCGTGAGGCAGGGAGAGTTCTGGCGAACGCCTGACCAAACGCCGCCTCCATCGTCTGCACACTGCCCATACCCGTAGCATCGTAACCCACCAGCTGAGACATATATTGCAGATACTGTTCACCCTTCATCAAATCCAGCAAATGCCGCATCTGCGGCGCTTGCAGTGTATCCCTGTGTACGGCGAGGAAATACCGCTCCTTGGCCAGCGGAATGAACGATAAACCGCAACGCCACGCGGCCGTTTCGACCCCAATGCCCACATCGGCCATGCCGCTGGCAATATGCGCGGCTATGGCCATATGGGTAAATTCACTGTTGTCGAAACCTTGCACGCGTGATGAGTCGATATTGAGCTGCTGCAGCATTAAGCCGACCAGCGAACGCGTACTCGAGCCGATCTGTCGATTTACGAAGCGCACATCGGGTTTCACAAGATCGGCAATGGACACTATGCCCTTGGGGTTTCCCGGCTGAATAAACATGCCGGTATTGCGCACAGCCAGATAAATCAGCCTGTGTTGGTCGGGATCCAGCCATTCGCTATAACGATCAAGAATGGCACTCTCGAATTCACCGACAGGAACCTGGAAACCGGCAAGATCGCAATCACCATGATTCAGCGATGCCAATGCTTCAATTGCCGTGCGATAGCGGAGTTCCAGGGGCATCATGTCAAGCCCATTGGCCAACTGAGTAAGGCCTTCTACCGCAAAACCATGACTGGCATGCAGGCGCAAGCGCCGCTCGCTTTGAGGATACAGGCCCTCAAGCTCTTCCTGCAGTTCGGATGCCATGCTTTCCAAGGTCGGCATCAAGCGCGCGTCCACACGCCGATTGGCCCAGATCAGGTGTTGCCCGAAAGCGGTCAGCTTGGTGCCCAGGCGCCGCGACGTATCGAGCAATGGAGCCTCGAATTCCTTTTCAGCGTTGCGCAACACTCCCCAGCCATGCCGGTACGACACACCACAGGCCTTGCAGGCCCCGGCGATATGACCAGTGGCATCCACAGCGGCCAGCAAGCGGATGACTTCGCTGAGCGGCAGGATCTCGCCCGACGTTTTTTCAAGCGCCCATTCCGAACGTAGTCGCGCCTTGAACTTGTATGCCTTTACTTGGTTCGCCATGGCAATATCGTTTTGTCTTTTTAATATGTTTATGATTGCATATAAGGGTAGACCTTATATGCGATATTTTTCTTATTGAAAGAATGACTTAACAGGGGTAGATTACTCCAAATACATAAGCAATATATATGCATACTAAAGCATATAAGAGACAAATCACTTCAGCCCACATCTCTACCAGACAAGGACAGCGCCATGCACATGCCGCCCGTTATCAACGATGCCAGCCCCGTCGGCCCAGGCGTGCCACAGCTTGCGCGGCAGGTGTTGCAGCGCTTTGAAGGTCAACAGGGAAATCTGATGCCCATCCTGCATGCCGTTCAACACGCCATGGGCTATATCCCGGCTGAAATTGTTCCCCTGCTGGCTGAAGGCTTGCAACTGTCGCGTGCCGAAATACATGGCGTCATCAGCTTTTATCCACACTTTCGCGATACCCCGGCCGCAGCCGTGGTGCTTGAAATATGCCGCGCGGAATCCTGTCAGGCCATGGGCAGCGAAGCGCTGGCCCAGCATGCCCGGCAACGGCTGGGCTGCGACTTCCATGGTACGGCTTCCAGCGGCGCCGTCACGCTCGAACCCGTCTATTGCCTGGGCTTGTGTGCACAGTCGCCCACAGTCATGATCAACGGCCAGCCGCACGCACGCATGACACCCGACAAGCTCGACCAATTGCTTCTGGCCGAAGGGGTACAACCATGACCCCAGCCATCAAAATCTTCGTCCCCGGCGATTCCTCGGCCATCGCCGTAGGCGCACACTCGGTCGTTCACGCCATCACGGACGAAGCCCAACGCCGCGACGCCAATATAAAAATCGTGCGCAACGGCTCGCGCGGACTCCTGTGGCTCGAAACACTGGTCGAAATCGAAACCCCCGCGGGCCGCGTGGCCTACGGCCCCGTCGAAGCTGCCGATGTCACGGGACTGTTCGAAGCCGGCTGGCTGGAGGGCAAGGAACATGCGCTGTGCCAAGGCCTCACCGAAGAGATCCCCTACCTGAAGAACCAGGAACGGCTCACTTTTGCACGCGTGGGCATCATCGATCCCTTGAGCCTTTACGACTACCAGGCTCACGGAGGCTTCCAGGGACTAGAAAAAGCGCTTTCCATGGAGCCCATGGCCATCGTCGACACCATGGTCGATTCCGGTCTGCGGGGCCGCGGAGGCGCGGCATTCCCCACCGGAATAAAGTGGAAAACCGTCCTGGCTACCGCCGCCGATCAGAAATACATTGTCTGCAATGCCGACGAAGGCGATTCCGGCACATTCTCCGATCGCATGCTGATGGAGGGCGACCCCTACGCCCTGATCGAAGGGATGACCATTGCGGGGCTCGCCGTGCAAGCCAGCTACGGCTATATCTATATACGTTCCGAGTATCCCTACGCCATTGCCACGCTCGAGGCAGCCATCGGTCATGCCCGGGCGGCGGGCTGGCTGGGCGACAGCATCCAGGGTAGCGGACAGGCCTTCGACCTTGAAGTACGTGTCGGCGCGGGCGCCTATATCTGCGGCGAAGAAACGTCATTGCTGGAAAGCCTGGAGGGCAAACGCGGCCTGGTTCGCGCCAAGCCACCACTGCCTGCCATACGCGGGCTTTTCGGCAAGCCAACCGTCATCAATAATGTCATTTCGTTTGCCACCGCGCCCACTATTCTTGCCCGCGGCGCCGACTTCTACCGCAACTACGGCGTGGGGCGTTCAAAAGGCACGCTGCCCTTCCAGCTCGCGGGCAATCTCAAGCAGGGCGGCCTGGTGGAAAAAGCCTTTGGCGTCACCCTACGCGAACTCCTGTATGACTTCGGCGGCGGCAGCGCCTCTGGCCGTCCTTTGCGCGCCATTCAGGTCGGCGGCCCCCTGGGAGCCTACCTGCCTGAATCGCAATGGGACGTCCCACTGGATTACGAAGCCTATATCGCCATTTCCGCCATGGTCGGCCATGGTGGCCTGGTGGCTTTCGACGACACGGTAGACATGTCCAGGATGGCGGAATACGCCATGGAATTCTGTGCCATCGAGTCCTGCGGCAAGTGCACACCCTGTCGTATCGGTGCCGTGCGCGGCACCGAGGTCATCGAAAAAATCCGTCACAACGATCAACGTGAGCAGCACGTGCACCTGCTGCGCGATTTATGCGACACGATGCTAGCAGGCTCGTTGTGCGCCCTGGGCGGCATGACGCCTTACCCAGTGCTTTCCGCGCTTGAGCACTTCCCCGAAGACTTCGGGCTGCCAAGCACCGTCCCCGCTACAGAACAAACCGCCTAACGGAGCCCGCCATGTTAGAAACCGTCGTCAAACGCGAGCGCGATTTCGGCACTCCCGCCTCGATCAGCACGCAGACCATTCAAATCACCATCGATGGCACCGAAGTCGACGTGGCCGTAGGCACATCTGTCATGCGCGCGGCTGCGGAAGCTGGCATCAACATTCCTAAGCTCTGTGCCAGCGACAATCTGGAGGCATTCGGCTCTTGTCGCCTGTGCCTTGTGCAAATCGAAGGCCGCCGCGGCTATCCTGCATCGTGCACCACGCCAGTCGAAGCCGGCATGGTCATTTGGACCGAAACGCCCAAGCTGCACGAACTGCGTCGCGGCGTCATGGAGCTGTACATATCCGACCACCCACTGGACTGCCTTACGTGCCCCGCCAATGGCGATTGCGAATTGCAAGACATGGCAGGCGTCGTGGGCCTGCGCAATGTACGCTATGGCTACAACGGCGCCAGTCACCTTCACGACGCCACCGACGACTCCAATCCCTATTTTGCCTATGATCCGTCCAAGTGCATAGTTTGCAGCCGCTGCGTTCGCGCCTGCGACGAAGTCCAGGGCACTTTTGCGCTGACTGTGGACGGGCGGGGTTTCGCGTCGCGCATTGCCGCGGGCCAAAACGATTCCTTCCTCGAAAGTGACTGCGTTTCATGTGGTGCCTGCGTCCAGGCCTGTCCGACCTCATCGCTCATCGAAAAGACGGTGATCGACATGGGCCAGTCCGAGCATTCGGTCATCACGACTTGTGCCTACTGCGGTGTCGGGTGCGCCTTCAAG
The DNA here is from genome assembly GCF_002849615.1 of Pollutimonas nitritireducens. Lineage (GTDB taxonomy): Bacteria > Pseudomonadota > Gammaproteobacteria > Burkholderiales > Burkholderiaceae_B > Pollutimonas > Pollutimonas nitritireducens. The sequence goes on from NZ_PDNV01000011.1 coordinate 14,696, forward strand.
GCCGAAATGAAGGGCCAGGAAGTAGTTCGCATGGTCCCCTGGAAAGATGGCAAGGCCAATCACGGACACTCCTGTGTCAAGGGGCGTTTTGCCTGGGGATATGCCACTCACCAGGACCGCATGCTCAAACCCATGATACGCAGCGATATCTCCCAGCCATGGCGAGAAGTCAGCTGGGACGAAGCCATCGGCTATGCAGCATCCGAACTCAAGCGCATACAGTCCAAGTACGGGCGCGATTCCATAGGCGGAATCACCTCTTCGCGCTGCACCAACGAAGAAACCTACCTGGTCCAGAAGCTTGTGCGGGCCGCTTTTGGCACCAATAACGTCGATACCTGCGCGCGCGTGTGCCACTCACCCACCGGCTATGGGCTCAAGACCACGCTGGGCGAATCGGCGGGCACCCAGACTTTCGATTCGGTCATGCATACCGATGTCATCATCATCATGGGCGCCAACCCCAGTGCTGCCCATCCCGTGTTCGCCTCGCGCCTGAAACGCCGGCTGCGTGAGGGCGCGAAACTCATCGTCATCGACCCGCGCCAGATCGAATTCGTCAATGCGCCGCATGTGAAGGCCGACTACCATTTGCCGGTCCGACCGGGCACCAACACCGCGCTGCTCACGTCCATGGCTCATGTCATCGCCACCGAAGGCCTCGTCGACGAAGCCTTCGTTGCCGAGCGCTGCGAAGCCCCGGCGTTCCAGCAATGGCGCGACTTCGTGTCCCGACCCGAAAATTCACCGGAAGCCATGGAAGACGTAACCGGCGTTTCAGCGCTGGACCTGCGTGCCGCGGCCCGGTTGTTCGCCACCCATGGCAATGGATCCATCTACTACGGCCTCGGCGTCACCGAGCACAGCCAGGGTTCGACCACTGTCATGGCCATCGCCAACCTGGCCATGGCCACCGGCAACCTCGGGCGCGAAGGCGTGGGCGTCAACCCGCTGCGTGGCCAGAACAATGTCCAGGGATCCTGCGACATGGGTTCGTTCCCTCACGAGCTCCCCGGCTATCGACACATATCCGACGACACCGTGCGCGCTCAGTTCGAACAAGACTGGGGCGTCAAGCTGCAGCCCGAACCCGGGCTGCGCATCCCGAACATGTTCGACGCCGCCATCAGCGGCTCGTTCAAGGGCTTGTATTGCCAGGGCGAAGACATCGTACAGTCCGACCCCAATACACAGCATGTGGCCAAAGCACTGGCTTCCATGGAATGCATCATCGTCCAGGACATCTTCCTGAACGAAACGGCCAAGTATGCGCACGTATTCCTGCCTGGTTCCTCGTTCCTGGAGAAAGACGGCACATTCACCAATGCCGAGCGGCGGATATCGCGTGTAAGGCAAGTCATGCAGCCGAAAGCCGGCCTGGCCGACTGGGAAGTCACGTGCGCCCTTTCCAACGCGTTGGGCTACCCCATGAACTACAGCCACCCCAGCCAGATCATGGACGAAATTGCTCGCCTCACTCCTACATTCTCAGGCGTGTCGTTCAAGAAAATAGACGAGCTCGGCGGCAGCGTGCAATGGCCATGCAACGCCGAAGCTCCCGACGGCACGCCCATTATGCACGTGGACGAATTCGTACGGGGCAAGGGCCGGTTCATGATCACCAAGTATGTGCCCAGCGACGAACGCAGCACGCGCAAGTACCCCTTGCTGCTCACCACAGGACGCATCCTGTCGCAATACAATGTCGGAGCCCAGACTCGGCGCACTCCGAATGTGCTTTGGCATAGTGAAGATGTGCTTGAAATGCATCCTCACGACGCCGAAGACAGGGGCATCCGTCACGGCGATATGGTGGCCATACAAAGCCGGGCCGGAGAAACCGTGCTGCGCGCCGACATCACCGAACGCGTGCAACCGGGCGTGGTTTACACCACCTTTCACTTCCCGGAATCCGGTGCCAACGTGGTCACCACCGACAATACCGACTGGGCCACGGACTGCCCCGAGTACAAAGTCACGGCGGTGCAGGCAAGGCTCGTTTCCGAACCCTCGACCTGGCAAGCCGGTTGGTCACGCTTCAGCGACGTTCAACAAAGCTTGCTCGATGGACGACAGCGCGAAGGGCAGAAATTGGAGCAGCCTGCCGCAACACCGGCACAGCCTGCACAGCCAATCACCGAGCCGGCTCCCATATTAAGCTCTCAGGAATAGCCAAAGGTGGAACTGAAGGAGCCGCCCCGAGCGCAATCGTGCCCCGCTTCCCCTGCGGGGCACGCCACCCGCCACGTGATACGTGCCGGCCCGAACATCGCCTATCGTGCCGAACTCGACGAGCTGGCGCAAGAGGTGCCGGTTGCGCTGGAATTCAACGGTATCAGCCATGCCACCTTGCTGGCCACCCCCGCCGACCTCGAAGACCTCGCTTATGGATTTTCCTTCACCGAGGGCATTATCCGCAAGACCTCCGACATTTACGACATGGACATCGTCGAAACGGAACAAGGCCTCATCATCCAGGTCACTATTGCAAGCGCCTGCCTGAATGAACTCAAGCTCCGGCGGCGCAGCCTGGCCGGCCGTACCGGCTGCGGACTATGCGGCATCGAAAGCCTGGACGAAGTACGCCGCGTATTACCTCCCGTCGTTTCCTTGGTCGGTGGCCATGATCCTGCCGCAATCGTCAAAGCGGCGGATCAGTTGCGCGCCTTGCAGCCACTGCATTTATTGACCGGCGCCACGCACGGCGCGGGTTGGGCCACCAATACCGGCGAAGTCCTTTTCGTTCGCGAGGACGTCGGACGACATAACGCGCTGGATAAACTCATTGGTCATATGCTGCGCCACTCCCTCGACGCGGCAGACGGAATCACCGTCATATCCAGTCGCGCCAGTTTCGAAATGGTGCAGAAGGCTGCCGCCGCGCGCATGCCTGTGCTTGTAGCCGTTTCGGCGCCGACCACCTATGCAGTGGCCATGGCGGATGAATTGAACCTGTTGCTGGCCGGCTTTGCCCGGGGCAGTCTTTTTACCGTATACAGCCATCCCGAATATCTCGGCAACAAAGGAGATCACCCTTGAACAATGTCGACCACTTGATCCGCCTGGCCAATCGCATTGGCAGCTTCTTCGAGGCCATGCCTGATCGCGAGGAGGGAATTGAAGGCATAAGCAACCATATACAAAAGTTCTGGGCGCCCCGCATGCGGGTTGCGATGCTCAGCTTTCTCGAGACCCACCCCGATGGCCGCCACGGAGAAACCGCCCTGAGCGAACTTGTGCTTACCGCTATTACACGCAATAAGGAAAGACTTACGCCCAAACCCGCCATGATGGACTAATTTTTCGCCCCAAAACACCAAATCCGCATGCATGTATAACAGGCGGCGGCGCTGGCAGTTCAATTATGCATAGGCCAAGCCTATACATTTTCTGTATTCAACAACCCCATGACCAGCTGGCCATCGGGATATGGGAAACCCTGATCGAGGCCGGCGCCTTATTCAAATAGTATGCAATAGGTCGTAAAAAAACACCCCAAAGCTTGGAATGCTATCCAACCTTTGGGGTGTCTTTCATTCAGCTTTCACTGAACGGGGGTGTTTTTTGATACTTGCAGTTTCTAGCTCTTGTCGGATTCTTTGACGCGATAAACCAGGACTGCGGTCTTGGCCAGACCCAGCACCTTCACGGTGACGCTGCCCAGCAGCAATCGCGACAGGCCGCTGCGGCCGTGGCTGCCGATGAAGATAAGATCGCAGCCTTCATCTTCGGCAGCCTGTACCAGGCCGTCGGCGACGTTGAAATTGGAGACGGCCTTGCCGGTGGCTTTTACACCTGCGGTTTCCGCACGATCAAGCACCGCTTTCAGATATTTTTGTGCCTGTTCGCGGGCAGTCTTGTCGTAATCTTCGTCAGTGATCGCATAAGCGGCTGCCATGCCGTCGAACCCGACCGTGGCGGCAAACGGCTGCGTCACATAAAGCGCTACGATTTCCGCACCCATTTCGCGAGCAAAGCACACACCTTTGTTAGCAGCCTGTGCGGACAAGGCGGAACCGTCGGTTGGAATAAGTATTTTCTTGAACATGGAGTTGTCCTTTTGTTAACGGATACGTAGAGCTTAACCGGAAGTGACTGAAAAAACATCGGGTATACACCCTCAATTGATCGAGATCAAAGTGTGGTGGCGGCCTGAAACAGATGCGAGCAACGCGTACCCGTACGACAATAGGCCAGGATCGGTTCGGGCAGCTCTTTCAGTAGCTCAGCAAAACGCGCCACGTCGTCGGCAGTCATGGATCCGGAGACGACCGGTTGATACTCCACCGCCAAGCCGGCCGCCCGTGCCGCCGCAATGACGTCTGCTGAATACGGTTGATCCGGCCCGCCTTCCAGGTCAGGGCGATTGATGATCACGCTCTTGAAGCCGGCCTCGGCGACCGCCTGCATGTCCTCCGGCGCCAATTGCGGCGCAACGGCGAAGGTTGGGCTAAGGGAATTGATGGGCAAAGACATTGTTGACTCCTGATGTTTATACTAGCTACTGGCAAGAAAAAGCCGGTTTGATCTGGCGAGGGCCGTTCGGGCCCAACGAGCCCACAACAAACCAGTACAAGCCGCCATCGATAGAATTGAGGAAAATAGTATGTCCAGTGCCAACATAGCGCAAGCGGCAGCACGTGCGGGCCGGGTGGTAGCGACCACCGCCCATCCGGCACTGATCATTCGTGATGCGACGCCCGACGACATGGCAGCCGTACAACGCATCTATGCCGAGCATGTACTACATGGTACGGCAACATTCGAGGAAGTTCCTCCCTCTGTGGACGAAATGCGCGAGCGCCGCGCGCGGACTCTAGAAGCCGGCATGCCCTATCTGGTTGCAGTGCTTAATGATGAAGTGGTCGGATACTGCTACGCCACGCAATATCGCCCCCGGGTCGCATACCGGTACACGATTGAAGATTCCATCTACCTCGCGGAGAACCAGGCCGGAAAAGGCCTGGGCAAGCCCCTGCTCGCCGCCCTCATAGAACGGTGCGAGCAAGGCCCATGGCGACAAATGATCGCTGTAATCGCCGGCAATAACAATTTCAGCTCCATTGGATTGCATCGAAGCATGGGCTTCACGCATGCGGGCACGCAAGTCGCCACCGGATTCAAGTTCAATGAATGGATCGACGTCGTATTCATGCAGCGTGCGCTGGGGGCGGGAAAAAACAGTCTCCCGGATCGGTGATACGTCGATCAAGGTGCCGCACACCATTTCTTTCGCCCTTGCCAGTCTCCCGAGTTCATCCCATTCTCGCTGCGGATTGCGTTGCCTCGATTTTTTTATAAGATTACTCTACAATATATCTTATAAACCCTAATTCATGTCCACACGCCGGACATGCTCACCCCTACGCAGGACGACTCCGTGGAAAGATCCGAACTCTGTACCGAAGAAGAAATCAGCACTCTCGTCTATGGTTTTTACGATCGCGTCCGGGCCGATGCCCTGTTAGGGTCCATATTCAACCAGCATATTTCCGATTGGGATACACACCTGAAAATCATGGTCCGGTTCTGGTCTTCCTTATTGATAGGCGCTGGCACCTATAGCGGCACCCCGATGCCCAAACATGTCGCCCTACCCGAGCTAAACGCAGACATGTTCAAGCATTGGCTGGCGCTGTTCCACGAAACCACCATGCAGTTGCCAAACCGGGCGCTGGCCGACCGCGCCGAAGAATACGCGCAACGCATCGCTCGCAGCCTCTGGTACGGCTACCAAATGAATAACCAACCTAATCGTATCCCCTCGGAGCTAGGAAATGTCTGACCTGCAGCAAATTAAAAAAGGTATCGCCGCGCCCGGCAGCCGCCCCGACATGGCAGCCTTCCTCGCTCTCGGGTTTCGTCCCCTTTACATTGCCGGCGCGGCCTGGGCACTGATCTCCATCGCAATATGGATCTTTGCTCCGCAATTCATTGGCCACCCCTTATCAGCCGTGGCGTGGCACGCCCACGAAATGCTGTGGGGATTCATTGCCACCATAGCCGTCGCATTTCTCCTTACCGCCAGCGCCACATGGACCGGTTTCAATCCGTTGAAGGGAACGCCGCTGGCACTGGTCACCGTGCTTTGGGTCGTCGCACGGCTTGGCTATCTATTCGGTGGCACAACGGGATTCTGGATCGCTGCCCTGAGCGAATCCGCATTCTTTGCCATCAGCGCTGTTTGCCTTATGCGCGTCATGCTGAAAGGAAAAAGCCGACGCAATTATGGGGTGCCGTGGCTGATTCTGGGTCTGGGTGTCGCCAACGCGCTGTATCTGAAGGCAGCGCTGGAAGGCGACTATCTATTGCTCATGCAGCGTTTTGATCTTGGCCTGATCTTCATGGCGATCATCGCCTTGCTGATCGGGCGGCGCGTTATTCCCTTTTTCGCCATGCGCATGGTTCCGGGCCTTGAACTTCCGATGCAAGTGCGCAGTGGCCAGGCGCAATTGGTGCTGAGTGCAATCGCCGTGGCATTGGGCGTTGCGGGCCTGCCCGTGTACATGGCAATGGCGCTTGGCGTTGTCGGCGTCATCAGCCTTTGGCAGGTAACGAGCTGGAAGCCAGTGGCCGTACTGCATAAGCCCATGTTATGGATACTGTATCTGGGCTACGTGGGAATGGGCATAGGCTTGCTGTTTGCGGCATTGCACAGTAGCGGCCTGGGCGTCGGCGTACTGGCACGATCGGCCGTGCACGTTCATATCATCGGAATGGGTGGATTTGCACTGCTGATCATAGGCATGCTTACGCGCACAGCTCTGGGCCATCTCGGCCGGCCTCTCGCGTTGGATGGCAGCATGCTCGCCAGCTATTACCTGATGATCGCCTCGGTGGTGTTTCGTCTGGCGGCACTGTGGCCATCCGTCGCAAGCGGCGGCATGCTGCATGCTGCCGCGGCGTGCTGGATTCTGGCCATGGCACTTTATCTTTGGCGCTTTGTGCCCATGCTTATCCGCCCGCGCTATATCGCGCCCGTGGCCAAAGACCCGGTGGCAACCACCGTACTGAAGAAACAATAGTCCCTGGAATTCGAGACAATATGCGCCTGACCACCATGACGGACTATGCCATGCGCCTGCTCATGTACGTCGGCAGGCACCCTGACCGCCTGTGCACAATCTCCGAGATTGCGCACGCATACGATATCTCCGAACCGCATCTCATGAAGATCACGCACCGGCTTGCGCAGCGTGGCTGGATCGAAACCGTGAGGGGGAAAAATGGCGGCATGCGGCTGGGACGCCCCCCCGAAGACATCATTCTGGGCGCAGTACTGCGCGACACCGAAAACGACCTTGATCTTGTCGAATGTTTTGCAACGGGAAGCCGCTGCACATTGAGCGGCTATTGTGGGCTGACGGGCATTATCGAGGGTGCGCTGCAGAAGTTCATGGACCATCTCGATGGCTATACGCTTGCCGACATCCTGCCCGAACACGCCGGTTGTGGACCCGCACGGTCCGAGCACATGATCAAGCTCGTGAATATCAAATGACCGGAAGACTGAACACAGGCGTCATTCGTGGAAGTGATTCAGAAGGTCGACCAGCAGCGGCCGCACCGCACGCAGTTCATTAAGGTGAGCGCTGGCCAGGACGGCCAGCTTCTGTTCCGCCAGCGGCGTCAGGGCGACGCGCACTCGGCGGCGATCCTGCTGGTCGCGACAACGCAGCAACAAGCCCATTCGGACCAGACGGTCGATCAGCTCGACAGCACTATGGTGACGTATAAGCAATTGCTCAGCCACGTTCCCAACGCTGGGCGAGGATTCCAGGCTTAGCGCCTTGATGGCAAGCAAGGTCTGATGCTGCTGCGGCATAAGTCCGACCTGGGCCGCAGCCGATTCGCTGAATGCAATGAACCGGCGCAACGTAAAACGGAACGTGGCCAGCGCCCGGTAATCGGCGGCGGTGGGCGTTCCGTCGGTACGCCCCGGATCGTTGTATGACGTCATGGCAGGTGCACTGGTTTACACCAAGTCGCAACGTACTGTGATCGGATGGGACCGCAATACGGAAATTACCGTGTCGTCAACCTTGCCTTCGACATCCGAGATGACATAGCCGATGGCGCCGCGAGTTTGCAATTGCTGACTCACAATGTTCAGGCCATGCTCGGCCATCATGTTGCTGAGCGTACCCATTGCGCCGGGCAGATTTCGGTGCACGTGAAGAATGCGCGCGGTGCCTGCCACTTCCTGATACGGAATTTCCGGGAAGTTGACGGCGCCCTTTGTGGTCCCACTTAGTACAAAGCGCAGGAGCTTTTCGGCGACTTCGCGACCGATGTTTTCCTGGGATTCCTGGGTACTGCCGCCGATATGCGGCGTGAGAATCACGTTGCGCATACCGATAAGCGGACTGTTCAAGGGTTCGTTGACCCCTTTGGGCTCGGTAGGAAACACATCGATGGCCGCACCGGAAAGGTGGCCCGATTCGAGGGCATCGTGCAACGCGTCGATGTCGACCACGGTACCGCGCGAGGCGTTGATTAGAATGGAGCCGCGCTTCATGGCGGCGATGGTCGTGGCGTCCATGATGTTGCGGGTGGCATTGCCCCCAGGCACGTGCAGGGTCACCACATCGGACTGCGCAAGCAGCTTCAGCAAAGCAGTGCTGGCGCGGGCGTTCCCCAGCGGAAGCTTGGCCTCGACGTCGTGGAATATGACGCGCATGCCGGCCGCTTCGGCCAGGGTACCCACTTGCGATCCAATATTGCCGTAGCCGATGATTCCGAGCGTCTTGCCGCGTGCTTCGAAAGCGCCGTCGGCCGTTTTGTCCCAATGGCCGTGGTGCACGCGGTCGTTCTTTTCGGGGATACGCCGCAACAGCAGTATGGCCTCACCCAGCACCATTTCGGCAACCGAACGCGTGTTTGAAAATGGGGCGTTGAATACAGGCACGCCATGTAGCATGGCGGTGTCGAGATCGACCTGATTGGTTCCGATGCAGAAACAACCGATAGCGCGTAGATCGACCGCATCGGCAAGCAGCGCGGCATCGAGGTGGGTACGGGACCGGATGCCCACGAGGTTCGCGCCGCGCAATGCTTCGCTGAGCGCTTGATGGGGCAGCGATGACGCATGCGTGACGATGTCGTTGAATCCGGCCGCGACAAAGACTTCTTTTGCGCTGGGGTGTATGTTTTCAAAAAGGACGATACGGGTCATTAAATCAGGGCTCCGTCAAACACCAAATCAGTATTGTGACGCATCTTGGCGTTCTACACATACACGGCCCTGCTTAGAGCAGGGACAACACCATGCCCGAACATGGCTGGCGTCCTGAAAATGCTCACCGCCGTGACCAGTTCATCGGCCTGGTCCTGCAGTGCAAGCGTTGCGGCGGCAGCCTCCTGGACCAGGGCGGCATTCTGTTGCGTAACCTGATCCATCTGCGCCACCGCCTGGTTTATTTGTTCGATTCCACAAGTCTGCTCCTGACTGGCCACCGTGATTTCACCCATGATATCGGTGACGCGCTTGATGCTGTCCACGACTTCATCCATGGTCTGGCCAGCCACGCTGGCCAGTTCGCTCCCGGTACCCATCTGGTTCACCGATTCGTCGATGAGGTCCTTGATTTCCTTGGCTGCCGCGGCGGACCGCTGAGCCAGGCTGCGCACTTCAGACGCAACGACGGCAAACCCGCGCCCTTGCTCACCGGCGCGCGCGGCTTCCACGGCGGCGTTCAGGGCAAGGATATTCGTCTGGAAAGCAATACCGTCAATGATGCCTATGATATCGACAATCCGCCGCGAGGAAACGTGGATGGACGCCATCGTTTCGACCACCTGCCTGACGACGGCGCCGCCCCGGACGGCCACCGCGGAGGCGGACAGCGCCAGTTCGTTCGCCATTTGCGCGTTGCCGGCATTCTGGCTGACGGTACTTGTCAACTCCTCCATCGAGGCGGCAGTTTCTTCCAGGGAACTTGCCTGCGCTTCGGTTCTGGCCGACAAATCGATATTGCCCGCCGCAATCTGACTGGACGCGGTGGCGATGCTGTCGGTACCGCTGCGCACCTTCGTAACGATGCCCGTCAAGCTATTATTCATGCGGCTCAGCGCCAGCAGCAATTGCCCGGTTTCGTCGGTGCTGGATACGTCTATGATGGACGTCAGGTCTCCGCCAGCGACGGTCTGGGCAATGTGCAGCGACCGACCAATTGATCCAACCGTCATGCGCACCACCATCAAGCTGATCAGGAAAGCCACGACGCCCAATACCGCGATAGCGGCGACCATACTCCACAATGCCTGTTGCTTCTCGCTGACGCGCATTGCAATCCTCGCTTCAAGAACCGCGAACGCAACGCCGATCACGTCGAATTGTGCGTCGATGGCGCTGCTCATGCCGGCCCAATAATCCTGCGCCGGAAAGTCCAGGCGTACTGCCTGCAGGATTTTCTCGTTTGGCATTGCGAGACCCGATTCGGCTGCCTTGCGGGCAGCCGCCACCGGACTGGCGATAAGCTGTTTCAGATCGGGATCGTTGGCGGCCTTGTCGAAACTTCCATAGGTATTCTGGAAGGCACGCCGGGCCGCACTGTGAAGGACGTCGATGCGGCTGAGCTGCACCGGCGCGGCCTCGCCCTTGACCAGGACGGCCAAGCCCAGTGCGCGGGCCTGGCCCAGAATCTCGGTCAATTCAGGCAAACTGCCGAACACGGCGCTGACCATGTGATGACTGGCCGGGTCTGATGTGAATGCAAGCCCGGAGGACTCCACGATGCTCTCGAGCAGTGTCATCTGCTGCTGGATCAGTGCCGTATGGCGCGCAAAGCTCTGCGGACCGTCGACGGCACCGCCATTGACAGCCGTGGCCAAGGCCTGCCATTCTCGTTTGATCTTTTGAAGTTCCGCCGACAGTGCGGTGTCGTCCAAGTTGACGGTCACGCTTTGCGTGGTCCGACTCAACGCTTCATCCACCTTGCCCTGCGCCGCTTGCCGGGCAGGTTCCTGGTGTTTGTCGCCGGCGACGGAGGCAGCTGACAGCCCGCGATGCTGCTGAGTCAGTTGCAGCAGCTTGAGCGCCTCGCCCGCCGGCCCGATTCCGCCGGCTTCGGCAAGTGCCGTACGGACCGAATCCATATGCAAACTTACCACCAACGTCGTGGGAATGGCCAGCATTCCCAACGCCAGGGCGCCAATGAGGGCGAATTTCTGCCACAATTTCAAATTCGCTACAAGACCGCGCATCGCTGCCACCTTTCCATTCTTTCCAAGTTCCGCGACGGCCGCGGAGTGCGCCACAACAGAATGAAAGGAATTGTAAGGCGCGCAGGGTGGGGCAAGCGGATTGACCGTCCCGCAGTCCGTCATCTAGTTGATCGTTATCAAACTCAACGAACTTACCCACCGCCGTAACGGCTCAATGCGTCGCTAACGCGACGTCCATCAGCTGCCAGAGGCCATGTGGGTAAGGGATGAAACCCCTAATGCGCCTCACCGAACGCTACTGAATTCAGAAAAACCGTCAGACGTTGAACAGGAAATTCAATACATCGCCGTCCTTGACGACATATTCCTTGCCTTCGGCGCGCATCTTGCCGGCTTCCTTGGCGCCCTGCTCACCCTTGAAGGCGACGAAGTCTTCAAATGCGATTGTTTGGGCTCGAATGAAACCACGTTCGAAATCGGTATGGATTACGCCGGCGGCATTTGGTGCGGTGTCGCCAATGTGGATGGTCCACGCGCGGACTTCCTTTACGCCGGCAGTGAAGTAGGTCTGCAGGCCCAACAGGCGGTAACCGGCGCGGATGACGCGGTTGAGGCCGGGCTCTTCCATGCCGATATCGGCCAGGAAGACGGCCTTGTCCTCTTCATCGAGATCGGCGATATCGGCTTCGACCGCGGCGCACACCGCTACCACAGGCGCATTCTCCGCCTCGGCATATTTCTGCACCGCCGCCAGATGCGGATTGTTCTCGAAACCGTCTTCCTTGACGTTGGCCACGTACATGGAAGGCTTGGCCGTAATGAAGCACAGCGGTTTCAATAATGCCATATCGTCTTCGTCCAGGCCCATCGAGCGTACGGGACGTGCCTGGTTCAACACGGGGAGGACTTTTTCAAGCAGCGCAACCATCTTGATGGCGTCCTTGTCGCCCGCACGCGCCGTCTTCTGGTGACGATGCAAGGCTTTCTCAGCGGCGGCAAGGTCGGCCAGGGCCAGTTCGGTGTTAATTACTTCAATATCGGACAGCGGGTCTATCGTGCCGGCGACGTGAATGACGTTTTCGTCTTCAAAACAGCGAACCACGTGGACGATGGCGTCCGTCTCGCGGATATTGGCCAGGAACTGGTTGCCCAATCCTTCACCCTTGGAGGCTCCGGCCACCAGGCCCGCGATATCGACGAACTCGACCACGGCAGGCAGTATGCGTTCGGGCTTGACGATTTCAGCCAGCGCGGCCAGACGCGAATCGGGTACTTCCACCACGCCCACGTTGGGCTCGATCGTGCAGAAGGGATAGTTCTCGGCGGCTATGCCAGCCTTGGTCAACGCATTGAAAAGGGTTGATTTTCCGACGTTGGGTAAACCAACAATGCCACATTGCAAAGCCATGAGTGTCCTGGAATAAAAAAATAAACGAAAACGCCCACTATTGTAGGTCGGAATGCATTGGTCGCGGATTACACCGCCATTTCAGGCACGAAGCGCAGCACCAGCCATACCACCAATAGAGGCCCGCCATTAAAGATGGCATGCAATAGCATGCTGGCGCCTATTCCGCGCATTACACGCAGCCAGGACAAGACCAAACCGGTCAACCACTGGGGCAAAACCAGCAAGGGCATCAACCACAAGGGCGTCTGATGCAGATTGAAGTTGTATAGGTGCACGCCGGCAAACAGCAATGCCGCCGAGTGGAATATCCATGGAAACCAGCGGCGGTACTTCAATCGGTAACGCCATGGCAAACTGCGTCGCGCATAGGACAAACCCAGCAGGTAGGGGAGCCAGCAAAGCGCCAGAATGGCGCCCACAAGCAGCATGGCCCCCCACGTAGCGCCCATGAACATCGCACCCACCGCCGCCGGGATTAGCCACCATGCCAAAGCCGGTCGGCGCAAGGCGTAGCGAAATACCAGCTCTTCAACGACAGGCGCCCACAGCAGCGCCTGCAACCAGGGAATATTCTGTATATCCAGACGATGGGTGGCGCCACCCGCGCCCGCGGCCATCACGGCGATCGGTCCGAGAAAGACCAGATTCACCGCCCAGAGGAAGCAGGCCCATTTGAACAGCCGCCCTACCGGCAGTCCGGGAAACCAGTCTTCCCACCATCCGTCGCCGACACGGCGGCCTGGCAGGCGCGGCCCGAATCGCGGACGCAACACAAACCGTACGAAATCGCGCAATTCGCCGCGAAAGCGCTCAGGCACGATTTGCCTCGTGCAATTGACTGGTGGCCTGCTGGAATTCGCCGCGCAGCAGTGCGGGCATGATCGCGCGGCAGCGGTCGATTGCCGACTCGATGTCCTTCAGCTCGTCGCGCTTGGGCATGTTCAGCACAAAGGCCGCAACCTGCTGCGCCAGTCCCAATGTACGTGGATGCCCTATTCCCAGGCGCAAGCGCCAAAATGCCGGACTGGCGAGCGCCGCCTGTATATCGCGCAATCCGTTATGCCCGGCATGCCCGCCGCCCTGCTTCAACTTCACATTGCCCGGCATCAGATCGAGCTCGTCGTGTAAAACGAGAACTTGCTCGGGAACCAGCTTGTAGAACCGCATCAGCCCGCCCGCCGCCTGGCCGGAGCGATTCATGAAGGTCGTGGGCTTGGCGATAATGACGGCCTCGCCTTCAAAACGTCCCTTGGCCACCCATGCGGAAAAGCTCTTCTCCAGCGAAAAGTCGGCTTTGAGGTCGTCTGCCAAATGGTCGGCCAGCCAAAAGCCGGCGTTGTGACGCGTCGCTTCATATTCCGGGCCGGGATTTCCTAAGCCGATGACAAGGCGTATGGGTGGGGTCATGAATCATGCCTGCAATAAAAGAAACCCCTGTCAGCTTACGCTAGGCAGGGGTCTTGCCGCGCAAGGTCCGATCAGCGCTGCATCGGGACCTTGCTTGGAACTAAGCCAATTACTGGGCTTCCGGGGCGGCCTCTTCGTCTGCCGCTGCGCTACCGGCCTTCACGTAGGCCGTTGCCACAACAGGACTGGTGTCGCCGGCGTGGGGGGTAAGCACCACACCCTTGGGCATGACGATGTCGGACATGTGCACCGTGGCACCGGCGAGCATCCCACCCAGGTCGACTTCGATGAACTGGGGCAGATTGGCGGGCAGGCATACGACTTCGACTTCGGTCAGCACGTGGCTGATGATGGCACTGCTAAGCTTGACGGCTGGCGATTTCTCGGCATTGATGAAGTGCAATGGCACTTTGGTCGTCAAGGCTTGCGAAGCATCGACACGTTGAAAATCGACGTGCAGCACCAACTGCTTGTACGGGTGCCATTGCACGGAGCGCAGCAACACCTGTTGCGACTTGCCGTCGAGGTCCATGCTGAGGATGGAAGCGTGGAACGATTCCTTGCGCAGAGCATGATAGATTTCGTTGTGGTCGAGTTCGATGCTTGCGGGCTCGGCGGTACCACCATAAACGATGGCTGGAACACGGCCAGCGTGGCGCAGGCGGCGGCTCGCACTCGTACCCTTATCGCTACGCGAAGTGGCGTTGAATTTCATGGAAAACTCCAAAAACTGGGGGCTTTATGCCCGTTGGAAAACGCAGCCGAAAGGCTGCGAGCGACTGTTGCCTGCCGCGACCAGCAAGCAACGGTATGGATTTAATCGACGAAAAGGGAACTGACCGATTCGGCGTGGGAAATACGTAATATGGTTTCGCCCAGCAACGACGCACAAGAAAGCTGGCGAATTTTCTTGCATGCCCGGGCGGCCTCGGAAAGCGGAATCGTGTCGGTGACAACCAGCTCGTCGAGTTCGGATTCGGCAATGCGCTGCACGGCGCCGCCCGAAAGCACGGGGTGCGTGCAATAGGCGTAGACGGTTACCGCGCCGCGTTCTTTCAAGGCCTGCGCCGCCTTGCATAAGGTACCGGCAGTGTCGACCATGTCGTCCATGATGATACAAGTGCGGCCATCGACTTCGCCGATGATGTTCATGACTTCGGAAACATTGGCGCGGGGACGACGCTTATCGATAATGGCCAGGTCGGCCTCAAGCTGCTTGGCCAGCGCCCTGGCGCGGACCACGCCGCCGATATCGGGAGACACAACCACCAGGTCCTGGTAGTTGCGACGCCAGATGTCGCCCAGCAAAAGCGGACCGGCATAGATGTTGTCGACCGGGATATCGAAAAAGCCCTGAATCTGATCGGCGTGCAGATCCATGGTCATGACGCGATCGACACCCACGACCTGCAACATATTGGCCACGACCTTGGCCGATATGGAGACACGAGCGGAACGCGGCCGGCGATCTTGCCGGGCATATCCGAAATAGGGAATGGCTGCCGTGATCTTGCCCGCTGAAGCGCGGCGCAAGGCATCGACCATCACCATTATTTCCATCAGGCTATCATTGGTGGGCGCACACGTAGGCTGCAATACGAAGACGTCCTTACCGCGAACATTTTCATTGATTTCGACCATGACTTCGCCGTCGGAGAAACGACCAACCGTCATTTTTCCGAGCGACATATCAAGGTGATTTGCAACATCGACCGCTAACCGGGTGTTAGCTGTGCCGGTAAAAATCATGAATCTGTCGTGTGTCATGATGGACGCTAAATGTGGCGTTGCGTTAAACAAAAAAGCTGCTGACCAGCACCGCCGTTAGGGGCCGACTCAACAGCTTTACGTTGACTGCAAGCCTGTATGGCTTGAAAAAGTGGCTGGGGAAGAAGGATTCGAACCTTCGCATGCTGGAATCAAAATCCAGTGCCTTAACCAGCTTGGCGATTCCCCAATTCAACTGCTTGTCCAGTGTCGTAGCGGATGCTCAAACAAACCAGGGCAAGCCCAGGCATTTTGAATAACCGCTGCGTCGTCGTTTTCACGATTCAGCATTCTACCGATTATTTGCTTCTGACACACTGCCGCTTGTTCGATCGTTACAAATTCAACGAAAAAGCAGGCACCGGATCCGGTCATTCTTGCGTTCAAACCTTGCTGTGCAAGCCACGTTGCCGCAGCCTTGACCCTGGGGTACTTTGCAAGAACTACTGGTTCAAGATCGTTGCGTCCGAAAAAACCGGCGACCCTATTGCCGTTTTCTGCTGCATCGATTGTGTACCAATCAGTAAAGACCGATATTGTGACCGAAGGTGAATCTCTTGTCAACTCAGGCGATAGAAAAACCCCCTGCGTCGGAACACTTTGCGCAGGCTGCACGACAACATAGGCGCGCTCGGGCAAACTCACGGGCGTGAGCACCTCACCTATTCCTTCGGCAAAGGCCGGTTCCCCGTGTATAAACACCGGTACATCGGCGCCAAGCGCAAGACCCAAACGCATCAACTGTGAACGCGATAAATTCGTCTGCCATAAACGATTCAATGCAATAAGCGTGGACGCGGCATCACTGGAGCCGCCTCCCAGGCCGCCACCCGGCGGTATTCTCTTGGTATAGCGTATTTGTGCACCGCGCTTTGTGCCGGTCGCGTGCTGCAAGGCCCGGGCGGCGCGCACGACCAGGTCGTCTTCGGCATCCAGTCCCGCATGCTGGCCTTCGCGCATGATACGGCCGTCATCACGCAGGTCGAAATCCAGCGTATCGTAAAAACCAATGAAACGAAAAACGGTCTGCAACAGATGGTAGCCATCGTCGCGACGCCCCGTGACATGCAGGAACAGATTGATCTTGGCCGGAGCCGGCACATCGTATAAAGCCATTAAGCGCCCCTCTCAGCCGCCATCCACGACGAGACGCATGCTGATGGTCCGATTCGGATCGTGGCGATTAAGCTGGAGCAGGCCAGGCCCCAAGGCATCGTAGCGCGACAATTGCACTCGCCACCCGTTCTGGGAGAACGTTGCGGGCTTGCCGTCGGGGCCGGCCTTCAGGCCCTGCACACTGTCGCTGCCGGTGTTGCCCCGCAGCCAATCGCGCAATCCTGCAACCGGTATCGGGCTGCCAAGTATCTGCTCTACCAATGCGTCGGGATGTACCGCCTGTTCCGTCGAGCCGTCGCTGCGGATAAGCGTTGCAGTGCCAGGCTCCACCTGCACGCGCGCCAACGTATTGCCCAGGGGGTTGGCTAGGTCGAGCATAAGCATGTTTCCCGAGTCGTGCCAGGAGAACCCGCCCTGCACAGCCTCTTGCTTGCCATCGGCATAATTCACGCTTAATGCAAAGCGTCCGCTGCGGTCGAACGACGCACCGGGTGTGGCACTGGTGATTGCTGGGGGTGTGGCGCACGCCGCGAGCACCAGACAGGTGAGTGCCGCACATAACCACCGCAGGTAAACGAAACGGAATGGTGTGGCGGTCATTTAAGCGTCACTCCAAGCCGCTTCAACGTGCCAAGCAGGGTTGCGTTTTTCCCATCGTTTTCCATGCCGGCACGCCAAATGCGCCTGGCTTCGGCAGTACGTTTGGAGACCCACAGCACCTCGCCCAAATGGGCAGCCACATCGGCTGTCGGCAGCTGATCGTAGGAACGCTGCAGATACTCCAGGGCAGCCTCGTAGTCCCCGGTACGGTACAGGTACCAACCAACGCTGTCGAGTATGAAGGGATTGTCGGGATCGAGTTCAAGGGCGCGTTCGAGGAGATCCTGCGCCTCTTCCAATTTGCGATTTTGATCCGCGTAGGTATAACCCAGCGAATTAAAGGCGTTGGCATTATTTGGATCCAGTTCGATGACGCGCTTCATGAGTTCTTCGAACTTGTCCATATTTCCTTGGCGCTCGTACAGCATGGCCAGGTCGTACTTGATTTCGGGTGTGTCCGGCAATTGCGCATCGGCCTTGACAAGGACCTCGACAGCTGTATCGCTGCGGCCCGCCTCGCGATAGATGGATGCAAGGGTGAGCGCGACAACCGAACGCTCGTGGTGGTCCTGGGGCTTAAGCCTATCGATACTGCGACGAGCCTGCGCCAGATCGCCTTTCTTGGCTTGAAGCACAGCTTTGTGAACCTGTGCCTGGAAACGCAGCATACTGTCGTCGATGAGGTCCAGCTGGACGATTGCTTCGTCCAGCTTGTTCTCCTTTTCGGCGATCTGGACCAGCAACAAACGGGCGTCCGAGGCATCGGCGGCGGCATTGCTGGCCTTGTCATTGATCGACTTGCGCCGCTGCGTTTGCACACTGATATATTCCTCAAGCAGCGCCTTGGCCTGCGGATATTGACCGGCGCGCATGTGAACCTCGGCCTCGGTGTAGAGCAGGTCGAAATCTTCGGGTGCATGTTGACGCATGGTGTCGACCTGCGCCAGGGCGGCATCAAACTCACGTTGTTCGACGAGGCGATTGACGAGCATGAGCTGGAGCTTTCGATTTTCGGGATGCTTGGCGATATAGGCCCGCGTCTCGTGCACGGCGACAACGGGATCCACCTTGAGGCCGTATTCCAGAATGCGCTGCGCGGCCATCTCGGAATTAGGATCCAGCGCAAGTGCCTGCTTGGCTTCGGCTACCGCCTGCACGGCATCGGCGGCTGCCCACGCCGCATCGGACAAGGCCAGGTGGGCAATAGGCAAGGACCGGGCGGAAGCCGGTAATGCCTGGTCCATTACGTCGAGTGCAACACGCTTGTCTGCCATCTTGCCGACAATGGCTGCTGCCTGGATGATGGCCTGCTCTTTATCTTCGGCCTGTTCTATGCGTGCCCGCAACGTTGCCGCCAGGCCGGCCGTCTGGCCGTTGGACGCCGCCAGTGCCAGCGACGAGGCCACGGCTTCGGGATCGTTGGGTGCAAGCAAAGCCCACTCGCGCGCTGCCTTCAAGGAGCGCGCCAAGTCTCGATCGGCCATGGATATCTGAAATGCCCGTTTCGCCAGGCGGGGGTCCGACGTCTCGCGTGCAAGGTCGAGCAGGGTCTGGCTGGCCATATCGAAATGTCCGCGCTGCGCAGCGATCTCGGCCGCCAGTATCCGATAAAGCGTATCGGCAGTAAGCTTGACCGCAGGAAGTTCACCCGCGCGCAAGCGTATCTGTTCAACCTGTTCCGGTGTCTTGACGGTCTGGGCCGCATGGGCTGGAACAGACCACGATGCAAAGACAGGCGCAAACAGCATGAACAGCAGGGGAATTTGACGTTTCATTAAAGAGAACCACCGCCGCTGCGCCGGAAATAAAGCGTCAGATGGCAAAATTACATACTCAGATTTAAGGATGTTATCACCCCCTTATGCCGGAACTACCAGAAGTCGAAACCACGCGTCGCGGAATAGCGACGATTATGCCGGGCCATGTATTAAAACAGTTTTTCGTGTATGAGCCCCGCATGCGCTGGCCCGTCCCCCCCGATATCGAACAGACCATCAGCGGACATGAAGTCGTCAGCTGCGAGCGCCGCGGCAAATATCTGTTGATCAACTTTGATCATGGAACGCAAATCATACATCTGGGAATGTCGGGATCACTGCGGCGGGCCGGGCTGGACGAGCCGCGTCGCAAGCATGATCACGCCGAGTGGCTATTCGACCATGCCCGATTCCTGCTGCATGATCCGCGCCGCTTTGGAGCAATACTGTGGCACGACAAGGCCAGGGGGCCGGTCGGCACGCACGCCCTGCTGCACAAGCTCGGCATAGAGCCATTCGACCCCCTGTTCACCGGTGCGTACCTGCATCGACGCTTGCACGCCAGGACGCTCTCGATCAAGCAGGCCCTGCTGGCCGGAACCATCGTGGTGGGCGTCGGCAATATCTATGCGTCCGAGTCGCTATTCCGCGCGGGCATCAACCCCCTTGCCGCGGCCGGAACAATCTCGCTGCAGCGATGCCACCGGCTGGTGGCAGCCGTACGGCAAACGCTGAGCGAAGCGCTGGCGTCCGGCGGTAGCACCTTGCGGGACTATGTCAACGCCACCGGCGAAGCCGGTGCGTACTTCGACATCTATGCAGCGGTCTATGAAAAGGCGGGCCGTCCCTGCAGCGCCTGCGGGACGCCCATACGACGGATAGTCCAGGGACAACGAGCCACCTACTATTGCCCGACATGCCAACGACGCTGATAACCCTTCATTTGCCTATAACGAACGGATTGCATATAAACAAATAGTGAGATATATTTTCAGCAACTTAACGGAGACTCCCTACTCATGAGCAAACAATTTGCCTCGCACGCCGATCTCGACGACAAGGCCGTTTCTTTCGAGAAACTATCCGACAATGCCTATG
The DNA here is from genome assembly GCF_002849615.1 of Pollutimonas nitritireducens. Lineage (GTDB taxonomy): Bacteria > Pseudomonadota > Gammaproteobacteria > Burkholderiales > Burkholderiaceae_B > Pollutimonas > Pollutimonas nitritireducens. The sequence continues at coordinate 35,018 of NZ_PDNV01000011.1, forward strand.
CCTACACGGCCGAAGGCGATCCGAACTCCGGCATCATTGTTGGCGACGACGCCGTCATGGTGATCGACACCCAGGCCACTCCCATCATGGCGCAAGACGTTATCCGACGAGTCCAGGAAGTCACCGACAAGCCCATCAAGTACATCCTGCTGTCGCACTACCACGCCGTGCGCGTGCTGGGTGCCTCGGCATATAACGCCCAGGAAATCATCGCAAGCCGCGACACCTACGACCTTATCGTGGAGCGCGGCGAGCAAGACAAGGCCAGTGAAATCGGCCGTTTTCCGCGCTTGTTCCGCAATGTCGAATCAGTACCGCCCGGCCTTACCTGGCCCACCATCACCTTCGACGGCGAAATGACGGTCAACCTGGGCAACCTCGAAGTCCAGATCCTTCAGGTTGGCCGCGGCCATACTAAGGGCGACACCATCGCATGGCTGCCAGACCAACGTATTCTGTTCGCCGGCGACCTGGTGGAATATCAATCCACCCCCTATGCCGGCGACTGCTACTTCCGCGAATGGCCACATACGCTCGACACGCTCGCCGAGTTCAACGCGGAAAAAATGGTGCCTGGGCGTGGCCCTGCGCTGAAATCGGCCGATGAAGTGCGCAAGGGCCTGGCCGGCACGCGCGCCTTCCTCACCGACCTGTATTCCTGCGTGAACAACGGCGTGGCGGCAGGCAGGGACCTTAAATCCATTTATCGCGAAACCTATGACTTCATGAAGCCGCGCTATGCCGACTGGGTCATTTTCGACCATTGCATGCCCTTTGACGTCTCGCGTGCGTACGACGAAGCCACTGGTTACGACGACCCGCGCATCTGGACAGCGGAACGCGACATTGAAATGTGGAAGCAGCTGGAAGGCTGATTGCCGCCGACTACATCAAAACAATAACGAGCAGCCACCAACATGAGGAGCAGCGGGTGGGAGACATCGACTATCAAGCCCTGGCGTTTGACTACAAGGCACGCCCGGCGCATGCGCCTGACCCGCACCGAATAGTGGTGGTCGGCGCCGGGCCGGTGGGGCTCAGCATGGCGCTGGACATCGCTGCGCACGGCCACAAGGTCGTGGTCATTGACGACGACAACCGCCTTTCCACCGGCTCGCGCGCCATATGCTTTGCCAAGCGCACCCTCGATATCTGGGACCGGCTGGGCGTGGGCGAGCGCATGGTGCAGAAGGGGATCTCGTGGAATGTGGGCCGGGTGTACTTCAAGGATAAAGAGGTCTGGAGCTTTGACCTCCTGCCCGAACCCGGGCACCGTCGGCCCGCCTTCATCAATCTGCAGCAATACTATTGCGAAGGCTATCTTTACGAGCAGGCCGACAACGATCCCAACATCGAGCTGCGCTGGAAGCACAAGGCGTCGGCGGTGCAAAACCATGACGATCACGTCGAGCTCACCGTCGACACGCCCGATGGTTCCTACATCCTGGCGGCCGACTGGCTCATCGCCTGCGATGGTGCGCGTTCACCCATACGGAAAATGATAGGCGAGGAAAGCCGCGGCCGGATCTTCCGGGATCGCTTTCTTATCGCGGACATCAAGACACAGGCTGAATATCCGCACGAACGCTGGTTCTGGTTCGATCCGCCCTTTCATCCGAACCAATCCGTCCTGCTGCACAGCCAGCCCGACAATGTGTGGCGCGTCGACTTCCAGCTAGGCTGGGATGCCGATCCCGCCGAAGAGATCAAGCCCGAAAAAGTGATTCCGCGCATCCGCGCGCTGCTGGGTCCGGATACCCAGTTCGAGCTTGAGTGGGTAAGCGTCTATACCTTCGCCTGCGAACGCATGGACAGATTCCGTCACGGCCGCCTGCTCTTCGCCGGTGACGCCGCGCACCGCGTATCGCCCTTTGGCGCGCGCGGCGCCAATAGCGGCGTGCAGGACGCGGACAATCTTGCCTGGAAACTGGACCTGGTGCTGCGCGGGGCCTCACCGCCATCGCTGCTGGATACCTACGCCAGCGAACGCGAGCAAGCGGCAGACGAGAACATTCTTTGCTCCTCGCGATCCACCGATTTCATCACACCCAAAAGCGAAATGAGCCTGTTATTCAGGAATACCACGCTAAGGCTGGCCAACCACTACGAATTCGCCCGAAGGCTGGTTAACAGCGGCCGGCTTTCACTGCCATGTTCGTACATCGGCTCCAGCCTGACCACCGCCGACGGCGACGAATTTCCCACTGCCCAGCCCTTGGGCGCCGCCGTGCCGGGCGCCGCCGCGCCGGACGGCCCTGTATCGTTCAACGGCCGACCGGGCTGGTGGCTGGATCAACTGCATAAGGGTTTCACACTGGCGGTGTTCTGCACGACAGCCGTGCCCAACCCGGCAACCTTGCTGGAACTCGCCTGCCTGCAAGATTTTCCCATCGCGGTGAATATCGTACTCGTGCTGCACCGCGACCTGGCCGACTCGGCGCCTGCGGGCATGACGGCCGTCGTCGACCGCGATGCGCTTCTGGAACGCCGCTACGACGTGCAGGATGGCGCCTGCTATCTCTTACGCCCGGACCAGCACATTGCCGCGCGTTGGCGCCAAGTCAATACACCGCAAATTCTGGACGCATTACGGCGCGCCACCGGCACGCTTGAGGCGGTGACGCTATGACACAACTTTCCACGCAGTCCAACTTTGCCGTTCCAGATGAATTCTATGAATGCCTTATCGACGCCCACCGGGATTTATCAGCAGAACAAAGCCACGCCATGAACGCCGCCCTGGTTTTACTGCTGTCGAATCACATCGGCGATATGAATGTGATCCGCGACGCACTTATCAAGGCGCGCGCCACTGTTGAACACGCGGACTGAAACCCGCTCAGGAGCCATTCAAATGACGAAACTCGATTATCAAACCGGCTTCGGCAATAATTGCGCCACGGAAGCCCTGCCGGGCGCTTTGCCGGTGGGACGCAATTCGCCGCAAGTTTGCCCCTATGGCCTGTACGCCGAACAGTTATCGGGAACCGCCTTTACCGTTCCCCGCGCCGAAGGCCGTCGATCCTGGCTATATCGCATACGCCCTGCCGCGTTGCAAAAACCGTTCGAACCCTTCGATGGCGCCCGGTCATGGACACAGCAATTTGGAGACGGGCCTGTCACCCCGAACCGGCTGCGCTGGAACCCTGTCGAAATTCCCGTCGAACCCACCGACTTTATCGAAGGCATGATCACCTGGGCCGGTAACGGAAACAGCAACGACCTGAGTGGTGTCAGCATCAATTTATATGCGGCCAATCGGTCCATGGAAAATCGTTACTTCTATAACGCAGACGCCGAAATGCTGATTGTGCCGCAGGAAGGCCGGCTGCGGCTGGCCACCGAGCTCGGCCTTATCGACATCGAGCCCTGCGAGATCGCCGTCATACCGCGCGGCTTGCGGTTCCGTGTAGAACTGCATGGCACGATCGCTCGCGGCTATATGCTGGAAAATTTTGGCTCGGTATTGCGCCCCCCGGAGCTGGGCCCCATCGGTTCCAACGGTCTGGCCAACGTGCGTGACTTTCAGGTCCCGGTTGCCTGCTACGAAGATGTCGAAGGCGATTTCGAGCTCATCGCCAAATTTACTGGCGCCTTCTGGCGTACGGCGCTGCCTCACTCGCCACTCGACGTCGTGGCCTGGCACGGCAGCAATGCGCCCTACAAATACGACCTGCGCCGCTTCAACACCATAGGCTCGATCAGCTACGACCATCCGGACCCCTGCATCTTCACAGTACTTACATCGCCCTCAGACACGCCGGGCGCCGCCAACATGGATTTCGCCATATTTCCGCCGCGCGTCCTCGCCATGGAAAACACCTTCCGTCCGCCATGGTTTCATCGCAATATCGCGGGCGAGTTCATGGGCCTGATCCGGGGCGTGTACGACGCCAAGGCCGAGGGCTTTTCACCCGGCGGCGCCAGCCTGCACAATTGCATGACAGCCCATGGTCCCGATGTCGAGACCTTCGAGAAAGCCTCGAATGCCGACATCAGCCAGCCGCATTACATACGCGATACCATGGCGTTCATGTTCGAGACACGTCGGGTAATCCGACCCACCGCCGCTGCCCTGTCGGCAAGCACGCTGCAAACTGATTACGACGCGGCATGGTTGGGGTTCAAGAAACATTTCAATCCGGCAAAACCGTAAACGATCAAGGACACCTATCTACATGGCTTATTTGAATGAAACGCACGACCCATCCCTCCAAAGCTGGGTCGCTTCGGCCAACGTGGCCGAGAATGGCTTCCCCATTCAGAACCTGCCATTTTCAGTCTTTCGCATAGCCGGCAGTTCACAGGCGTTTCGTCCGGGCGTAGCCATTGGCGACCAGGCGCTCGATCTGGCGGCGCTCGCCAAGATACGGCCCTTTAAGGGCATCGCCCAGGAAGCCCTGGACGCCTGCCGGGCCGGCCAACTGAATGGCCTGATGGGCCTGGGAAAGGCGCACTGGTCGGCATTGCGCCTGGAACTCTCGCGCGCGCTGCGCACCGGTTCGCCATTGCAGCACACGCTCGAACCGATGTTGCACAATCAGTCAGAGCTCGACTTCGAACTGCCCGCCCATATCGGCGACTACACCGATTTCTATATCTCCTTGCATCACGCCACAGCCATCGGTAAACAGTTCCGCCCTGATAACCCATTGCTGCCCAACTATAAGTGGGTGCCTATCGGCTACCATGGCCGCGCTTCCAGCATCGGGGTTTCGGGCCAGGCGTTTGCCCGTCCAGTTGGCCAGACGCGTCCCGGCACCGATGGCGGCACACCGGGCTTCGGACCTTGCGAACGCCTAGATTTCGAACTGGAATTGGGCATATTTGTCGGACAAGGCAACGATCTGGGTGAACGCATCGCCATCACCGAAGCTGAATCTCATGTGTTCGGACTCTGCATACTGAACGATTGGTCGGCGCGCGATCTGCAGGCCTGGGAATACCAGCCTTTGGGCCCCTTCCTGGCCAAGAATTTCGCCAGCACCATTTCTCCATGGGTGGTCACTCTGGAAGCGCTCGCGCCTTTCCGGACCGCTTTCCAGCGCAACCCCGACGATCCCCAGCCCTTGCCCTACCTCACATCCGCCGACAACAAGGCGTCGGGCGCTTTCGATATTGGGCTGGACGTACTGCTCAGCACGCAGCAGTCGCGCGCCTCCAACGCGGAACCAGCCCTTCTTTCCCGCAGCAATTTCAAGGAAGCGTACTGGAGCATCGCACAGTTGCTCACGCACCATACGGTCAACGGGTGCAACCTGCAGCCGGGCGACCTGCTGGGCACGGGAACCCTATCGGGTCCCGAACAAGGCCAGGAAGGTTCGCTGCTGGAGCTGAATCAGGGTGGAAAGAAACCTGTCAAACTGCCTTGGGGCGAAGAACGTCTATTCCTGCAGGACAACGACGAAGTCATCTTGAGGGCAAGATGCAGCAAGCCCGGCTACCCCACCATCAGCCTGGGCGAATGCGCGGGTACCGTGCTGCCTGCCAAGGTTTAGAGTATTTTCGGTTCAAGTGTTTACGGCACTTTGCTTCAGTGAGGCTGTTCTGTTCTGATGAGTTGTCCGGTGTTAATGGCGTTGTCTGGCTCCGATGACGTTGTCTGGTGCTAATGACGTTGTCTGGCTCCGATGACGTTGCCCGCGGTGGATGGGGGGCAGTCCGGCACGGCGTGCTTGTTTCCGCGTCTGCCTCGTCCAGCCGGGCGTCGGCCGAACTCCCTGCGCTTCGCTCCGGTCAGACAGCGACCGACGACACCCCCCGGCTTCCCTTCGTCAGCCCGCGGCGCACGCCTACACGCCGGACTGCCCCCCATCCACCCCGTACAACTGCGCAATAGGAAACTTGCCGGCCTTACGCTGTCAAAGGCCAGCAAACCCGTCGTGAAGGACTTCTCGCCGAGATGGGTGCAATCGGTCTCTTGGCTAGGCCAACCGCGTTGATTGAACCGGTCTATCTCTAGAAGTGGAATCCGTGGTTGGCTTGGCGTACACGATGGTTAGCGCGCTCGTCCAAGCCTCGCTCCTGCAAAAAGGTGGGTGTGTCGGGGACTGTGCAGGCGCCTCGCGCACGCCGTTTCGGTCAGTCCCATCGAGGAGGCAAGACCGCGGCTGTCTGAGCCCGGCGGGTGTCGGGCCACTGGCCCGACCGGGCGAGTTCCGCGGTCGCCTCGATGGGGCTGGCCGAAACGGGTACCCGTGGCAACGCCACGGGCGTAGCGCGCGAAGCCGAAACAGGCCGCGACACACCCGCCTTTCTAAAGAACGAAAAGTCCTCCCCCACACACCCGCCTTTCTAAAGAGCGAAAAGCCGTCCCGATGAACGAAAAGCCGCCCCGATGAACGAATAGCCGTCCGCAACGCCTTCGCGCGGCATTACGGCGCCAGGATTACGGTACCAGCATCTTGCCCGGGTTCATCAGACCGTCGGGATCCAGTACCTGCTTGATGCGCCGCATCAGCGCCAGTTCGACAGGGTCTTTATAGCGCGGCAAGGCGTCGCGCTTTAACTGCCCCACGCCGTGTTCGGCGCTGATCGAACCGCCAAACTCATGAACGCTGTCGTGCACCAATTGGTAAACCGCGTCCTGTTGCGCGAGTAGTTCCTCTTCAGTGCGGGCCTGGCCTTTGGCCACGTTGTAGTGCAGGTTGCCATCGCCCAGGTGCCCAAAGATGACGTGCTGGATGCCCGGGAAATTGGCCTGCAGGGCCGCATTTGTGGTTTGAACAAAGTCCGCCATGCGCGACACGGGAATCGAGACGTCGTGCTTGATGCTTTTTCCAAATGCCTTTTCCGCCAAGGGTATGCTTTCACGCAAATGCCAAAGCGCCTTGCTTTGTGTGATGTTTTCCGCAATGACGGCATCCTGCACCAGTCCGGCCTCGATAGCGGCTCCGACCACTGCCTCGAAACGCTCGCGCGCATGGTCGGCGCTTTCGCTGTCGGACAATTCGAGCAACGCATACCAAGGCATGCGGGCGGCATCGCCTTCGAAAGGGATGCGCTGCTGCGGATAACATTCCACCACGCCCTGGAGGCAGTTTCCGGCGATCAGCTCGAAACCCGTGAGCGCGGCGCCGAAACCGTTGCGAGCGGCCGAGAGCACCGACACGGCGTCTTCGATGGATTCCAGCGCAAGCAGAGCCGTGCACTGGGCAACCGGCATGGGATACAGCTTCAGGGTGGCTGCGGTAATGATCCCCAGCGTGCCTTCGCTGCCGATATATAAATTGCGCAGGTCGTAACCGGTATTGTCTTTGCGCAAGCCGCGCAAGCCATTCCAGATCTCGCCTTGCGCAGTAACCACTTCGACACCTAAAACGAGGTCGCGCGTGTTTCCGTAGCGCAACACCTGGGTGCCACCCGCGTTCGTGGCCAGATTGCCGCCCACAGTGCAACTGCCTTCGGCGGCAAGACTCAAGGGAAACAGACGTTGCACATCGCGAGCCGCCTGCTGTACGGACTGCAGCACGCAGCCGGCTTCGACCACCATCGTGTCGTTTTCGGTGTCGACACTGCGCACGCGGTTGAGCCTTGTGAGCGACAGGACGACGGCCTGGCCGCTTGAGTCCGGTGTAGCGCCGCCGCACAAGCCCGTATTGCCGCCTTGAGGGACCATGGGCACTTTATTGGCGGCGCACCACCGCACCACTTGAGCCACCTCGTCGGTGGAGCCGGGCTTGACGACCGCCAGCGCATTGCCGCGATAACGGCCGCGCCAGTCGACGATGTAGGGCTGCGCCTCTTCACCCGTCAATACATATTGTTGGCCCAACAGCTGTACTAGTTCGTCTACTCGACTCATCATCTACCTTCTGCGAATAAAATGCCCGGAGGCTCATTTTAAGACAGATAAGGTCGCGCCATCACGGCGTCCGCAGACAATCCGGCATCGTCGTCAGGAATCCGCCATAATCTGCTCAATACACATGTTTTTCAAGGATGCATCGTGACCGACTCCCAGCCACTGCCCAGCGCCGTATTCAAGGCCTACGATATTCGCGGTACCGTACCGGAACAGCTCAACCCTCAATTCGCCCATTTGCTGGGGCTGGCCCTGGCCGAGCGGGCACGCAGCGAAGGCATCACCACGCTGGTCGTGGGCTACGACGGTCGGCTCAGCAGCCCGGACTTGTCCCTGGCGTTGCAAAAGGGCCTGATGCAGGGCGGGATAAATACCATTGACGTCGGCATGGTGCCCACGCCGCTGGTCTATTTCGCCACGCACACCGAAAAAACCGGCTCCGGGGTCGCCATCACCGGAAGTCACAACCCACCGAACTATAACGGCTTCAAGATGATGATGGGCGGCAAGACGTTGCACGGCGACGATATCCAGGCGCTAAAGCAGATCATGACGCGCCTTGATGCAAGCGCAACGCAGGCCACGCCCGGCCGTCGCAGTGCCCTCGAGCTGGTGGATACCTACGTGGAGCGCGTGAGCGGCGATGTAAAGCTGGCCCGTCCCATGAAGATCGCGATCGATTGCGGCAATGGCGTAGGCGGCGTTATCGCCACGCAGTTATTCAAAGCCCTGGGTTGCACCGTCGACGAACTGTTTTGCGATGTGGATGGCAGCTTTCCCAATCACCACCCCGATCCCGCCGATCCGCACAATCTGGAAGACCTCATCCGACATGTCAAAGAAACGGATTGCGAACTCGGCCTGGCCTTTGACGGCGACGCTGATCGCCTGGGCGTGGTCACCAAGTCCGGCGCCATCATCTGGCCGGACCGCCAGCTGATCCTGTATGCACGCGATATCCTGCAACGCCAGCCCGGCTCCACCATCATCTTCGACGTGAAATGCAGCCGGCACGTCGCTCGCGCCATTGAAGAGGCCGGCGGCACGGCATTGATGTGGAAAACCGGGCATTCGATGATCAAGGCCAAGCTGGCCGAGACCGGTGCGCCGCTGGCGGGAGAAATGAGCGGCCACATCTTCTTCAAGGAACGCTGGTACGGTTTTGACGACGGGCTCTATACCGGTGCGCGCCTGCTTGAAATCCTCTCGCGCCATGAGCATCCGTCCGCTCTGCTGGAAGCGCTTCCGCAAGACATCTCCACGCCGGAACTCAAGCTGGAAATGCAAGAAGGCCAGCCTCACGACCTGATCAACCGGCTGCAAAAAGAAGCCAGCTTCCCGAAAGCGACCAGCATCAACACGATTGATGGCGTGCGCGCCGAGTACAAAGACGGTTTCGGCCTGGCGCGCGCATCGAACACCACACCGGTGGTCGTGCTGCGTTTCGAAGGCGATACGCAGGAGGCCCTGGATGATATCCAGGCGGAGTTCCGGTTGGCCCTGAACAGACTGATTCCCGACATCGCCCTGCCTTTCTGATACAGGGCAGTCGGGCCGGTCTAGGCAGGCCGGCTCAGTACCTGATACAGGCCCACGTGCTTTTGCACGATTTTATGGATATCGAACTCCTGTTCGGCCAATTGCCTGCCCGCCGCACCCATCCTGCGGCGCAAGGCGTCATCTGTAGCCAGGCCGACCACGGCATCGGCGAGCGCCCTGGCATTGTGCGGGGGCACCAATAGTCCCGATACGCCCGGCTCGATGGCATCCCTGCACCCCGGCACGTCGGTGGTCACGACGGCACGTCCGCATGCGGCCGCCTCGACCAGCGATTTAGGCAGACCTTCACGATAGGAAGGCAGCACGGCAATGTGCGAGCGCTGATACAGTGCCGCAATGTCCGACCGTTCGCCCAGGCATTCGACCAACCCTTCCGTGCGCCAACGTTCGAAGTCCGCCTGGCTGATGCTGGCCGGATTACCCGGATCGGGACTGCCCACCAGCACCCAACGCAAGCCGCTGGCATGGCCGGCCGTCAGGCGTGCCGCCTCGACGAATTCCATCACGCCCTTGTCGTGCAATAAACGCGCCGCCATGATGGCCACCGGCGGCCCTTCAGGTTCAGGGGCCGGCTGGAACGCCTCCAGATCCACGCCCGAACCGCGTATCAACACGACCTGTCCTGGCCTGACTACCTTGGCTTCCTGCAATACGTCGCGGTCATTGGTGTTCTGGAAGATCACCCGACTGTTCGGATGGCCCAGCGCCACGCGGTAGAGCAGTGTCGCGGCCGATCTCAGGAAATCGAAACCTCCGTCGCGCTTGCTGAAGACAAAGCCAAGACCGGAAATAGCCGCAATATAGGCCGGCACGCCGGCAAGCCTGGCCGCGATTCCGCCGTACAACACCGGCTTGATAGTCACGGCATGCACGACATCTGGCCGCAAACGCCTCAAGAGCTTCCATAAAGCGTAGATGCTCTGAATCTCTTCGACCGGGTTTTTCCCGCTGCGCGACATGGGAACGATATGGTGCACCAGACCATGGCTGAGGATTTCCGGCACCGTGGCGCCAGCCATGGTGGCAACATGCACCTCGAAACCCGCCTCTTGCGCGCCCAAGGCCAGGGGCAGGCGATGCGATAGAAAAAATGCGGGATTGTTGACGACAAACAGCAACCGCGGTGCGCCGCCTCCGTCGGACTGGCCGTCATGGACGTACGAGGCCCTCGGCGCGGCATCGTGCCGGACGGGAAAGTCGGCCGCCAGACGACGCCAGACCACATGATAAGCGTTGACCATGGCCTCCAGGCTGAACAGCCGCCCCACCCGTTCGCGCCCCGCCTGCAGGCGCTCTTGCATGTCCTCTGTGCCAAGATGCGCCACCGCCTGGTTCAAGGCCTGCGACAAGGCCAGGGGATTCTGCGGTACAGCCACCCACCCGGAGTCGCCGACGATGCGCGCCGCATCGCCCACATCGGTCACGACGCATGCAACGCCGGTCGCCATTGCTTCGGCCACGACGTTCGGAAAACCTTCGGCCAGGCTAGATAGCACGTGAATATCCAGCCCGTTCATCAGGCGGGGCACATCATCGCGCCTGCCCAGCAGCTTCACTTTGTCGACGATGCCGTGACGGGCGATCAGCGCCATGAGTTCGGCATTGGACGTATCGACGCCGTGACCGATCAGCACGCATCGCAGAGTGGGATTATGTTGCGCGCTGAGAGCAAAGGCCGCCAGCAAGTTGGTATGGTCCTTCAGCGGGTTCCAGCGCGCCACGCTGCCTATGACGATCTCGTTTCCGGTCCAACCCCATTCGGTACGCAAGGCGGCGCGCGCGGCCGGGTCAGGTTGCCAGCATGTCAAGTCATAACCGTTGGGAATGACCAGCATGCGGTCGGCCCGGTATCCCCATTGCTGATGGCGCTGTGCGGCGTTTTCGGCACACGCTACGATGACCGCAGGCACGAGTCGCGAAACGCGGGCGCACAGCCACGACAATACCCGGGCAGACCGGCTGCTCTTGGAGAGGTCTGCGCCGGAGTTGCGGATACCCCATGAGACCGCCTCGATACCTGCCAGACGCGCCACCACCCCTCCGATGAGGTCGGCATGGTACATCCAGGTCTGCACCACGTCGGGTCTAAGCTGGCGCAGCAACTGATGCATGCGCCACAGTCCCTTGACCGCCCCCACGGGAGACTTCATGTCCAGTGTGTACACCGCAATGCCGGCAGCACGAAGGCGCGGCCCGAAAACCCCGGCGTCGCCCATGCTGATCACGCAATGCCGGTCGCTCTGGATCGGGGCGGTAAGCAGCCGGTGCAACACTGTTTCGGCGCCGCCGTGTCCCAGGCCCGAAATGATATGCACAACATGCAGGGGATCCCGGTTACTGAATTCGTAGTCACTCATACCTGAACTTCCTGGCTGTTGGGTTGCTGGACGCTGGCAATCAACCCGTCCCATTGATGCAATATTTCTGGCAGTGCATAACGATCGCGAACCGAAACGGCCGCATGCTTGCCCAATACGCCGCGCAAGACTGGATCAGTCATCAACTGCGCCATGGCGGCAGCCAGCGCCTGGTCGTCGCCCAAGGGCACCAGCAACGCATCTTCGCCGTCGCGGCTCAGCTCGCGCGGACCGCTGGGGCAATCGACGGTGACGCAGGCAACGCCCAGCGCCATCGCCTCAAGCAACACATTCGGAAAACCTTCCACTTCCGATGCCAGTACAAACACGTCCGCCGCAGCGAGTTCCTCCCACGGCGTACTGGTACGGCCTGGGAGAAACACGCGGCCCTCGAGTCCGGCCGTCTGCACCATGGACATCAGTTCCGGTCGCAGCGGACCTTCACCCCAGATGTACAAATCCCACTCCGGAAAATCTCCGGCAAGGGTGCCGTAGGCAAGGATAAGCGGCCCAAAGCGCTTTACCGGCATCAGCCTGCCCATGGCGACCATCCGACGACGCCTGGGGGCCGATTCCAGTCTCTGTACATCGCGAACCGGAAGCGCCCCGGCCAATTCGGGCGGCAAGGGATTCGGGATAACTGCAATACGTCGTAGGGTCGGCACCATTTTTTGAAAGGATGCCACACTGTCCTGGGACTGCACCGTAACCAGGCTTGCCCATGGATAGGTGTGGCGGCGCAGCCACACCAAGGCCCTGCCCGCACTGCTGCTGACCGACGGGTTGGTGCGTTCGCACACGATCGTGGACACATCGAGCCCGCGTGCCGCCAGCAATACCATTACATTCACGTTGGTCAGGAAGGAGACCACGACATCCGGCCGGGTCTCCTTGATCAGGCGGCGCATCGCAAACCACTTGGCGACACTGGCAAACCATGTCCTGCCCAGCCAGCCCATGCGGTCGGCCAGCCATGTCAATTCGACGCCGGCGTCGAGCGGATAGAAAAGACTGCCTTTTTTGGTATAGCTGGGTACGAGCGTAACGTGATCGCCGCGCTGGGCCCAGGCGCTGGCCAGCGTCGCGGCCACCCGTTCGGCGCCTCCGGCGTGCATGGAACTGACAAAAAACAATATCTTCATGGCTGTCCCGGATCGGGCGCCTGGCCATGCTCGAGCCAGGCCTGGGTCATGATGATGCTCCATAGGTGGGTGCTCCAGTCATGCGTACCGGATTGATGCTCCCGCCATTTGCGTTCTATGGGTTCCGCATGAAACAGACCTTGCTGGCGCAGGGCTGCGGGATCCAGCAGGGCCGCCGCCCAGTCCTTGAGCGGGCCGCGCAGCCATACGGCCAACGGAACTGAAAAGCCTTTTTTCGGACGATCGATCATCTGGCGCGGCACGTGACGATACAGCAACTGGCGCAGCAGCCACTTGCCCTGTCCGTCACGTATCTTGTAATTGCGAGGCAGGCGTTGAGCGAACTCGAACACATGGTGATCGATCATCGGAACACGCGTCTCAAGACTGCTGGCCATGGCCGCCCGATCAACTTTCACGAGAATATCGTCAGGCAGATAGGTCAAGGCGTCCAGCAACATCATGCGCTCGAAAATCGCATCGCCAGACGACTCGTCAAATGGCGTGGACGGCAGCTCGGCGCCTATCACGACCTGGGACGGATCGTTCCAGTACGATACGAATTGTTGATAGAAAGTACCCGCATGCTCGGCGCGCAGTACCTGGGCCAGCTTCTGGAACTGATCCTGCCTGCGGCCTACCCCGCACAGCTTCGCACCCACACCGGCCGCCGCTGCCATAGGCATGCGCAACAAGCCTGGCATGGACTCGCGCTTGTCCCACCATTGCCTGGCTCGAAAATACCGGGAATAGCCGCCGAACAATTCGTCACCGCCATCGCCGGACAAGGCAACCGTGACATGACGACGCGCCATGCGCGTGACAAGTATGGTCGGAATCTGCGAGGAATCGGCAAATGGCTCGTCGTAGATGCCGGCTAGGCCGGGCACGACGGCAAGGGCATCGGCTGAGCTGACATAGAGCTCGGTGTGTTCGGTGCCGAGGTGTCCGGCCACCGCCTTGGCATGTTCGGCTTCGTTGAAAGCGGGTTCGTCGAAACCGATGGAAAATGTCTTCACCGCCTGTGCATTGCTTTTTTGCATCAAGGCGACGACGACCGACGAGTCAATGCCTCCGGAAAGAAAGGCACCCAGGTCGACATCGGAAATCATCTGGCCTTTCACTGCCGTGCCCAGCACGGATTCCAGCGCATCCACCGCCTCGGCGTCCGTACCGAAAGACAGCGGATCGGTACGTGCATGATCGGCGACTTCCTGCGCAGACCAATAGTGCTGGGGCACAGGAAGCGTGGCGTGCTGGCGCTGTTCTTCCGAAAGCTGTACCCAGCAGCCGGGCGCCAGCTTACGGATGGCGCTGTAGATACTGTAAGGGGCCGGAATATAGTTGTGCCGTACAAGCAGGGACAAGGCCTTGCGATCGGGGCGCTTGTCGAAGCCTGGGATATCGGTCAAGCCCTTGAGCTCGGACGCAAACACGAAATTGCCCGCCACGAATCCCATATACAGCGGCTTCTCGCCCATACGGTCGCGCATCAGCGTCAGCGTTCGTTCCTGCCGGTCCCACAAAGCGATGGCAAACATGCCGGTGGCCGCCTGCAGGGTCTTCTGGACGCCCCACGCCGCAAATCCGGCCAGCACCGTTTCCGTGTCCGAATGGCCGCGCCAAACGGGCGCGTGTCCCTGGCCTTCCAGCAACGTGCGCATGTCGAGGTGATTGTAAATTTCGCCGTTCAGTATCAGGACATAGCGTCCACAGGCCGATACCATGGGCTGGTGGCCGGCCGCCGTCAGGTCCAGGATGGCCAGGCGCACGTGACCCAGCGCCAGGCCGGCACCCTGGTCTTCCCAATAGCCTTCGCTATCGGGTCCGCGGTGCCGCAAGCGGTGGCAGCCCTTCCGGATAATGTCTTCTTTGTCGGGCAGTGGGCCCCATAATCCAACAATTCCGCACATAATCAGCTCGCTTCAAACAAATGGCCCCACAACGCCATGACACGCGTCGTGGAAAACCGGTCACGCACGTCGGTCGCTCTACGCGCGTACGCCTCCCGTTGTTGCCGATGGGCCATCATATCGGACAAATGGGCTGCCAACGCTTCGTCGTCTTCAGGCGGATTCACCAATACGCCATCAATGCCATTGCGAACGATCTCACGCGGGCCGGTCTCGCAGTCGAAGGCGACCGGCGCCAGCCCGCTGGCCATCGCCTCAAGCAATGTATTCGATAAACCTTCGACGCGGGAGCTGAGCACATACAGGTCGGACTGCGCATACCACTCACCCACGTTGCCGACTCGGCCCGGCATGCTGATGCGCGAGGCAAGCCCTGCGGCATCGATCTGGTCCTGCAGGGCTTCACGACTATCACCCTCGCCGAGAATGATCAGGTCCCACTCAGGGAAGTGTCCGGCAATCGCCTGGAAAGCCTTGATGAGCAAATCGAAGCCCTTGTGGGGATGCAGGCGACCCGCTGCCAGCAGACGGTAGCGCCCCTCCCTGGCGGGCGGAACCACCAGCGGCTCATCATTTTCCAGCGGCCAGCGCACGGCATTGGGAATGACGGTCACGTGCGCCCCGGGTACATGTTGTTCCAGCCATGCGGCCGTGCCTGACGTAAGCGCAACCACTGCCGACGCCTGGGGATAAGCCCATCGGCGCAGACGCGACCACATATCTGGAAGATCCTGGGAAGGAGGATGGGTATGTTCCGTAGCGATGACACGGCAGGACTGGCCGCGGGCCGCCAAAATGGCCAGGATCGATGCGGTCGTCATCATGCCCAGCACGATAGTGGGACGCTCACGCTTGATGAGACGGCGTAAAGTCCATACCCGGCGCAGATTGGACAGGATGGCGCTGATCTTGCCCTTGCTGAACGTTGCCGTACCCAATGCATAGCGCTTCACGGCATTATGCAAAGCGTAGACATCGGTACTGGCATCCGCCTGGGTCACCAGCGTAACGCGATAGCCGCGCCGCACCCAATAGGCACTAAGATCCGCCGCGACACGTTCGGCTCCCCCACCGCTCAGGGAGTGTATGACGATCATCAGATGGGGCTGGAAACGCGAGGAACTCAAGGCAATACCTGTAGAAGAAACTATTTGGACTTGACCATCACCGGAGCGGGCCGCAAGGCCACGACAACATAGCAAATATAGGACAAGGCATACATCATGCTGGTCGCCAGCATGATTCCAGCAGGCCCCATCACCGGGGCCAGAACCAGGTTCATGACGGCTTTCAAAATAAAATTCGCCACGGCAATGGCGGCCATGATCCGGTAGCGGTTCTGGCTGGCCAGCAACTGGACCAATATCAGCACGCCGAAATAAAACGGCATCTGCAACAGGCCCCAGCGCAGCACATGGGCAACGGTTTCCGTGTTCTGCGCGGTGAAGGCCCCGCGCTCGAACAACAAGGCCACCCCCCACGGCGCCAGCCACCAACCCAGCACAGTCACCACGCCGCCGCCAAGCAGCATCAGTACCGACCACTTGAGCGCTGTTGTCCTTGCCCGCCCGGCGTCTCCCCTGCTCTGGATATCGGCCAGTACGGGCAAGGCCGCGCGCCCGACCGATGCCGCGCCTATGCCCAGTAGCAATGATAATAGCCGGCTTGCGTACCCCAGCGTGGAGTTGGCATTGGCACCCAGGTTCGCTGCGGTGTACTGGTCGATCGGCCCGACAAAGCTCATGGCCACTTGCCCGATCAACATCACGCCCGCCGCCTTGACCAGGTCGGGCCACTGGTGCGACGTGAAGCCCAGCCGCGGCCTTCCCCACATACCATCGGCCCGGGCCGCCAACCACAGCAGCCAGATCGACTGGATCAGGTAACCCACCAACGTACCCCACAACAGCGGACCTACGTCATCGACGGTGGCTGCAAGCAGCACCCAGACCAGGATGACCACGGCCGGCACGCTGTCGAGCAGGGTATTGATATGGCGTTCGTGGGCACGCAATCGCGCCGCGCTGATACCGGTCATGAGGGTCAGCAACGCGGCTGGCGCGAACGCCAATGTAAGCTGTGCGCTCATCTGTCTGGCTTCGGGTGCAAGGCCCTGGCCTGCAAAATCCAGCACCCATGGCCACGCCACATAGATGAACACGGCCAGGACCGTTCCTATGCCTATCACCCAGCCCTGCAGCTCGCCCAGAAAGCGCGCCCTGCTGCCCCGGTCTTCCGAGCGCGTGCGCACCAGTACCGGTATCAGGACGACAGACAATGCGCCGACGATGGTAATAGGCAGCCAGTTCGCCATGGTCATGGTGAACTGGTAGGCATCGACGGCATTGCTCACGCCATAACGGTAGGCAACCGCCATTTCCTTGAATGCACCCGCCGCTTTGCCAAGCAACAAAAAAAAGGCCACGCGCATTGCACCCTGTGCAATGCGTCTGTGGTCGGAATGCAGGCCGGAAAGACGCTGTTTCAGGCTTTTCAAGTTAACGCAAGAATTGCGTATACCAGGGCATGGAGACTTCGAGCCCTTGCACGATGTTATGTACGGGCTCGTATCCAAGCAGCTGTTTCGCCTTGCTGATGTCGGCCTGGGAATGCCTGACATCGCCAGCACGAAAATCGCTGTAGACCGGCGGCTTGTCGTACACAATACCGTTGTTGCCCAGCGCCTTGGCCAGGTACTCGAACAGCTCGGTCAGGCTGGTGCGCGCATTGAACGCCACGTTGTAGACCTGATTGATGCCTTCCGGCTGGGCTAATGCGGCCAGGATATTGGCCTGGACCACATTGTCGATAAAGCAGAAATCGCGGCTGGTCTCGCCGTCGCCGTTAACGACGACGTCTTCGCCACGTATCATGGCCGCCACCCACTTGGGAATGACTGCCGCGTAGGCACCGTTGGGATCCTGGCGCTTGCCGAAGACATTGAAGTAACGCAGGCCGATACTGCCGAACCCGTAAGAGCGCGTAAATACGTCGGCGTAGAGCTCGTTCACGTACTTGGTCACCGCGTAGGGCGACAGGGGTCGACCGATATTCTCTTCGACCTTGGGCAAAGCCTCGTGATCACCGTAGGTTGAACTGGATGCCGCATAGACGAACGACTGCACGGCTTCATCGCGCGCGGCCACCAGCATATTCAGGAAGCCGTCGATATTCACGGCGTTCGTGGTGATGGGGTCCTGCAATGAGCGCGGCACCGAACCCAGCGCCGCCTGATGCAGCACATAGTCCACGCCCTTTACCGCTGCGTGGCAGGCGTCGAGGTCGCGAATGTCGCCTTCCTGGAACGTGAAATTGGCCCATTGCTGCGGCGTCACGGTTCTTTCAACTTCGTCCAGGTTGTACTGGTGTCCGGTGGCGAAGTTGTCCAGTCCCACGACCTTCTGATCCATGCTCAGCAAGGCTTCGAGCAGGTTGGAGCCTATGAACCCGGCGCAACCTGTGATCAGCCAGGTCTTAGGATCGGTCTGCAGGCTTGCCGTGACTTCTTGATAACGAGTACTCATATTCCACCTTTGAACTTTCTGGTTTACAGCCGCAAATCGGATTCGCTGGCGCTCAATACATACTTAAGGTCGTAGAGCACATGCTCGGCCTTGCCCAGGGCACGAATGCCTTCACACCCCATTGCCACAAATTGCTGATGCGACACAGCCAGGATAATTCCATCGTAGGTCCCAGCCTCCAGACTTGCAATCGGTGTAATGCCATATTCGTGAACGGCCGCTTCGGGATCAACCCACGGATCGTAGACATCGACGTCGATGTTGTATTCGCCCAGTTCGTTCACGATATCGACAATACGGGTGTTGCGCAGGTCGGGGCAGTTTTCCTTGAACGCAAGACCCATCACCAGCACACGGGAACCTTGCACCTGGATACGCCGCTTGGTCATGTGCTTGACCAACTGCGACACCACGTAGCCGCCCATCGAATCATTCAACCTGCGCCCCGCAAGGATAATTTCCGGGTGGTAGCCAATGGATTGCGCCTTGTGGGTAAGGTAATAGGGATCCACGCCTATGCAATGGCCGCCAACCAGACCTGGCCGAAACGGCAGGAAGTTCCACTTCGTGCCGGCGGCTTCAAGTACGGCTTGGGTGTCGATGCCCATCTTGTTGAAGATGAGAGCCAGTTCATTGATCAGCGCGATATTGACGTCGCGCTGTGTGTTCTCGATGACCTTGGCCGCTTCGGCGACGCGAATGGAGGGGGCCTTGTGCGTGCCGGCGGTAATGATTTGTGCATAGAGCGCATCGACAAGATCGGCAATTTCCGGTGTCGAGCCGGAAGTAACTTTCTTGATCGTAGCCACCCGATGCTGTTTATCGCCTGGATTTATTCTTTCGGGACTATAGCCGGCGAAAAAGTCCTCGTTGAACCGCAACCCCGAAATGCGTTCCAGGACCGGCACGCATTCTTCTTCGGTGGCTCCCGGGTAAACAGTGGATTCGTAGATCACAATGTCACCACGCTTGAGAACCTTGCCTATCGTTTCGCTGGCCCGAACCAATGGAGTGAGATCCGGCTGCTTGTACTCGTCGATGGGCGTGGGCACGGTGACGATGAAGACATTGGCTTCGGCCAGATGAGCCGCCTCGCTGGTGAAGCGCAGCTGCGCGGCCTCGGCGAGTTCGTCTGAATCAACTTCCAGGGTGTGATCCTGGCCTTCTTTCAATTCGGCAATCCGGCGGGCATTGATGTCGAAACCCAGTACCGACCGTTTCTTACCGAATTCCACTGCCAGGGGCAGGCCTACATAGCCCAGACCAACGACTGCAAGCTTGATTTCTTGAATTTCCAACTTATTCTCCGAGGCTATGTGCGTAAAGAAAAAAAACCGGGTGCGTAGACAACGAACCGCCTACTTGCGGTGGCTGTGGCGGCCCAGCGACGGCAACAGCAACCATGACGGACCCCGCCATGACACCAGGCGGGAATACAGCCATATGTACACCCATACGAAAACGACCAGGCTGGCGCACAGCGCCCAGGCGTTGTCCCAGAATATCGTGGCGGGCACCAAGCCGATCAGCGCCAGAACCCATAGGTAAGGCGAGGCCATGGCGTTACACAAGGCGGGCACGGCATGACGGCCGTCCCGGCTGAATGTGACACGGACCAGGCGCCGGAAAACCAGTTGATGCAAATGCAAGGCGTCGGGCTGGTCCACCGGCACACCCCGTTTGAAGCGGCGGCGCCAGATGGAAAACAGGGTCTCGAACACGGGATAGAACAGCACAGCCAGTGCATAGAAAGGTGACACGCTGGGATTGCGCACAACGAGCTGCACAGCCAGTTCAGCCAGCATAAAGCCCAGGAAGTATGCGCCGCCGTCGCCCAGGAATACGCGGCCAAATGGGAAGTTCCAGACGAGAAAACCGAGCGTGGCCGACGCCAAGGCAGCCGCGATAAGGAAAATGGGGATGTCCTGGACCTGCAAAGCAACCAGTGCAAGCGAAATTGCCATCAGCGTGGCAATCATGCCGGCCAGCCCGTTCATGCCATCGACAATGTTCAGGGCATGTGTACAGCCGCCTACCGCGATCATGGTGAAGAACAGGGAGATGGGCCAGAATGAGAGAATCCAGTCAGCCCAGCCAAGGCCGACGCGGGACACGCCGCCCAGGAGCCACCAGGCGATTGCCGCTGACAGGAACGCTGCCATCAGGCGCTTGCCCGACCCCACGTCCTTGGTGATGTCCTCGAGCAGACCGGCCACAAACACAGGCATGGCCGCAATGAACAGCACCGGCCATAGCCAGGTAAGCGTCATATTGCTGGGCCCCAGCACCAGCAGTCCGGCGAGCGTTCCCGCCAGCACAGCCAGTCCGCCTACACGCGGCGTGGGCCGGGAATGCGAAGCTTGCGGTTTGGACATATCGGAGTCGCCGGTAAAAGACCCGTGCCAGCGCTCGGAGGCAACAATGAGCCCGCCCACCGTGAACGCCACGATACAAATATAAAGCCAGGTAAAAGATCCCCAAAGGTGAGGCGAAATCACAAGATCCCCAAAAACAAAGTCAGCAATACATTATCGGATGTTTTTGTAACAGTACATCGTCGCTGCGGGAAATAGATGCAACAAGAAATGTTACCGGCTTGCGGGGTAATTTATGTTCCATACGCCAGCCACGCCATACATTACACAACGTACAAAATAAAACCATGGGCTGAAAGATAAAAAAAAGCCCAAGATCTTGCGATCTTGGGCTAAATCCACCAAAGGAGGAGGGTGGAGGAGACAACCTTGGCATGTCGGGCTACAAAAGCTTGTTCTGCTTGAGACCTGGGTGACTGGGGTTTTCCCTTGCAATCACGTTTCGACATCCGATAACTGAAGTGTATAGAATTTTTTTGTGCGGCGCAAGGTAAAGCGGCAAAAAAATTAAGAATCTGAACTTCTGTGGTTTTTCGTGCACTTTTTCATTCATAAAAACATGAAAAAGTAATTCGGTGTAAACCCTCGTCCTTGTTTGCTTACAAATGAGCGGTCAAAAATTAGATTCGATACGCCGTTACGGTCATGACTTTCGACATTCCACGCATCGCCAGCCTGAGTATGGGACCAAGCTTGTCGGCGCCGTTCGTTTCGGCCGTGGTGCGATGCCCGATTTCGTCATCGCGCATCTGCGCAACAATAGTACGTGAACGCTCGTCCGTCTGAGGCAATTCTTTAAGGTGTTCGTCCAGATGCTCTTCCACCTGCCGTTCTGTCTCGGCCATGAAACCGAGGTTCTTGGCCGTGCCGGCGCGACTTGCAAGCAAGCCAAGCGAGAACGAGCCCGCATACCATAAAGGGTTCAAAAGACTTGGGCGACTCTCAAGCTCGACCAGACGCTGCCGGCACCAGACCAGGTGATCAACCTCTTCGTTCGCCGCCTTGACGAATAATTTCTGAATTGCTGCGTCGCCGCATAATAATGCCTGGCCGCGATATAAAGCCTGTGCGCAAATTTCGCCCACGTGGTTAACCCGCATAAGTCCGGCCGCATGCTTTTGTTCGGCTGCCGTCAATTCCGGCCTGGCCGCGACCGGCGTTGTCGGGACTCGACGCTTGCCGGCCGGATTGGGACGGCCCGCGTGCACGGAACCATCGAGTACTTGTATGGCCCGGCCCACTTCGGACAATAGTCCGTCAACCACGCTCATGCGGCGCGAAAAACTGGATTGGTTCTGCATCGTAGTGTGTATGGTCATAAAACCCTTATTGTACGAAACCGCTGGCCTGTTGCACCGTGCGTTGACGCGATTGTCGGTATTCGGCCCATAACCATAGCATCGGCAACACCGCCGCTACGATGACCAACCCGAAACCCGTTGCCTCTTGATCTCCCATCAAATAGGAATTGCATAATCTGGCTGGATTTTCCTGATAGACCAACCCGACAATTGCCGTCATCCACACGAAATTTCCCAAGAAAAACAACTTTATGACGCTGTCGGCACGGCTCAGCGAATCAAGCAATAGCAGCCCAGCAATAAACAGACCTGCAAACTTCGCAATACTTGCGATATCGGATACCAGGACATTGTCGAGCGAACGGGGGATCATCCAATAGGCCATCATGAACGCGACGGCCAGCAATCCTGGAATCCCGTGGCCATTATATTTGGCAAGCCAATGGACCTTGCCGCCCGGTGCACCAGGTTTGACGTCAAGCAGGCCGGCCTGCCCCGCCAGCACCCCCGCCACCAGGATGACCGGTATATGCACCAGCATATGCAGCACCATCGTGGCCGTCATACTTTGCCGGAAAAACACCGCGATGACCAATAGCGCAGTGCTCGCCACGGCACAAAGGCGCCGCGTGGATACCGTCCGAAGACACGCCCCCAGCCGTGGCGGGAGCTTACTCATTTGGATCACCTGCTCCGGCCCGTATTACGGCATGTTCGAGCAGGGACTCGGTATTGTCCAGATCCATCACACGTACCAGACGACCCTCAGGGGTAAGGATATGGAAAGCGGCATTGTGCTCATACTGGCCCAAAGGCGCCGGCACCACCACGATGCCAAACGCATTCAGCAGGGCCTGCCTTTGCGCGGACTTTTCTATGGCCATGGACTGCCAGACGGCAGGGTCGGATCGCATGCCTTGCTCGTATTGACGCAGTAGTCCGGCCGTGTCGGCACCATCGAAACTAAGACTCAGCAATCGCACTTTTTCGCCCAGACCTCGCCGCTGTATCGCATCCTGAAGCTGCTGAAGCTGCGTTCCCATTGCCAGGCACACCGAAAAGCATTGCGTGTACATGAAATTGACGATTGCGATACGCCCATCCGAGCGCAAGTCATGCAATAGCGAGGTCGTTGCGCCACTGCTCAGCCGCAACGTTGCATCGGGTATTGCACGCGGACTCCGCAGTATGTCGGCCCGACGCGCCGCTTCAGTCGTCAGTATCGTGAAGCCGTCCGTCTGCCGGTGGATGGCACCCAGCCCCAGAACGCAGACGACAAGAATGGCGGAAAGCAACCTCATGAGGCGAACCTACTTCATGACCTGGAGTTCGGCGTCGCCATTCCATGGCTGCGTTCGCGCCGCGGTCGCGGCACGCTGTGCCTTCACGGTCGCCACGTCGACTTCCCCGGCCGCATTGCCGAAGCTGGTCCGTATATGACTCAGCACCGCCGCAACCTCGCTATCGTTAAGCTTGTCCTTGAACGCGGGCATCATGCCGTTGTAATGCTCGCCCTTGACAGTAAGGTCGCCAGAGATTCCGTGCAGCACAATCTGCACAGCCAGCGCCGCCTTGCCCGTCACCCAATCGGAACCGGCCAGCGGCGGAAACACACCAGGCAAGCCAAGGCCGGTGGCCTGGTGACACGCCAGGCATTGCGACGCGTAGAGCTGTGCGCCGTCCACGACTCCTGTGACACTGGATTCGGCTACCGCAAAATCAGCAACCGTTCGCCGATCGCCATATGAAGCGGGACTGTTCTGATAGGTTGCCCACATGTAGGCAACAGCAAAGACGAAAAGCGCAGCCACAATGATGATCACCAGCCACGGAATCGGACGATTGCCCTCGTACGGCTCCGGCATCTCCCGCTGCTGCGCTTGAATTTTCTTTGTTCGGTCCGACATTCAGTTCTCCAACCTATTTTCTTACGCCGTGCCGGCAGCCACGGCGTTGCGCCAATTCACTTCGTACCGTCCGGTAGAGGATTGACCGGGTAGGTACGATCCAGCGCCAGTAAGTAGGCGACCAGGTCCAGGGCTTCGGGTTTGGCAACGACCTGCTCGCCCACCGGCGCATACTCCGGCGGCAGTGCGACTACCTTGTCGCCGGACTCCGCTTTTTCCTTGATGTCGAACAGAAAAGGATACGACGGCATGTTGCTGCCGGGCGTGTACGCCCGGGGTTGATACAGGTGGCCAAGATGCCAATCGGCACTCGGCTGGCGTGCGCCGATATTGAGCAGGTCCGGACCGGTGCGCATGGTGCCCAGTAAATGCGGTTTGTCATAGAAATAGTCGCCCGCGACGGGCGCCCGCCCCCAGCCTCTCTTGAAGTCGGGCGCCTGGGCTTGGGCGCGCGGCTGCTGAGTATGGCAATAGACGCAGCCGTTCTTGATATAGACCTCGCGACCCCGCAACTGCTGCGAGGTATATGGCTCAAGCCCTTCGGAAGGCGGTACGTCGGCGAGTTGCATATAGGGAAGGACGACCAGCGTGGCGGTCGCCAACGCCAGCGTCACCATGGCGCCACCCAGCAATTTATATTCGCTTTCCATGATCAGGCCTCCGCCAATGCGGCGCCAGCCGTTACGGGCTTGTGAAATAGCGCAGGCCCCACCCGCTTTGGTCCGTAGCGCAAGGCCATGGCGCCGAAATGTACGGCAAACACCAAATGGCCGAGGGTCATCAGCGCACCGCCCACCGACCTGGATTGCAGATAAGGCATCGTCAGCTGCACGGATTCCATAAAGCTGCGTGAGGCATCCAGCATGGCCACGCCCTGCAACCATCCGCCTATGGTCAGGCCCACGAAATAGATGCCGAAGCCCAGGACGACAAGCCAGAAGTGCAGCGCTATCAGCCGAGGGTAAGGCCACTCCCACGACATGACGCGCGGCATGACGAAATAGATCGCGCCGAACATCACCAGGGAAAAGAAGGCATACAGGCCCAGGTGTGCGTGCGCCACCGTGAAGTGCGTAAAGTGCGTAACGGTATTCACACTGCGCAAGGCTTCCATCGAACCCTGCACCGAACTAAGCGTGTACATCATTCCACCCAGCACGATGAAGCGCAGCGTCGGTGAATAAATCAGCGTCTTGAAATGGTGCCGCATGGTCATATGCTGGTTCACCGAAAAAGCAAGTACAGGCACCACCATCATCACGCTCTGCACGATGGACAGCGTGACCAGCCAAGCGGGTACCGGCCCCCCTATCAAGTGGTGCCCGCCGACCTGCCCGTAAAAAAATGCCAGTGCCCAGAAGCCCAGCAGCGACAGGTTATATGACTGGATGGGTCGCCCGATAATCTTGGGCAGGAAGTAATAAACGGTAGCGAGGGCCACCGGCGTATAGAAAAGACCCAGCACGTTATGCCCGAACCACCAGTTCATCGTAGCCTGCTCCACGCCGAAATGCAGGCCGGGAATATTGCCGATCAAAAACAAAATGGGAAACCAGAACAGCGCCGCACCCATATACCAGATGGATACATATAAATGCTGGACCTTGCGGTTTTGCAAGGTGAACACCATGGGCAAGCCGATGAGTGCGCCCCCAATGACGAACAGAACATCGATCTGCCACGGAATCTCCAGCCATTCAAGCCCATCGCTGATACCCACCGCAATACTTCCCAGCCCCGCGATAAGCGCTGCATTCCACAACATGGCGCCCAGGAGCGCGAAGCGCGCGCCCATGAGTGGTGTTTTCAATAGCCGCGGCAAGGTCCAGATGGCAATGCCGAAGGCTGCCATCGGCGCCCACCCATAGGCCACGGAATTCAAATGCAAAGTGCGGATACGCCCGAAGGTCAGCCAGGCATACTGCGCCAGGAAATCCGGTTCATGCAATTTTATGGAGCTGATCAGGCCGGCCACCGACGCAAGGATCAGCCATGCCACGGCACAGGCAAGAAAGACGAAGGTGACATAAGCCGTGGACCGATCCGCTTCGATGCGATCCGCAAGCTCGAGCCTCATCCGCGCATCGCGGGACACATCTGCAATCGGAGCGTGGGTAGCGTCTACCGCGTGTTGCAAGGCCTTATGCTGCTGCGCGGTCGCGGCCGGCTCTTCAATGGTGCCGATTTCGCCTTCGGAGAAAATGACATTGGCGGCTGAAGGATTGTCATCGAACAGATTCTTGCGCAATGACCAGACAAAGACGAACAAACCTGTGACGGACAGGATAAAGGTCAGGAGAAGAATGGTGAGCGTATTCATTGCATCGGCTTACGATATAAACCGTTGGATATTAACTGATGCACATCAAGAACACAGGGATATCCCTATATCGGTTGTTGATATGCAGCCGTGCCCGCCCGACTGGAATTTACCCACACCTTCCAGCTGTGGTGCAAGCGATTCCACCGCCTCCCGCCATTGCACAATGGCTCTGAATGGGCAATGATTACTGTTTCGACGAGACACGGGAATTAATTAGCATGGAATGCACAATCGATTGGGGCGGTCCGGAAGGCATGTTGTTTGTGGCCCGCACGGGTAGCGGGCACGTGGCCACGATGGACGGTGCTCCCGATGGCGGAGGCAATAACCTTGCGCCAAGGCCGATGGAGATGGTGCTGGCCGGAACCGGCGGCTGTGCCGCCTACGATGTTGTGCTCATCCTGAAACGCGGACGGCATGCGATAAGCAACTGTCAGGTTAAACTGACCGCCGAGCGGGCCGATGCCGACCCCAAGGTGTTTACGAAAATCCATTTCGCCTTCCAGGTCAGCGGCAAGAACCTGCCGGTTGCGGCGGTGGAACGCGCCGTCCAGCTGTCGCACGAAAAATACTGCTCGGCCTCGGCTATGCTGGCCAAGACCGCCGACATCACGCATTCCGTCACGATAATCGACACCTAAAGATCTGCTCTCAATGCATCAGTACGAAGACTTCATGCGCCATGTACAAGAACATGGCCTTACCAAGACAGACAGAACCGGTACCGGCACGCGATCAGTATTCGGCCATCAAATGCGCTTCAACCTGTCGGAAGGCTTTCCGCTGGTAACGACCAAGAAGCTCCATACTAAAAGCATATTCATCGAGCTCCTGTGGTTTCTGCGAGGCGATTCCAATGTACGGTGGCTTCAGGAGCAAGGGGTGTCCATCTGGAATGAATGGGCAGACGCACAAGGCAATCTTGGCCCTGTGTATGGCGTGCAATGGCGTTCGTGGCCCACGCCCGCCGGCGGACATATCGACCAGATATCGCAAGTGCTGGACCAGATCCGAAGCAATCCCGACTCAAGGCGCCTGATTGTGTCGGCCTGGAATGTGGCCGACATACCGAATATGGCATTGCCGCCCTGCCATGCCTTCTTCCAGTTTTATGTGGCGGACGGCAAACTGTCGTGCCAGCTATATCAGCGCAGTGCCGACATTTTCCTGGGTGTTCCTTTCAATATTGCCAGCTATGCCTTGCTGACTCACATGATGGCGCAGCAATGCGACCTGGACGTGGGAGACTTCGTCTGGACCGGTGGCGACTGCCACTTATACAGCAACCACATGGAACAGGTCGCCTTGCAGCTGTCGCGCAAGCCATTCCCGTACCCGACGCTGCAGATCAAGCGCAAGCCCGAATCGCTCTTCGACTATCAATACGAGGATTTCGAGATCCAGGGTTACGAGTTCCACCCTCACATCAAGGCGCCGGTTGCGGTTTGAACCGGGTCGCCCATCAATTGACTGAAGCATGTCCACACCCACCATCCAGCTCGTCGTTGCCTACTCCACCAACCGCGTCATTGGCCGCGACAATGTCCTGCCCTGGCGCCTGCCGGCGGACCTGGCGCATTTCAAGCGTGTCACATTGGGACAACCCATACTGATGGGGCGCAATACGTGGGAATCGCTGGGACGACCTTTGCCGGGGCGCCCGAACCTGGTGGTCAGCCGCAACCCTGAATACCGGGCCGAGGGCGCGACCGTTTATCCGTCGCTGGAAGCCGCCCTTGCGGCTTGTGCGGGTGCCGAACGTATCTGCATCATCGGTGGCGAACAGATATTCAAGCATGCGCTGACGATTGCTGATGAGATCATCGCGACCGAGGTTCATGCTGATGTTGCCGGGGACACGTACTTCCCGGATGTGGACCCTGCGAACTGGCGGGAGGCCGAAAGGCTGCCGCAGCCTGATCAAAACGGTTATTCCTTTGACTTCGTGGTGTACCGGCGCAAGTCGGCGTAATGGTCCTAACCTCCTAAAAGGTCTATCCAGATAGCCTCACGCGTTTCCTATACGCCGCATGAACTGCCATAGACCGGGATGCAGGGAATAAGCAACGTTGAAGCGCAACCATCCAAGGTCGGCCTGGT
Organism: Pollutimonas nitritireducens; assembly: GCF_002849615.1. Lineage (GTDB taxonomy): Bacteria > Pseudomonadota > Gammaproteobacteria > Burkholderiales > Burkholderiaceae_B > Pollutimonas > Pollutimonas nitritireducens. Next base: position 63,324 of record NZ_PDNV01000011.1, read on the forward strand.
CGGGATAAAAATACGATCCCGGAGCAAGCCAGATGCCATGCTGCAAGGCTTGCTCCGCGAGACAAGCCGTCCCCTGCTCACGCCAGCGCCCTGGCGGCCGCGCCCATAGAAACAGGCCCGCCCGGGGGCGGGAAAACACCTCGAAACCATGTCGGTCCATAAGGCCGACCAGCTCGTCATGCGCCTGTCTCAGGCGTTCCTGGACACGTTGTAAATGCATTCGATGACGCCCCAGTCGCAATACTTGATAGACCGTGCGTTCCATGATCTCGGGAGTCGTAAGCCCCATGGTCATTTTGGTCTGCGCAAATCCTTTCACCAGCGATGATGACGATACGATGTAGCCGACGCGCATGGACGGCGCAACGCTCTTGGAGAATCCCGATACATACACGACGCGGTCGGTGCCCGCCAACGCTACCAGCATAGGACCCACACCAGGAAGCAGATCGCGAGACACGTCGTCCTCTATGACCCAGAAATCATGTTGTTCGGCAAGCTGCAGCACGCGGAACGCATTTGCCATGCTAAGACTGGTGCCCGTGGGATTTTGCAGCACCGTATTCAGAAACAAGGCTTTGACGGCGTGAGTCTGCGCCACGGCTTGCAGGGATGGGATGCACAAACCATCTTCGTTGCGCGCAACACCCACAACCGTCAGATGGGCCAGGCGCAGCGTTTGCAGCAAATTCGCATAGCAAGGCAGTTCGACTACGACCACATCCCCAGGGCGCAATAGGGTGCGCACGACAATATCCAAGCCCTGCGTCGCTCCCTGGGTCAGCAGCACCTGGTCAATATCGAGAGCGAGGCCATGTCGCCCAAGTTCGTGAACTATCTGCTCGCGCAACGGAAAATAACCATAGGGATGGCCATAGCCCGCTACTTGATTGGCTTGAACACGGGCCGCTTGCCGCAGCGCCTGCTCCAGGCCTGTTTCGTTAAGCCATTCGGACGGCAGCCATCCGCAACCGGACTTGATAGGGATGGAATGATCCGCGAACACGTCCGACAATAGCCAGGACGCGCCTATCTGCGGCGGTTTCCAACTTGGCGGAGTAGAGGCGGCCGGTTCAGGCCGCAGCGGTACGGCCACGCAATAACCCGAACCGGGCCGGGCAGTCAGCCACCCCTGCGCCACCAAGCGGTTATAGGCGGCCGATACCGTAAAGGTGCTCAAGCCATGCGTCTTCGCGAATTGCCGTACCGACGGCACGGCCATGCCCGGACGCAGCACCTGCTGCCGGATGGCCTGCTCCATTGCCGCAACCGTCTGCTCCACCAGCGAAAGAGCCTTCGTTCTGTCCCGCACTGGCTCGAAAAAATTCATGTTCGACTCCACGGTCACCTGCTTTATATGTGTATCGCCAATACGATTATGAAATGTTGCAATCGCTTGAAGCCGTTCATGGCTGCCCGAATCCAAGTACAGATTAACGCACATGACCAATACGGTTATGGATTTTTAGAACAACTGTATATTTCCTTAGCCGTCCGCCGCGGCGAGAATAGCTTATTGCTACGACTCCTATTACTTGCTCATCAAGGTACTCATGACCAACCAAGCCAACATTCCCGATCTGTCCAATCTCTGGATGCCCTTCACCGCAAACCGCCAGTTCAAAGAGCAGCCGCGCTTGCTTGCGAAAGCCAAGGGCATGCACTACACAACCCCCGATGGGAAGCAGGTCCTGGACGGGACGGCAGGCTTATGGTGCGTCAATGCCGGCCATGGTCGCCAGGAAATCGTCGACGCCATCTCGCGCCAGGCGGCAGAACTGGACTACGCGCCCAGCTTCCAGCTGGGCCATTCCGACTCCTTTACCGCCGCCACCGCCGTAGCCAGAATGATGCCCGCCGGCATGGACCGCATCTTCTTCACGAACTCGGGGTCGGAATCGGTCGACACGGCGCTTAAAATTGCACTGGCCTACCACCGGGCACGTGGCGAAGGCCAGCGCACACGATTGATCGGTCGCGAGCGCGGTTATCACGGCGTCGGATTCGGCGGCATTTCGGTGGGCGGCATCTCGACCAATCGCAAGACCTTCTCGGGTGCATTGTTGCCGGCGGTAGATCACCTTCCGCATACGCACGACGTGTCGAGAAACGCCCACTCCCGCGGACAACCGGTGCATGGCGAGAACTTTGCCGACGACCTGGAACGCATCATTGCCTTGCATGACGCCTCCACCATCGCCGCTGTCATCGTGGAACCCCTTGCCGGCTCGACCGGCGTACTGGTCCCGCCCAAAGGCTATCTGGAAAAGCTGCGCGCCATCACCGAGAAACACGGCATTCTGCTGATTTTCGACGAAGTCATCACGGCCTTTGGCCGGCTGGGCGCCGCGACAGCCAGCGAATACTTCGGCATCACGCCCGATATCATGGCCCTGGCCAAAGGCATCAGCAACGCCAGCGTGCCGGCCGGCGCAGTGGCGGTCAGACGCAATGTGCATGATTCCATTCTGGCCGCGTCGGAAAATGGCATCGAGTTCTTCCATGGCTACACCTACTCGGCTCATCCCCTGGCGACTGCGGCCATCATGGCCACGCTGGACATCTACGAGCGCGACCAATTATTCCAGCGTGCTCGCAACTTGTCTCCGGCATTCGAGGACGCAGCGCACCAACTTGCCGACGCGCGTCATGTCATCGACGTGCGCAACCTGGGCCTGGTCGCCGGCATTGAACTTGCACCGCGCCCGGATGCACCTGGCGCACGCGCGGCTGAGGTGTTCCGCAAATGTTTCGATCAGGGCGTCATGGTGCGATACACCGGCGACATCATTGCCGTGTCGCCACCGCTCATCATTGAAGAAGCCCAGATCAGCGAGATATTTAAGAAGATCGGCGACGTGCTGAAGACGGTTGAATAAAAAAGGCGGCCGTCACACCATCCGTCACACGCGTTTTATTTTCTGGCAGGCCAGGCCCCACCCAAGGCATTGGTGACATCCCTGGCTGCCTCCTGGACCATTCCAGACATCTCTTTGACGGCCTTGGGAGTAAACCGTTCCTGCGGGCCTGACAAGGAAATTGCACCGCAGAACTCGTTGCCCAATCCGAAGACTGGACTGGCGACGGCCGCGCAATTGGGATCACGTTCACCCATGGAGATTGCAATAAGGTGGTCTTTCGACGGCGGCATACCGGTACCGTAATAGGCCTTGATCAGCTTCCCCGCAGCCCCTCTTTCCAGCGGCAGAAGGTCGCCTACGCGAATGCGGTCCAGGGTGGAGTGATGAGAGTCAACCCTCAGCAGGCACACGCGCGATTGATCGTCGTGGTACACATGGAAGGAGCTGCTTTCACTCCCCCGGTCGACCAAGTCCTGAAGCACAGGAAGCAATACTTCGGTAAGCCGGTAAGCCGCCTCGTACGAGCGTCCCAGCTCATGCGCATAACGCCCGAGCGCGTAGCGCCCGTCGCTGCGCCGGATGACCAGCGACGCCTTTTCCAGCGACGCGATCAGGCGCAGCAATGTGCTTTTGTAGTATCCCGTGGCACGCGACAGGTCTGCCAATGTAATGGGATCGCTACTGTGGGCGATAACGTCGACGATGGCCAGGGCGCGGTCTACGGCGGCGACCCCGTCATCGCCTTGAGCGGGAGTGGGACTCATAACGGGCGGTTGATTGAGAAATAATGATTACAGTGGCCGATTATGCCATGCCCTTATGCTGCAGGCTCACAGGTTTTGAAGGCGCTGGAAGGAATTCTGCGTCCATCCGGTTCATTTACCTTCGAAGACGAGACTGATTGCAGGGGCATACTTGTCGCCATGCCCGGCCGCAATGGCTTTGTCGAAGCAAGCGATGAGATTCTTTGCGCCAGTGGCATCGACGCCCACCTGCTCGGACAGGTCCACCGCATATTGCAAATCCTTTTTCGCGTAGACGACTGGAAATGCCTTTTCAGGGAACTGCTGGGGCGCGATGGCCTTCATGCCATGGTTGCGCAAGGCGAAGCTATCGGCAGATCCGACCGACAGCGCGGAGAATAGACGGTCCGGTTCTACCCCTGCCCGCACCCCAATTGCCCGGGCCTCGGACAAGGCAAGAACCGTTTCGTAGAGCACCATATTGTTCAGTATCTTGACCACCTGACCGGTACTTACCGCGCCAGCGTGAATGACATCCGCTGCGAATGTGCGCAATAGCGGTTCGAGTTGCAGGAACAATTCGGTTTGCGCTCCCACCGGCACCGCAAGTGTGCCCGCTTCAGCGGCCGCCCGCGTGCGCATGACCGGCGCATCGGCGAACAGAATCCCCGCTTGCTCAAGATCGCGAGCCAGCGCTTTGGTAAGTTCGACCGGCGACGTGCTCAGATCGACGAGGATCTGTCCCCGACGACACATCGCCAGCAATCCATTGGCACCATCGCCATCGCCGCGTACGACGTTGTCCACGATCGCTCCCGATGGCAACGACATGAATATGATGTCGGCCTGCTCTGCGATGTCCTTCATGGTGACCGCGCTCACCCCGTGAGACGCCAGACGTTGCAGTGGTTGAAGGTCGCGATCATGCGCAATCACGCGCATGCCGCTTTTGATGGCAAGGTGGCGGCAGATGGGCTCGCCCATTACGCCAACGCCAATAAAGCCAATGGTACTCAGTGTCGACATGAGTTTTGTCCTAAGTTGTTAAGTGCAATTCGAATATGCGCGGCCATACCTTGCCAGCAAGCGTGATGGGCCTATGACGCAGGAAAGTTGGCGGCGTCCATGCTCCAGTAAATCCCTTTGCTTTGCTGGTAAAGACGCAGTCCGGAGGCCCCCTTTTCTCGTCCGATACCGCTGTCCTTGAACCCGCCGAACGGTGTGGAGATCGACAATTGCTTATATGTATTGATCCATACAAGGCCGGTTTCCAGTGCCCTCGCAACGCGCCAGGCTCGCTGGTAGTTAGCCGTCCAGATGCCTGACGCCAGGCCGAAGGCGCTATCATTCGCCTGCTTGATAAGATCGGCTTCGTCGTCGAAAGGCAGGACGCATAGAACCGGTCCAAAAATCTCTTCGCGCACGGCAGTCGCCTGATTATCCAGTCCACCCAGTATGGTCGGCAGGAAATATGCACCCCGCTCGAACTCGATTCCTTCGGGACGTTTGCCGCCCAGCAGCACCTTGCCGCCTTCCGCAGTGGCCGATTCGATGAACTGTTCAATGCGCGACCTATGGGCAAAGCTGGAGACCGGACCCATTTCGGAATCCGTCTCAGTGGGCGCGCCGACCTTGATTGCCCGGCTGCGCTCGATCAGCAGATCCAGCAGCTTATCGTGCACCGATCGCTGTACGAACAGGCGGGAGCCGGCCACGCAGGATTGCCCGCTACCTTCGAAAATTCCGCCTATGATGTTCTCGACGGCCGCGTCCAGGTTGGCGTCTTCAAATACTATGTGCGGCGATTTGCCACCGAGTTCAAGGGCAACCGGTATGAGCCGCTCGGCCGCCATCATGCCGATAGCGCGGCCGCTGGCGGTGCCGCCAGTGAATGAGACCATGCGTACACCAGGGTGCTGAACCAGCGCCTTTCCAGTCGTCGCGCCATTACCAGTCAGTACGTTCAAAATTCCAGGGGGCAAGCCAGCTTGCAGCGCAATTTCGCCCAGCAGCAGAGCGGCGGACGGCGTTACTTCCGAAGGCTTGAGAATTACCGCGTTGCCCGCCGCAAGTGCCGGAGCAACCTTTTGCGCTTCCATCGTCAAAGGTGAATTCCATGGCGTAATCGCCGCGACGACACCATAGGGCTCGTATGAGGTCATCGTCAGATAGTTGCCACGAGATGGTGTAACCTCCGAGGTCAATGTTTCGCAAACTGCGGCATAGTAGCGGAATGTCGCGGCGGCACTCCCCGCCTGCGCCTTGCATTCCTTCCATACCTTGCCGTTTTCTATCATCTGACACTTGGCCAGCTCATCGCCGCGCTCCACAATGAGTGCAGCGATGCGCATCAGTATCTGTGCGCGTACGTGTGGCAACATGTCTTTCCAGGCAGGCTGTGCGGCGGCCGTCCTGGCTGCGGCCACGGCGTCTTCCACATGCTTCGACGTTGCCACGGATACCCGGTAGTTAAGCTCTCCCGATGCAGGATTCACTGAGTCGAAAGCGTCTTCGGGATTTGAAATCCACTTCCCATTAATAAGAAAAGGCCTGGGCTCAGTAGCCGGCAGTTGCGACATAGATAAGTACTCCGGATTGTATACAAGGACGTATGATCAGCCTCATCCAACTCTTGTTCTGCTAGATGCACCAATCGTTCTGTTTTAATTATCTGCAAGCTGAGAAAGCTTGTCAAGCCAAACCTGCATTTAGCACGCACCGGTCCGCACCCTCCCACATGAACTTGCCACGCGGTCCCATTGACATATTTCCATGGAACCGACAAAATATCAATTAACAGAACATCTGTTCTTCTAAACAGAACAGCCTTCAAACCGGAGACGGCCGCGACGCGGCGCAAGGACGAGAGATGAAAATGAGATTATTGCTGGGCGCGGTCAGCGTCGGTTTCAGCGCGTTGAGCGCGGCAGGCAGCGCCCAGGCGCAAGCCTATCCCGAACGACCAATCAATCTGGTGGTTCCCTACGCCGCAGGTGGTGCAACCGACGTGATTGCACGATTGGTCGCAACCGACCTGTCCAGCGCACTGGACGAGACAATAGTGGTCGTCAACAAACCGGGCGCGGGCACCACCCTCGCGGCAGCGGAAATCGCCAGGACCAAGCCGGATGGTTATACCTTGTATATGACCACCGCTGCCCATACCATTAGCGCGAGCCTGTACAACAAACTGAACTATGACCCAATCGCCGACTTCGCTCCTATTACGCTGGTTGCAAAAATTCCCATTGTGCTGGTGACCACGCCGTCGGCCAGCATCAAGACACTGGCGCAATACATCGAACATGCAAAGAGCAAGCCAGAGGGAATATCCGTTGGTTCGCCTGGCAACGGTTCGCCACAACATCTTGCTCAAGCCCTGTTCAAGGAACGCACCGGCGCCAACTTTGTGCATATTCCTTATCGTGGCGATGCCCCGCTGATCACCGACCTGATTGCTGGTCAGGTAGAGTCCGCATTCATCACCTTATCGGCCGCACTGCCTCATATCAAGGCGAACAAGCTCAAAGCGATTGCCGTTGCCAACCCGACCCGCATCAACGTCATACCCGACGTACCGACGATGAATGAAGCCGGTGTGGCGGACTTCAATGCGGCAACATGGTTTGGGCTTTTCGCCCCTTCCGGCATATCAGAACAGATCCAGGAAACCATCTACAAGTCGGCATACAAGGTTGTCGCTGCCCAGCCCTTCGTTGATCGGATTGAATCGATGGGTGGTGAAGTGGTCAACATTGGCCCCAAGGATTTTCAACGCTATGTGAAGGAAGAGTCCGCACAATGGGCCAAAGCGGTGAAAGCTTCCGGCGCCAAGGTCGATTAAGCAGCCGGGGCTGGCGCGGTGTGCAGCAACACCGTGTCCGTATCGCCGTTCAAGCACGGATAGGAGTTCAAGACCATAGGGTCGTGTCCTGGAACGATATGATCCGGGCTATCGGCAGCAGCCGATAGCCGGCCATAGCCCGCCAACATATCGGCCACGTTGTGCACGATCGGAAATGGGCGGTGCTTTTCCATGTTCTCGTAGTAATGGGAAGCGTCGGAGGCCAGCACCACCCAGCCTCTTGCCGTATGTACCCTGACCGCTTGCAACCCTTTGGTATGTCCGCCGATTTTCAACACGCTGATTCCAGGCGCGATAGTCTGGTCGCCGTCGTGGAATACGACGCGGTCCTCGTACACATTGCGCACCAGCGTCAGCACATCGTCGACCGAGTAAGCGTGCCGCATTGGCTCAAAACACATGCATCGGCCAGTGGCATAGTCGACTTCGGCGTCCTGTATGTGGAAACGCGCCCGCGGAAGCTTGTCCAGGTTGCCCGCATGATCGTAGTGCAGATGGGTAAGGATGACGTCGCCGACGTCCCCGGCACTGATACCCAGAGAGCTCAGGGCCTCGATAGGACAGCGTATCATTTCTCGTTGACGTTGCTGAGCGCTGATTGCATTGAAGCCTGTATCGACAAGGACAATGCGCGAGCCCGAACGGATCAGCCACACGAAAAAGTCCATGGGCATCGGGCCATCATGTGGATCGCCGCCTAGAAAGTTTTCGCGTCGTTCGCGGTGCAAATGAGCGTATCGGAGCGCATAAACCTCGTAGTCGGGCAAGGTATCGATACTGTCTGCAATCATGCTCTTCACACTCCCAGGTAGGCTTTTTGAACAAAGGGATCGGCCAATAGTTCGGCACCTTTCCCGCTGCGGATGATTTCGCCATGTTCCAATGCGTAGGCATGGTGCGATATCCGTAAGGCAAGCCGCGCATTCTGCTCGACCAGCACGATAGACATGTTTTTCTCGCGGTTGATGCGCTCGATCGCGCCTGCAATCTCGGCGACCACTTTCGGCGCGATGCCCAATGAGGGTTCATCCAGCATCAGCAGACGCGGGTTTGCCATTAGCGCCCTACCTATGGCCACCATCTGCTGCTCGCCTCCTGAAAGCGAACCGGCGAGCTGGGCGCGCCGTTCGAGTACGCGCGGAAACAATGCATAGACTTCGTCCAGGCTGCGCCGCACCGTGGCGCGCGAGCTGACGCCGTGCGCGCCGGTAAGCAAGTTGTCCCGCACCGACATACGGCCGAACAAGCGTCGACCTTCAGGAGAAAGCGCCACGCCAGCATGCACCCTCGCCGCGGCGCCCATTCGGGAGATGTCCGTGCCGTCCATGAATATCTGTCCGGCCGACGGAGGCACGAGCCCAATAATGGATTTCAGTGTTGTGCTTTTTCCGGCGCCGTTGGAACCTACAAGGGCAACGATCCGGCCGGCTTCGACTGAAAAGTTTATGTTCCGCACCGCTTCCAGTCGGCCATACGATACCGTCAGGTTTCGCACATCAAGCATGGGCATAATCGGGTGCTCCAAGATAGGCTTCTATCACGGCTTCGTTTTGCCGTATATCCTGCGGCGAGCCCTCGGCGATTTTCTCTCCTTGTACCAGGACGACGATGCGCTGGCACAACTCCATGACCAGGGCCATATGATGCTCGACCAGTAAAAGAGTCAGTTCATGATCGTCGCGCAAGTGCCGCAACAGGCGTGCCAGGTCTTTGCATTCTTCATGATTCAATCCCGCGGCCGGCTCGTCGAGCAGCAGCATCCGCGGCCGCGTGGCAAGCGCAATCGCGATGCCCAGCTTTTTCTGCAATCCGTAGGGCAAGCTGCCAGCCGGCGCATCGCGCCACGAGGCAAGATCAGTGATATGCAGGATCTGGTCGATCTCGGCGTCAACCTGCGAGGCCGCCAGCATGTCGATGCGCCGGCCCACCAAACGCCCCACGGTTGAACCCTGGATACGGGACAGCAGACCCCTGTAGACGTTCCCTGCGACCGACACGTTGGGATAGGTCGACGTAGACTGAAAGGTACGGGCCAGTCCTGCCACCACGACCCGGCTGGGCGGACCGCCGGCAATACTCCTGCCGTCAAACATCACTTTGCCGGACGACGGCGGCATCGTGCCCGTGATGACATTGAAAGCCGTGGTCTTCCCTGCGCCATTCGGACCGATCAGGCCAACGATCTCGCCCTTCGCCACCGAGAACGTGAGATCGCGCAATGCGGCGAGGCCGCCGAAGTTGCGCGACAGGTTCTGGATCATCAACATATTTTCACTCATGATTGTTCCCGACTGGTGATGCGTGCCCAGAGCCTGGGCAGCTCGGCCAGGCCGCCCGGCAGAAAACGCAATATCAGTATCAAGGCCGCCCCATAGAAAATATGCTGCGTCTGGACAGCACCACGAAACAGTTCGGGCAATGGGGTGAGCACGATGGCGCCCACCAGCGGCCCCCATACCGACAGGCGACCACCAATCACGAGCATGACGATCAAACCGATCGATATGCCGGTATTAAAGGATTCCGGCGAGATGTAGCCGATATACCTTGCCTGCAGGGCGCCTCCGATGGCGGCGAGTGCGCAACCGACGACGAAGGAAAACAGCTGGAGGCGATGCACGCTGAGGCCGGAAGATTCCGCAAGCGACGGATTATCGGCAACGGCATCTATGGCTTGTCCTATCGGCCTGCGAAACAAGACAAGCATGAACAGCGTGGACGCCAGCGCAGTGAACAACGCCAAGCCATAAAACCTGGCGCGCGTGTCAAACGCAAATCCCAGTATTTCCGCCGCCCCAATGCCCGTTATGCCATTCGCGCCGCCGGTGATTTCGGAAAAATCCAGCAAGACCAGGCGAACCAGCTCGCCAAACGCGAAGGTGACCAGCACAAAGTAAACGCCGCGTAATCGAAGAATGATCCATCCCAGTACGAATGCCACGACCGCCGTCACAACAGTTGCCGCCAAGGTCGACGTGACAAAGGATAGGCCCAGGCTATTGGTTGCCAAGACAGCGACATACGCGCCGACCGCCATGAACGCTGCATGGCCCAACGAGAGCTGGCCGGATCGACTGATCAGGGCCAGGCCATTGACAACCACAATGTTCAGGGCCGTCAGGACGGCCAGGTGCAGCACGAATTGGCCACCAAACCAGGGAGCCAGCGCGATCACAGCCAAAGTTGCCAGGGCCGCAATCCCGCTTCCGGTAGGCACAGGCACATAGGCAAACGTGCGGGTAGCGTTCATAATCAGGCTTCTCCGTGGCCAAGCAAGCCTTTGGGACGGACCACCAGCATGATAATGACGATCATGAAGATCAACATGTCGGCGGTACTGCTGCTAAGGAACAAACTGCTGTAGCTTTCAATCAGGCCCAGTGCCAGACCGGCCACCGCCGCACCGGGTATGCTGCCCAGTCCGCCAAGAATCACCACAATGAAGGCCTTCAATAGAGGTGCCGCGCCGACAAAGGGCGACACCGAAAACAGCGGCGCCATGAGCGCCCCTGCGATCGCTGCCAACCCTACTCCGATGCCAAACCCCAAGGGGTAATAGATGCGCGAACGTATGCCTTGTATTGACGCGATCTGAAAGTCTTCCACGACGGCACGCAATGCCCGCCCCGGCCGTGAATGCTTCAGGAATATATACAGCAAGGCGAGCACCACCAGCGCGAAAACGACCACGTATATGCGCGACGTCGGGACGGTGATCTTGCCCAGCGTGGTCGCACCGCGCACGACCGATGGCATTGAGTGCGGGTCGGGCCCGAAAAACATCAGGGCAAGATTCTGCAGGATCATTGCAAGGCCTATGGTCGCGATCATGCCATTGAGTTCGTCATGCCTGAACGGCTTGAGTATGGCCACCTCTACGGCAGCCCCAAAGAGCACCGCGCCGACAAAGGTGATTGCCAACGCCGGGAGAAAAGAGATTCCCAGTACGGCTGTCAGGAAATACGCGCCAAACGCCCCCAGCATATAGAACTCGCCATGCGCGAAATTCACCATGCGCATCACGCCGAACACCAGCGTAAAGCCCACCGCCATCAACAGGTACAGCAGACCGATAATCAGCCCATTGACCGTTGCCTGCCCCAGAAGAATGCCCCAATCCACGATTGCTCCTTGCGCTTATTCGCAAAGCTTCACAGTGCATCGAGCACGGATGACTTCTTTTCCGTCGACGACTTCAGCGACATAGAACGGCGCATTCAGCTGATGGTTAATGCCGTACACCTCCTGACCGGTCCAATTCAATGTTCCCATGGAGCCCTGAAAATCGGCCAGCTTTACCATTTCGTCGCGCACGGCATCCGTATCGGTGACCGAGCCGGCGCGGCGCATGGCTTCGAACAGCATGTTCGTGCCATCATAGAAAGCCGGGCTGAAGCCGTTCATGGGCTGGTTGTAGGTAGCCGCGTAGCGATCCGCATAAGCCTTGGTCGAAGCCAGACCCGGGTCGATAGGGGTGTGTACGAACATGCCTTGGGCCGCTTCGACCCCTGCCACGTTCACAATTTCTTGCGTGGCCGGCCCGCCAGTGCGCAGAATTTTTCCGGTAAAGCCGATTTCCCTGGCCTGTTTGACGATCAGACCGGCAGTGGTTGGCGAGTTGCCGTCGAGTTCGATGGCATCGATCCCACGCGCTCCCATCCGCGTGAGCAGCGGAACAAAATCAACACGGTCTCTTTCGAAAAACTCGGTGGCGACCAGATCGGCCCCGGCCTGTTTATAAGCGGTGCGCAGGTCCTTGGCAATTTGCTGCCCTGTCTCGTCGTTGGGGAACAAACCCCCCACCTTCTTGACGCCTTGTGTCTTGACCAGCCAGTTGATCTGAGGTTGCGAAACCTCAGCAGTCGTTACGTTGGGGCGGAACGTATAAGGTTTGTCTTTCTGGAGCGCCTTGGAAGTAAAACCCAAGGTAAGGACAATGACCTTGTTCTTTTCGGTAATCGGCTGGATGGCAAGGACAGGGGCTGAACCGACAGGTCCGATAATGTATTTCACCTTGTCCTCGAAGACCAGGCGATTGGCCACGGTTACCGCTTCGTTGGCTTGGTACTTGTCGTCGTAAGCCACGACGCTCACTTTGTATTTTTTTCCACCCACTTCGAGTCCGCCGGACTCATTGACTTGCGCTGCCGCAATTTCGGCGGCATTTTTCATGCCCTGCCCCCACGATGCGCCGGCCCCGGACAAGGTCACCAGAGCGCCAATTTTGAGCGTTTGCGTCTCTTGGGCAGACACAGACAGGCTCGTTGCAAGGCAGGCCAATAGTCCCAACGTGTTTTTGATTTTCATTTGATCGTCTCCTGAATTAACCCGGCTTATGCCGGTGGCAAGACGCCTGCAATGAACAGATTTCGTTCAGCACAGGCAACAGATACGTACGGAACTGATGGGGATTCTCGCTCATGGGAAAATGACCCACCTCGCGCATGATTGTCACCTTGGCGCCCGGTACGGATTGCGCCGTGCGGAGTGTGTCGTCAGGCGTGCACGAGAAGTCATATTCACCAGTGAGCAAGTACAGGGGGCAGAGGTCGGTACGTATGCCGGCCAGGCGCCCTCGAAGGTCGCTGTCGACGCGATAGAAATACAGATCGCCGCGAAAAACGCCAGGGCCGCCCTGCATATACTGCCAAAGGGTTTCGTGCCGGTACTCATCGGGCGACTGTGGCGCAATCAATCCGGACACGAGCGCCGCGCATACCTCGCCACCATGGACATCGCCACGATGCAACCACGAGGTGTCGTACCAAGGCTGCTGATAATCCGCACTTTCCACACCGATCAGGGCACGGAATTCATTGAAGTGTTCATGGGCAAGATGCAGCACTATGCGTCCGCCGATAGAGCATCCAACAAGCGCCGGCCGATCCAGGTCGAGGGCACGACAAAAGGAAAGTATCGTCTGGACGTAGAGATCCGTACTGAGTTCGTATTCCTCGTCCTGCCAACCTTCGGGCGGGTAAGACTTGCCGTGCCAAGGCATGTCGAATGCCAGGACACGGAAACGCGATGTGATTTCGTCGTCGCACAACATATGGCGATACTGGCGACTATCAGCGCCGGCCGTATGCAGGCAAACCAGCGGTATGCCGCTGCCGGCTTCCTCAAAGTAAACCCTGCAGCGACGGCCCGCCACGTCAAAAGAAACGTAGCGACCGACAATAGGTTCGAGGTCGGCCTTCATATGGAGGACTCCCGGCCCAGGGCCAGCAGGTCTTTCATGAACTGCAGGTTGGCCATGAATGGATGAAGATTGCCTTCCACCGACATTTCGCCGTTCTTGATCAACGCAAAAATATCGTGACTTCCGGGCTCTGGGGTAGTCTGCCAGAAGCGCACCCATGCATCGACGGAAGCTTTTATGGAGAAATCCCAACTGCTCAAGGGTGCGATAGCCTCTGCCACGTCGACGACACGGCCCTGCGCAATGCTTAAAAGCAAAGGCGTATCGCCAAATTGCACCAGAACCAACGCACTGACAGCGCGATTTCGGGAATAGGACAACGCAGCAAGCTTGAATTGCTGTGCCAGACGGAAACCGCTATCCGAGTGTGCAGGCCTCATGACCTTGTCTCCTGCGTCATCTTTGAAGTTCTCTTTAAGAGAACGCTTATTCTTTCTGATAGAACATTCTAGATGCAGGATTAGGAAAGTGTCAATATTCTGTAATGGGGGATAACGCTTATGCGGCCGGGAAAAACAGCCGCTGTCAATGGAAGTCGCGGATCCCATTGACAGCGCCTGTGCAGGTTCTCTGCTTAGTCGCATGGCTGCTGGAGCAGCCGCTACAGCCTAGACTGGCGTCGCTGCCGCGTCCTCGATATAGCTTTCAATCGGCGGGCAAGAACATATGAGGTTGCGGTCGCCATAAGCATTGTCCACGCGCGCAACCGGCGGCCAGTACTTGCCGTCACGCAAGCTGGACAGTGGATACGCCGCCTGTTCGCGCGTGTAGTCGTGATGCCATTCGGTGACCATCAGCATCTGCGCCGTGTGGGGCGCGTTCTTCAGCACATTGTCCTGGGCGTCGCTGAGGCCTTTTTCCACGGCATCGATTTCGCCGCGGATGGCAATCATGGCGTCGATGAAACGATCGAGTTCAGCCAAGCCTTCGGATTCCGTAGGTTCGACCATCAGCGTACCCGCGACTGGAAAGCTCATGGTGGGGGCATGGAAGCCGTAGTCGACGAGGCGCTTGGCGATGTCTTCGGCAGAAATCCCGCAGCTGTCCTTGATGGGCCGGATGTCCAGAATGCATTCGTGCGCCACCCTGCCATTGCGTCCGGCGTAGAGTATGGGGTAGTGCTTCTGCAGCCTTGCCGCGATGTAGTTGGCGTTCAGGATGGCCACCTCGGTGGCTTCCAGCAAGCCTTCCGACCCCATCAGCGTGATGTACAGATAAGGTATCGGCAAAATGCTGGCGGATCCAAAAGGCGCCGCCGAAACCGGACCAACCGCCGCACCGGACGGCAACTGCCCGGCCTCGTTGACGATGCCGGGCAGGTAAGGCGCCAGGTGGGAGCGAACCGCCACCGGTCCTACGCCCGGTCCGCCGCCGCCATGGGGGATGCAGAACGTTTTGTGCAAATTCAGGTGCGAGACATCGGAGCCGAACTTGCCTGGCTGCGCCAGGCCGACCATGGCATTCATGTTCGCGCCGTCCAGGTAGACCTGACCGCCGGCCTCGTGCACCAGCGCGCAGATCTCGGTAATGGCCAGCTCGAACACCCCATGCGTGGACGGATAGGTAATCATCAAAGCGGCCAGGCGGTCGCCGACCTTGGCGATCTTGGCCTTGAGGTCGGCCACATCGACGTTGCCGTTTTCATCGGAGGCAACCACTACGACGTCCATTCCGGCCATCTGAGCCGAGGCGGGATTGGTGCCATGGGCCGAGGCGGGTATCAGGCAGACGTTACGCTGATGCTGGCCGCTGGCCTGATGATACCCACGTATCGCCAGCAGGCCGGCAAATTCGCCCTGCGCCCCGGAATTGGGTTGCAGGCTGATGGAATCGTAGCCTGTGATTTCGCACAGCGCGGCTGAAAGACGATCGATGAGTTCCTTGTAGCCCTGGCTTTGCGAGGTGGGAGCAAATGGATGCATGGCGCCGAATTCGGGCCAGGTAATCGGAATCATCTCGGCCGTGGCATTCAACTTCATGGTGCATGAACCCAGGGGGATCATGGTCCGGTCCAGGGCGAGATCCTTGTCGGCCAGTCCACGCAAATAGCGCAGCATGTCGGTTTCGGAGCGCACGCGTGAGAACACAGGATGCGACAGGATGGGAGACGCACGCAACAGTGCCGCTGGAATGCCATGGTCGGCAGGCAGCTGGTGCTGCCCGGCGGCATCCCAGGACTTGCCCACGCCGGCGGCGAATACCTGGAGCAAGGCATGCACATCGGCCACGGTGACAGTTTCATCCAGCGACACGGCCAGGCTAGTGGCACTGACCTGGCGCAGGTTGATGCACGCGGCTTGTGCCGCCTGCACGATAGCCGATGTATGAGCGCCGGTATCAAGCAACAAGGTATCAAAATACGCGCTGCCCGAGGTGCCGATGCCCAGTTCGCCCAAGGACTTGCCAAGGAAAGCGGTAAGGTAGGCCACGCGTTCGGCGATGCGCTTCAGCCCGACCGGACCGTGCCAAACGGCATACATGCCGGCCATGACCGCCAACAAGACCTGCGCGGTGCAAATGTTGGAGGTGGCTTTTTCGCGGCGGATATGCTGCTCGCGCGTCTGCAGGGCCAGGCGCAGGGCCGGCCCTCCCTGGCTGTCTTTGGACACGCCCACCAGGCGGCCTGGCATATTGCGTTTGAACGCGTCCTTGCAGGCCATGAAACCGGCGTGCGGGCCGCCAAATCCGAGTGGCACGCCGAAGCGTTGCGCGGATCCGATGGCGATGTCGGCGCCCCATTCCCCTGGAGGAACAAGCAGCGCCAGCGCCAGCAGATCGGTTGCCGCAGTCACGACCGCTCCGTGGGCGTGAGCGGTTTCGGTCAGCACCCGGTAGTCGGCAATGCCACCCAGGCTGTGCGGATATTGCAGCAAGACGCCGAAGCAGTCAGGCAGGCCCTGTGCTTCATCGCCTACGACAACGTCGATATCGAGGCCGACGGCACGGGTACGCAGGACCTCCAGCGTTTGAGGATGACAGTGCACGGACGCGAAAAACACCTTGCTTTTGGAGCGCGAACCGCGCCGTGCCAGACCCATGGCCTCGGCGGCCGCAGTGCCTTCGTCGAGCAGCGATGCGTTGGCGATATCCAGGCCGGTCAGATCGACGACCATGGTTTGATAATTCAGCAGCGCTTCAAGGCGGCCCTGGGAGATCTCGGGCTGGTAGGGCGTGTACGCCGTATACCAGGCCGGATTCTCGAGGATGTTGCGCAGAATGACATTGGGCACATGGGTACCGTAGTAGCCCTGGCCGATGTAGTTGCGAAATACCTGATTCCGTCCGGAAATTTCCTTGAGCTCGGCCAATGCGTCGGCTTCGCTGCGCGATGCGGGCAACTTCAAGGCCCCACGCTTCAGGATGCTGGGAGGCACGACTTCCTGCACGAGCGAATGCAGGTCGGCAACACCGATGACGGACAACATTTTTGCCTGATCGGCCGCAGCCGGCCCGATATGGCGGGGAATAAAATCGGTATGTGGGTCTAGTTCACGCAACATAAATCAACCTAACAGTACGGGTGCGCCGCAAATGCGTTAATGGAATCAGCCGTTGTCGGCAATGGCCTGGTAGCCATCGGCGTCGAGCAGGCCATCGAAGTCGGCCATGTCGTTGGGTCTGATCTTGAAAATCCAGGTGTCGAAGGCGGCTTCATTGATGCGATCGGGCGCATCGGCAAGGGCTTCGTTGAAGGCGACGATTTCGCCGTTGACCGGCGCGTAGATGTCGGAGGCCGCCTTGACCGATTCGACGACTCCGGCGGTTTCGCCCTGGGCCAGCGTAGTGCCAGGATTCACATCGCCGACAAATACCAGGTCGCCCAGTTGTTCCTGCGCGTTGTCGGTAATGCCAACAGCCAGCACGTCACCGTCGACTTTTACCCACTCGTGCGAGGACGTGTATTTACGATCGCTGGGAAGATTCATGATTAACCCCGTATAAAAGAAAAATGTTCGTAATTGGAAGCCGTATTAGGCAACAATTTTGCCATTGCGCACAAATGGCATTTTCACAATTTCGGCCGGCAGCCATTTGCCGCGGATTTCCACCTGGACCGGATCGCCGGGCTTGACGCCCAGGGGAACACGGGCCATTCCTATAGACACGCCTATTGTCGGCGACATGGAACCACTGGTGATTTCACCATCGCCCTGCTGTGTGCGCACCTTCATGTGGCTGCGCATTACCCCGCGTTCGAGCAGCTTCAGGCCGACCAGCGTGCAATCGGCAGTGGAGCACTCTAGCGCCTCGCGGCCAATGAACCGGCGTTCTGCGTCTTTGAGCGCCACCGTCCAGGCTAGCGCGGACACCATCGGCGTTACCTGATCGTTCATGTCCTGGCCATACAGATTCATGCCGGCTTCCAGGCGCAAAGTGTCGCGCGCTCCCAGTCCGCAAGGGCGCACCCCGTTCTTTTGCAGGTCGCGCCAGAAGGCTTCGACTTGGTTGGCGGGCAGCACTACTTCAAAGCCGTCTTCGCCGGTATAACCGGTGCGGGCGACCAGTATGTCATCGCTGACAAAAGCCCCCGTAAACGCGGCCAGCGCGTAAGTGTCCGCTTCCCAGGCCGGACGAGTGGCCCATACTTTATTGCGGGCATTGGGCCCCTGGATGGCCACCATGGCAAGATCGCGGCGCGGCGTCACAGTGACGTCGAATTTTCCGGCATGCACCTGCTGTTGTATCCAGTCGACATCGTTATCGGCCGTACCGGCGTTGACGACCACGCGCCATTGATCGGAACTGAAGAAATAAACGATCAGGTCGTCGATGACGCCGCCTTGGTGGTTGAGCATGCAGGAATAGAGCGCCTTGCCGGGTATGGTCAGCTTGCTGACGTCGTTAGCAAGCAGGTGCTTCAGGAAGGCTTCGGCATCGGCGCCTGCGATATCGACATTCAACATGTGGGAAACGTCGAACATGCCCGCATCCTGGCGCACGGCGTGGTGCTCTTCCAATTGCGAACCATAGGCGACGGGCATGTCCCATCCGCCAAAGTCGACCATTTTGGCACCGGACTGGATATGAACGGCGTGCAGGGGGGTATGCTTGAGGACGGGCGGCATGGGGACTCCAGGCGGAACAGAAAAGGGAAGGACGCCGGCCACCGATTTGTGGCCACCACCGCCCTTCTGTCCTTTTGCCTGAGAGTTGGCCCTTGTACAGGGATTTCACCTTCGGCGCCCGCAATGTTGCCGTGTCGGCAGCGCGAGTCTCTCCAGAGTGCTGCCTTGTATGTTTCAAGAACCAGACAATACAAGAGTGGTACAGGGTACCTGAGCGATTCTGGGCGAATTGCGCCTTCGGTGGCCGGCAAACCCCGGCACTCTCCCACTCTGTGTAATGACAGCAGTCGCAAAGCATAACGCGAAAGCGCCAGAACGACAAACGGATTATCGTTGCCTGTGTACACTGTTTCGCTATCGCTATCTTCCACCTGCACATGACTATCACCATCAACGAAAGCCTACGCGCCTATATCGACCCGCTCACTCCCGACGAATATGCCGCGCTGGAACGAAGCCTGCTCGCCGAAGGGTGCCGCGATGCGCTGGTGGTATGGGGCGATGTCCTGGTGGACGGACACAATCGCTATGGCATCTGCCAGAAGCATGGCATAGCATTCAACACCATCCAGAACACCACATTCCGGTCCATGGACGACGTTCACCTGTGGATGATAGACAATCATCTTGGACGGCGCAGCGTATCGGATTTTCAGCGAGGCGTGCTGGCGCTGCGCAAGAAAGAAATCGTATCGGCGCGGCTGGCCCAGCAGCAGGCAGAGAAAACCGCTGCGGAACTCGCGGGCGCGTCTGATACCGGAACGGAGACCGGGCGCCAGTCCGAAACCGAACCGCCCTGGACCCGCGAAGCCGTCGCACGCGCCGCGCGTGTAAGCAGCGCCACACTGGGGCAGATTGAAAAGATCCAGAAAACGGCGGCGCCCGAGCTGGTCAGCGCCGTAAAGTCAGGCGTCGTATCAATCAACGCTGCAGCCGCCGTGGCCTCCCTACCCAGCGAGAAACAGGTGGCAGCCGTTGCCGGAGGGAAAAAAGAGTTACGCGAGGCGGCACGCCAGGTCCGCGAGTCGCGCATGGCGTCCAAGCCCAGGCCGCTAGTGGAAGCAGCGCCCATCGACGCGACGCCCGAGGAGATGGAAATCTACCGTCTCAACCAGTTACTTGCCGCAGTGACAGAAGAGCGCGATCAGTTGAAAAAGAAAGTCCAGCACCTCACCATCGCGCTTGCCGAAGTGCGCGCTGGGCGATCAGGGTCAGCGGAATGAAGTGTCTGTGGCTTCCCGGCCCCTGGCGACGCCAGGGGCCGGGAAGCCGAAAATGCGCTAGCTGCCCGAAACGGTCCTTCCGCAGGCAACACCCGATGCCCATGCCCACTGAAAGTTGTAGCCGCCCAGCCAGCCCGTCACGTCCACCGCCTCGCCCACGAAATACAGGCCGGGCACGGCGGTGACCTCCATGGTCTTCTGATTCAGCGCGCGTGTGTCCACGCCGCCACGCATCACCTCGGCCTTTTTATAGCCGGCAGTGCCATCGGGCACCAGCGTCCAGGAATGGATGTGCTGCGCGAGATGCCGCAGCGTCTTGTCGGGCGTATCCGCCAGGCGCATCGCCCCCGGATCGACTCCCATGCCGTCGAAAGTGGCCAGCCACTGCTCCGCGAGACGTTTGGGCCACAAGCTGGCCAGAACGGTGCTCAGTTGCTGGCGACTGCCGGACTTGGCGTCCAGCAGATCACGCTCCAGGTCCTGATGCGGGGCGAGATCCACGTGTATGGGTTCGCCGGGATTCCAGAAACTGGATATCTGCAAGATGGCCGGGCCCGACAAGCCCCGGTGCGTGAACAACAGGTCTTCCAGGAATTCAGTTTGCCGAACTTTGGCGCCAGGGCGTTCCTTGCGTGTACCGACGTCGTTCTTCACGATGACTTCGAGCGCAAGGCCGCTAAGCGCGGCAAAGGGCTGCCACTGCTGGGCGTCGAAGGTCAAGGGCACCAGCGCCGGACGGGGTTCGACCACCTTCAGCCCGAATTGGCGCGCTATGGACAGGGCGAAATCGGTCGCTCCCAATTGCGGGATGGCCATGCCGCCGGTTGCCATAACCAGCTGGCGCGCCGAGATCGTGCCCAGACTGGTGTGCAACAGGTATGCGCCCCGATCCTGCGCGATCTCGCTGACCGCGCATGGCATGCGCCACGCCACGCGGCCTTCATCGCACTCGCGCTTGAGCATGGCGATGATGTCCTCGCTGGACTCGTCGCAAAACAATTGCCCCCGATGTTTCTCGTGCCAGCGTATGCCGTGCTTCTCGACCAGGCCGATGAAATCTCGCGGCGTGTAGGCCGCCAGTGCCGAGCGGCAGAAATGCGGGTTCTGCGACAGGAAATTGGCAGGCCTGGTGCCGACATTGGTGAAGTTGCATCGCCCGCCGCCAGAAATGCGTATCTTCTCGGCGAGCTTGGCCGAATGATCGATCAGTACCACGCGCAGGCCGCGCTGGCCGGCCACGGCGGCGGCCATCATGCCCGCCGCCCCCGCGCCGACTACAGCCACATCGAAACTACTGGTCACGCGCGCTATTCTTCTTCTTTGATGCAGTCGACGTAATACCTTTCCTTGCCGTCGGCGTCGATATCGTGCGCCAGACCATGGACATAGGTTTCAAAGCCTGGGAACCTGGCATTGAATTCGCGGGCAAACTGCAGATAGTTGACGATGCGTTTATTGAACCGCTCGCCCGGAATCAGCAAGGGAATACCGGGCGGATAAGGCGTAAGCAGTACGCCGGTCACGCGGCCTTCGAGATCGTCGATGGACACCCGCTCGGCCTCGCGGTGAGCCATCTTGGCATACGCATCCGACGGCTTCATGGCCGGTACCATATCGCTGAGGTACACCTCTGTCGTCAATCGGGCGAGGTCGTACTTGCGGTAGGTTTCGTGGATCTGCTGGCACAGGTCGCCCATGCCCATTTTCTCGTACATGCGGTGCTGCTTGCAAAAATCGGGCAATATGCGCCACAGCGGCCGGTTCAGATCGTAATCGTCCTTGAACTGTTGAAGCGCCGTCACCAGCGTGTTCCAGCGACCCTTGGTGATGCCGATGGTGAACAGGATGAAGAAGGAATACAGGCCCGTCTTTTCGATGACCACGCCATGTTCAGCCAGATACTTGGACACGAGCGCCGCCGGCACGCCGGTCTCGGCGAAGGTGCCAGAGATATCGAGTCCGGGCGTCACCACCGTGGCCTTGATCGGGTCCAGCATATTGAAGTCTTCGGCAAGGTCGCCGAAACCGTGCCATTCATCGTTCGACACAAGAAGCCAGTCATCGCGATTGCCTATGCCATCGGCCACCAGGCGATTCGGGCCCCAGACCTTGAACCACCAGTCATTCTTGCCGAATTCGGATTCCACCTTGCGCATGGCGCGGCGAAAATCCAGGGCTTCCGATATGCTCTCTTCGACCAGCGCCGTACCGCCGGGCGGCTCCATCATGGCGGCGGCCACGTCACAGGACGCAATAATGGAATATTGGGGCGATGTCGACGTGTGCATGAGGTAAGCCTCGTTGAACACGTTACGATCCAGCTTGCGATTGACGGAGTCCTGCACCAGGATTTGCGAGGCCTGGGACAGCCCGGCCAGCAACTTGTGGGTCGAGTGCGTGGCAAACACCATGGCGTCTTCGCTAAGGGGGCGATTCTCGCCGATGGCGTGCATGTCTTTATAGAATTCGTGGAACGAGGCATGCGGCAGCCAGGCTTCATCGAAGTGCAGCGTATCGATTTCGGAACCCAGCTTTTCCTTGATCATCTCAACGTTGTAGATGACGCCGTCATACGTGCTTTGCGTCAGCGTCAGAATGCGCGGCTTCTTGTTTTTGGCATTGCGCGCGAACGGATTGGCTTCGATCTTCTTGCGGATATTTTCCGGTTCGAATTCGGCCAGCGGTATCGGTCCGATAATGCCCAGGTGGTTGCGCGTGGGACGCAGGAACACGGGAATGGCGCCCGTCATGGTAATGGCGTGCAAGATGGACTTATGGCAATTGCGATCCACCACCACCACGTCGTCGGATGCCACGTTGGCGTGCCAAACGATTTTGTTGGACGTGGACGTGCCGTTGGTGACGAAAAAGCAGTGGTCGGCGTGGAAGATGCGCGCCGCGTTCAACTCCGATTCCGCAATCGGCCCGGTGTGGTCCAGCAACTGCCCGAGTTCGTCCACCGCATTACAGACGTCTGCACGCAACATGTTTTCACCAAAAAATTGGTGAAACATCTGTCCGACCGGACTCTTCAGGAAGGCAACGCCGCCCGAGTGCCCAGGACAATGCCAGGAATATGAACCGTCGGATGCATACTTGACCAGTTCGCGAAAAAACGGCGGCGCCAGTCCATCCAGGTAGGAGCGTGCCTCGCGTATGATGTGGCGCGCCACGAATTCGGGGGTGTCCTCGAACATGTGGATGAAGCCGTGCAGTTCGCGCAAGATATCGTTGGGGATATGCTGGGAGGTCCGCGTTTCACCATACAGGTAGATGGGGATGTCTTCGTTGCGAAAGCGTAATTCGCCGATGAAGGAACGCAGGTTCTTGATGGCATTGGCCACGTCCTCAGGCGAATCGACGTCGAATTCCTCATCGTCGATCGACAAGATAAACGCACTGGCGCGGCTTTGCTGTTGCGCAAAAGAACTGAGGTCGCCGTAGCTGGTCACGCCCAGCACCTCGACGCCCTCAGTCTCAATGGCGGCCGCGAGCGCACGGATGCCAAAGCCGGAAGCGTTCTCGGAGCGGTAGTCTTCATCGATGATGACGATGGGGAATCGGAATTTCATGCAATAGCTCCTGCTAGGTGCGAGGCAGGGTCACGCCGAGCTGACCCTGATATTTGCCGCCGCGGTCACGGTACGAGGTTTCACACACTTCATCGCCTTCGAAAAACAGCATTTGTGCGCAGCCTTCCCCCGCGTAAATCTTGGCGGGCAGTGGCGTAGTGTTGGAAAATTCCAGCGTGACGTGCCCTTCCCACTCGGGTTCCAGAGGCGTCACATTGACGATGATGCCGCAACGGGCATATGTGCTTTTCCCGAGACAGATAGTAAGAATACTCCGGGGAATGCGGAAGTACTCGACAGTACGGGCCAGGGCGAAGGAATTTGGTGGAATGATGCACACGTCGCCCTGGAAGTCGACAAAGGACTTTTCGTCGAAAGCCTTGGGGTCGACGATGGTCGAGTTGATATTCGTGAATATCTTGAATTCGTTGGCGCAACGGACGTCGTAACCATAGCTGCTGGTGCCATAGCTGACAATCTTGTTGCCATTGACCGATCGCACCTGGCCCGGCTCGAAAGGTTCAATCATGCCGTCGGCGGCAACGCGCCGGATCCAGCCATCATGTTTAATGCTCATAGCCCTGACCTTATTGAAGTGGCGCGTATTTTATCGCTCTTACGCAGCCAGCATGTCCCCAGTGGAAAAAAAACAAAAATCAGTCCCGCGAGAACCATCGATACACCAGGGCGAGCCCGTTTATCGTTCCCAGGCTGAGCTCGGCGGTAAGCCCGCGCGCCAGACGGTAGCTGGCCCGACCGACCGTACCCGTATCGGAGAGTGCCTGCTGGATGCTCAAGGTAATACCGCTGGTCAGCGTCTTGCTGACCGACAGGAATTTGCGCTCGATATCGCTGGTGCCGCTATCCAGGCCGCTGACCACGCTTTCGGCAGGCAGGATGCTGCCAGCGCTACCGAGTTCGCCCGACTTCAAGCCCACTTCGTCAATGCCAAATTTGCGGTAGAACGGCTCGCCGCTGCCCAGGAAAGACGTGCCGACCGAGAACAACAAGGCCACATCGCCACCCGATTCGTCCGCCGCGTGCCCCAGCAATAGCCAGGAGAGCTTTTCGATTTCGCTGACCGCGGGATAAGAGACCAGGTCTATGCGCGGCCGCTTGGCCGTTCCCGCCACGCGTACCCCCGCCTCGACGGCCAGGCCAGTGCGCAAGGCTTCGATGTCCAGGACTGGGCTGGTGATATCGCCCTGGAAGGTGACCGTTCCCCGGCGCAACTGCAAGCGCTGGCCATAAACCTCGATTGCTCCGCCGCGGGTAGTCAAGGCACCTACACCGGTCAGCTTGCCTTGACGCATTGTTATGTGCATCTGTCCGGTCAGACCGGAATTCAAGCCATAGCCGGTCAGGTAGAAACGACGCCCGAGATCCACATCCAGATCCATGGAAATGTCCATGGGCACGACCGGCGCCTTCTTCTCGTCGCCAGGGCGCATCACTACCACGTCGCTGTCCACCGTGGGGATGCCGCCCAGCATGTCCAGGTCGAACCAGCCGGCATCGGCCGTCACGGCGCCATTGATGGCAATCTTGGGCAGGGCGATGGCAAGACGCAACTTGCCGCTGATCATGGCGTAGCGGTCAGAACGCTGCAAAATGGGGTAGCGATACAGGTCCACGTCAATGATTCCGCTGGAGTCGAACAAATTCCAGTCACCGGTGATTGTCAGCGTGCCGTCTTTGGCCTCCGGGTTCGTGGTCAGCCATTCCGCCGTTCGCCATTCCTTGGGTTTGACCCGCAGCAATGCAGGGAAGCTGAGGCTGTCGAGGATCAGCCGCTCATCCTGCAGCCTGGCCGACAGCGTGCCATCCAGCAAGCGTATGCCGTCGTCGATTCGAATAAGGCGTATTTTCTGGCCTGAAATGGTGCCCGAGCTGTTCCATGTGCCATCAGGCTTGCTTTGCAGTTGCACGTCTGCCTGCACCGCCCCCCCAAGCTCCATCGTATCGTCAAGGAAAAGACTGGTCCAGCCCAGGTCGTCGATAGTGGCGTTGATCCTCACTGTCTTGGCGTCCCGGGGGTTGAGCACAATGCCTCCGCCCGGCGTGGCATGTATCAAGGTCTGGGCGCTGGCCGACACCTTGCCCATGCGCGCCGTTTTCAGGTTCAGATCCGCCGTCAGCCGGCTGGTTGCGCCATTGGTGGCTTTGGCGTCCAAATCCAGGGAAAATGCTTGCATACCCAGCGGGAATGCGGGCTCGGCAGGCACCATGATGTCGCCGGAAACGCGCTCGATATGGGCCTGGCCCTGCAAGGCGCCGGCGAATTTCAGATCCCAGTCCAGGGCGAACACGACCTCGGACTTGTCATCCCCTTTGTTGGCCTTGATCGTGATCCCGCCCCGATCAGCTTTCTCCTTGGCAGCCAGATCCAGTTTCTTGCGCAGGTCTTCGATCAGGCGTGCCGAGACCGGCAAGCTGGGAATGGCGCCTTTTGTCTCCCAGCGTCCCGGCCCGCCTCGCGAACCCTGGTGATTCAATGTGAACAGTGTGCGCGCACCCATGACGAAATCCATGCGGGTGTTGCCGACCTGCCATTGCCATGCGGGGGCCGTCTGGCCCGGCAGGAAACTGATGTCGGTACTGGTGTCCGAGTGCAGGCCCAGCCCGGCATGATCGACGTCCAGCGATGATATCTTTCCGCGCCAGCCCTGGATGCTGCCCAGCTCCTTGGGGCCGGGTCCCCAGGCGCCTTCCAGCTTCAGCGTCGCTTTGGCGGCGGCGCTGCCAACCTGCTGTGGCTTGCTTTTGTCCGGCGTATAGTGGGCAGTGAGCTCCGCCTTGTGATCCGCTGGCGTGCCGGCGACCTGCCCGATCAAGCTTGCGCCGCCCGTCAGACCCGGCCAGAACGCTGCGAGCTCGGGCGCCGCCATGTTCAGCTTCAAGTCAGTGTGAACCGAGCCCAGCCCGCCTTGCGCACGAAGGTGGTTCTTGCCCAGACGCAAGTCCATGTTCAGCGAAGCCAGTTGCAGGGATTGCCACAGCGGCGCGGCGGACGGCTGCACGGCCGATGCCGCTGCGGGTTCGCCGGGCGTGGGCACCTCGGGCCCAGATGTCCCGGCCGATGGCCCCTGGGGTACGCCCCCCCTCACTATTGCCGAATTGCGTATCGTGCCCTTCAGCTCCCCCGATAGCGGCTGCTTGTTCCAGCGCGAGCCCTCGGCAAAGTTCAAGGCCACGTTGCCCGAGACCAGTTCACTGTGCCCGCGCAGCTGCACATCGAAATCGGCTGACGTGGTGATGACGGCAGGCGGTATGGCATCGCCCACAAGCTGGCCCACATCCAGCTTATCCATGCGCAGGGTTCCCACCACGCGGTCCAGGATGGCATTGCCGTCCGTGCTGGACGACCACTCCAGGTCGGCATGCAAGGACGAACCGTCTGCCAGCTGCAGGGCAACCTTCCCGGCCTTGAGTGGAAACGCTGCACGCGGCGCCAGCGATATATCGGCGTCCAGACTCATCCCCTGGCCACTTCCTTTGATGACGACGCCTAGCGCTTCCATGCTGCCGTCGATCGTCGTATCGATATCAAGGGAACAAGGGGTGCTTTCTCCGGGCTGCGCGGGCGCAATCACCGTGCCCGCCTGCCCTTCGGTTTTCCTGGCCGGCAAGGACGGCAGGTAACGATTCAGGCACAGTGGGGAATCGGCGGTCAACCCCACCGCCTGGGTTGTCAGGTGCGCCTGGCTCGGCCACGGATCAGCAAGGCTTAAAACATCGAGTTCGCCCTTGAAAGTGGCAAGCGTTTGTTCGTGTCCCAGCTCTACGCTCTGGATGACCAACTTGCCGCCATTCTGATCCACGGTGATCGACGTGTCGAGATCACGAATGCTCATTGGAATCGGGTCGCCG
Source organism: Pollutimonas nitritireducens (assembly GCF_002849615.1). Classification (GTDB taxonomy): domain Bacteria; phylum Pseudomonadota; class Gammaproteobacteria; order Burkholderiales; family Burkholderiaceae_B; genus Pollutimonas; species Pollutimonas nitritireducens. The sequence goes on from NZ_PDNV01000011.1 coordinate 90,726, forward strand.
TCCTGGTGGACAATCAATTCGTCCAAGGCCAGGCGGTCAATGACGATACTGAAAGGCAGTGTCGGCATGGAAAAAGGCTGCCCCGGCGTGTCGTCAGGACTGGGCGCAAGGTTGAGCGTGACCGAGTCCGCCGTCAACGCCTGCAGATGCAAACGCCGCTGCAGCAATTCGGGCCAGCGCGCCTGCAGGTGAAAGCGACCCAGCTTTACATTTGCGCCGGGAAAGCCGGCGTCGAAGTCATCGACATAGAGTCCGTTCCAGATGCTGCCCGACACCCCCGCCACCTTGCCGCCAAGCTGCTCGGCTGCCGTGACGACGGCCCACCGGCTGCCGGCAGGCGTGGCCAGAACCCAATACAGGAAACTGCTGAATACCAACAGCAGCACGACGATAACGGGACCGAGCCAGATAAGAATCCCGCGCAGCCAGCGCAACACAATGCTCAAAACGCAATACCCAGGGAGAAATGCAGACGCAGGCGGCGCTCGCGCTGTCCGTATGCGACGTCAACAAAAAATGGTCCGGCCGGTGTTCTGACAGCAAGTCCCAGGCCATAGCCCAGTGCCACGTCCATCTCCCCGAAAGATTCCGCCGCATCGCCGGCATCCACAAAAAAGTTCATGCCCAGCTGTTCGGTAAAGTAGTGCGTGTACTCCACGCTGAGTACAGCCAATGCAGGCGCGCCGATAATAGCATCGCCTCGCTCCAGCCCTATGCTTTGATAGCGGTAGCCCCGTATGGACCGCGCGCCGCCCGTGCGGTAGCCAAAGTCTTGCGGTAGCCTGTCGGTTTGCGACCAGACCTTGCCCACTTCGCCGCGCAGGGTCAGCACATCGCGCGCGCCGACGGGCCACCACTGCTGCACACGCAGGCCGCTGCGGTAGAAAGGTTCGCCCTTGTCCATCGTCACGCCAGCGCCCAGGCCGAAGTCAACCAGGTTGCCCTCGCGCGGGTCGTATTTCGCATCCACGTCGCGGCGCAGCCACTGCCAGGTGCCGACCATCGTGGGCACTTCAAAGGTCTCGGCGCCGCTGATATCGGTCTTGTCGTAGGCGGCAACAAGCCCCCACTGGGTCTCGTATTCCACCCGGCTGTCACCAGCGGCCTTGCGTTCCTGGCGGCGCTTCCAGCCCAGTCCCAGCCGTGAGTTGTCCAACCCTTCGATATCACTGTGCTCGTACAGTACACCCACTGCATCCTTGTAACCTTTGCTGGTAGGCGGCAGGTGCACATCGAAAAAGGCCCGCTGGCGATTCCTGTCCAGCCCCAGACCGGTTTCGATCCAGACAGGCTTCCCGAACACGACGTTCTGCCGGTACAGGCCTTCAACACCCAGCCCATTGTCGCTGTCTACCCCTATGGATGTGGTCACACGCCGTGCGGGCGCCTCGGACACCTGGACGCGCAATGGCAACTCCATTTCGCCATTGGGCAGCACCTTCTGCGCGGCCTGGTCCTGGTTCAGCGTGACAAAGGCGCCGCGAAAGAATGAGGTGGACTGCAACGCCTGCTGCCATTCATCGAGCTTGTCCTGGTCATAGGGGTCGCCCGGCGTGTATCGAATATAACGATTGATGAGCTGGGGCGGCACGCGCTTGAGCCCTATCATGGTGATCTCGCCCATCCGGACCCGGGGGCCGCTTTCGACTTCCACGAAGAGATCGGCCTGCGCATTTTCCGCGTCCACCGTGGCCTGGGTGTTGGTCAAGCGGGCAAAAAAGAAATCTTTCCGGCTGACATCATCCAGCAAGGTCGACTTTGCCTTGCTCCAGGACTCGTTGATAAACGGCATGCCTTTTTCAAGAGGCCATTGTTTTTTCAGCGAGGCGACGCGGCCGGCGAACTCCGGACGCGTAATCTGGCCGCTGAACCCCAGCTGTACGTCATCCACCCGGGAAATGTCACCCGGCTCGATGATGATGTCCCAGGTTTCTCCGCGTATATCCTGGCCTACTTCCAGCGTGACCTTCGGGTCGTAGTAGCCTTGTGTCTGGAGCGCCGACAAGGTGGCATCGCGCGCACGCCGGCGCAGCCGCGTGACTTCGCCGCCGTCCTGGTCTTCGGCCAGTCGGGTGATGGCTTCAATGGCGCCGTTGATCGACTGCAATGCCGCGGGCGAAACGCCACCCGGGTCTATGACAACCTCGGGCTTGGCTGCGTACGCGCCTTGCGCCACGCCCAGGGCCCAGATCACGCAGGCAATGCCACGCCGCATTCAGTCAAGTCTTCCGGACGACCACGCCAGGCATCTTGGCAGCCACGTCGAGCGGCAATGCCGCCACGTTGGCCGCCAGCGCCGAGGCGATGGCGTGATAGGCGCGTGCCGGCTCGCCTTGCGGCTCGGCGACGACGCTGGGCGTGCCCGAATCGGTCTGGGTGCGGATGCTTAATTGCAAGGGCAGCGCGCCCAACCAGGGCAGATTGAATTCGGCAGCCATATTGCGACCTCCGTTCTCGCCGAATATAGGTTCGGCATGGCCACAGTTGGAACAAATATGCACGGACATGTTCTCGACAATGCCCAGCACCGGCACATTGACCTTTTGGAACATCCGCAAGCCGCGCCGCGCATCGGCCAATGCCAGGTCCTGGGGCGTGGTGACTATGATGGCGCCGGTGAGCGGCACCTTCTGCGCCATGGTCAGGGCAATATCCCCCGTACCGGGCGGCATGTCGACAATAAGGTAGTCAAGGTCGTTCCAGTTGCTTTGCGTCAATAATTGCGTGAGCGCCTGCGTAACCATAGGGCCGCGCCATATGGCGGGTGAATCTTCCTCGATCAGGAAACCGATTGAATTGGCCTGCAAGCCATGGCCCACCAAAGGCTCCATGGTCTTGCCGTCCAGGCTTTTCGGCTTGCCCGATAAACCCAGCATAATCGGCACGCTGGGTCCATAGATATCGGCGTCGAGCAGACCCACCCTGGCGCCCTGGCTTGCCAGCGCCAAGGCAATATTCACCGCCGTCGTGCTTTTGCCAACCCCGCCTTTCCCGGACGCAACCGCGATGATATTGCGAATGTTGGGCATGGGCTTGAGGCCAGGCTGCACCGCATGCGTGGCAATGCGTGTCGTAAAGCGCAGGGACTTGAGTTTGACGCCCTGTTCCGCCAAAGCGGTTTCAATACGTTTCTGCAGCTCCGGATGCCCATTGTGCGATGGATAACCGAGGGGTACAGTGATAGTTGCATCCATGCCCTCAAGCTGGATTTCGCAATTCTTTGAAGTGACCGCCAGTTTTTTCTTCGTATTGGGGTCTATCACTTCGGACAGCGTAGCGATTAGTTGGTCGGGGTTCAAGCTCATATCAATAGCCTTTACGTGGAAAAATGTACCGAAGCCTCAAGAATAGCGGATTGAGGGAATTATTTTCCCCTCACGGGGTCTACATAGTTACGATGAATATATTTAATCAAATTATCCGCGGCATCCTTTTCTTTGTCTTGGCCATTTTCGGCATGGCGATGGCGATTGTGTTCATGGTGTCTACCGCCATTGCCATCGGCATCCTCTATGTGGTGGCCCGCGTCAAAGGTCGTCCGTTCGGAGTAAAGGCGTACTGGGCCGATAGGCGCAGGGCCTCCGAGACCAATAATGTCTTTAAAAACAAAGATGTGACCGACATCGAAATGAGGGAAATTCCGTAACAGCCCGGCAGGCCGCCCGGCAGCCAGGGTATTGACGCCCCGGCGTCCCTCTGCACACCGCCACTTACGTTTTCACACAATAATGTCCCCGCCAGCGCGGCCCGCGTTGGAATCGTTACCGTTGTCCGAGCAATATACGCGCGAAAGCCCTAAAATCGTTTTCTTTAGTCTTTTATAACGATTCGACATGCCGCGCACGATATTCGTCACAACTGCCCTGCCCTACGCCAATGGATCATTTCATATCGGCCACATCATGGAATACATCCAGGCCGATATCTGGGTGAGGTCGATGCGAATGTCGCAGCATACGGTGCATTTCGTCGGTGCCGACGACGCGCACGGCGCGCCCATCATGCTCAAGGCCGAAAGCGAAGGCATCACGCCCCAGGCGCTGGTGGCTCGCTACGCCGCGGAACGGCCGCAGTACCTGAACGGCTTCCATATCAAGTTCGACCATTGGCACTCCACGGACTCCGTCGAGAACGTGGAGTTGTCGCAAGACATCTACAAGCGCCTGAAAGCCGCCGGTTTCATCAACTCCCGGGTCATCGAGCAATTCTACGATCCGGTCAAGGGCATGTTCCTGCCCGATCGCTACATCAAGGGCGAGTGTCCGCGCTGCCACGCCAAAGATCAATACGGCGATTCCTGCGAAGTCTGCGGCGCCGTGTACGCGGCCACGGAGTTGATCAATCCCTATTCAACCCTGACCAATGCCGCCCCGGTATTGAAGTCGTCGGAGCACTTTTTCTTCAAGTTGTCCGATCCGCGCTGCGTTGAATTCCTGCAAGCCTGGACCACTGGCAGCAATGCCAGCGGCAACAAGCGCCTGCAGGCCGAGGTCCTGGCCAAGACCCGCGAGTGGCTGGGCACCGGCACGGCCGACAGCGAGGCAAACCTGGCCGACTGGGACATCTCTCGCGATGAACCGTATTTCGGCATACCCATACCTGATGCACCCGGCAAATTCTTCTACGTCTGGCTGGATGCGCCCGTCGGCTACCTGGCCTCGCTGAAAGCCTACTGCAAGCAACTGGGCATCGACTTCGACGCGCTGCTGGATCCGGAAAGCGATACCGAACAAGTACACTTCATCGGCAAAGATATCGTGTACTTCCACGCCCTGTTCTGGCCCGCCATGCTGAAGTTCTCAGGGCGCAAAACCCCCGACGGACTACATGTGCACGGCTTCATCACCGTCAGCGGCGAGAAAATGTCCAAGAGCCGAGGCACCGGTATTTCGCCGCTGCGCTACCTGGAACTGGGCATGAATGCCGAATGGATGCGTTACTACATTGCCGCCAAGCTCAATGCGCACGTCGAAGACCTGGATTTCAATCCGGATGATTTCATTGCGCGTGTCAATAGCGACCTGATCGGCAAATACGTCAATATTGCAAGCCGCGCCGCCAACTTCATCAGCAAGCATTTCGACGGAAAACTGGCTTATCTGGGCGATGCCGGAGCGCTGGTAGCAGAGCTTAAACAGGTCACGGAACACGTGCGGGCCGATTTCGAACTCCGTGAGTATGGCCGCGCCATCCGCCAGATCATGACGCATGCCGATCACATCAACCAGGCATTCGACGCCGCGCAACCGTGGGTCATGGCCAAAGGCATGGCAGATGCCGACGCCGCACAGAAGGCGGTCCTGCAAGACGTATGTTCGCGGGCGCTGGCCGGCTTCAAGGCCCTTTCAGTCATGTTGACGCCCGTATTGCCGATACTGACCGACAGAGTCGCACGCGACCTGTTCGGCGGCGACACGGCTTACCTGTGGTCCGATGCCGGCAAACTGCCTGACCAGATTTCCCCTTTTAAACATCTGATGCAGCGTGTCGAGCCCAAGATGCTGGACGACTTGTTCGAACCACCGGCAGCACTCATAGTGGTCCCGGGCGGAGAAGCCATTGCCGAGGTCATCGACATCAAGGACTTCGCCAAGGTCGATCTACGCATTGCACACATCGTCAACTGCGAGTCGGTCGAAGGCTCCGACAAACTGTTGCGCCTTACACTGGACGCGGGCGAAGGCCGCCATCGCCAAGTTTTTTCTGGCATCAAGGCGGCCTACCAGCCGGCCGACCTTATCGGCAAGTTGACCGTTCTGGTCGCAAACCTCGCGCCGCGCAAAATGCGTTTCGGCGTGTCTGAAGGAATGGTGCTGGCTGCCAGCCATGGCGACGACAAGGTGGACGGCGGCATTTATATCCTGGAACCGTGGCCGGGCGCCCAGCCAGGCATGCGCATCAACTAAGGCAAGATTATGGGTGTACACGTCGACCCCGACCGCCAGATGGAAGGTCATCGCAGCACGATGGTCAGTGTCGTGGTCAATATCGTGCTTACCGTGGCCCAACTTGTCATCGGCGTGTTTGCCCAATCCACCGCCCTGGTGGCGGATGCCGTTCATTCACTGTCTGACCTGGTGTCCGATGGCGTGGTACTGGTGGCCAACAAGCACAGCATGAAAGCCCCCGACGCCGACCACCCCTATGGTCACCGTCGCTTCGAGACTGCTGCTGCATTGATCATTGGCGCCCTGCTGTTGTCGGTGGGCCTGGGCATGCTGTGGGCCAGCTTCCAGAAACTACAAAGTCCGGGCCTTATCCCCGAGGTGCATAGCAGTGCGCTGGCCGTGGCCCTGCTGGCGCTCGTGTCCAAGGAAGTTCTGTTCCGCTACCTGCTGCATGTGGCCAAGCGGGTGAGATCGTCCATGCTGGCCGCGAATGCCTGGCATGCCCGCTCCGATGCCGCATCGTCCCTTGTCGTGGCCATAGGCATTCTGGCCAACATTAGCGGCTTCCCTTTGGCCGATCCATTAGCCGCGCTGATCGTGGGGCTGATGATTGTTCGCATGGGATGGAAGTTTTTCTTCGTGTCATTCAACGACTTGATGGATCAGGCCGTGGACGAAGATACCGAAAAGCGCATCCGTAACCATTTGCTGTCCACGCCTGGCGTGGAAGGCATCCATGCCTTGAAGACCCGCAAGCTGGGCGACATGATCTGGGTGGAGGTTGACCTGGAAATGGACGGCGCCCTGACTATAGCCCAGGGACACATCATTGCGACCGAGGCGCGCAAGCGGGTCATGCAATATGAGCCGGTACTGGACGTGACCACGCACTTCGACCCCGTCGTCGTCAATGCCGCTGTGCTGCGGCAGCCCCTCTAAGACCACGCACTGATACCGCCAGGCACGCCACTTGCTTGGCTGCCGTTCGCAACCGTCACGCATCAAGCGCCATCCGGAAAGGAGTTCATCAGTGGCCCATACCATCGTACCTCGGTATTCTCAGACCATCTATCCGCTACATGCGGTATTACTCGCGGGCGCCCTACCCCTTTTCCTGGGTGCGGCTCTCAGTGATGCGGCCTACGCCTCATCCTATGAAATCCAATGGAACAACTTCGCATCCTGGCTGATCGCCGGCGGGCTGGTACTTACGGGCATCGCACTTATATTCGCGATCATCGACCTGTGCTTTTCCCATCGACGCGCTCCGGGCATCTTCATGTATGCCGCACTATTATTGATCACGTGGGTGTTGGGCTTCTTCAATGCCCTGATGCATGCGCGCGACGCATGGGCAAGCATGCCCGGCGGCTTGATCATGTCGGTGATTGTCACCGTGCTCGCCATCATGGCCACATGGTACGGCTTTTGCACGCCGCGTATCGGAGGAAGGAAATGAGAAGCGCATACCTGATCACGACCGCCACGTTCTCCGCACTGCTTGCGGCATGCAGCGGCGGCGAGTCGGAACCCCTACAGTACGGCGCCTCGCCCGACCTTTCCAAGCCGGAACGCGGAATAATGCCGGACATGGTCATCGCAGAACCGGCGGAATGGGGGGATAAGCTGCCGACGGTACCAGACGGATACTCGATCAGTGCCATCGCCAAAGACCTGAAAATTCCGCGCCAGACGCTGGTGCTGCCCAATGGCGACATCCTGGTGGCCGAAGGCAGAGGCGGCGGCGCACCGAATCTCAAGCCGAAAGATGTAATCGCCGGACGCATCAAGGCTCAGGGCAACACCGCTGTCAAGGGCGGCAACCGCTTGACGCTGCTGCGCGATGCGGATGGCGACGGGGTCTACGAACTACAAACCGTCTTCGCCGAAAATCTCAATGCCCCGTACGGGCTCGCGCTAGTGGAAAACAGCCTTTACGTTGCCAACCAAGACGCATTGGTCCGCTTCGACTACAAAGAAGGCCAGACCAAAGCGGAGTCTGCCCCCGAGACGGTCACTGCGCTGCCGTCGGCGATCAATCACCATTGGACCAAGGCGTTGACCGCGAGTGCGGACGGGCAGTACCTGTATGTCGGCATCGGTTCGAACAGCAACATCACCGAGCGCGGCATGACGGCCGAGGTTGATCGGGCCCTGGTGTGGAGGGTCAATGCCAGCACCGGGGAACACAAACCCTATGCGACGGGACTGCGCAATCCGACTGCGCTGACCATCCAGCCCGATACCGGACAGCTGTGGGCGGTTGTGAACGAACGCGACGAGATTGGGCCGAATCTGGTCCCCGACTACCTCACCGCGGTGCGCGAAGGCGGCTTTTATGGCTGGCCATACAGTTATTGGGGGCAGAACGTGGACGAGCGCGTCCGCCCTCAGAATCCTGAAAAAGTCGCCGCGGCGATCAAGCCTGATTACAGTCTGGGCGCGCACGTCGCCGCGCTTGGCGTGGACTTCTCCAGCGAAGCCATGGGCGAAAAGTTCGCTGACGGCGTCTTCGTCGGTGAGCACGGCAGCTGGAACCGCAAGGATCCCGTAGGCTACAAAGTGGTTTTCGTGCCGTTCCAGAATGGCACCCCTGCCGGCCCGCCGGTGGACTTCGTTGCCGGCTTCCGCGACAGCGATGGCACGACGCGCGGCCGCCCGGTTGGCGTGACGGTTGATCCGCGCGGCGCCCTTATCGTTGCCGACGACCTGTCGAACACCATCTGGCGCGTGACGCCGGCAAAAGCCGGTTAGCAGCGCCATTTGACCGACATGGCGCTGGTTTGGCGCCATGTCGACACACCCTACATGGTAGGCATGTTGAACTCATTGCCTTTGTTGATGCTTTCCGGCCAGCGCTGCATGATGGACTTCTGCTTGGTATAGAAACGAACGCCCTCTTCGCCGTAGGAATGCATATCGCCAAACAGGCTGCGCTTCCAGCCGCCGAAACCATGCCAGGACATCGGAACAGGAATGGGCACGTTCACACCCACCATCCCGACCTGGATACGGCGAGAAAATTCACGGGCCGTATGGCCATCGCTGGTGAAACACGAAACGCCGTTGCCGAATTCATGTTTGTTGACCAGGTCGATGGCGCCGCCGAGATCATCGACATGAACGCAGACCAACACGGGGCCGAAGATCTCTTCCTTGTATATCCTCATCTGCGGAGTGACCTTGTCGAACAAGGTGCCGCCGACATAGAAGCCCGACTCATTACCGGCGACCTTGTAGCCGCGGCCGTCAACCAATAGCTCGGCGCCCTCTTCCACACCGGTGGCGATATAGCCTTCGATGCGCTGCAAAGCCTCTTTGGTCACGACCGGCCCCATCTCAGCGTCCAGCGCCATGCCATCCTTGATCTTGAGCGAACGGGCACGCTCTTGCAGCATAGGCACGATCTTCTTGCCCACCTCGCCCACCAGCACTGCAACGGAAATCGCCATGCAGCGCTCGCCGGCCGAACCATAGGCCGCGCCCACAAGCGCATCGACCGTGCGCTCGATATCGGCATCGGGCATGATGACCATATGGTTCTTCGCCCCGCCCAGCGCCTGCACACGCTTTCCAAAATGCGCGCCGCGTTCATAGATGTACTGCGCAATAGGCGTCGAACCCACGAAGCTGAGGGCCGCCACGTCTGCGTGCTCAAGCAGCGCGTCCACCACCACCTTGTCGCCCTGGACTACGTTGAATACCCCATCCGGCAAACCTGCCTGCTTGAACAACTTGGCCATCAGGATGGACACGCTGGGGTCGCGCTCGCTGGGCTTGAGGATGAAGGTATTGCCGGCAGCGATTGCTACTGGATACATCCAGCAAGGCACCATGCAGGGGAAATTGAAAGGAGTGATTCCCGCCACCACGCCCAGCGGCTGGCGCATGGTCCAGTTGTCGATACCAGTGGAAACTTGCTCGGTATAGTCGCCCTTGAGCAATTGGGGTATGCCGCAGGCGAACTCGATGACATCAATGCCGCGGGCGACTTCGCCCTGCGCATCGGTGAACACTTTCCCATGTTCGGCGGTGATCATCGCAGCCAGTACGTCGGTGTTCTGGTTCATCAACTGCAGAAACCGGTTCATGATGCGCGCACGCCGCACCGGCGGAGTATCTGCCCAGGCTTGCGAGGCCGCTTTGGCCGCCGCCACCGCCTCATTCACGTCCTCGACGGTGGACAGCACGACGTGCCGGGCGACCTGCCCGGTTGACGGGTTGTAAACCCCCTGCTTGCGGTCGCTGCTGCTGGCTCGAACCTGGCCAGCGATAAAATTGACGATGTCAGTTCCATCGGTATAGGCGGCCTGGGGGTTGACCGGGATGGCGACGCTGGCGTGCTGATCTTTCATTTTCATGTCCTTGCATAAGGGTGCTCGATGGGAAAAAGTATAGGTATCGAAAGCCACTGCCACAAGTCCAGATCACTGGATTCATTGTTTAAATTAATAGACAATGGAGATAAAAACTGGGAAGCCCCATGAAAGAACACAAGACCGAGTTGCCATGGTCGCACATCTACTGGCTAAGCATGCTGGGCGTCTCAGGCAGCTACACCGCCGCGGCCAAACGCCTGGGTGTCAGCAAGGGCGCGGTAAGTCTGCGCATTGCGGAACTGGAACAGCTTGCGGGGGTCGCGCTTGTGCGGCGCACCACGCGCAGCGTGCGCCTGACGCAAGCGGGCCAGGCACTGGTGGATGGGTCCGAGCAGGCCTTTACCGCCATCGAGCGCAGTTTTGACAACATTCTGGACCTGGCCGAAATCCCCCGGGGCGTTGTGCGGGTCACCGTGCCCGTCGCACTGGGCCGCCAGAAAATCGTCCCCCTGATGAGCAAGTTCCTGGAAAACTGCCCCGATGTGCGCATCGAAATCGAGCTGTCGGATCACGTCAGCTCCCTGGCCCAAGAAGGTTTCGATCTGGCCATACGCCATACCAGCAGCGTGCCCGAAACGCACGTGGCATGGCTGCTGCAACCCTCGCGCACCCTGCTGGTCGCCACTCCCGCCTACCTGGCAAAGCGCGGAGTCCCCAAGACGCCCGACGACCTCAGCACGCACAACTGCCTGTATTACCTGCGTTCCGCGGCCTTGCCAGCCTGGAGTTTCGTTCCGGTTGGGAGGAATGCCGACCGCCATAGCGTCGCCGTGCGCGGCAATTTCAGCGCCAACAACAGCGAGGCGCTGCGCGGCGTCGTGATGGCCGACCAGGGCATAGCATTGCTGCCCGACTTCAGCGCCCAGGAAGATGTCAGCGCAAAACGACTGGTACACCTGCTGCCCGATTGGGAACCGGTAGGCGCGTTTGGCAACGCCATTTATGCAATAAGGCCCTATAGCGCATATGTTCCGCGAGCCGTGCGGGCGTTTGTCGACCACTTGAAAAGCGAGCTGCAGGCGAAAGCATAAAAATATTATCGTGCAAAGCTGAATACAGCTACTTCTTGCGCAGTCGGACCTTCACTACACTCCACATCAGCTGCACTTCATCCCCCGATTCACGCTGCATGTCCGAGCAAAGTTCACCCACTGCTAAAGGAGACGTCAATGTTGAAAATCAATAAGAAGGTGCTTGTTGGCTTCATTGGAGCCGGCTTCATCGGAGCCGTCAATCTCGCCAATGCCCAAGTCGGGTTTCCCCCGCCCCCTCCAAAAGTCAGCCCCGCCGCGGGCGTGATCGACATGCACGTGCATCCCGACCCGGATGTCTTCGGAAGGGCCTTGACCGACTTCGAGCTTGCAACCATAGCCAAGCGCAAAGGCATGCGCGGCATTGTCATCAAGAACCATGTGGTCACCACCAACGACCGTGCGGCGATTGCCATGCAACAAGTGCCCGGCATAGAAGTGTGGGGCGGCATCGTGCTGAACAAGTCTGTGGGCGGCCTCAACCCCTCGGCCGTGGAATGGATGCACCGCATGTCGGGAGGCAGGGGAAAAGTCGTCTGGTTGCCCACGTTTGACTCAGACAAACATGTCAAGACGCTGGTAGACAAAGAAAAATCGGGCCTGGTCGTGGCGGTGGACGGCAAGGTGACGCCCGAGATGGAAGAAATTCTGAAGATCATTGCCCGCGAGAACCTGATCCTGGCCACTGGCCATGTGTCGGCCGACGAGGTGCTCACCGTCGTCAAGCGCGCCAAGGAGCTTGGCGTGAACAACATCCTGATCACGCACGGGCTCACCAATATCCCCGGCCTGACGATGGAACAGGCCAGGGAAGTCACCTCAATGGGGGCAATGATCGAGCTGTGTTACCTGCAATTCCTCACCGGCCCGGCGGCGCAGTACAAGTGGATGACACACTGGGATAAAGTGGACGCAGAAAGCGTCGCCAAGGCCGTCAAAGAGATAGGCGCCGACCATCTGGTGCTTTCAAGCGACTTGGGCCAGCAAGGCATGATGACACCGCCGGACGGCATTGAAAACCAGATCGCTGCGGTCAAGGCCGCTGGGGTATCGGACGAAGACATCGACAAGATGATGCGTAAGAACCCGGCGAAGCTATTGGGTATCTAAGCGGGGGAGGTTCATGCGGCGCACTACGTTGCGAAGTGTTCAAGCACGATGGGATAAAGCGACGCGACAAGCAACAGGGCCATGCCGACGTTGAACCACCGGATCGCCCTGGGCTTGCGCAGCAGCCGGCGCAATGCGCTGCCGAAGAGCGTCCATACGCTGATGCTTGGAAAATTGATCATCGACAGCACCAGCGTAGCCACAATCAGGTTCTGGAAAAATCCGTCACGCGGCGTGTAAGTGGCCACAATGCCCACAGCCATGATCCACGCCTTGGGATTGACCCATTGGAAGGCCACCGCCTCAAAGAAGGTGAACGGCCGGCTACGCGACGTGTCACCGTCCATGCCGCTTGCACTTGCAATACGCCAGGCCAGGTAAAGCAGATAGGCCGCACCGGCGTATTTCAACATCGTATACAGCATGGGCACGGTCTCGAACACCGTGCCCAGACCGGCGCCGACCATCAACAACATCACCGCCACCCCAGCGCTGATGCCCAACATATGGGGCAATGTGCGGCGATAACCGAAGGTGGCTCCCGATGCGGTCAGCATCACATTGTTGGGGCCGGGCGTAATGGAGCTGACGAAGGCAAACAGGGCCAGCGGCAGTAAAAGGTTCAAGGTCATGTTTCGCATAGTCGCAGGTTGGCTCTGGCATCATGCTACGCGACAAAACCAATACAGTACCGGTACAATTATCCTGTTCACTATAAAAACTGGCCTGGTCATTTCACCATGACACACTCATTCCCCGTGTCCCCCTGGGCACCGCTGCGCCAGTCGGGCATATCGCTCGCCGATCAGCTGAGCGAGCATTTCAGCGAACGGATTCGCAACCACGGTTTGCGCGCCGGCATGCGCCTGCCATCGGTGCGGGCCATGGCCAAGGAAGCCCGACTCAGCCGGTTCACCGTGGTGCAGGCCTACGACCGCCTGGTCGCGCAAGGGCTGGTGCAGTCGCGCCGAGGCGCGGGCTTTTATGTCTGCCCGCCCTCCTCTGTCGCGGCCCTGCCCGCCGTCAACAGCACACTGGCGCCCGGTGCCGCGTTCGACACGGCTTTCCTGCTGCGCAGCATGTTCCGGGACGGCGCTCCGCAGGACATGCCGGGCGGCGCGGGTCTACTGCCGCCCGCGTGGCTGGATGAAGAAATGGTTTCAGCGGCCGTGCGTTCGGTCGGCCGCAGCATCGGTCGCAGCATGTTGAGCTACGGCGTGCCCCATGGGCTCAGGGCACTGCGCCAGCAGATCGCTTCAGGTTTACAGGCGCAGGATGTCCCCGCGCATCCGGACCACCATCTGATGACGGTGGCGGGTGTCACGCATGGCCTTGATCTTATCGTCCGCCTGGTCGTTCGGCCGGGTGACACAGTGCTGGTGGAAGATCCAGGGTGGTTCTTGATTTTCGGGCGGCTTACAGCTCTGGGCGCACGCGTCGTGGGTGTGCCGCGCCTGGCAGATGGCCCCGATGTGGCAGCCCTGGCGCGCCTGGCCGAAACGCATCGCCCAAAGCTGTTCATATTGAATACCGCCGTCCATAACCCCACCGGCCACACCTTGTCGGCTGGCATCGCCTACGAAGTCCTGCGCATTGCCGAGCGGCACGACTTTCTGCTGGTCGAAGACGATACCTATGCCGATTTTCATCCAGGTGGTCCGGTGCGCCTTGCCGCGCTGGACCGTCTGAACCGCGTAATGTTGGTGGGTGGCTACTCCAAGACACTGGCAGCCAGCCTGCGCGTGGGCTATGTGGCGGGAGCACCCGCCATGATAGAAAAACTGGTCGATCTGAAACTGCTGGGCGGGCTTACGACGCCGGAGCTCGGCGAACAGGTGGTGTGCCGCATACTGGTCGAAGGGCAATACCGGCGCCATGTCGAGCGGCTGCGCGCCCGCGTCGATCAGGCGCGCGACAAATGCATCAAAAACTTGCTGGCGATGGAGTGCTCGATTGCGCACGAACCCCATGCCGGCATGTTTGTGTGGGTGGATTGCGGCGTCGATACCGAAGCGCTCGCGCGCAAAGCGGCCGCGCTGGGCGTGCTGTTTGCGCCTGGCGTACTGTTTTCGCCGCGTCAGGCGCCCTCTTCCCATCTTCGGATCGCCGTGTCGATGGTGGACAACCGGCATGACTGGAAGGTCTTGGAGAATCTGTTGCAGGCCAGCCGACGCCATCCGGATACATGATGCAGATGGGCGCTACATCAACCTACGGTTGTATGGAGCGGGTGAAGGAAACAGTAAAGCCCGCCTACTCCCTTGATTAATAAAAGCTTTATTCAATTCGTGTAGTACGGATGTACCCAATAATGTACCCATCCGTGACGACTATAATACGCGATGTCTGGCGAAGGCCATAGAGAGCCGTCGAGCTCTACACAACGCTTACGAAAACATGCAGACTAATGCCACAACGACGCACAGTCTTATTGAGCCTTATTGCGCGAGAATAAGCTCGTAGTCTATCTCGGAGCAAACGGGGAGAACTGCCACTTTAACCTACCACCCCACGATGCGAGACCGTGCCAGCACAGCGCCGCGCCCGCTCAATAAATCGCTTGACCCTCTCCGAAACCTCGTCGCAATAAATCAGAAACGTTGTAATCGTGTGACCGTCTGCGTGAAGAGGTCTCGCGACAATCCCGGCTTCTTGCGCCTCATCAATCCGGGAGCGTGCGGCCAGGCCGACACCATACCCGGCCGCCACCACAGCTGCCATGAACTCAAAACTGCGCGCCTGGGCCGTAACGTATGGTGTTATTTCAGCCTCCACGAACAAAGCTTGCACGTAATAATGCATGGCCGCGCAGACCTCGGAATGCCACATCACCACTGGATAGTCTACAAGTGCAGACAGAGGGATGACTGGATAGGCCAACAATGGCGAGCGCACTGGCAGCATGACCGCCAGTTCGTCATACCAGAGCGGCTGCATCTTCAGGCCGTGCTCGGCCCTCGCATCAAGAGTAAATCCAAGTTCGTAGCGTCTGCCTTTGAGACCCGCGATTTGCTCTACAGGGTCAACCTCATACAGTGCTACGGGCGTTTCAGGTTCCTCTATGCGCTGGCGGGCCAGCAGTGTTGCCAGCTGTGCGTGGATCGCGCCGAATGATACGGCGATTCGCAAAGGTCGCCGATCAGCGTTGGAGGGCATGTTGTTCTCCTTATTTGCAAAGGACTATCGCTCTTCGCTAAAAGCCGGAATCATGCCAAAGTTTTCGCTATGGCTGAACTAGCCGAACGGCTACCTGGCTGATAGAACTGCGTGTATTGCATCAAAGCTCACGCCTTCAACTACTGCTTAATACCTTCTCTTCAAAACAAGAGTCTGGTTCAACACTTCGCTCGTATCCTCTCCGCTCAATTCCCGAGTTTGGGATTTAACGGACGACCCCACACTTAACGGCAACGGCCCAAGAATTAGCTGAAAACGGCAGCGCAACTTCCAAAACAAGCCTTAAATCTTATCATGAGTTAAATTTAACGTGGTTTAATTTGTGGTGTCGTACGAAGCTTTTGCTAATGCAGAAACGTACTATCCAACGAGGCCGGCCAACCGGCACCACCACCTATGAAGCAGGACCAGCCATTGCGTTTGGCATGGCCGTTCGGGCAGCAAGAACAGAGCTGGGCATCGCGCAAGAGACACTCGCCCACCTAGCAGGCATCGAACGTTCGCATATGGGGAAGATCGAACGTGGAGAGCATATGCCGAACCTCGCGATTATTCTGCGTATCGCCAGGGCACTGAACAAAAGCGCGAGTGAACTGATAGCGGTCACCGAGCAAAACCTCCAGGCTGCAGCGATCACATCCAAAGGATAGTTCGTGAACAATTTGCGACAATGTCTGAAGAGCCTTTGGGAGCTAAAGCCGATCAGTTGGCTGAACCGCTTCCACAACTAAATATATAGTTCATTTCCAGTGTGATGATTAATCCAGTCATCAATCAGCTTCTTTTCCACGAGACGATAGCGAGAATATCAGGCATGCATGCCGCCTGCGAGCACCAGTATTGCAGTGGCACGTAACCATGCACATTGGCGAACAGTAACGTTCATTCTAGTAGAAACATAAAGAAACATTGGCAAAATACGACCTGTCACTGCTCTCCACACAAGCTGAGTCAGACAACTTGTACAGCCATCAAACCTTCATCCGTAGCCACTTGTACCCAGGGCCAACCTCACAACCTCCCGCCACTTTAGCAAACTCTCCAATTCGAAAAGCGTGTCGGTGGTCAAAATTTGGGACGCTGCATCATCTTGTCAATTTACGGTGCGTAGACTACTGATAGACCCTCTAAGCTGCCCACTTGATTGCCGCCAATCATCAGCAAGATGACTGACGGCAACAATGGGGGAAAAACGTAAGGACTGTGCAAATACGGTTATTACTTACCTGTACCAGATACGGATGATCGATCAAAACGACGCAATATCTTATCCTTTAGGCTGGGCATTGTAATTTCACCTAAATGCGAGTCAACCATGCGCCCTTGTGCATCAAAAAACAATGTGGTTGGCAAGCCGCGCGACCCCATTAGTCGCATGAGCTCAGAAGCGGGGTCAAGTAAGATGTCCGTTAACTTCAGACCCTCACTCTCAAGAAACGCCTGCGCCTGCTTCGGGTTTTCCCCCTGATTGACCAAAACAAAAGCAACGCCAGGAAACTCCGTCTGAGCCTGTTCGAATACTGGCATCTCACGGCGACATGGTGGACACCAGCTCGCCCAAAGATTTAGCACAATCGGGCGCCCCGCATACGCACTCAGTGAAATGGAACGCTCATCCAGTGTGGCCAACTGCAAGTCTGGCAAAGGTGGTGCGGAGCTTTGCATCAGGTTCAACACACCACCCGCGACAGCCCAGGCTACAACCCCGACCATGACGCCCGCCAACACAGGACCACGCAACGCCTGGGTCAAACGGGTTCGCCACCAAATGTAAGCAACCGCTACTACAATGCCAGCCCACCAAGAGAACCCACGATCGCCAATTGCAAGCATGGACATGGGCTTTGCCGAGTACTCATCCCACCATTGAGCAATGTATATCAAACGAGCCGCCAACAAACCCCAAACTACGGCATCGAGAATCATTGATCCTGCAGTCTTATAAGACACTTCAGGCATTCGCCGAGCCACGAAGCGAGCTGTCATCCAGCCCAGCAGCACAGCACCGATAATGGTGAAAACTTGTATGGGAAATGGACCTACACCGATCATGACACACTCTTCCCGTCCAAGCGCTCCAGTAATCCGTACGCACCAATCTCACCCACCACGTGCAGACTTTGGCGTTTCGTGCCATCCGATTCCACCTGTATAAGCATAAGCAACTCCATGATGCTTCAATATATTTTAAGTAGCGCTATATATCCGTCTACACTGACACCCAAAAATCTACTAGCCAAATAACACTCATTCTCTTAAGCCAATTTGAGTTGAGACGCCCCAGGCTGTTTTTTCACCAAGACACCGCCAATAGACAATGCTGCAGCGCTCGAAACCGGCTACAGAAACTGCGTGTTGTCAGACCCTCTAGGTTGAATTCGTTTAATAAATCGACTTAACGGTTCAGAAACGCCAGTCCGAGGATATAGAAGGTAAGTCATCAATTTCGCTTCTCCCTGAGGCATTTGCAATTCTCGGGCAACCACATCCGGGTGTCCGTACATGCCGATCTGGGAGGCGGTGACAAAGCACAGGCCATAGCCTGCTGCCACCAGTGTCAAGGCCATCCCCAAGGAGCTAGCCTGTCCGACCACAATAGGTTCGGCATTAACCTCACTCAACAATTTGACAATCTGCTGTAGGTAACCTTCACACTCATAAGGATGACCCATCACCAGCGGGTAACGCAGCAATTTATCCAGCGGGATTTGTGCGTGCACCAACAAGGGATGACGTGCGGCCATAACCACTACCAGCGGATCACTCCAGACAAAACCAGCAACGATATCGTTTCCCGTATCGCACGAGTGAGCAAAGCCAGCGTCAAACACGCCTTCTCGCAGCCCCCTCAACTGCTCGGCTAGTGGTACGTCAAACAAGTGGATCTCTACTTCAGGATCTTCCTCACGGCAGTGCGCCAGCAATGTTGCTAATCGGGGTTCGGCTGCTCCATCAGAGACTGCAATACGCAGCATACCGCGATAACCTGCTGCTGCGGCCTTAGCACTCACCGCAGCTTGGTCAAGACTGTCAAATACCCGACGCAGATTCAGCAAATAAACCTCACCTGCAGGAGTCAAGGACGTGCCACTTCGATCACGTTTAAACAACGCGACACCCAACTCGCCCTCCAGCTCCTTGATGGAACGCGACAGCGGCGACTGCTCAATGTGCAGCCGCTCAGCTGCGCGAGTGAAGTGTAACTCCTCAGCCAGTACGATAAAGCGACGTAAATGGCGTAATTCCATTCTAGACCGCCTCCAGCTGCTGATCCCGCATGATACGTTGATCTAACGCCGCACTAGCACTACGCCGATACCAATCACGCACCCAACCATCTTTATAGTAAACAAATAGAGGATAAAACAAACGATTCAAAACCATGAATTCCTAGCAAAGGCTATAACAGCACGCTTATGCTGAATAGCTTCGAGAAATAACAACAAACCCACTATCTGAGTGATATTCGATATCAAAATAATTTGCCACTTGCTGAAAGGAGTAGGTTCTCAGTCAATGCAGTGAAATAGCGTAAGCAACAGGTCCTGACACTAAGACCAAATAATGTGTATCTGCTTATAAGGGAAGGAGGGAGATATCCACAAAACCTCATCAACTGTGCATTCGCCCATATACTATTTACTCGGCTCTTCAAAGTTACAATGCCCTGATTAAAGACGGGCAATGTTAACTTCAAGACTCTACCCACACGATGATGACAGTTTGATGACGCATCAATTACAAAAATGTAATGAGCTCATTCGAAGTATCCCTAAACTGCTGAGACGAGCTTTTCATGAGTTTTTTATACCATCAATAAAGAGACATAAAACATCTAAAGAAGCTAACTCAGGCCACATCATTTTTCGGCATTATTTCTCGTACATGCATCTTCGGTCAGAATCTTTGACCATGCAGACACTAGATTGAAGATGCCCTCTTCGATGTAGTCACTACGCCACTATCCGGTAGTTACGCATTAACCCAAAGTCCTCATGCTCCAGCATGTGACAGTGATAGAGATAAAGTCCCGTATAGTCACTAAAACGCATCAGAAGTTTCACGCGCTCACCTGGCATCACCAGTACCGTGTCCTTCCAGCCCTGATCGACATAACCATCACGCACATCATCGCTACCTTTTCCATTACGCCGCTCCAACACTTGAAACTGCTGATCGTGGACATGTATCGGATGTGCCATCGCCATCATGCCGCTATCGTTAACGAACTCCCAGACTTCTGTGGTATTCAGCTTGACAAGCTCATCGGGCGCCACGGCCGTCATTTCAAAGGTGCGTCCGTTAAATCCCCATTGCATATGCCCCATCGTAATTCGGAATGTTCTCGGCGCTGTACGATTGACGGCATCCTCAACTGGTAGCCAGGTGATTTTGGACAACTGCTCGGGTAGCTCAAGCGATCCATTCGACTCGCGCGTCACTTCGATCATAAAGATCGGAAACTGCGCTCCAGCAGCCATCGATGATGTGCCCATCATCCGCCCCATGCCGCCCCCCATCATGCCTCTCATCGACCCCTCGAACGCAAGGCTCATGAGTGTGATCTTTGTGCCAACATCATCGTTGCTGAAATCGGCCCACAACTCAATACGTTCAGCGGGGGCCAACATCACGTAGTTCTTATGCACAGGACGCTCAAGCAATCCACCATCCGTTCCAATTACAGTGAGCGGCCGTCCGTCCTGCCATGCTAGCTTATAGATCCGCGAATTAGAGCCATTAAGAATACGCAATCGATAAGGGTGCCTAGCAACTTCCAGTGATGCATCAGAGCGACCATTAACCAGAATGGTGTCACCAAAGAACCCCATCATTGACGTCATCATACCGCCCGACATCATTCCTCCACCACCCATCATGCCACCCAACGCCTGCCGCGCGCCGAAGGCGCTACTCGCTGCGGCAGCAGGGCCGGTGCCGCTCAGATAACGGAATTGGTTATCGTCATCGAAGCTCCGATCCTGAATGATGATCGGAACATCATATTCGCCGCGTGGCAGCTGTAGCACCTGTTCCTCATCGTCACTCACCAGAAGTAAGCCAGCGAGCCCAAAGTACACCTGCTCACCCGTTTGACCATGGGGATGTGGGTGATACCAATAAGTGCCGGCACGATTGCGCACTTCAAATTCGTAGCGATAACGTTCGCCCGGTCCAATCGCGAAGCGTGGATGCCCGTCCATGGTGTCTGGCACATGCAAACCGTGCCAGTGTACGTTGCTGGCTTGGTCGAGTTGATTTAAGAAATCGATGCGCAGTTTCTGTCCGCGTTGGACGTGTAAGGTCGGCCCAAGGTAACTGCCATGCAACACCTGGACACTTGCGGGATCTCCCTTGAGTACGCGGGCTCGATAGGACCACACATTAGTGGCCAACCCAGGGCGTAGCGCAGCGCTATTCGGTGCGGCCGTCAATTCGATCCAAAGATCCGGTTCGAAGCTGTTGTGTATCTGGGTGGCAGTACTTGGCTCTGGAAGTCCAAGCAGCAATGCAGTCGATCCCAAACCTGCATAACGCAGAAAGCTGCGTCGGTTAATTAAATGATTGGTTGTCACTGTAATCTCCTGACGTCATTTTTTGTCGCAATGTGAAAGTAACCCTCAAGAGCTCGCCGGTCGGGCTCAGTGCAAACAATAAGAGGTACCGGCGAGGTAGGAGCTATAAAGCATCTCTACCCTACTCCCTCCGGTCGCTGTATCTCTTTTGATGCCCGTGCCCAAGGGAAGACCAGTCTGAAAACGCAATCACATAAAGAACAATCAAATTGAGCATTGGAATTAGCATCAGCAGACTGAGCCAGCCCGAAAAACCAGCCTTAGAAAATATTTTCCAAAAGGGCGGCAAAATGAGAGCTGCCACGAGCAGCATAACTAACCAATGGAGACCAAACCCCCACGCCATCCCATTCATATACATTCCGTGCATCATGTTGTATTCCTCAGCCAAATTATTTCTGTACCCACCGCTATAACCAGAGCCGCTACAGCGTGTAGCACATTGTTAATCAGCGATACCTAGTTAAAAATTTACTTGGCCGTCGCTTTAGGAAGAGCGACCTCAAAAATCATATGTCCATCCACCTCTTTTGCAGTAATGGTGCCGCCATGTGCGTCAATAATTGACTTGACAATAGCTAGACCTAAACCAGCTCCGTCCCCTTTACGTTGACGTGAAGGATCCGCGCGGTAAAACCGGTCAAACAATCTTGGTAGATGCTCGGAATTGATCGTATGTCCCGGGTTTTCTACACTAATAGCAATCGTGTCGTTGCTGTTAGCAGCTAGCGAGACTGTAACTGCTCTCCCTGGAGGGGTGTAACGTATGGCATTGGATAAAAGATTGCTTAGCGCGCGGCGCATCATCAATCTATCACCCTGAACACATATAACTGGACCTTTACATATCAATGAAACGGAGCGTTCTTCGGCCCATGCCTCGAAGTAATCAAATAGCTCCTGGACTTCAGTAACCAAATTCACGCTGACCAGTTCCGGTTTGAGCTGATTATTATCGGCTTGCGCCAAAAACAGCATATCGCCGACCATTTTGGCCATACGTTCGTATTCTTCCAGATTCGAATATAAAATTTCTCGATACTGCTCGACATCGCGCGATTGAGAGAGTGCCACTTCCGTCTGCGTTTTCAGATTCGTTATGGGCGTACGCAGCTCATGAGCGATATCAGCCGAAAAGTTCGACAGGCGTTGAAAACCATCTTCGATGCGATCCAGCATGTCGTTGAATGACACGGCCAGTTCAGTTAACTCCACCGGAACGGTACCAGGTGCGAGCCGAATAAAAAGCTGATCAGATTTGATTCGACGAATCTCTCGGCTGATGCGCCGTATCGGCGCATGACCCTGATACACAGCAAACCATGTCGCCAGAATAGCAATCAGACAGGCTGCGGTCGTAATAACTCTCAGGTAACTGCGAAAGCTTTCAAGATAGTGCAAGTGAAAATTGATGCCAGTGGCAACGGCTAAGGTTAAAGGCTCGGCGCCTTGAAGACCTTTGTTCATTAGCTGCACAACAGCACCTCGATAGGTCTCTCCCTTATCCCGCCAGATTTTCACCGAGTCAATGGTGATTACGCCGGTAAAGGGAACCAACCGTGTAAAACCATCCAGATCCGAATTAGGCGTAGCGTAAATCACATTGCCATGACTATCCGACACTCGAAATTGTGCATTACGATGGCCTGAGATCGCAGCCGCCAGCCGACGCTTCAATACATCCGGCTCTTGACTGGCTGACGGCTCAGAGAGCGACTGCGTCAGCGATTGAACAACAGCATTAAGCTCATCGACATCCTGCTGAACGAAGTGACTATTAATGGATCGTTGGACCATCCATCCAAACGTGAGAAGCACCACTGTGATGACCGCTCCAATGGATACGGTCAGACGCAGGGCCAGCGACGCAGGGCGGCGTGCCACTCTTTTCAACCTACGCTGCTGACATCAAGCATATATCCCATACCGCGAACGGTATGGATCAGCTTGGGTTCAAAGGCATCATCGATTTTGGCGCGCAGGCGCCGAATCGCCACGTCAATGACGTTGGTGTCGCTGTCAAAATTCATGTCCCACACCTGTGAGGCAATCAGAGAGCGCGGTAACACCTCACCTTGGCGGCGCACCAAAAGCTCCAGAAGCGCAAACTCTTTGTTTGTCAGGTTAATGCGTACCTCTTGCCGCCTCGCCCGCCGACGTGGAATGTCCAGCACCAGGTCGGCCACTTGCAATTGATCACTCAGAGCGGGCGCTGCGCCTCGGCGCAGCAGTGTACGCACTCGTGCGAGCAGCTCCGAAAATGCAAAAGGTTTAATCAAATAATCATCGGCGCCTAGTTCCAAACCCTTAACCCGGTCCTCCACGCTATCGCGCGCCGTCAAAAACAATACCGGTGTCGCCGATTTCGCTTCACGCAAGGCTTGAACAATACGCCAACCGTCAACATCTGGCAGCATGACATCTAGGATGATTAAATCATAGTCCTCTGTCAGGGCGAGGTGGTGCCCATCCAGACCCGTACGGGCCAGATCGACTATAAAACCGGACTCAACCAGCCCTTGGCGTACGTATTCGCCAGTTTTTATCTCATCTTCAACGACGAGCAATTTCATGGGATCGCTCCTGCGATAGGCTTCTGTTTTGTGCCTGACTTAAGGGATTGCCCCCTGACCTAGAAGCGTCAGAACTCATGACGAGACTCTACCCGTGGCAAGCTGACAGCACGATGACGGATGAATTACAAAATTGTAATATACCGATAATTCGAAGGAATTCTTTTATGAACAGCGCGCAGACGTTCCGTCTGCGCGGCCAGTTACTTGGCGCACGGCAGTGATTTTACCCAAGCGTTTTACCAGATAGTTATGAACATCTGCCAAGCACGTGACCAATAATATCGCTGGCCTCAGATGATCTATCACGAGTATTGTGCCGAAAAATCCCTAAAGCATGTCAAAAAATGGGCTAGGGCTCAGCAGTTTAACGGTGCCGGGCCCTCTAAGATACACGTTTCGGCGTATATCCAACTTCTCGAATGGCGCGTTCAATGGTATCTGCATTGAGAACTCCATCGATCCGAATCAAATGAGCGGGAAGATCAATGCCAACGCTGGCCGCCGGTGCCGTTTCTTTGATCACGCGCGTGATGGTATCCACACAGTGGCCACAAGTCATATCTTTCACTTCAAATTCAATCATTCTGCTATCTCCTTAGGTAGTGCAGCATGACAATACTAAACCTTCCCACGACGACAATGTCAAGCTGGCCCAACGTCGCATTTACCGAGCATTTTCTGCATTAAGATCAAATACTTGCGCCACTCGAGCGACCGCAGTTGCTATCTCTTTTTTCCTTTAAGTAACAGCCAGTTGCTTGACTACCGTGAAACTTGGCACGGACATGACAAAAATGTAATGACAACGTAATCGAACTGACAGCCCTAGTTGGCTACAGTGTATTTGTCACCGCCTACTCATCACTGCCGGGCGGATATAAAGCAACCTGCCTATTTGAAGGAAACGATGATGAAATGTGATATGAAAACCATGATGAAGACGGCCCTTGGCCTAGGCGTAGTCGTTGCCGTGGCGTACGCGACTATGCCCGCCGCCCGTGGATGGATTGCCGCCGGTGCTCCGTTTTTATTCCTTCTGATTTGCCCCTTGATGATGTTTTTCATGATGAAAGGCATGCACTCCTGCGACAAGGACCAAAGGGCGGAAAAAAACCAAGCCGACAAAGCTCCCACCACACCATTGGTCGGACACTCGCCGCTCAAAGATTAGTCGGCGCACAGCCGTCCCACTCTACTCATGGCGGACTCAGGATGGGATAGCACTTGGATTAACGGATATCACGTGATGAGTTCTAAAACGATTTTTACCATCTTGGCGGCAACAAGCGTTGCCACGCTATTTATGTTCGGCGGACTTGGCGTAGCAACCGCAAGTACCGAGCCATCCTTAGCCGATACACAAGCCATAAAGACTTTGGCACGGGCTGCGCCGATTGAACTCACCCACCTGCACGGGCTTGCCTATAGCGCAGACGGTCAACAGCTGCTTATCCCGAGCCATCATGGCATCGCGGCGTATGTGGATGGTCAATGGGCAAAAATGGCCGGGCCTGAGCATGATTACATGGGATTTGCCACCACCCGAGAGGCGTTTTACAGCAGCGGGCATCCAGCAGCAGGCTCTAACCTAATTAATCCGTTTGGCCTTATTAAAAGTACGGATGCAGGAAAAACCTGGCGGCAGTTGGGGCTAGAAGGAGAGTCCGATTTTCATACCTTGGCCACAAGCTATGAAACCAATGCGGTTTATGTTCTGAATTATGGGCCTAATACCCGGATGCCCCAAGCTGGCCTGTATATGACTCAAACAGACGGCCTGACGTGGACGCGAGCAGCCGCTAATGGTCTGAAGGCCAAAATCAACAGCTTAGCGGTGCATCCACGCGATGCCAACGTCGTTGCCGTGGGTGCCGCCGACGGGTTGTACTTGTCTCGTGACGCGGGCAACCATTTTGAGCTATTGATTCGAAGCACGCAGGTACTAGCACAGTGGTTCGATCTGAATGGCGAGCACCTTTGGGTTAGCAGTTACGCAAACGCCCCCGTGCTGAGTCGCATGGGCCTGAGTGATGGCGGAGCGAATGAAAAAATCAAGCTTCCTGCATTGAACAAAGACGCGGTGGCCTTCATTGCTCAAAACCCTACCCGCCACGAAGAAGTTGCTATTGCGACCTTCAAGCGTAGCGCCTATATCACTAAAGATAGGGGTGCAACGTGGACGCAAATCGCTGACGGTGGCACGGCCCTCGATAAATAAGGTCCGCCCTTCTAAATTTTGGCATCTAGCTCCCATCAAATGGCTTGGACAATCCCATGAGCAATAAGCTGATAAAAATCATTGTGATCGTGCTGGCGGCGATTGGACTCTTGGCTGTTTTTGCTCTCGTCGGCATGGGAGCCATGATGTTTTGGATGATGGGCACTTGATGTGAACGTGACACGATTAAGTGTCACCCCGCTTCCGCCAGTATCGAAAATGCAACCAGACGACCAATCTGACGAACACCCTCGCATTACAAAAATGTAATGCCAGCGTCATTGGGCCGACATGCACATTTCGTTAAAGTGCATGTCATCAATTTAATTTGAGGCTTTGATCATCGAAGGATGATTGATATCTACCCTCTTTCGACTTTGGGATACGCTCACGTGAAACACTTGCTACCGCACTCGCTTGCACTGCCTATACTGCCCCGTCGCCGATTCGTTCAGGGCCTTGCGGCTGGCGGCGTATTGTTGGGCTTATCGCCCTTTGCCCGAGCCGCCGGAGCTCCGTCCGTCAATACGAGCACCGGTTCGGCCGCTGTGCTGACGGGGACCGAGTTCAACCTCGAGATCGGTGAATCGCCCGTCAATTTCACCGGCAGCCCACGCATCGCGACGACGGTGAATGGCTCGCTTCCTGCGCCTACCTTACGTTGGCGCGAAGGCGATACGGTCACTATTCGCGTCAAGAACCGTCTGAAGGAAGCCACCTCCATCCATTGGCACGGCATCATCCTGCCCTTCCAAATGGATGGCGTGCCAGGTATCAGTTTTACGGGCATTGCTCCAGGAGAAACATTTACCTACCGATTTAAAGTTGAACAAAGCGGCACGTACTGGTATCACTCCCATTCTGGCATGCAGGAGGCGACCGGCGTTTATGGGGCGATCATTATCGACCCGGCACAAACCGACTCCATACGGGCTGATCGCGAGTACGTCGTTCAGCTTTCTGACTGGACCGACGAGGATCCGATGCGAGTCCTGGCCAAGCTCAAAATGCAAGGCGACTACTACAACTACAACCAGCCCACCGCCATTGATTTCTTCCAGGACGTGTCACGAGATGGCCTGAAAGCGGCCATCGACAAGCGCAAGATGTGGAACGAAATGCGCATGAGTCCAACCGACCTGGCGGACTTGTCGGCTAATGTGTTGACCTATTTGATGAACGGCACAACCCCGGCCGGCAACTGGACGGGATTATTCCGTCCCGGTGAGCGGGTCCGCCTGCGTTTCATCAACGGGGCAGCCAACACTTTTTACGACGTGCGTATACCAGGTCTGAAGCTAACGGTGGTTCAGGCCGATGGCGTCAATGTAGAGCCCGTAACGGTGGATGAATTCCGCTTTGGTCCAGGGGAAACCTACGACGTGCTGGTCCAGCCCAAAGACGATACCTATACCGTTTTTGCGCAAGCCATGGACCGCACCGGGTATGCACGGGGCACACTGGCTACGCGTGCCGGTCTCGACGCGCCCGTGCCCGCGCTTGACCCAGTGGAATGGCTCACCATGGCTGACATGATGGGTTCAATGGGCGCGGGCATGGCAGGAATGAGCCATGGTGGGTCCGGCCAATCATCCATGGGCGGTATGGATCATGGTGCTATGGCTGGGATGAATCATGGCAGTATGCAGGGCATGAATCACGCAGGCATGGCTGGTATGGATCATGGCGCAATGACAGCAACTGGCGCCAGCACCCAAGTACGCCACGCCAGGACCGAATATGGTCCAAGCATCGATATGCGGGTCGACATGCCGCGCACCAACTTGGACGATCCCGGCATTGGGCTGCGCAACAACGGCCGCCGAGTATTGACGCTATCGGACTTGCACACCGTGGGCGGTGCGATGGATCCGCGCGGCGCAGAGCGTGAAATCGAGCTCCATTTGACCGGAAACATGGAGCGCTACACCTGGTCGTTCGACGGCGTGGAGTTCGGAAAGTCGACACCTGTGCATTTTCGCTACGGTGAGCGGGTCAGGGTTATTTTGCACAACGACACCATGATGACGCACCCCATGCACTTGCACGGCATGTGGAGCGAACTGGAGGCGCCCGACGGTAGCTTCCAAGCTCGCCGCCACACGATTCCGGTGCAGCCGGCGCAACGCATTAGCTTTCTCGTGACCGCAGATGCACTGGGTCGCTGGGCCTGGCATTGCCATCTGATGCTGCATATGGATGCGGGGATGTTTCGCGAAGTGGTGGTGGCATGAGCTCAATAAACGAGAAAAAGGGAATCTTGACCGTGAATACCCATATAAAAAAACGCATTCTTGGAGTCGCCATCGCAACGCTCGGCGCCACTCCGCTTTTTGCCTACGCCCAAGCGCATGACGCCCATAGTGGCCATACTGCCACGCCGGCCAGCTCGGCTCCTGCCGATGCAGCAAGCATGCCTGGCATGGATCACAGCAAAATGAATATGCCTGGCATGGACCATGGCACGATGAATATGAAATCAACCCCCGCAACTAAGCCAGCAGAGGCCATGCCGGGAATGAACCATGGCCAAGCCAACACAGCTCCGGCTGCCACTGCTCACGATATGGGAGCAATGAATACGAGCGGTGGAGAAATGGACCACGGCGATATGCAGATGCAAGGCGGATCGGCGCCCCCGGATGCACGCGATCCGGATGCCTACTCGGAAGGATATGTGCGTAACGCGGGCAAGTATGCGCTGCCACCCTCAGATGCACTGGTCATGTCGGACATGCACAACTTCGGTTCGGTCTACTTCGACCGATTGGAGTACGTCAGGGCGCGAGGCGAAGAGTGGGCGGCCTATGAAGGAGAGGCCTGGTATGGCAGCACCTATAACCGCGCCGTCATCAAAGCGGAAGGCGAAGTAGCGAGCGGCAAGTTGCAGGAATCCGAGACGCAGCTCCTGTGGCGTCATGCGGTTTCAACGTTCTGGGATACGGAACTGGGCGTACGATTCGACCATGCACAGGGCGCGCCAAACCGAGAATGGCTGGCATTCGGCTTTAAAGGGCTTGCGCCTTACTGGTTTGAAGTCGATGCCACCGCCTATGTCGGCCCCAGCGGACGAACCGCTCTGGGGCTGAAGGCGGAGTATGACATCTTGCTTACCCAGAAGCTCTACCTTCAACCAAGCGTGGAAGTAAATTTCCACGGCAAGGACGATGAACGCTGGGGCATTGGCAGCGGCCTGACAGACGGTACTGCGGGCTTGCGTCTCAAATACGAAGTCACGCGTCAGTTTGTTCCTTACGTTGGCGTGGAATGGTCCAGCAAATTCGGAAAAACGGCGGATTACGCGCGCGCGGCGGGCGACTCCAAGCAGGAAACCCGTTTCGTGGCCGGTTTGAGTTTTCGCTTTTAACTGTTGTACCAGGGAACATCACGCCTGATGCTCTTATTTTTCCCTTATCCAAAAGTGGTTTTCATGAAAAAGACACTATCTATACTGATATTAAGCACGTTACCCGCCCTGGCATTAGCCGCCGGAAGCCATGGTGGAGGTCATGAGATGAAAGACGGCACCATGATGCAAGGTCATGATATGTCCAGCATGAACAAAGGTGACTCCGCCGTGGGACAACCTGGCGACGCCGCCAAGGTCACGCGTACGATCGAACTCGTCATGGACGACACCATGCGTTTTTCTCCAAGCCAGTTCAACGTCAAGCCTGGTGAGACGGTCCGTTTTTTCATGAAGAACAACGGCAAGATTCCTCATGAAATGGTGATCGGCTCCGTTGCAGAACTCAAAGAGCATGCCGCCATGATGCAAAAAATGCCGGGGATGAAACATGCTGAGCCCAATATGATCACGGTCAATCCTGGCCAAAAAGGCGGGATTGTCTGGCAGTTTCCCCAGACCGGAACCGTTGACTTTGCCTGCCTTCTTCCTGGGCACATGGAAGCGGGCATGATCGGTAAGGTAAAAGTCGGATAATGCGTCATAAAGGCGGCGCCTTATGGCCGGATCATCCATCCACCTCGTGATGGATGATCCGGTGCAGTAGCTACGACGCGTTCCCCAGATTGGCAGCACTGCGGATGCAGTGCTGCCAATACTTATTTCTCCACACTAATCAGTAGTTGATCCAGCCACAGAAGGCGAACCACGCTCTCGCACTATCTAAATATTTTCTATATGACATGCATACGCTATTAAAAAGCCTGTTTCTCGTCTTCGGTTACCTTCTAATGAATACCGCCGTGGCTTCGGAAGTCAGACAGACTTCTATCATCGAAGGCCCCACTCACACGCTCGGCAAACACTCTCATAAAGCAACTCCTCGGCTCGAGAGCTTGCAAAAGATGTTTCTTAACACGCCACTGAGCGAACGCGCTCGTATCAATTCAGCC
This sequence comes from Pollutimonas nitritireducens, assembly GCF_002849615.1. Lineage (GTDB taxonomy): Bacteria > Pseudomonadota > Gammaproteobacteria > Burkholderiales > Burkholderiaceae_B > Pollutimonas > Pollutimonas nitritireducens. The sequence continues at coordinate 121,040 of NZ_PDNV01000011.1, forward strand.
TTTGGCTACCGGCTACATCCCGTTTCGGGCAAGTGGGCAGGCCATCAAGGTCTTGATTACCCTGCCCCAAAAGGCACCCCCATCCGCGCAACGGCTCAGGGAAAAATCTCTTTCATTGGTGTTCAAAATGGATATGGCAAAGTGATTTTCATAGAACACGACAATAATTATTCCACTGTCTATGCGCATCAAAGTCGTTTTAAGAATGGTCTAAGGAAAGGGGCCAACATAGAAAAGGGACAAATCATTGGCTATGTCGGTTCAACCGGAACATCCAGTGGCCCTCATCTGCATTACGAACTGCGCGTCAACAATCAACCGATAGACCCCATCCAGGAAAAACGGCAACTTGCCTCCTATGTCCAAAGATGAGGCTACGTTGTGCCGCCCGAATAGCGGTAGCTGAAAATCACATAGATTGATCGTGCAACAAAGTGAGTGGGGATAATTCCAATGGCAATAGCGGTGAAAAAAACAGGCGTGATGATTGGTGTGCTTGGTGCCCTGGCGCTCGGAGCCGGCTTGTTTATGTATGAAGCCTTGATGGACTCAAGACCGGTATTTATTGATCCTTCCGATCAAGAACTCGTAGCCATCGGCAAAGACATCTACGCCAACAACTGCTTATCCTGCCATGGCGCGAAGCTGGAAGGCCAGCCTGACTGGCGGGTACGTCAAGCCAATGGTCGTTTGCCTGCGCCACCGCACGACGAAACGGGCCATACCTGGCATCATCCGGACGCCGTGTTGATTGACATCACTAAAAATGGCCTGGTGCCTGGCGTGACAGCCCCACCCGGATATGTGAGCGATATGCCGGCCTATAACAAATTACTGACCGATCACGACATTCGGGCTGTGCTCGCTTATATCAAGAGTTCTTGGCCCAAGCAGGCGTTAGTTGCTCAAAAAGAAATCACGCAGCAACGGCCACAGTAACTCATTAGGCGTGAAAGCCTTTTATTTTGCTTTACGCAACCGCAATGGATTGGTCACCACCGAGGCCGAGCTCAAGCTCATCGCCAGCGCAGCAAACATCGGCGAGAGCAACAGCCCCGTCCACGGATACAACACACCCGCCGCCAGTGGCACGCCCAAAGCGTTATACACGAAGGCAAATCCCAGGTTTTGCTCCATATTGGCGATGGTCGCGTCAGACAAATGGCGGGCAATCGAGATACCTCGCAAATCGCCTTTCACCAGCGTGACCTGGGCGCTATTCATGGCGACATCGGTGCCGGTACCCATGGCAATGCCCACATCAGCTTTGGCCAAGGCAGGGGCATCATTAATGCCATCCCCCGCCATCGCCACGATATGCCCTTGGTCTTGAAGCTTTGTGACAAGATCGAGCTTATCGGCTGGCTTTACCTCACCATGAAATTCATCGATACCCAGACGCTGCGCCACGGCTTGGGCCGTCGATACCCCATCTCCCGTGGCCATGATGACGCGAATTCCAGCGGCCTTCAGTTCATTCAAGGCTTCTTGTGTACTGGCTTTAATGGGGTCTGACACAGCAAGCAAGCCCAACAGGTCGCCATTCGCGGCCAGATACATGACGCTCGCGCCTTGCACACGCAGGCGATCTGCCTTTTCGCTCAGTCTCGCCACATCGACGCCTTCTTGCTGCATCAATGCGGTATTACCGAGCGCCAAACGCTTGCTCTCAACCTTTCCGCGAACGCCAATCCCGGAGCCGGATTCAAACTCATCTACCGTGGCCAGGGCAATGCCCTGCTCTCGCGCGGCATTAACGATAGCGTCGGCCAGCGGGTGCTCACTGCCTTGATCCAGGCTGGCAGCCAGGCGCAGCACCTCGTCGGCGCTAACGCCCTGGACGGGAACCGCTTGCTCAAACGTGGGCCGCCCTTCTGTCAAGGTGCCGGTCTTATCGACGATTAAGGCATCGACCTTGCGGAAGTTCTCGATGGCAGCGGCATCCCGGAACAAGACGCCGTGCGTCGCACCACGACCAGTGGCGACCATAATAGACATAGGAGTCGCGAGACCTAGCGCACACGGGCAGGCAATGATCAGCACGGCCACCGCATTGATCAGACCGTACACCCAGCTGGGCTGTGGCCCCCAGAACCCCCACACGAAAAACGTAATCACAGCGATAGCGACCACGGCCATGACAAAATAGCCCGCCACATGATCGGCCATGCGTTGCATAGGCGCTCGGGAACGCTGTGCTTGCGCCACAAGCTGCACGATTTGAGACAACACTGTAGCCGCGCCCACTTTTTCGGCGCGTATCACCAGTGCACCCGATGTATTCATCGTGGCGCCAATGACTTTATCGCCCACGCGTTTGCTGACGGGTAGCGGTTCGCCGGTCAGCATAGATTCGTCAATTGAACTCGCCCCCTCTTCCACCGCCCCATCCACCGGCACTTTTTCGCCCGGACGCACACGCAAGCGATCGCCTTCGTGAACGTGGGTCAGCGGCACATCTTCTTCGGTACCATCTGGCAGGATACGCCGCGCCGTCTTCGGGGCTAATCCCATTAGCGACTTGATGGCCGCCGAGGTTTGTGAGCGGGCTCTTAGCTCAAGGATTTGCCCGAAAAGCGTCAATGAAATGATGACCACAGCGGCTTCGAAGTACACCGCAATGCGTCCCATGGACTGGAACGTATCGGGAAACACTTCCGGTGTAACGGTCGCCACGACGCTATAGATGAAAGTCGCCGCAGTGCCCAGGCCGATGAGTGTCCACATATTGGGGCTGCGGTTGATGACCGATTGCACACCCCGCACAAAGAATGGCCAACCAGCCCAGAGCACCACTGGCAAGGAAAGCACCAACTCGATCCAGCTTTGAGCGGCCACGCCAAACCAGCCAAATTGGTGACCGAACATGGCCAACGTCGTGACGACTACCGTTAACGGCAAGGTCCACCAGAACCGGCGAGTGAAGTTCGCCAACTCGGGGTTATCGTCCTCTAGCGTGGGCATAAGCGGCTCTAGCCCCATACCGCATTTTGGACAGTTTCCGGGGTGATCTTGGCGAATCTCGGGATGCATCGGACAGGTGTAGATGGTACCCGGTGCGGCTGCCTGAGTTGGTTTTTTGCTCAGTTGGCTTTTAGAGAGATATTTGGCCGGGCCGGCACTGAATTTGGCTTGGCAGCCAGTGCTGCAGAAATAAAACAGCTGGCCGTCAAGCTCAAGATGGTGTGGCGATTGTTCGGTCACCGACATTCCGCACACTGGGTCCTTTAACGTCGAGACCGGGGACTCAGGCAATTTAGCGTGGTTCTCGCCAAGTGGCGTAGATCCGCCGCTTAAGTCACCGGGTTGGCCGTGATGAGTGTGTTTGTGATCATGTGCTGTCATGACGTAGCCGCTTTCCCATTTGGTATTGGGCTACGCTGACCGCTATCACCACCCTGAAACAGCGTAGAGCCCTAGATCGCACCGGATGGCAGGTGTATTGATCATGTCACACTTTACTGTTCGCGAAACTGACAATTTGCGGTCAATTTCATTACATTTTTGTCATGAATAATGACGACAATAGCTAATCGACGGATCGCATTTTAGTAGACATCTATAAATTAAAGATACACATGCACCAAAACAATGAACCATCGTATACGAGGCATTAAGCGCCCGTATAAAAGCTTTGAATGTATGCTTTTTCTCTAGCGGTCAGTGCCTTTAATTCCTGCTGAACCTGTGCTCGTGACTTCATTGGCTCAGCGTTGATTTGAGGCCAAATACCTGTCGCTTCTCCTTGACGTGTAGCCCAAGTAGGGTCTGCCTTGGCTTGCTCAAGCTCCTGGAGCACCTGCGTTCGACTCTTCATGTTGGACCAATCCTGCACTTCGGTACCGCCCTGCTCACTATTATCGGGAATCCAATAAGCAAAACTGGTGGCGGGAACCGCTAATGCAGCGGCTAGCAAGGCGAAAAGAGTTTTTGAACGAAATGACATAGTAGGTTCCATTGAGAGTCGTTGCCGCGAAGCGCTGTCATACTGCGCGATCGCTCTGCCAGTTCTTTCTGGTCAGGACTCCACTTTAGCGAGCAGCGCCCAACAGTCCGATGACGCTGGTATGACGAATACGTCATTATTTGGTCTACCTTTGTAATGTAGGCCGCATCGAGGTAATGACCCGGTAACAGCACAGAAATTGCTGACGAACAAGGTTCGAGCAGTAAGTGCGGACTGAAACCCGTGCGTTATTGCTTCAAGATTCCTATTATCGCCCAACCTATCGATTACTTTCTTATTGTCTGGTTTGCTCTAGCGACTATATCCACAGCCTGCGTTGCGTGGGATCCGTTTCACCATAATCCCGAGCCGGTGGTAATGAAGTGGAGCTTCGTGTTGGTGATCTCTATATGGGGCCGATCGGCTTGCTGCTGTATGTAATAGCCGATGAAGAGCCCAGGTCAGGCGCGCATGAGCAATTCATCAAGCCACTGTGGAAACAAAGCGCATGCTCAACCATCCACTGCGTGGCAGGCGACGCCACTGGCACTATCCTGACGGCGGCGACCACGGCAGCGCTGGGGCTACCGATGTGGTTGGATCGCATTGTTGACTATTTAGCGGGGGGCGCGTTTGGTCTTTTCATCTTCCAGTCTCTTTTTATGGAAAGCATGATTGGCGGCAGCTACTGGGATAGTGTCAAAAAGTCCTTCATCCCGGAATTTATTAGTATGAATGCCATGATGGCAGGCATAGCGCCCACCATGAGGCTGCTAATAACTGCACGCAACATGCGGGCGATGGAGCCGGTCTAACTGCTGTTTTGGGGCGTCATGTCAGTTGGTATCATTGCTGGTTTTGCCGTAACTTACCCCGTCAATGGCTGGAGGGTAGCCAGGCAGATGAAACACGGCTTGAAGACCGAACGCCCAGACGAAACAAAACAGACAAAAAAACAACCACTCAAGTAACGGCCATACATCAGTAAAGCCCTCTGCGGAGGGACATCATGCCATGCAACCTAATGTCACGCACACGCAATTAGCCGCTGTTACCATGGCCACTGACTTAATGCCATTGAGAGGCATGACTTTTCCGGCACTGTTTGTAAACATGCGCCTCTCAGCTCGCGACGTGGGTGGAGCGATTATGTCGCCCGGCATGATCATGGGGTGGGACACGCCTGTTGCGCCACTGTCCATTCAATTGACTGGGAAGCGCTCATGATCGGCCTCTGACGGCTCGCAGCAGCCGCGTCACAGACAGGACAAACAAGCCGGTCAGCATGAGGGCTGCAATACCCCAATGCTCTCCAATGAACGCGCCAGCCGTCGTGCCGGCCAGCACAATGGCGAGAATCGGCAAATAGCAGGGACAGGTCAGCACGGCCAGCACGCCCCACAGGTAGCCGGTGATCGGTTTGTGCGTCTCAGACGGCAAGCGCTCGGGGCTGTTCATGGCAAACTCTCCGCGTGCAGTGCTGGCTCGGTTGGCATGGCTGCTAATTGCATTTCCAAGCTGGCCAACGCCTCGCGCCGACGTTCGACGAGCTGACGCAGCACCGCAAGCTGTGCAGATGAGCCATAGCCGCCCGTGGTGCACGCGACCGGCCGCAGCAATCCGCGCAGCAGATAGTCGCGCACGATATACACGCTCACCCCCGCATCAAGGGTCAGCCGGGACACTGTGTAGGCGCTCATTGAGCACCTCCTTTTCCTCATCCGGCGCAGCAGGACAGTTGCTTCACGTCCTTGCTAAAGGTCTGTGCCGCGAGCTTCAGCCCCTCGACCATCGTCAGATAGGGGAACAACTGGTCGGCCAGTTCCTGCACTGTCATGCGGTTGTGAATTGCCAAGGCCGCCGTCTGGATCAGCTCGCCCGCTTCCGGTGCCACTACCTGCACGCCGATCAAGCGCCCGCTGCCGGCATCGGCCACCAGCTTGATGAAGCCCAGCGTGTCGAAGTTGGCGAGCGCACGCGGCACGTTGTCCAGCGTGAGCAACCGGCTGTCGGTCTCGATCCCGTCGTGATGCGCTTCCGCTTCGCTGTAGCCCACGGTCGCCACTTGCGGATCGGTGAACACCACGGCCGGCATCGCGGTCAGATCGAGGGCCGCGTCGCCGCCAGTCATGTTAATCGCGGCACGGGTGCCGGCCGCTGCCGCCACATAGACGAATTGGGGCTGGTCGGTGCAGTCGCCAGCCGCGTAGATGTTCGGGTTGCTCGTGCGCATGCCCTGGTCGACGACGATGGCCCCTTGGGCATTGACAGCGACACCCGCCGCTTCCAATTCCAGGCTGCGCGTGTTCGGCGTCCGTCCGGTAGCGACCAGCAGCTTGTCGGCGAGTATTTCACCGAACCCCGTGGTCAACACGAATTCGCCGTCAACATGGGCGACCCGGCTGGCTTGCGTGTGTTCCAGCACCTGAATTCCTTCGGTACGGAAGGCGGCTGTGACCGCCTCGCCAATGGCAGGGTCTTCGCGGAAGAACAGCGTGTTGCGTGCCAAGATCGTGACCTGGCTACCCAGCCGGGCGAAAGCCTGCGCCAATTCCAGCGCCACCACCGAGGATCCGATTACGGCCAGACGTTCGGGAACGGTGTCGCTGATCAGGGCTTCGGTCGAAGTCCAGTAGGGTGACTCTTTCAAGACCGGAATCGGCGGCACTGCCGGGCTGGCACCCGCGGCGACCAGGCAGCGGTCGAACGCCACTACACGCTCGCCACCACCGTTCAAACGGACGACTAGGCGCTGGTCGTCCTTGAAACGCGCTTCACCGTGCAGAACGGTGATGGCCGGATTGCCGTCCAGGATGTCTTCATACTTGGCGTGGCGCAGCTCATCGACGCGGGCCTGCTGCTGGGCCAGTAGTTTGCTACGATCAATCGCAGGCACAGTAGCCGCGATACCGCCATCGAACGGGCTTTCGCAGCGCAGATGGGCAATCTGGGCAGCGCGGATCATGATTTTGGACGGCACACAGCCGATATTGACGCAGGTGCCGCCGATGGTGCCGCGCTCGATCAGCGTGACGTGCGCGCCTTGCTCGACGGCCTTCAGTGCTGCCGCCATCGCGGCTCCACCGCTGCCAATGACGGCAATGTGTAAACCGGCCCCCTCAAGAGCATCACGACTTTTCGTATCACTTTTGAAATCGCCAACGCGGATCGAACCTTGATAACCCAATGCCGCGATAGCGGCCAGAATTTGGTCATGGCTCACGGCCACGGCAGCGTCTACCGAGACCCGCGCGCGGCTTTCGGGATAGGACACCACAGCGCCATTCACGCCGGGAATTTTTTCCAAAGCAACTTTGACATCGGTGGCACAGGATATACAGGTCATACCATTCACGGTGATTTCAGTCATTTTTTTTCCAGTAGATTGAGGGGTGCAACAGGCATCGACTTGGTGTTTTCACTGGATATCGTAGATGGTTAAACCAATGAAAATCGTCAGCGCAGGCAGCAGCACACTGTTCAGATAGTCGGTGAGAGCGAACAAACCGACCACCCCGAGCAAAATGACCAGTACGGGTGTGAAACAACATAGCGCCACGAAAACCGTACCAATGACATTGACCCACAGCAGTGTCTTCGGGGCTTTCATGATTAGTTCTTGACTGAAGATGGATAGCCCGCGTCTCCGGTTGCCTTGGTCAGCTTCTGCACGCTGGTCTTGGCATCATCGAACGTGACAACCGCTTCGCGTGTCTCGAAGGTCACGTCAACTTTGCTGACGCCTTCGACCTTGGAAATCGCCTTCTTGACGGTAATCGGGCAGGTCGAGCAAAGCATGCCGGGTACAGAGAGTGTGACGGTCTGGGTGACCGCCCACACAGGAGCAACAACGGCAGCGAGTGCGAAGGAGGCAAACAGTTTTTTCATGGTAGACCTCTCTGATTAGTAGAAAAACGGCACGACATAGGGAAATCCGAGCGCGACCAGAACCAGCGCGGCTACGACCCAGAAAATGAGCTTGTAAGTAGCTCGCACTTGCGGAATCGTGCACACCTCGCCCGGCTTGCAGGCGGCTGTCTGCCGGTAGATGCGCCGCCAGGCGACGAAAAGCGCCACCAGCGCCACGCCGATAAAGATCGGGCGATAGGGTTCCAGCACCGTCAGGTTGCCGATCCATGCTCCGCTGAAGCCCAAGGCGATCAGAACCAACGGCCCGAGGCAGCAGGCTGACGCAAGAATGGCGGCTAGCCCTCCGGTGAAGAGCGCGCCGCGCCCGCTTTGTGGTGGAAACATGCGCTTGTCCTTTCAAATTTGTATTCGATAGCTTAAGCTTACTTCCGTAGTTATGTACGGAGTCAAGAGATATGCGAACTAATTTTAAGAATGTGACTATTGGCGTTTTTGCCAAGGCGGCCGGAGTCAATGTGGAGACCATCCGGTTCTACCAGCGCAAGGGCTTGCTGTCGGAGCCAGACAAGCCCTATGGCAGCATTCGCCGCTATGGCGAGGCGGATGTAACACGGGTGCGCTTTGTGAAATCGGCCCAGCGGCTGGGCTTTAGCCTGGATGAAATCGCCGAGCTCCTACGGCTAGATGACGGAACACATTGCGAGGAAGCGAGCGGCCTGGCCGAGCACAAGCTCAAGGATGTGCGCGAAAAGATGGCCGATTTGGCGCGCATGGAGGCCGTTCTGTCTGAACTGGTGTGCGCCTGCCATTCACGGAAGGGAAACGTTACCTGCCCGCTGATTGCGTCACTGCAAGACGGGGCGAACCTCGCGGTGTCGGTGCAGAGTGGTCATGGGTTGACTACGCAGCCTGCTTTATTTTCCGAATTCTGAGACACCCCAAATAGAAACTGCAATTGAACGACCATCTCCATGTCGAAGGCCGTCGGCATCAGTTAACGCCATGACACTTGCTGGCAAGTACCGTACCGCCAACATTGGCTAACTTTCCCGGGAATGATCATGCACATTCAACCGAAAATAACACGACGTGCGAGCACCCGGGCGATACATCGCCTGTTGCCGTTGCTGCTGGGAGCGAGCATGGCAGCCATCTCGTTTTCAGCGCCAGCTCAAACGCCAGCCACTCAACCAAACCAGCCTGTGACAGATTCGGAGGCGGCCAAGAGCGGCATGCTCATGGATATGCGGGACTCCATGACGGAAATGCGCAAAAGCATGGATGCTATGAAGCCCTCAGGTGATATTGACTATAACTTTGCCGCCATGATACGGGCTCACCACCAGGGCGCTGTAGACATGGCCGAGCTAAAGCTGAAAAAAGGATAAGATTCCGAGATGAAACAGATGGCCAAAGAAATCATCGCAGCCCAGAAAAAAAATCGCGAAGTTCGGTGAATGGTTCGCAGCGCATCCAAAGCCATCGAAATAGCTTACTTGACAGGTCTTTGGGTCGAACTCAAGTCTCGTTATTGAGGCGAGGACAGCACTTCAAGCTTGTCGGCATACTTAATCATAATGTCGCCCATGGCGCGCATCATCTCGCCATGCATCTGCAGAACAGCGACGGCACCGACTATAACGACGCCGTCCACCCCGATGATCAACTTCTTCTGTGACATTTCAATGCAATAGGTCAGCTGACTTTCACCTTGCCAACCATTCCTGCTTCCATGTGGCCTGGAAGCAGGCAGGCAAAATCGACAGTACCCGCTTGGTCGAACTGCCACACCAAGCCACCTATCTTACCCGGGGCCAATGTGATCATATTCGGCTCGGCATGCTGCATCCCCGGCATTTTTTGCATTTCGGCCGCATGAGCCTTCAGATCGGCAATGGACCCGATTACCATTTCATGAGGAATTTTTCCGGTGTTTTTGATAAAGAAACGAACGGTCTCGCCAGCGCTCACCTGGATTTCATCAGGCGTAAACCGCATGGTGTCGTCCATCGTCAGCTCAATCGTACGTGTCACTTTGGATGCATCGCCCGGCTGACCAGTTGCCGAAGGCGCATTCGACATCGTGGACATATCGTGGCCAGGCATGCCGTGCGTCGGCGCACCATGTCCCCCAGCATGGTTCCCCGCAGCCAATGCGAGGACTGGAAGCGCACTCAAAGCCAGAACAGAAAGGGTCTTTTTCATCATGAATACTCTCCTAGAGTTTGTTTAGGTAGGCAGCCATTTCAAGCTGCCGCAGTAAAAAACAGTATCGAAATCGAAAACTCAAGCCGGCCACAAAACAGGTTTCCTATTTCATAACCTCAAGTTAGTCGCTTTAACGGCAACAGCTTTGAGCAATCAATCGCACTTTAACGAAGTACAACTGCCGATCCGCAGACTTGTAGATTACAATTTAGTAATGTCATCGCCTGTTTTAGTCGGCGGTTTATTTGAGTTACCATGAACCTTCTCCATATTTAGTCTGCGGTTCGTTTATGACAGTGTTTCAAAACGGCACGATCTATAACAGCCTGCTGGATGTTTAACTCGATGAGAGCAGTGCCCCCATGCACTCAGTCGCTTTTGCGCAGGTAACCGTTCATAAACATATTTGTTTCATGCGCGCGGTTCAGGCAGTTGGCGTTCAGTCAGGGCGCACAATCCAAGTACTCTTCCTGGACGAAGCTTTGCCTCGTAGGTACACTTCCTGCGTAGACGAGACGAAAGAACCAATCGAGAACTCCTGAACAGCCTTCTGTCGTGCCCGCAAGCCCATGGAAACTAGATCCGTGGGGCTCTCCAACACCTTTGTTAGAACCGAAGCTATCGCCTGCGGATCTTGGATTGGCACAATCCAACCATCATGTCCATTGTCGACGTTCTCTGGTAAGCCGCCCGCATCACTTACGATCACAGGTATACCCATAGCCATCATTTCTCGGCATGCAAACGAAATAGTCTCTATTTTCGATGACACAACAAACCCGACGTCCAACGCTGCCAAGAATGAACGAACATCATCCAAAAGTCCTGTAAAAACCACACTATTGCGCATGTTTAGTGCCTCGACTCTGGCGCGCTGAGCATCTGATGGAAGGACGCCGGCAATCAAGACGACGACTTGACTTCGCAGCACAGCAGGAAGAAGAGAGACGGCTTCGACCATATCCGGCCAATTCTTGTACTCCGCGGTCCCCGCATTGCTACCTACGACTAACCGCCCCGCCAAGTGAGTCGGAATCCAGCAACATTTCGCAGTCATTCGCTCCTCTCGCGATGGGGGAACAAACCTGTCTAAGTCAACACCATTTCGGATTACGTGCAGGCGGCACCCGCTGAAGTATGATTCGACCAACTTTTTCCGCGTATGGTCGCAGACGCAAATCACATGATCCGTAGCAAGCTTTGCACGAGCTAGTGCTCCGAGGCTTCGAGACAGGCGGTCACTATGTTGGGAATACACGAGCACTGGGCGCCAAGCGCCTGATCCCGCCACCGCGAACATACAAGCACGATGATCTGCAGCACCGTTAACATGGATAATGTCAAATTGCTCACGTCGCAAGAATGCTCTCAGGCGCCGAAGGCCCAGCAGCGTTTTTAGCAATCCTCCTTTGAATTCGTGTGGCATGGTCCGAACGCCTGGCAGAGCCACAGCTGATTCGAAAAGACGGCTCCCTCTGGGCGCTGCAATGACGATCTCGTGCGCACCGCTGAGTTCCCGCGCAAGGGAGAGAATGTAAGTGGTGTGTCCTCCACCGTCACCTCGATGAAAGTTGGTATAGAGAATCTTCATAATGACAGCGGTGTAGTGAAACAAGATATCTTTTTCATATTCGAAATGGTCGCTATCGCTTAGAAATGACTCAGCACATCACGAGATGTTTGCTAGAGTTTGAAATGCTTCTGACCCGGACTTTGGAATATCCACCTGTCTTCCTTTGCAGCCAACTTTCTACTTCGACGCCTTCGCGCATTCACGTAGAACTGCCGACTCGCTGTTTATCAACGCCAGAAAACAACCTAAGCCTTGACCAAGCTACGGCTGCTTAAGCGAAGCATCAGTCCAAAGTGCTGCGGAGATCAAAGCTTTCTTAGCGAAGCCGCAGCGGTGAGGCATGGCTGGCTCTTCGTCTGCAAGACGCGAATGGTAAGCGTACCGACGTGACAAACGTCAAACTCTAGGATTACATTTTTGCAATGCACATTAGAAGCGCGCCCATCCAGATAGGCAGCTTTGAAGACTGCAGACTTCCGACAGCGCAATAGCGGCCACTCGCATGAACATGGTCCAATTCATAACATTTGGCCACACAGCATCGTCCGATGACACTCAAGACTGCTAACGAGTGGAAGGACTGCGCCAAAGCACTAAGCCACAACGACACTTAAACGAACAAAGTGCAAGGCGAATATCTTCACGCTGGAAAACGGTTACAGCCTGATGAACGGCACCCAAGCCCAAGGCGGTCGTTTGTATGGCCGTGAAGCGGTGCTTGGTCTGAAATCCGATGCTTGGGGCACGATCACGCTGGGCCGCCAGGGCAACATAGCCTATCGCTGGCTGGCTGGTGTCGCCACGCCTTTCGGCAACAACTTCAATCAAGCTCGTAGCGCCGGCACGTTTAACGTGGCTGAGGTACGTTACGATAACCAGATTCAGTACCTGACTCCCAACATTTCCGGCTTCCAGGCTGGTGTCGGGTATTCGTTCAATGCGGATGGTGAGCAAGAGTTCCAGCAGAGGGACCAGAACGAGCCGAACGTCCACGCCGTGACTGCGGGCCTGCGCTACTCGAACGGTTCCGTGGCTGCGGTTCTGACCTACGACCAGATGAAGGACGCCGAGACTGCCACCGGCATCAAGGCCAAATCCTGGAACCTTGCAGGCAGTTATGACTTCGAGGTGGCCGAGGTGCATCTGGGCGAGACTTGCTGTAGCAGCCGTTCGCCAAGGATCAATGCGCCCGAAGAATCGAGCATCATCAACTGTGCACACCTATCGGAACCACTTAGGCGAAGCTCATTACTCTTTGATTTGGGTAACAAAAAAGTAATGCGCGTGTTCGGAAACTGACCAGACTGATTTCCTACAATTCATTCAAGCGGTTTAACTTTCATCACGCGCCATTGCGCAGCCGCATGAGTTCGCAAATTCTAGGAGTAAACGTATGACCAACTTTAAAAAAAACCTTTTCGCAGCAGTGCTGCTGGCGACAACGACGATGGCGGTCAGCGCACAGCCACATACCTCCGCTGTTAGTGCAAGCGCGGCGGCATCCTCAAACATAGCCAGTGTTTTCGGAGAGCCCAAGACGCGTGCGGAGGTACGTGCGGATCTAGCATTGTGGAAAAAAGCAGGGCTTGATAAATTCTGGGCTGGCGAGAGCACACCAGATACCTTTAGCCGTGAATACAGATCTGCCTACGCCGAGTATGTGCGGCTGCGTAGTGGCCCCGAATATAACGCAGAGGTCCAGCGGCAATCGGGACTGTAGTTCGATTTGACGACGCTCTTCTCCGCGATGGGATAGCGGTAGTCACCGCGCACGACTAAACTTGTGCGCGGTTTTTTTTCCCAACGCCCAGCCGGTCATATCCATGTATGGAGCGTTTAATATCCTCACACGCAAACCGAAGCTAATGTATTGGTCTAGCCACTGTAAATCCCATCGTGACCAATCGATCAACGGATCGGGCAAACGTTTTGCCGCCATGCATTCGAGCTATCGCCGCAACGATTGCTAACCCCAGCCCAAAATGATCTTGATCGCTAGACACTCGCCCTGCCGGTAGCCTGACGAACCGCTCAAAACACCTTACCAGGTGCTCTTGCGCGACAGGAGTGCCAAGATTACAAACTGCGATCTGCACTTCTTCGCCTGTTGTTTCCACTACAATCAGCACGTCGCTGAGCATGTCGGCATGACGGATCGCGTTTGATAATAAATTCGACACGGCGCGTTGAAAAAGCGTACGGCTAATCATTGCTGAGGCGTCGCCCACTAGCAGTAGTTTCACATCAGCTTCTTCGGCCTGAGCCTCGTGATAATCCATAACCTCCCGGATGGTAATCGCAATACTGTTGGTCGGTTCTGTCTTAATCCTCGTGCCGCCATCGGCCCGTGCGAGGAGCAATATGTCGCTGATGACTCTTTCCATTCTGTGGAAATCTTCCAGGTTAGAAGCGAGCATTTCTTCAAGCGAGCGCTCATAGCGTTTAGAACTTAATGCCAGCTCGGTTTCACCAATCAGCGTTGCTAACGGCGTCCTCAACTCATGGGCCAGATTGGCATTAAATTCCTCCATCTGTGCATAGGCACCCTCGATACGTTCGAATAACGCGTTGAACTGCGTAATCAACGGGGAAATCTCTGCCGCAGGGTCCTTCGCCTCAAGCCGCTCGCCAAGCCGTTCCGGGGACAACTTTGCCACCTGGCTGCTCAATGCATCGATCGGGGTCAGCGCCCTGCGAACCAACCACGCTGCACCTAACGACGCGAGTGCTGCGCCTAAAATTGCGCAAATAAATAGAGCCAATGCCAAGCGCCTGAGAAAGCGAAGGTCGGAAGTGATGTCCATGCTCAGTTGCGCCTGGATCGGTCCAGTCGATAGCCCATACTCCGGTAGCATAAACGTATGCTGGCGAAACATGCTTGCCTTGGCGTTTGGCGGTCTCTTGCCAAACGTCTTGGTTACATTGCTGGTCTGCAAAACCAGCGAGAGCTCTGGATGGCCGTGGAAGAAATCCAAGAGCTGATGTTGGAGCGATTCCGCGCTATTTTTAGATGCGCTTTCCGTAGCTAAATGCTGAATTGCCCTCTGCTTTTCCGCCAACAGCTCAGTCTGGCGGGTCGCGAAGTTCGAACTAATAGCAAGATATACAGCTGTACAGATCAGTCCTACGCTTACCAAGGTCTGTATCGCGAGCCAGCGTGAAAGTCGGCCCCGAATCGAGTTTGACCAACTCAACATTCGGCATCCTGAACCTCAATCACATACCCCATGCCGCGCACGGTGTGTATCAGTTTCCTTTCGAACGGGCCGTCCACCTTTGCGCGTAACCGCCTGACGGCCGCTTCCACTACGTTGGTATTATTGTTGAAATTAATATCCCAGACCTGTTCGGCTAAAGTCTGCCGGGACAAGACTTGGCCACGCTTGCGCATGAATAACTGAAGCAAAGCGAACTCCTTCACAGTCAAGTTGATTGGTTGCTCGTTCCGATAGACGCGTCGGCACAGAAGATCCAACTCTAGATCGGCTACGCGAACGATATTCGTATGGGCGTCAGTCAAGTTTGCGGGGTCGTTCCTACGAGCCAGCGCAAAGATCCGAGCCATGAGTTCGGTCAGCGAGAAGGGCTTGGGAAGGTAATCATCAGCGCCATCCTCCAGCCCTCTCACCCGGTCTTCAACCCGATCTCTTGCGCTGAGCATGAGCACTGGCACACGACTCTGTTTGCGTAGCTCGCGTAACAATTGAAATCCATCCATACCCGGCAACATTACATCCAGAAGGATAAGATCGTATGGGGTTTCCTGTGCGAAATATAGGCCCTCCCTGCCGTCGCCAGCCACATCAACCACATAGCCATGCTCCGTCAACGCTCGACGTAAGTAGTCTGCAAGCTTTCTTTCATCTTCGACCACAAGAATTTTCATTGTTGTTGTGATTCCTCCATGGAAAATGGCTAAGCGCACAGTGGTACGTGAGGCGAGAACGCATCTGCAGTCGTCGTTAGCAGCTCGTCCCTAACGCACGGTATGCTCGTAACCCGTATACGTTACGTTAGTCAGCCTGTCATTAGCAGGACACGGTGATTACGAATCCGTAACCTTGCTGGCATACGCCCTGCGCCATACGGCCTCGGGCAATGCACAGCATTCCGCGACAAAGGAGCCGAGAGCCGTCACGGTACGTTCGAGGAGTTTTCTCGGACCCATGCGGAAGCCTCTTCGGTCCCGCTACGCTAAGTGAACGCAGCGGGCATCCCATACACATTGGGTCAAAACTGATGACGCAACCCTACGCTGACAGTTTTAACCTTCGCGTCGTCCAAGAATGCGAAGTTATCGGTATACGAGCCGACGGCATACAACTCGGTCCGCTTTGAGAGCGTATAGGTATAACCGAGGCTGAACGTATTTGAGCTTGCATCTCCTCCGGTAAGATCTTTGTTATTTGCGTCTGCTCGCGCCCAGGAGCCGAACATGCTGCCCGCGGCTCCTACCGGCGCAGAGACTGCAACTAAGTATGAATTTGACTTGAAACCGTCGACGAAAACATTAGTCGGCACACCGGAGAAGTTCCCTACAGCCCCCCCAGGCAAGCCTGCCCCACCGAACCAGCCATCAGTCGTCCTGCTATACGCAAGTGCCAGCTTGGCTACTTCAAAGTCGTAGGCTGCGCCAACGACATACGACCTGGGCGTCGCCTGCGTCTGTTGATCACTCAGCTTGTTCGAAGGGTTTAGTTGATCATACGATATAAAGGCTGACAACGGCCCATTCCCGTAGCGAAGCGCTGCTGTTATAGCGCGTGTATTATCAGCCGTATTGAATCCCACTTGATTCGATTTGGAATCATCCGCACTAAATGAGTACCCAAGGCCCATGGTGAAGCCATTTATCGTCGGCGTCTCATAGGTGACTAGTTGGTCGTAGCGTACCCAATTTACTGAGCTAAAGCCCGACCCACTGCCCATATTCAGTTGAGTAAAACCTCCGCCAAACATTGGGCCAAGAACGCTGTAAAAATAGCGCGACCCAATGTTGTACTGACGGCCTAGATTGAACTGACCCCAATTATCACTGCCAAGCCCAACTGTCGCGTTACGACCGAACAGACGACCACCTTGAGTCGATTGTCCTTTGCTAAGATTGAAACCAGACTCCAATTGAAACTTGGCATACAGTCCGCCGCCAAGATCCTCTTTACCCCGTATACCCCACCTAGTGCCTCGTTTAACGCTGTCCGTCATGCCGAAACGGCTGCGATCTAATGACACTCTCTGATTGGTGACTGGATCTACTATCGTCCCATCCACCTTCGAGTAGCCAACGCCCGCGTCGAGTATTCCGTATAGCGTAACGGAAGTCTCCGCCTGAGTAGTACTAGAGAGTAACGTAGCCAGAGCGGCCATTATTTTTAGCGTATTTTTCATAAAAAGGCTCCTTTAACCCTGAGGTAGACATGGCGCTGATTACAGTAAATGCTCGTTCCTGCATGCACGCTTTAACGCGAGATCCATACATGAAACGAATCCAAGACTGCGGGACTAGGAGCTTAGTTGGCGGTGCCCAACAATCTACGAACTCATCGATTACAAATGCGTTATCTCCATAACGCCGAGAGCAACACTCTGGCCCCTTTGGGTTTGCGAACGCCCGATTAGCTCTAATAATTGCAAAGGTTTCCTGCTGCCGATACTCAGTCGAATGAAGCCGCGAAACTGTTTCTCAAGTTTTGGTTCTGCCACGCCGCGGCACATTTCCGCAGGCTGTAGCCGCGAATAATGGTTGAAACAGCGAGCTCTCCGCGACAGCCCAGTCCGGCTAGTCAATCAGCGAGTCAGCACGTGTATACGCACGACCGATACAACCAGCAACGATCATGACGACAGATTGACGAAGATGACGCAAATGTCATGTTGTCGTCATCGGCCTGTTGGCACTCGGGACATACAGTAGACCCATCGCCAGAAAAACTAGCACGACGCTAGTGAATCAACGACTCCGCTGGCAACCACTCTTTTAAAAGGAATGAATAATGTCCCTTCGTACCAAAGCTCTTGCCGCCTTGCTTACAGCAGTTATTGCAGTTCCCGCTACCAGCTTTGCTTACTGGATCCCTGACAACAGTGAACAGGGGGGCACCGAAGTCGTCGATTGGTCCAACATGAAGAGCCGTGCACAGGTGCTTGAGGAGCTCGAGCAGGCAAAGGCAGACCCTTCATGGGCCACCCGCCAGGGGGAAGAAACCGGGACTTGGTCTATGGCCGGCGCTGAGCAGACGAAATCGCGCGCCGAAGTTCGACAGGAACTGGAATCAATGAGCGCGAAAGAAAAAGCGTATATCCAAAGCTTCTACACCGGCGCGTAAGCCGTTCTGATCTTTTTCTAATATAGTTAGGGCAGCCAAACGGCTGCCCTACTCCTTTCTGAAATCCCAACTTTGTCGCCTATGGCTCGGGCCCGTCGTGTGATAAGCGTACCATCTGGCGGCAGTCTCATGACGTTGGCGTTCACGCCAGGAATGCCAGGTACCTAAAAATACAGCCGATGATGCTCAAAGGCTTCCCAAGCAGTAGACACTACCGCTTCTTTAACGTCATGATGGTATAGGTTCCATTCAGGTTCTCAAGCCTGAATTTAACCTTTTCCCCTTCTTTGGCCTGTTGCAATACCGTTTCATCTTTGGCTTTATAAGCCATCGTCATCGGTGGCATGCCGACGTTCTCGAGTGCGCCGTGCTCAATCGTTATCATGCCGCTTGGCCGGTCCACCTTACGAACCACACCATCAGTCAAAGCGGTGTCCGCCCTGACTTCCGAAGACGCCGCACTGGTACTTCCGGTCGGACCGTTAGTATTCCCATCGGCTGCAAAAGCTGTAAGGGACATGCCAAGCGCTAGGCTAGCACCCAGCGAAAATGAGATCAGTTTCTTCATAACAATTTCTCCGTAGATGGAAAATATGGTGCGTATGCACCGGGCGAGTACTACCTTACTGATGCTTTCTTTCAAGGCGACGGATTTGACGCCGTTGCAACAAAAGCCAGGCGGCTGGGATAACGAACATCGACAGAATAGGCGCCGTATACTTCAGCAAATCGCAGCTATCCGCGGAGCAGTAAACGGCCTCATGGTTGAGGTGCTGGAAGGTCAGATTCGCGAGCACGTCGCTGCCGGGGGTTTGACAGCGGAGGAGCGCGAACAGGAGGTCAATCAGGTGGCGGCGGTGCTGCGATCCTACCTGAAGTAAAGCGCTAGGCTGACTCAACTAAGCGTCTGGTTCTCAACCTCACTGACTTGGCATGACCGAATCTAAAGAGCGCAAGAATTTCTGGGGTGCCTGAAACCCGATAACCTGAAAGTCGATCTCCGCTCCTTGCCTGTCAAAGAAGATGATGCCGGGGGGGCCAAAGAGTCCAAAACGTTTGAGCAGTGCCTGATCGTCGGCATTGTTCGCGGTCACATCGGCTTTAAGCAACACGACGTCTTTGAGGCGTTTTCTTACCTGGGCATCTGTAAACGTGAAACGCTCCATCTCCTTGCAGGATATGCACCAGTCAGCCCAGAAATCGAGCATGACGTAGCGACCTTCGGCTGCCTGCAATTGGGACTCAAGGTTGGCTAGGCTCGTGGTTTTCTTAAACTGCAGCTCAGGCGAGCTGATATTCTGTGCGGCCCCAGCATCTGCACCTCTTAAACCGCTCAGGGGCTGCAGCACATCGCGGCCTCCTGACAGCACGCCGATGAGCAGTGCCAAACCCGAAATTAGTGCAATGACCCCAACCCCTTTGCCAAAGCGCACGAAACCAGGCGAGCCGTCGGGCAACGGGTCCAACGCCTTCAGGTACATCGCAGAAATAATGAGCAAGACGGCCCATAAGCTCATATGGACGACGGAAGGTACGACCGGGGAAATTAGGTAGATGGCCACCGCCAGCATCGTGACGCCAAAAAAATGCTGCACGGATTTCATCCATCGGCCAGCCTTAGGCAAAAGTGCGCCTGCTGTGGTGCCAAAAATCAGAAGCGGGACACCCATCCCTATGGCGAGTGAGAAAAGCGCCAAGCCACCCAGCACGACATCTCCTGTCTGACCAATGTAAAGCAGAGCTCCGGCCAGAGGTGCCGCTACGCACGGCCCGACAATGACGGCGGACAACACGCCCATGACGAACACGCTCAAGACCTTGCCACCAGCCGACCGGTTTGCGGCGCCCGCTAGGCGACTTTGTATGGAAGCGGGTATCTGAAGCTGATAAAAGCCGAACATAGAAAGTGCAAGCAGTACAAATACGATCGCAAAACTGCCCAACACCCACGGGTTTTGCAGGTATGCCGAGAGCATTGTGCCTGCCAACCCCGCGGCCACACCGGCGAGCGCGTATGTGATGGCCATGGCCATCACATAAACAAAAGAAAGGCCAAAGGCATGGCGGCGGCTTAACGAGCGCCCCTGCCCAATAATCATTCCCGACAGGATCGGAATCATGGGTAGCATGCAGGGTGTAAACGCCAGCACCAAGCCAAAACCAAAGAAGGCGGCTATGAGCGCCCACGCATTGTCCTGGGCGAACAGATCTCGTACAAGGCTTGTTTCCGAGACTTGGCCCTTGGCAGTGCTTCGCAGGATACCGCTACTCGCTTGAGCTTGCGCGACGTTAGCACCCGCTGAGGCGGCGCTGGTCTGGGCTGACTCGACAAAAACTACGGACAGCGTTGTATTTACTGGTGGATAGCAGACACCGGTCGGGTCGTTACAACCCTGATAGGAGGCTTGTAGAATCAACGGCTCGGAAATAGATCCAGACAGCCGATTTATCGTAATTGGGATCTGGATAGATCCGTAATACACCTCGACATGCCCAAAAGTGGGGTCATCCTTAAGCTTACCTTGGGGTAGCGCGACGTTCTTGATCGCCGCGTTGGATGACTGCTGAAGATCAAATGCAATCCTATCGCGATAAAGATAATAGCCGTCTGCTGCAGTGAGCGTAGCGACTAGCGTATCGGCGTCGCGCGCCCTCACCGAGACTTTGAACGCTTCGTCTGGCGGCAACAGCTCTTGGTCAGAGTTCTCGCCGCCAAACCAACTTCGCATGGAGCCCAGAATCCCACTGTTCGAGGAAGCAGAAGCCGACACTGTAGTACCGGTGGACTCGGCTGGCATTTCAGAAACTTGCGCGGAACTAATGCCAGGTAACCACGCCAGTGCCAACACCAGCATGGCTATCAGAAAACGCATAGAGTTCACTTCAATTGCTCAACATCCAGAACATCATGATTCCCATGAAAACGAAGGCGAAAATAGCGACCAACCCAATTACAGCTAGCATTAGGAGAACTATTGGTGTGAATTTGGTTCCCATAGCCTACTCAGGTATCAAGGCGCTCTATTTTGTGGTTTAGTGAACGTCGGCGGTCCCCAACATTAGCCTCTTGCGGCATTGGCATCTGTGTGGGCTCACCCTTCTTTGATTCGTTATCGCTGTGGCCCGATTGCATGCCTTTCGTCATGAAAAACATCATCAACGGACAGATTAAGAAGAATAAGAAAGGACCGACCGCAGTAATCCACTCACGAACGGCCGGTAACGCTGCATAGGCCACAGCAATCAACACGGCTAGCCCAAGACCGCCTTTCATCACCGTCTTCATATCGCATTTCATTGTTGGCTCCTTACTTGCGTCGCGGATACCTTATCCGGAAATCTAGCGACGAGCCTACTGTAATGCTCCGTTGCTGTCAGGCAGATTGCGCGGACATTACATCTTTGTCATCTTTGAGAAGTAGTTCGAGGAAGCAAAAGATTTGTTGCTATATGTACAAAGCGCTCGCGTTGCTTCAATGGCACTGAAGAACAGGGGGCAAAGCGTTCAATATTTACAACGGGCGGCAAATACTGCCGGTTGACATTATCACTGTGGGAACTTTTACGCTGCTGATAAACGTGATGAAGACCAAGTAATACTGCCTGAGGAACTAGTAATGCTATGGACAAAAACCATACAAGTTTGGGCAATGACATCCTGGCTGTTGTGCGCTCGAGGCAATGACTGATCGGACCGGAGGCGAAGAACGATTGGGGTGCGCTTATCTTCAGGTGGCTTGTTCGCTGGTAAACACTGAGCCTCATTGATAGCCGCCTAATGTCAATAGACGCACTGCTTGCTCGCGGGATGATCGCGCCTGGTTATTGCTCTTTCACTGACCGGAACTTTAGAAAGACCGCGGCAAATGGCGGTCTTTCTGCACCTCGTGACCTCGCCACGGGAGCGACGGACATCGATGAGGCCAGTGTCGCTGCTGCGCAGCTACAGCGCCGTGCTAAGAAGCGAGCCGTTCTGGTTGTTGACGCTAGCCTTAAGTTGTAATTTCATAGGCTTTTTCTTGTATGTTTTCTCAACGCCTATTTTCCTTGTTCAGTATCTTGGATAAGTAAGGCGGAATTCGGGTGGCTGTTCACTCCTGCGACGTCCGGCATAATCTTCGGCGTTTAACTGTCAGGGAAACTCGCGAAACGATTCGCGCCACTGACGACAGTCAGCTATGGATACTCGATGATGGTGGGCGCCACGGTGCTCTCGTGATTGGTCGCACCACTAGTAGCCGATTCCGGTCTGGCTATGGCTCTAGCGGTGCTCTGTTTCCTTGGAGCGGGATGTCTGGCTTGGTTTTGTTATACAAGACTGAACCGGTAGTGGATGTGCGAGTTGAGATAGGCGCAAGGTGTTGGTACAGACTTCACGGCCGACCTCGAACGCTCACCCTTATCCACAATGCCGCCCTAGGACGCAACGTAACTGTGTAGCGCTCTGCGCCAACCGATGCTAGACACTTGCATTAATGGCGGAGCGCGCAGCGCTGGGTGGTAAGCCAGACGCTGGCCAATAAGTACATCGCGCATAGTTTGTACCGTGCGCTCACTAATTCATCTATGCCATTCGTCTACACTCTTCGGCGCACTTGCGGCAAGCCTCGGCGCAGTGCTGACAGTGATCCATTGGATGCTTGGCGCATTCATCTGCGCACGCTTGGCAAACATCGGCGCACAGGCGACAAAGCGCCTGGGCGAATTCACTGCCCCTGGCCATATAACTAGCCGCCAAGCGGCAAATTTGCGCGCAGTCCATATCCAGCTTTATGCAGCGCGCCATCATTTTGACGTCTTGTTCTCCCAGGCTTGAAACAGCGCAGTGGTCGCACTCAACAGCGCAGGCATAACAAGCGTCGATGCAAGATTGAAATTTTTCATGAGGCATATTGATCTCCAAAGAACTTAAGCTGTGTTTACGAAGTGGCTTCGCTATGCGATGCCACTTGCCTAATCCAGCAACTTCAATGCCTTAGGAGCAATACTTCGCTCGGAAATCACGTTATCTCCACGCGGTCTGTATTCTACGTGCACCTTGTATTACAATTTTTTAATGTTTGCGTTATGTTGGCGTCGGTACCATAGCACTGCACTTCAATAAGACAATCAATATTGCCTGGTTGGAGCACGTGCAAGCATTGCGCGCGCCGAATCGTCATCACGCCTTTCTTGAGCACGATCATGTACGCAACCCTATTGATGAGAAATATGGAATGAATGCTATTGTCCTAAAGTCCACGCTGACCTGCCCCCGATGTGGGTATGTCAAAACAGAAACCATGCCGACTGACGCCTGCCAATGGTTCTACGAGTGCGAGCAATGCCGGGCTGTTTTGAAGCCACGACCCGACGACTGCTGTGTTTATTGTTCGTACGGTTCCGTACCCTGTCCGCCAGTTCAAGAACACGACAAACAGCACGGCTGTTGTGGCTGACCGGATGCCAAGAAACAAAATGCGGAAAATCACGCAACTACCAATCGCCCCGAGCGCCGGAAACGTCCTGAGTGACCAAATGTCAAAGCGCACCAACTGCCCACTCGCCACCGCAATGCCCATCCGCACCAGAATCGCGCCGGTGACTATCTGAAGATAACGCCCCGCTCGGCGCAACGAACCCTGTCGACGCATAAAAGAGGTCATGAAGTACGCGGAAAGCAGGAACGGTACACCTAACCCCAGTGCGTAAATACCCAAAAGCAATACTCCCCTGTCCGAGACTCTCAGAAGTGGCGCCGGGTACAAGAATACCGCCGAGCACGGGACCAATACACGGCGTCTAACCGAAGCCGAACGCCATACCAAGCACGGTCGCGGACCAGGGCTTACCGCCTCCACCACGCGGCTCGAAGCGGTAGTAACGCTGAATCCATAGCGGGGCCACGTATCACGCCCATAATCATCAGGCCGGCGATGACAATAACGCCATCTGCAGCGATATTCAGTTCGTAGCGATAAGATAAGAACAAACGCCTGATGCTGGCTCCCAAAACCAGGAACACCATGGAGAAGCCTGCAACGAAGCACGCACTAAGGCCCAATGCTCGCCATCGAGCAGCACGTGCTTCGATACGAGAGGCGTCTAACTGGACGGCATCGCCTGCAATATAGGAGAGATAGCCAGGTACAAGCGACAAAACACAGGGTGACAAGAAAGAAGCGATACCGGCGAAAAACGCCGTTAATAGCCCAATGACGGTCAACTCAAGCATCGTATAGCCCCCAGGAAAAAATCGGTTCCAATGTCATTGCTCATCACTTTGAATCCCGAACAGAGGGATACAGTAGTGCACCATCAATCAAGGCTTCAACTTGCGGGCCATCCCAGGCGGCGGGCTCCATTGCCCGGCCTATTTCTCGGCCCTCTTGGTCAATTAATAGCGTTGTTGGCACGCCCGGTGCACGCAATGTATCTGAGACTTTTGTCGTCGGGTCAACGTAATGCTTTAACGTTCGAATGCCAAAGTCCTGATAGAACGGCTTGACTAAATCGGGATCTCGATCAATCGAAAGCGCAACGACTTCAAAGTCTGGACCGCCACGCTTGGCATTTAACCGGTCCAGCGATGGCATCTCCTCTCGACGCGGAGGGCACCAGGTCGCCCATAGATTGAGCAATATGACACGACCATGAAAATCAGCCAAGGTTAAACGAGCGAGTCAGCTCCCATCGTGCCGAAGTAGCCCAGCAAACGAGGCACTTGCGGGATAGCTTACACGCTCGACATAAAGTCAAAAATTACCTTTTTAAACATGGCAGGAGCAATCCGACAACGCCTGTAATATCCCGCACGATTCTGTCGGCTTCGCGCTTGTGCATTTTTCGCGCAAAATCGTGAGATGCCCCTTTAACTGCATTAATTCTTTGACGCGCACTTCCACCTCATGGATATGCCCATCTAACAAAGCATTGACATCGCCGCAATCCTCCTCCGGCGTGTCGCGGTATTTCAGTAAGGCACGTACATCTTCTAACGCCATATCGAGCGTACGACAGTGCCGGATGAATCGTAGGCGTTCAACATGCTCTTCACTATACAGACGATAATTGCCGCTACTGCGAGAGGGTTCCGGTAACAGCCCTTCCTTCTCATAATAACGAATGGTCTCGGCCTGACATTCCGTGCGCTTGGCCAGCTCGCCAATCTTGATATTCATCTTAATCTCAGTTAATAAAACCATAGAGTGACTATAGGGTATTCGTATGTCAATAGCAACTAACGCAAGACGACCTGCTCCATCTTGCCGTCGAAAGTATGCGCCAGCAAGGGTGAGAAAAAAGCTGCTACCTCCCCCATCCACAGGATGGCAATTTAGCGAATTACAGATAACCGCGTGAGACTTTGTGTAATCGGCACCAAATTGCTGTGAAAACCAATATCGATGCGATCAGGGCTGGACTAGCTCGGTCTGGGAATATCGATGGCCACGATTTAATCGCTAAAAGAGCAGCCATATCTATAGCACTTGGTTGTTGCCAGGTGCAGAACTAAGTCTCCTCACTTGCAAGAACGAGATCGTGCACCTTTAAGTAACAAAGTACGCTCAGGAAATGCACCTAATTTGTGCGTCGCGTTTTGGATGAGTCATCGCTATCGCCCAGCAAATTGCTCGATTTGATCGCCCCCGGCAACCAGAGTATAAGCACAGCCACGGCCCAGAAAACCATGAAAGCCCCTGCATTCCATTGATCGTCAACCAGATAAACGCTGCACAATTGCTGCGGGGCTTCCTGATAAATCAGGCCCACGGCAACCGTCATCCAGCACCAGTTGAAAATAAAAAATGCCTGAATCACCACGCCCGCCTGGCGCCACGAGACGCCCACCAGCATGCCGGCGACAAGCCAGCTAAGAACCTTAATTAAGGCCACACCTGTATGGA
Organism: Pollutimonas nitritireducens; assembly: GCF_002849615.1. Lineage (GTDB taxonomy): Bacteria > Pseudomonadota > Gammaproteobacteria > Burkholderiales > Burkholderiaceae_B > Pollutimonas > Pollutimonas nitritireducens. Next base: position 146,849 of record NZ_PDNV01000011.1, read on the forward strand.
GGACGGCCAGATCGAGCGCGGCAGGCACCATCCAGAACGCGGTCACCAAGGCCGTGACTACAAGCGCGGTAAGTCCCTTTGCGTTCCAGGGCTCAATCAGCCGCGCAAGACGCGGACCCGCAGCCGAGGCGGTCAACCAGCCTATGACAAACAGAAGCGGAAACTCCAGCCCCATATGGCGGGCCATGGTGGCTTCGAGCCATGGCTGCAGCACGGCTGCCGCCACGAGAAGCACGCCAGGCAACCAGGCAATATAGCGAGACGTGCTCAAGCGCATGGGCTACGGCTCCGACTTATTATATAAATAGTCGGCCAATGCCAGGTCGGCACGATCGACATCGTACGCTTTGATCAGCTTTCCGCGCTCGTCAATACGAAATAGCGCCGCATTGTGCGAGTATCCGCCCAGGCCATCAGGAAACAGAAGGACTAAAATAGGCCAGTTGCCCGCGAAGTTATAGGGTGTTCGGCCTTTATATCCTTGAGCCGTCCCGGTAAGAGCTCCTCTTTCGAATCCGGCGATTTGTTTCACGAGTCGTCCTTTCGCATCAATGATTGCGGTCGGCCCTGTATTCGTTGCAAGCAGCATATACCGTCCATTTTCCATGGCTCGCATTTGGCTGATTTCGACAAACTGTGCAGGAGCAAGCGAACGACCAAACCACGCTAAGTTGCTCAAATTCAGCAGTAGGGTCGCATCGGCGGCCGGCCTAATAATTTCTTCGCCAAACACGTTCTCAAAACAGATATTGACTGCGATGCGCTGTCCCGCTATCTGCATGACTGGCTGCCCTGATGCGCCGGCTGAAAAATTGGCCATCGGAATTTGAAGGACTTCGGGAATCCAGGAAAACAGCGTTACAAAAGGGATGAATTCACCGAACGGCACCAAATGTTGCTTACGATACCGTTGGGACGGCACATTACCAATGCTTACCGCACTATTAAATTGCAAAGTGCCGCTTGCTTCACCTGGAATTTGTTCGGGCACGCCAAAAATAATATCACCTCCATTTTCGAGCGCAATCGTTGCTAATTCCTCGCCGAACCATGCTGGAATTTCGTTGAAAAACATCGGCGCTGCCGTCTCCGGCAGGACGATTAGCTGGGTTTTCGAGGACCGAGCTAACTGAACATAGTTTCTTAATATATTTTCAGTTTCATCCGCACGCCATTTTTTGTCTTGCGGCACATTCCCTTGGAGTAGGGACACGGAGACGGGCGACCCCACGGGCTGCGACCAATCCAATTGCTGAAGTCCCCAGCCAGCGGCCAGATGCTCCCGAGAAGGCCTAATTTTAGCCAAGCACGGGTGGGATGCACCATGCAGGACACCAGCGTCGTCGCACTAAGAGCCACAACAAAGGAAACCCCGTATACACCAAACACCGGGGCATACCCAGACAACGGGCTAGTAAAACCTTGTGTATATCCAAATGTTAACCAAGGGAAGCCACCAAAAAGCACACCACGTAGCCACTCGCACGTCACCCAAATAGGGGCCAGAATCCAAACACCCTGCGTTTTACGGATAAGGCGGCTTCCCACAAAACCAAATAATGCCGGGAAAAGAGCTAGCACCGCGCAAAACAATAACGTTGCGAGCGCAGCGGATGATGCAGACATGCCTCCGTAGGTGTGGAGACTGACGTATATCCAATTCACTCCTGCACCGAAGACACCTACCCCAAACATAAACCCGACGAGCGTAGGGGTAAGCCTCCAGCGCGTTTGGGACAGCAAACCGAAAAGACCCGCTAAGGTCAAAATCGATACCCATGCCAGATTAAACGGTGCAAAGGCCAATACCGATAACATACCCAATAAAAAGGAGCCTAGATAAAGGCCTACGTGTATTGGAATAATCTGGCTATATTGCCGATAAGGCTGACGCGCTGACTTGGTCATGGAGTCACACTGATCCTGGACATAAGGTCTTTGAAAATTAGACTTTACCTTCTACGGAAAAGCGGCCTGAATTAGCGATGCCGCGGCTATTGGTGGAGAGGGGAAGAGTCGAACTCCCGACCTCGTCATTGAAAGACGCACTCTGGCCTCTGAGCTACCTCTCCAAGTCAGCAGCATTCTAGCAATTACTGCCCCCCCGCTAGTTGACGCGACGGCGATAGATGACAAGAGAGTCAAAAAACACTTGACCCTAAAGCCACTGCAGGGTTTCTAATAGCGGCATCAAAGGAAATCCACTATGAAAAGTCCTCAGCCAACCCTCGACAAAACGATTGCATCGTGTTGCGATCACGCACACGGCCACACTAGCCAACCCACTGAGCCGCCGCAGATGCCACAAAAAAGCGGTTCCGCGACGGCCTATCGCATTGCCACCATGGACTGCTCCGCTGAAGAGTCTGAAATTCGTCGCGCGCTCGAACCAGTTACTGGTATCCGTAGCTTGGGCTTTCAGCTTGGCGCGCGCACGTTGGTTATCGATGCACCAACTGACGTGTTGCCGTTGGCTTTGACCGCGATACGTAAAATCGGTTTTGATCCGAAAGAAATATCAAAATCAGGCGACAGTGGTGACATCTCCGGGGCGCACAGTGACCAGGAGCACGGATTTTCGAGCGGCATCACCCGCTTGGTTTTTGCGCTCGTTTTTGCCTTCGGAGCGGAGAGTCTTTCGTTTCTCGCTCCCGACACCCAGCCGTGGCAAATCGCTGGAATGGCGATAGCCGTTATCGGGATTTGGCTGGCCGGACTCGATACGTACATGAAGGGCTTTTTTGCTCTTCGCCACGGCAGACTTAACATTAATGGCTTGATGACCGTCGCAGTAACAGGAGCCTTCTTAATCGGCCAATGGGCTGAAGCGGCCATGGTCATGGCCTTGTATGCTATCGCTGAATTAATCGAGGCTCGCGCCGTGGATCGGGCACGAAATGCGATTAAGGGTCTTCTGGACCTTGCGCCAGAAGCGGCCGAGGTTCGCCAGCCTGACGGCATTTGGCAGGTAATGCTAGCTGGGGAGATTACGCTCGGGTCAATCGTGCGTATCAAACCAGGTGAACGGGTGGCCTTAGACGGCACCGTCACGGCGGGAGCAAGTGCGATCAATCAAGCACCTGTGACAGGCGAAAGCATCCCCGTTGAAAAAGCCATCGGTGACCCGGTGTTTGCCGGCACCATTAATGAGTCTGGCTCTCTGGAGTTTGAGGTCACCGCTGTGGCGAGCGATTCGACGCTGGCCCGAATCATTCATGCCGTGGAGCAGGCGCAGGGCAGTCGCGCGCCGACGCAACGCTTTGTGGACAAGTTTGCCGCCATCTATACACCAGCTGTTTTTATCATAGCGTTGGCGGTGGCGCTGGCCGGCCCCCTACTCTTCGATTGGACTTGGCTGCAAGCTGCTTATAAAGCATTGGTCTTACTGGTCATTGCTTGCCCTTGTGCACTGGTCATCTCCACGCCCGTGACAGTTGTCAGCGGCTTGGCTGCGGCCGCGCGCCGAGGAATCCTAATCAAGGGTGGCACCTATCTCGAAGAGGCTCGCAAACTCAAAGCCGTGGCATTAGATAAAACCGGCACGATCACCGCAGGCAAGCCAGAATTGGTCGAATGGGAAATCATCTCCCCTATTGTTTCAAAAGAACGCGTAGCCGCGATGGCGGCAAGCCTGGCCGGTCGTTCCGACCATCCCGTATCCAAAGCTATTGCCGCAGGATTGAACCTGCCCTTCAATGATGTTGATGGCTTTGAGGCGCTTCCTGGCCGCGGAGTCAAAGGTGCAGTGGCGGGCGAGAACTACGTGTTAGGCAACCATCGCTTGATCGAGGAGCGCGATCAATGCAGCGCCGAACTGGAAGCACTGCTTAAAATTCATGAAGAGGCCGGGCGAACCGTTACGCTGTTTGCCTCCAACGAGGCCGTGCTAGCTCTTTTTGCCGTTGCCGACACGATCAAAGAAACCTCGCGAGCTGCTATTGCTGATCTGAAGGCGCTTGGGGTCACACCCGTCATGTTAACGGGCGACAATAGCGCGACAGCCAGATCCATTGGCCACCAAGCCGGTATCGAGGATGTGCGTGGCAATCTCTTACCGCAAGACAAACTCGCCGCAATCCAGGAAATGCAAAAGCATTATGGCTTAACCGGGATGACAGGCGACGGTATTAACGATGCGCCAGCGCTGGCTCAAGCCGACATTGGTTTTGCCATGGGCGCTGCAGGTACGGATATCGCCATGGAAGCAGCCGACGTGGTCATTATGAACGATGACCTGCATCGCATTGCGACAACAGTGGAGTTATCGCGCAAAACCCATGCAGTGCTATGGCAAAACATAAGCTTCGCAATCGGCATCAAGGTAATATTTTTCTACCTCGCCATTTTTAGCGGAGCGACCATGTGGATGGCTGTCTTTGCAGATATGGGTGCCAGCCTACTGGTTGTGGCTAATGGCCTGCGTTTATTGCGCAGCGGTAAAAAAGAAAGAGTGCGCCCGACCAGCTCACAAACACGCCAGACCGATTACGAACGCTCAACAGGTTAGAGGCCGGGATGGCACAACAATTTTCGTCCAAATCCCGTTGGTGGCTGTGGTGCTTATTAGCATTGAGCTTAGCCGCAATTGATCAAACCATTAAACAGGCGGTTTCAGCCTCCCTCCCACTTCATGCGAGTATTCAAATCACGCCATGGTTTAACTGGACTCACGTTTTGAACCCGGGTGCCGCCTTTTCTTTTTTAGCTGACGCAAGTGGATGGCAACGGTATTTTTTCAGCGCCATGGGGCTGCTGGTGAGCGCCATACTGTTATTCTCGCTATGGCGCGGAGTCACGAATCGATTGGTAACGGCATCGTATGTTTCGATCGTTGCCGGCGCCCTGGGCAATGTCATTGACCGAGTGCGTATAGGCGCTGTCGTAGACTATCTTGATTTTCACTGGGGACTATGGCATTGGCCGGCTTTCAATCTGGCCGATGTGTTAGTGGTCGGAGGCGCTATTTTTCTTGTCCTCTCGTCCTTTACTTTCCCGCGAAACGAAATGAAGCAAGCTACATAGCTTCTGCAATAATCCTGTATTTCCATCCTATTAACTCATCAAATGCCCTCATTGCACGTTGCACAAAGGCACAAAGGCACAATCAAATATTAAAAAACCTCAATCTCATGTCTTGGAATAAAACATTTTTAACAGCTATCACTCAACAAAATTTCGTACGTGCCGCAGGCGTAATTCTGTTATCGACAAGCGCTTTTATGGCTTCCAATGCGTTTGCCGAGGTATTAAGTTTTTCTATTATCAATGAACAGTTTCAACTTCATGACACGAACGCCGTCGCCGAAGTCCCAAGAGCGGAACGGCTTCGTAAATCGTTTCTCCTTACCCCGATAAAAGGAGCGGAAACAAAAATAAGTTCTAATTTTGGCCTACGCCTCCACCCCGTTCTGAATAAACCCATAGCCCATAGTGGAGTTGATTACTCAGCGCCCAAAGGCACGCCTATCAGAACAACAGCAAACGGCACTATTGCATTTATTGGCAGAAAAAAGGGCTACGGAAAAGTCATTATTATCGAGCATGCTGCCAATTTCTCCACCCTCTATGCTCATCAAAGCCGGTTCGCCAAGGGCTTAAAAAAAGGCGTTGCCGTTGCAAAAGGAAAGACCATCGGATATGTGGGATCGACCGGAATGGTCACTGGCAACAACTTGCATTATGAGGTTCGGATGGACGATCAGCCGATTAACCCATTAGAAGTAGATCGACTTTTCGTTGAGAATGAATATTTTTCCGACAACGTAAATTAACAAGGCGTGGGAGAGGTCACCAAGAGGTCGAACAGTTCCGCCTGCTTCTCACCTAAGGCGCACAACACTCGTTGTCTTAATAGTACGTGCCTCGTCTATGCAACGGGCAGATGTGCTCCGTTCATTAAAGCCCTTTCCCATTGTCGAATAACACGAAGGTAGCATCATGAAAAAAGTAGTTTTTGGTATTTTAATGCTTTACGGCTCTTCGACTGCCTACGCAGCAAACGTTCACGGTGAACATGTTGCTCCTGTGTCCGCGCAAGATCAATCCAAGACAACTCAACGCGCCGATACGGGACCAGACAATAAAGCATCTGTGTCTAAAACGTTAGCAGTTTCAGGCTGCTGGATTCGTTCATTACCGAAGCCAATACCTTCTGCAGGCTACTTTGTCATAAAAAACACTGGCTCAGGTGACGCCAAACTAACCAGCTTGGCGATACCCGCGTTCGGCCAGGTATCATTACATCAAACGACCAATGAGGACGGCCAGAGCAAAATGAGCATGGCTCACGAAATTTCGATCCCAGCTGGCGGAGAATTGAAATTTAAACCGGCCAGCTATCATGCCATGCTCGAAAAGCCTACCCAAGCCCTTGCTGTTGGCGCTCACGTTCAGGCTGAATTCACATTTGAATCTGGCGAGAAAGCCATAACGACGTGCGAAGTCAAACCGGCTAATACTGTGCCAGAATAGTCCTAGTCTTATCTATAAGACTGGTTGATCGGGAAGATGGCCGGTAACCACCGTCCATCGCTAACCTCACGACGTCGGGCACACCAGCGCATAACGTCACAGCTTCTCAGGAAGATTGGCGCTATGAGTAAGGTATGGTCACAGCTCATTAATAACCTTACCGCACAGAGGTCGCAGACGCGACCTCTGTGCCGGTGTTTATTGACTCGCAGGCAGTTTATTGGTAAGTGATCCAGCAAGCACATCCTTGTCGGGTTTCGATGAAAGGCGCAACCTTCAGTCTGTTCAATTTCGGAGCAGGCAGATATGTCGAAGGGAATGCAATACTGGTCGGATCACTTAGCAGCCAT
>NZ_PDNV01000012.1 GCF_002849615.1 Pollutimonas nitritireducens
CTCACGCCGTGCATATGGCTTCAGGAACTTTGAGAATTACCGCATGAGAGTCTTGGCTCAATGCGGTTGGAACGGTGTGATCAACCGTGTCTGATGAATGCCCATCCCCCGTTAATGGGGAAGAGCCGAAAGTGCGAAAACGCTCAACCCGTTGGCTACGTTGACACTTCGTTGACAGTGCCAAATAAAAGCGGGTTTCCAAATCCTTGGAAACCCGCATGAATACTGGTGCCCCCCCCGTGAGTCGAACACGGCACCAACGGATTATGAGTCCGCTGCTCTAACCAAGCATGAGCTAGAGGGGCGTATCGGTTGACCGCCTGGTTTTGCTACAGGCTTCGAATCGATAAGCCCGCAATTATTGCACAAACAGCTGTAGCGTGCTTAGCGTTTCGTCCTTGTATAAGAGCCAATCTGCGTAAGCCGACTTGGATGACGAACCACCGTGCCACACTGGAGACGCAACAATTCATGTCGCCATGCGCGACCAGGAGTCCGAACAATATTTTCTCGACTGCAAGCCGGCGCCAGGACCTTCAGTCCGGGTCGCCCATTTTATGCAATCGCTGCGGAAGCGATACCCCTGCTCACATATTGATGGGGATTGACTTAGTTTTACTCTCTCAGCTGTTAAACTTTTACTCTATCGAATAATCGTTGGGGGAAGTTTAATGAAAACTGTTCGTACGTTCGGCCGCTTTATTGCACCAGCCAGTCTTATATTCCTGGCCGCCTGCCAATCCGTACCCACCGACAAGACAGCAACGACTGCCGGTCAGTCGCCCGCCGTAACTGCGCCACAACCTGAATCCGTTCAACAGGCTCAGCAGCAAGGCGCCCCCGTCGCGGTATTCCTGGCCGATACCACCATGCAAAGTGGATGGACACCGGTTAACCTGCAGTCGGGTGCGCTTTACGTCAATCCTCAGCCTGTCATTACGCGTGCCGATCTGACTGGTATTCAAGCCGGTACGAACAAGCAGGGTGAAGGTCTGCTGGCGTTGGAACTGAACGAGGCAGGAAAAAAGAAAGTTGCCGACATTACCAGGCAAAATCCTAATAAGCGTCTCGCACTGGTAGTCGGGCGCACCATGATGGCCGCGCCAGGCTATAGCACTCCCGTCACTTCGGGCCAATTGGTATTTGTAGTGGGTACCGAAGAGAATGCTACGGCGGCAGCGCGTGCCATCGCAGGGCAGCCCGATAATGCCGCTGGAAGCAGCACTGGCACGGGCAGCACAAAACCCTCGTCGATGCCGGCCGGCGGCGCTTCCGGCAGCACTGGTACGCAGTAATCGCTACGTGCGCTCGTCGTATAAGCGTACAGCAACCATCGAATACACGGCACCCATGGCGGTGCCGTTTTTTATCCACGATCGCGCTCCATTTCGGCGGTATACATGAACAGCACTTCGAACGATCGACCGCCTACCGTTTCCGCCCTGACATCGTCGCTCGCGCTTGGCTTCAAATTTCTAGCATGGATCAACGGGCTCGGTGTGGTCGCAATGCTTTTCTTCGGCCTTGGTGTCATAGAGATCAATCTCGCACCGCAGTGGTTGAGGCTACCCCTGGGCGCTTTCCTTGGCGGCCTTGTCTTGTCGGCGCTGGGGCTGCTGTGGACGTATCCGGCACAGGCGAGTTTGATTAATCAGTCGATAACCGGGCGTGTGCGTCGATCGCATTGGATCCCGCTATCCTGCACCATGATTGCGTACACGCTAAGTCTACTTGCCTTTGTTGCCGGATGCTGGATTACGCTCGGGGTGGGTCACCTGGCTTACCTGAACGCGGAACAGACATTATCCATGCAAGATGAATATGGCGAACCTCTCGACCAATCGGCCGGCGAAGCCGATGTGCACACGAGTACGAGTAATAGAGCGATCCGATTCATCTATTGAGCTGCCCGGTTTGGCGCCATCTGTTGTTTTTTTAGTTTTTATAGTGAATCAGTGCTCGTCAATAGCATGTAGTCTAAATAAAATATACGCTTTGCGTATATAAATTCAGGATACTGTCATGACCGTTTCGCAGCAAGTGTTTCTTCGCGATTCAATGCGCCGCTTAAATCTGACCCGCGACGTTTTTGCCGCAAGGATTGGCGTCAAGCGCCGGGCGCTCGATACATGGCTGCTTCCGGAGGGGTCTCAGGAATTCCGTACGATGCCTGAGGTAGTATCCCGTTTTGTGACCGAGATCGTGCAGAATGAAGGTTTGCTACAAAAGTATGCGCAGAGCGCACAGTCGGGCCCGTTGCGTGATCGGATCGCTTACCACGGCAAGCATCAGTTACTGTCCGTAGACCAATTCACGCGTGAGTCGGTGGAGGATTTATTCCGTATTGCCGACCAGATGCAGCCTATCGCACGACGTCAAAAAGTGTCTCGCGTGCTGGAAGGCGCGGTTCTTGGGAATCTTTTCTTCGAAGCCAGTACTCGCACGAGGGTAAGCTTTGGCGCGGCGTTTTGCCGGCTAGGCGGTTCGGTGTGTGACACCACTGGATTCACCTTTTCCTCCATGGCCAAGGGCGAGTCCATCTACGACACAAGTCGCGTCATGAGCGGTTACGTCGACGCCATGGTGATACGGCATCCGGAAAAGGGTTCTGTTGCCGAGTTTGCACAGGCGACGAATATACCGGTGGTTAACGGCGGCGACGGCCCGGGAGAACATCCCAGCCAGGCCTTGCTGGATTTGTACACGATACTGACCGAATTCTCACGCTTGGGAAAATTGCTGGATGGTGCGCACATAGCGCTGGTTGGAGACCTGAAATATGGTCGTACCGTGCATTCACTAATCAAGCTGCTCGCGCTGTATCGCGGACTTAAATTCACACTTATCGCTCCGCGCGGGCTTGAGATGCCTGACTACTTGCTGGAAGAAACCGGCAAGCAAGGCCACACCATCGTTCAAAGCAGTTCTTTGGAAGAAGGGCTGGTTGGCGCCGACGTAATCTACGCTACCCGGGTGCAGAAAGAGCGTTTCGCGGCGGAAGAGATTGAAGGCTATACACCCGACTTTCAGGTGAACAAGGCGATTGTCGACAAGTGTTGCGGCCCCGATGTTATCGTCATGCATCCGCTGCCTCGCGACAGCCGCGAAGGCGCCCATGACCTGAGTGTGGACCTGAATCACGATACGCGCCTGGCCATTTTCAGGCAAACCGATAACGGCATACCGGTGCGCATGGCCATTTTTGCGGTGCTTCTGGGCGTGGAAGGCTTAGTGCAGCATTCGCTGCGTGACGTCACCTGGAGTCCGCCGTCGCATATCGGGCCGGACGACAGCATCTTGCACGATATGGATTGAGTGCTGGCAGTGATCGTATCCAGGCTTATACTTGTGGCCTGGATACCTCGTTCGAGTGTGACGTCTATTTTCGCTCGCCGCCCAGGGCTTCTACCAACTCCGTAACCATGCGGGATAATTCGCCAGTCATCAGGGTGAAGTCGGAATCGAATTGTTCGGCGTCATTGTGGGCGGAGCCGTCCTGGCCTTCCTTGAGAACATCCAAAGGATTGACCCGCTTGATGTCCAGGCCTTCGGTCAACGTGAACGATACCCGGTCGGCCCAGGTCAGGGCCAGGCGCGTACATTGTTTGCCGGCCTGGACATGCTTGCGCACATCGTCGATTTCGATGCTCTGACGCACATAGCGGATGGCGGAACCATTTTCGTTGGTGGACTTGAGTTCCGTGTCTTGGTCTATGCTGAACCCGGATGGCGGTTCATCGGTGATCAGCCAGTTAGTCATTGCCGCCGCAGGTGATTGTTCTACAAATAGCGGAGCGATCGGGAATGATTCAATTGCTTTTGCCAGCATGCCAAGCACCTCGTCGCTTTTGGCTGCCGCTGCCGCATCGATGACCAGCCAGTGATTGCGGGTGTCCATCCAGACCCGCGTGTCGCGGTAGATGCTGAAAGCCTTGGGAAGCAGTTCGACAGTTACTTGCTCCTTGATGTCTTTCATCTGTTTGCGGCCGGGTTTGAAACCCTGTTGTTCTTCGATATCTTGCGCTTTGGCCTTTGCCACCTGGTTGATAACGGTGGATGGCAACAATTTCTTTTCGGCACGTAGGCTGAGCAGAAATTGTCCGTTCACTTCATGGACCAACCCACTATTTTCGCTGGGCCGTACCCAACCCAAACTTTGCATTTCCTGGCTGCCGCCAGGCTTGAAGGCCTGTTTCTCAATGGCTGCTTCCAGCGTATCCGCGGTGCAGGACCATGAGGGGGACAGACGGAATATCCTGAGATTCTTGAACCACATGTTTTTGATGTCTTCTCGAGTTGCGGCCGAGGCAGGTTCGCGTCAGTCGCGAGCGTCGGCCTGTAAAGAGTAACGAGCGACGATTGTAAGCCGTTTTTGCCGGTGCATTATTTTGGGGACGCAAAGGTGGTAGGTCAGGAAACGTTACAAAAAAATGGCCCGAAGTGCCGTAGCACCGGGCCATTGGAGAGCACACCTGATGTTGCGCTGATAAAAATTGCGGGGCGCGCAACATAGGCGACAGAAAGGATTTCCCGTGTCGTCGAACCGGGGGATCAGACGCCCGACAACAGACGTTGAACTCCTTTCCATCCGCTAAATTGTAGACCTCTAGGCTGACACAGTGCTGAATCGAAACGCCGTCGAACAAAAAGACCGCGGCCGTCGTAAATGCTGACGGTGGCGGCGACCACAGCAAATGCCACGGGCGGCAGGAACCCCCAAACCGGCCGTTTCAGATAGGCAGGAACGCGTCATGGACGCATAATGGATACGCGCGTCTTTGTCGCTCATATCCGGGCCCTCCACATCTGTTCAAAGTATCGGACGCAGGTAAAATGAGAAACGGCAGCGGAGTATGGCGTTGACGCAGCTGACGTAGAATCGCCAGGCCTGACATGACCGGTGAATCGGGATCGGAGGTCAGCAGGTCGAAGCTTTGCAGTTGCAAAGCGGAATCAGCACTTGAGCCATCTGCCACTACATTTACAGCATAACCGTCGTAGCGTAGGGAACGCGAAAGTCCGTCCGCAAGAATACTGTCGTCTTCGGCGATTAAAATGCGCATGTCAATGGGGCTGCAGCTTGATGTGGAAAGGTGTTCTTAGTTTGACATGCGTCATTGGGGACGGATAGTCAGGGATTACGATCGGTCGGGCTGGATATCTGTTTATTTATACAGTACAATTTGATGCAATAATTCCTATCGCTTCAATTGCCGCGTTACTACGCTTTCAACCATTCGCTTCAAGTCAAGGATCCTACATGGACGACAAAAACAGCAAAGCCGCGACCGATCGCGCCAAAGCACTCTCTGCCGCCTTATCCCAAATCGAAAAGCAATTCGGCAAGGGTTCGGTAATGCGCTATGGCGACGACAAAGTGGAACACGACATACTGGTTTGCTCCACAGGTTCCCTTGGCCTGGATATCGCTCTGGGTGTTGGCGGCTTGCCACGCGGTCGCGTCATTGAAGTCTACGGTCCGGAATCCTCGGGTAAAACTACCCTTACGCTGCAAGTCATTGCCGAAATGCAAAAAATCGGAGGCACTTGCGCATTTATTGATGCCGAACATGCACTCGATGTCCAGTACGCCTCCAAATTGGGCGTAAATCTGAACGATTTGCTCATCTCCCAGCCCGATACCGGCGAGCAAGCTCTGGAAATCACCGACGCCCTCGTACGCTCGGGCTCGGTCGACCTCATCGTCATCGACTCGGTCGCCGCGCTGGTGCCCAAGGCCGAAATCGAAGGCGATATGGGCGATTCCCTGCCAGGCTTGCAGGCCCGCCTCATGAGCCAGGCCTTGCGCAAATTGACCGCCAACATCAAGCGCGCCAACTGCATGGTTATCTTTATTAACCAGATTCGTATGAAAATAGGTGTCATGTTCGGCAATCCCGAAACAACCACCGGCGGTAACGCACTGAAGTTCTACGCATCAGTCCGGCTCGACATCCGCCGCATCGGCGCCATCAAGAAGGGCGACGAGGTCGTCGGCAACGAAACCCGTGTCAAGGTGGTCAAGAACAAGGTCGCACCGCCGTTCAAGCAGGCTGAATTCGACATCATGTACGGTGCAGGAATCTCGCGCGAGGGCGAAATCATCGACCTTGGCGTACAGGCGGGCATTGTAGACAAGGCTGGTGCATGGTTCAGCTATAACGGAACGCGCATAGGGCAGGGTAAGGACAACGTGCGCGAATACCTCAAAGAGCACCCCGATATGGCGTTCGAAATCGAAAACCGGGTGCGCGAGCAATCCGGTGTCATCGCGCAGGCGGCTTCCACCGTAGCCAAAGCCGTAGCGCCGCTGGCACCCGAAGAAGATCCTGTCGACTAATCCTCAAGGCCAGTCATGCGCTCTGACGACGATTTCGAAACACTGTCTCACGCAGTTGCGGAAACCGCCAGGGTCAAAAAAAAGGGGCCTAGTCTTAAAGCACGTGCGATTGCCATACTTTCAAGGCGCGAGAACTCGCGTCTTGAATTGCAGCGTAAACTCGCTCCGCACGCCGAAAGCCCTCAGGAACTCGATCAGTTATTAAACGACCTTGAACGCGAGAACTGGCTTTCTAATCAGCGTTTTGCACACAACCTGGTCCATAGGCGGGCACCTACCAAAGGTACCGGGCTTATTGTCCAGGAACTTCGCCAGCATGGTCTGGCCGATGAAACCGTCTCAGATCTTCAACTGCAGTTGCGCCACACTGAAGTCGATCGTGCTCGAAGCGTCTGGGAAAAGAAATTCGGACAAGCTCCCGAAGATGCCAAGGCATACGCCAGGCAGTTTCGCTTTCTGGCCTCGCGCGGTTTTTCTCCCGAATGCCTGCGTCGTATCCTGGGTGACCTGCCCGATCAGTAATTGATGCATCGTCAGCCGCCAGGCCCGTTGTTGGCGCGGTCGAACCTGTGCCGTCTACTGATCAACGCACGGCTTTTATTCCAGTCAATGTCTTGAAACAGGTGTCGCGCGCTTGGGCGAGGAAGGCTTGAAGATAGTCGGCCTGCATATCCTCGCTGCGCAATGCCGCATACAAGGTGCGCCAGACCCCTTTTTCTCCCAGGCGACACACGCGCAGCCATGGCTGTGATAAATATTCGGTGAGTGCCCAATTGGGCAGGGCGGCTACGCCTCGTTGACTCGCGACCAGTTGGGCAATTACGGGGGTAAGTTCGGCCTTGCGGATGGCAGTTGGCTCCACGCCAGCAGGGTCAAGAAACACCGTAAACACATCCAGGCGTTGTCGCTCAACCGGGTAAGTAATCAATACCTGATCGGAGAGCTGATGGGGCTCTATGTATTTATGGTTCGACAAAGGGTTGCCCGCCGCCACGGCCAATACCAGTTCGTAACTGAAGAGCGGAACGTACTCCACCGCCTCGGTATCTTGGGGATCGGAAGTGATAACGACATCCAGGTCGCCACGCAGCAATGCCGGCAGCGGGGCGAACGAAAATGCCGCCGACAGGTCCAGCGCGACATCCGGCCAGTCTTGCCGGAATGCGTCCAGGGCGGGCATGAGCCATTGAAAACACGAGTGGCAATCGATAGCAAGGTGGAGCCGGCCGGTACGTCCGGCAGCCAGTCGCTGCAGCTCGCGCTCGGTATTCTTCACACGAGGCAATACTTCATCGGCCAGGGCAAGAATACGCAATGCCGCCGTCGTGAGTCGCGCCGGCCGCGTGCGGCGGTTCAGCAACGGAGTCTTCAGACGAACTTCGAGGTCGCGAAGTTGGTGCGAAAGGGCGGACTGGGTGACATGGAGGCGTTCGGCGGCATCTTGCAGGCTACCGGAATCGCGGATAGCGCTGAGTGTTTCCATATGGCGTATTTCAAGCAGCATGACGGTTTGCCTTAGTATGAGATCTATTCATGTTAAGTATGGTGTATTTGATTTTGATTCATTGCGTTGCGGGAGCACAATGAACGACTTGATAAATTCCTCATATTGTAAAGAATTAACATGACAATTACTCATAATCTAGGTTTTCCCCGTATCGGGGTCCAGCGCGAACTCAAGAAGGCGCTTGAAGCCTATTGGTCCGGCACACGAACCGCGCAGGATCTCGAGGGCACTGGTCGGGATTTGCGTGCGCGCCACTGGAAACTGCAGGCCGCATCAGGACTGGATTTCGTGCCCGTCGGCGACTTTGCCTGGTATGACCATGTACTAGAGTGGACCACCTTGCTGGGCGCGGTTCCTGCACGCTTCGCCCAGTCAGATCATGAAGACGTGGCGCTGGACACCTTGTTCAGAATGGCGCGCGGGCGCGCGCCCACAGGCACCCCGGCTGCCGCCTGCGAAATGACCAAATGGTTCGACACTAATTATCATTACCTCGTGCCCGAACTTGTGCCGAATCAGACTTACCGCATCGCCCGCCGTTATTTGTTCGATCAGATCGAAGAGGCGCAGGCACTGGGATACCGTGCGAAGCCGGTGATTCCAGGGCCGCTGACCTGGTTGTGGCTCGGCAAAGGCGACGCATTTCCCCACGGCCCGAACGACCCCGCCAAGCTGGAACTGTTGAATAACCTGGTGCCCGTCTACCGGCAGGTACTGGAACAAATCAAGGCATTGGGCGTGGAATGGGTGCAGATTGACGAGCCCATCCTCGGTCTGGACTTGTCGCCGGCATGGAGAGCAGCGTTCAAGGGCGTATACGATGAACTTGAGCACGCAGGCATCCCTATATTGCTTGCCACGTATTTTGAACATTTGCAGGATAATGTCGATGTCCTTGATGGCTTGCCGGTGCAGGGCGTGCATATCGATCTGGTGCGGGCACCGAATCAGCTCAACGACGTTCTGGCTGTGATAAGCGACGAGCAAGTGTTGTCGTTGGGCGTGATCGATGGCCGGAATGTCTGGCGGACTGACCTGGACAAGGCGCGTGCGCTCGTGGAAACACTGGCCGTCCGCCGAGGCGATCGACTGTGGCTGGCGCCATCGTGCTCATTGCTGCATGTGCCAGTCGATCTTGATGCCGAAAACGAGCTCGATGCCGAACTGCGCGGCTGGCTATCGTTTGCAACACAGAAGCTCGATGAATTGGCGTGGCTCGCCGATTCGTTATCGTTGGCCCCCTCTGTCGCGACGCAAGATGCATTGCAGCGTCAACGCCTTGCTTTGAAGGCCAGGCAGGACTCAGGTCGCATCCGTAACAGTGTTACGCAGAAAGCGCTGGCCGCCTCGAACTCCCTGGATCGCAATCGGACACCATTCGTACAGCGTATTCGGCGACAGCAGGACAAGTTGGGTTTGCCGGCCTACCCGACCACCACCATAGGCTCGTTTCCCCAGACACCTGAAATCCGGGTGTCGCGTCGGGACTGGAAAAGCGGTGCATTGAGTGACTCGGCCTATCAGACGGCGATGCGCAAGGAAATCGAGCACGTCATACGATTCCAGGAGAGGATAGGACTGGACGTGCTGGTGCATGGCGAGGCGGAGCGTAACGACATGGTGGAATATTTCGGCGAGCTGTTGGGCGGATTCGCGTTCACGCAGAGCGGCTGGGTTCAGAGTTACGGTTCGCGTTGCGTAAAGCCGCCGATTATTTATGGCGATATCGCCCGGCCTGCACCCATGACCGTGGCTTGGTCAGCCTATGCGCAATCGCTTACCGAAAAGCCGGTGAAAGGCATGTTGACGGGACCGGTGACCATCCTGCAATGGTCATTCGTGCGCGATGACCAGCCGCGTGAGGAAACGTGCCGTCAGTTGGCGCTGGCCTTGCGCCAGGAAGTGATCGACCTGGAAGCGGCAGGTATTGCCGTCATTCAGATTGACGAGCCCGCTTTTCGCGAGGGCCTGCCATTGCGCCGAGCCGACTGGAATCGCTATTTGGATTGGGCCGTCGATTGTTTCCGTCTGTCGACCAGTGGTGTCAGGGAAGAAACACAAATACACACGCATATGTGCTATTCGGAATTCAATGACATCATCGAAGCGATTGCCGCCATGGACGCGGACGTCATCACCATCGAGACCTCGCGCTCCAATATGGAGCTATTGGCGGCATTCGAAGACTTCCAGTATCCCAACGATATAGGACCCGGGGTTTACGATATCCACTCACCCAATGTGCCTGATATCCAATGGATGATCGCCCTTATGCAAAAGGCTGCGAAACGATTGCAGCCCCAGCGATTATGGGTCAACCCCGACTGCGGCCTGAAAACCCGCGGCTGGGCTGAGACGGAGGCGGCTTTGGTCAAGATGGTCGGAGCCGCCCGGGCACTGCGCTATACTTAGAGGGTTTACCGCTATATTCTTTTTTGTAGATGCCCCTACCTCCTTCCAAAATTGCCCGCGAACCTTTGCACACGCGTTCCATACGCGTGAATTCGTTTGCCCGGGAGGACGGCCAGTGGGATCTCGAAGCCGAACTCATCGACGTCAAGGCTTACGATTTCCCACTAAGGGACGGCGCCACAATACACAGCGCCGGCGACCCTATCCATCACATGCACCTTCGCGTCACGATTGACGACCAGTTCCAGGTCACGGACGCTGTCGCCGATTATGACGCCGCCCCATACAACGAGAACTGCAGTGCCATTGCGCCTGACTACCGCTCGCTGGTGGGAATGAATCTGCTGCGTAACTTCCGCCAGATGGTCAAAGACCGTTTTGGCCGAACGGCAGGTTGCAGCCACATGACGGAACTCTCGTATCTCCTGCCCACGGTCGCGATTCAAACCATGGCCAATAAGCGGCGTCAAGAGCAGTCGGCGCCGGGCAAGCAACAGAAGCGTCCGTTCCAGCTGGAAGGTTGCCATGCCCTGAGGCTGGATGGTCCGATTGCAAAAGAGTTTTATCCCCAGTGGTATAAATCCCCGAAAGTCGAGACAAAGTGCGAATAGGCATATCCCATAGGGCGGCTAAGTACCACGCCCACTGGCGCACGCGTTCTTTTTCCAATTCTTTACGTTCTGACAGGTAATAAATGAAAATTCACGAGTATCAAGGCAAGGAACTGCTGAGGAAGTTTGGCGTTACCGTCCCCCGCGGAATTCCAGCTTTCTCCGTCGAAGAAGCCGTCGCTGCAGCCGAGAAGCTGGGCGGACCCGTATGGGTGGTGAAGGCGCAGATTCATGCAGGTGGCCGTGGGAAGGGCGGCGGTGTGAAGCTGGGGCGTTCCATTGACGAAGTTCGCCAATTGGCTTCCGAAATCCTGGGCATGCAGCTGATTACACACCAGACCGGGCCCGAAGGTCAAAAGGTGGGACGTCTTCTTATTGAAGAAGGCGCCGACATCAAGAAAGAATATTACGTTGGAATTGTCACCGATCGCGGCACGCAACGCGTTTGCGTGATGGCTTCGAGCGAAGGCGGGATGGACGTCGAGGAAGTCGCTGAAAAGACACCCGAGAAAATCCTGAAGGTATTCGTCGATCCCAAGACCGGGCTCACCGACAAAGAAGCGGCGGACCTGGCGCGCGGCATTGGCGTACCCGAAGGGTCTGTGGAAAAGGCGGCCGTTGAATTCCAGAAGCTTTACAAAGCCTACTGGGACACAGATGCGTCGCTCGCAGAAATCAATCCGCTGATTCTTACCAACTCCGGCGATATTATCGCACTGGACGCAAAGTTCAACTTTGACTCCAACGCCTTGTACCGTCATCCCGAAATCGTCGAGTACCGCGATCTGGCCGAGGAAGACCCTGCTGAAATCGAAGCCAGCAAGTTCGATCTGGCCTATATCCAGCTCGACGGCAACATCGGCTGCCTGGTCAATGGCGCAGGCCTCGCCATGGCGACCATGGATACGATCAAGCTGTTCGGCGGCGAGCCCGCCAACTTCCTGGACGTGGGCGGTGGTGCAACGGCCGAGAAAGTGACCGAAGCATTCAAGATCATGCTCAAGAACGAAGGTGTCAAGGCTATTCTGGTGAACATTTTCGGCGGCATCATGCGTTGCGATGTCATTGCCGAAGGCGTCATCGCCGCTTGCAAGGCCGTTAATCTTAGCGTGCCTCTGGTGGTGCGCATGAAGGGCACCAATGAAGAGCTAGGCAAGAAATTGCTGGCCGAGTCGGGCCTGCCTATTATCAGCGCTGATACCATGGCCGAAGCCGCGACTAAAGTCGTAGCCGCCGCGAAATAAGAATACTGCCGAGGATCTGTAAATGTCGATTTTGATCAACAAAGACACTAAAGTCATTACCCAAGGAATTACCGGCAAGACCGGTCAGTTCCATACCCACATGTGCCGCGAGTACGCCAACGGTAAGGCGGCGTTCGTAGCAGGCGTGCATCCCAAGAAGGCCGGCGAGAACTTCGAAGGTGTGCCCATTTTCGGTTCCGTCAAAGATGCCAAGGCCGCAACCGGCGCCACGGTGTCGGTCATCTACGTTCCGCCGGCCGGTGCTGCAGCCGCTATCTGGGAAGCGGTCGACGCCGACCTGGACCTCGTCATCTGCATCACCGAAGGCATCCCCGTACGCGACATGCTTGAGCTGCGCAATCGCATGCGCGACCAGAACAAGACTGCCCTTGTGCTAGGACCCAATTGTCCCGGTCTCATCACGCCCGACGAACTGAAGATCGGTATCATGCCCGGTCATATTTCCCGCAAGGGCCGTATTGGCGTAGTCAGTCGTTCAGGCACGCTGACCTATGAAGCCGTCGCACAATTGACCGAGCTGGGGCTGGGCCAATCCACCGCCGTGGGTATTGGTGGCGATCCAATCAACGGTCTGAAGCATATTGATATCCTCAAATTGTTCAACGACGATCCCGACACGGATGCCGTCGTCATGATCGGCGAGATCGGCGGACCTGATGAAGTCAATGCGGCCGAATGGGCTAAAGACAACATGACCAAGCCGGTTGTAGGTTTTATTGCTGGCGTCACCGCTCCTGCAGGCAAACGCATGGGCCACGCCGGCGCGCTGATTTCCGGTGGAGCCGATACGGCTGATGCCAAGCTCGAAATCATGGAAGCTTGCGGTATCCGCACTACGCGCGATCCTTCGGAAATGGGCAAATTGCTCAAATCCGTGCTGTAGAAGTATCTGCCGGTAGAAAGGCTCGTGCTGCTTTCACAGTTAGCGCGGGCTTTTTTTTTGGACAAGTACAAGCAGCTTTCAAAGCTGATTTACAATGGCTCGTTATGTTTTGCCTCGGTACAGACTTAGCCGGGGCTTTTTATCGCTTTTCAAGATCACACAGGAATACACATGCTAGAGTTTATCGACACGCTGCATTGGGGTGCGCTTTTTCAGATTGTAATGATCGATATATTGTTAGGGGGCGACAATGCCGTGGTCATAGCGCTGGCGTGTCGCAATCTGGGTCCCAAGCAACGTGTCCAGGGCATTCTCTGGGGAACGGCCGGCGCCATCATCCTGCGCATCGTGCTGATTGCCTTCGCGCTCACATTGCTGGCAATTCCATTCCTCAAGATCGTGGGTGGCCTGCTATTGCTGTGGATCGGTATCAAGCTGCTGGTTCCAGAGGAAGGACATCACGAAAATATCAAGGCCAACGCTTCAATCTGGGCAGCAGTCAAGACCATCATCATTGCCGACTTTGTCATGAGTCTGGATAACGTCATCGCCATCGCCGGCGCGGCACAAAACACCATTCCTGATCACCAGTTGGGCTATGTGATCTTCGGTCTGCTGGTCAGCGTGCCCATCATCATCTGGGGCAGCACGATTGTCCTCAAGCTTATCGACCGTTTTCCTTTGGTGGTCACACTGGGCGCGGCCTTGCTGGGTTGGATTGCCGGCGGCATGATCGTCACCGACATTTTCATTCAAGATCAATGGGGCGGTGTGCTTCCCGGTACAATCAAGCTGGCGGCCGAAGTCATTGGCGCCGTGCTTGTGGTGCTCATCGGTAAATGGATCGCCAGCCGCAAAGGCGCTCCCAAGGAAAATGTAAATGGGTCTGTTTAAATCTTCCGGGCGCAAGAAGCCCGATGAATCTGGCTTGAGCCTGCTTCAAGGATTATTCATCCTGGCGATTATCGGCATTATCCTGACCATCGTATTCACACAGTTGGCAGGCTAAGGCATGGTTCCTGTCCCCGCTACGCTGGTCATCGCGACGCGCGCCAGCCGGCTGGCCTTATGGCAAGCCGAACACGTGCGCGATCGTTTGCAGGCTGTTTATCCAGAGTGCCAGGTCACATTGCTGACCATGACCACCCGTGGAGACCAGATCCTCGATCGCACACTATCAAAAATCGGCGGAAAAGGTCTGTTCGTCAAAGAGCTGGAAACTGCTCTGCTCGACGGCCGCGCCGACCTGGCTGTTCATTCCCTGAAAGATGTCCCGGTCGACATGCAGAGCCCCTTCGCCCTGCCTGTCATACTCGAACGCGACGATCCCCGCGATGCGTTCGTTTCCAACGACTACGATACCCTGGACAGCATGCCGCCCGGTGCCGTTGTAGGCACTTCCAGCCTGCGCCGGGAATCGCAAATCCGCCAGCAGTTTCCTCAGCTCAAGATACAGGCGCTGCGAGGCAACCTTGATACGCGCCTGGGCAAACTCGATCGCGGCGACTACGCGGCCATCATCTTGGCTGCCGTGGGCCTGAAGCGGCTTGGGCTCGAATCTCGTATTCGAAGCTGTTTGCCGGTCGAGCAAAGTTTGCCCGCCGCGGGCCAGGGTGCGTTAGGTATTGAAATCCTCGAAAATCGGGATGACATGCGTCTTTGGCTGGCGCCATTGGCCTGCCCGGATACGACAGCGTGCGCGCTGGCCGAGCGGACGGTGTCGCGCGTTCTGGGCGGGTCGTGCCAGGTACCGCTGGCAGCCTTCGCCAGACTGGACGGCGGTGTGCTGCACCTCGATGCGTTGGTTGCCGAACCTGACGGCTCGCACATTGTACGGTCCCATGTCCACGGCCCGATCGCATCAGCAGTGCAGCTGGGCGAGCAAGCCGCCCAGGAACTTATGCAAAAAGGTGCACAAGAAATCCTGTCCCGACTCTTGTCTGCGGACACGGCCTCCTGATACGTGGCGGCCTTTTTCCGGCTCAAGCTATCATGACAGTCAACGTTGTATTGACACGGCCGGACGGCAGGAACCAGGCACTGACGGCACGGTCGCTGGCCGCCGGATGGCGGCCGCTCTCGCTCCCCGCCCTGATGATCCGCCCGTTGCTGCAACGGGGCGACCGCGTACCGGATCCCGGCGACTATGATCTGGTTATGTTCGTAAGCCGCAATGCGGCCAGGCTTTATCTCGATCTGCTGGCTGACCAATCCGCCGGCCAGGCCTGGCCGCGGCGGACACTAGCCGCTACCGTCGGCAGATCCAGCGCACAACCTCTTTACGATTCCCTCGGTATCCCGAATGCACAGATCGTGCACCCCGATCTCGACAGCGAAAGCCACGACTCGGAAGCGTTATGGCGTTGTCTGGGAACCCGACTCTCCACGATCCGCAAAGTATTGATCGTAAGAGGCGAGTCGGGACGGCTATGGTTCGGCGAGCAATGCGAACGCGTTGGCATCAAGGTCGATCGATTGGCTTTGTACCGCCGTGAACCGGCTTTGTGGAATGCCGGCCAGGCTGCCGAATTGTCCCAAGCGCTTGTGATACCGGAATCATGTGTATTCCTGTTGACCAGCAGTGAAAGCGTTGACGCCATACATGCCAATATGTGTCGTTTGGGCCTGGAGACCGCATGGCGCAAATCCTGTTTCGTAGCGATACATGAACGCATCGCCAGCCGATTACAATCCGTGCTTGGTGGTACTGGCAATGACGAACCGCCGGTGGTAAAAGTATGCTCACCGAGTGACGACTCGATATTTCTGGCCATCGGCCAGATGGCGTCGCGTTAAGAAATACTCCAAGGATTACAATCTGGCCATGACTGATAAAAAACCCGAGATCCCGCAAGCAGCCCAGGCCTCCACTTCAAGCGCTTCGGCTACCCCTGGTCCAGCCACCACTGCCTCGGCCAAAAAGGCATCGCCCGTTAAAAGGTCCCGCCCTTTCCTTTTGCCGGCATTCATCATCCTGTTGATCATTGCCGTGGCGCTCGGTGCCGCCTTTTGGTATCAGCAGAAGCAGTTCCGCCTTTCCTCCGCAGATCTGGCCGCGCAAGTGGAACGCAGCACCAGCATGGCCGGCCAGGCCGCTGGGCAGGCGCAGCAAGCTCTGTCCATGCTGCAGGAGCAGACCTCGCAGCTCGATACCCTGCGTAGCTCGCTCGAGGAATCGCGTGAACAGGTCGAAAGCCTGGAGCAGGCGTTCCGCACGCTTACCGACAGCGGCTCCGACCTGGTCCTGATCAACGATATCGACCACCTGCTTACTATCGCTCAACAGCAGCTGCAGTTGAGCGGGAACGTTGCAAACGCCGTCATCTCTCTTGAAACCGCACAAGCACAATTGGCGAGGGCCAATCGGCCCGGACTGGCTTCGTTGCTGCAAACCATCAATGGCGACCTCGATCGCCTGCGTGCCGCCTCAACCGTGGATGTTGCGCTGTTGTCCACCCAGCTCGATGAACTGAGTGCACTCGTCAGCGAAGCACCATTGCTCGTCCCCGATGACGCGTCGCCCGATGTGGTTGGCGCGGAAAAAGCGGATGCGCCGCAGGCTTCGGCCAACAGCGGTGGCAATGTTGACTCCAATGCACCGTGGTGGCAAAAATCGCTGGCCACGCTAGAGGACTGGTCGCGCAACGCGTGGACGTCAGTGCGCCAGGATCTCGGTCAATTCATCGCCGTGCGGAGGGTGGATGATCCTGTCGCTCTGTTGATGTCGCCGGATCAGGCAACACGCTTTCGTGAGAATCTGCGCTTGCGCATCATGACGGCGCAATTGGCACTTATGATGCGCCAGCCGAAAGTGTGGGAATCCGAAACCGATGCGCTGGTCAAGGCCATTGAAAGCCGCTACGATCCAAAATCGCAGTCCGCGCGGCAAGCCCTCAAATTGGCGCGTCAGATGGCCGATACGTCCATCGAGCTGAAGCTTCCCACCGTCACTAATAGTCTGCAGGCCGTGCAGACACTTCGGGACGCCAGTGCTAAATCGGCTCGGGACGGTGCCATACCGTCTGCTGATGAAACCGCCGTGCCGGTCGCTCCAGAAGAAGCTGGAACCGACCAGCCGTCGATCAAGCCCGAGGCACAGTCGGCGCCCGAGCCTACGGAAGCGCCAGGAACAGGGTCGGCGCCGGATTCCTCTGTCGCGCCTCAGTCGCCAGAGCCGGCAGCACCGGCCGCGCCGGCAACACCCGAATCCTCTGGTGCGCAGAGCCAACCCGCCGTTCCTGCTCTTGCACAGCCTGCCGCGGCGGTAATTAGTCGGCTTCGGGGGTAAGCAATGAGAACCTGGTTCTGGACTCTGCTCGTATTCGTGGCTGCCGTAGCGCTGGCCTTACTCTTGCGTGACCATAGCGGCAACGTACTGATCATTGCGCAACCGTGGCGCATCGAATTGTCGCTCACGCTCGCGGTCCTGCTTATATTGGCCGCTTTCATCATTCTGTATGTGCTGCTTCGGGTAATGGCGTGGATCTCCGGCGGCCCGGAGCGCTTTCGTTCGTGGCGAAGTCTGCGAGCCGAGAATCGCGATCACGAGTTGCTCGAAAATGGCTGGATCAATGTGCTGGAAGGCCGCTACACCGAGGCGGAAAAAGAACTCTCAAAGGTGCTCGGCCGCACGCGGTCCAGCAACCGCAAGGTATTGGCTGGGCTGGCGTCCGCACGAGCCTCGCATCACCTTGGCGAATTCACGCGCCGTGACCAGGCGCTGGCGCTTGCCAACGAGGCGGCGGGCACCGACGCCCGCTTACGTGAAGCGGCCGCTACCGTGGCCGCCGAAATGTACCTGGACCAGAATCGTCCTCAAGACGCCCTGGTGTTGTTGCAGCCCTTGCAGGACGCCAGTTCGCGTTATTTTCACGCGACGCGCCTGCTATTGCGCGCACACCGGCAATTGCGCAACCACGACCGGGTCTACGAGCTTACGCGCCTGCTGTTGCGTCGCGGTGTCATCGATAAGGCCGAAGCGACCCAGCTTATCGAAACATCGGCCGCAGCGCGCCTGCATGCCGGTGGCGCGGAGGGGTTCAAATCCATCTGGAGCGATCTGAAAGCCGAAGAACGCGTCCTGCCGGACATAGCGCTGGCGGGGGCCGCCATTCAAGCGGCGCAGGCGAACCATGACGAAGCCTCGAAAATTCTCGAGGCGGCCATCAACGTCAAGCTGGATGCCCGCGTGCTCAGCGCATACTCGCAGTGCCCGCCTGAGCATGTCGCGCGCCGTTTGAGCAAGGCCGAGGTCTGGCTTAAATCGCATCCAAATGATTCCGCATTGCTCGCCGCGCTCGGCAACTTGTGCCTTACCGGCGAACTGTGGGGGCAGGGCGAGCATTACCTGCTGCGCAGCATGAAGATCCGCAGCGATATGCGCATCCACGCATTGTTGGGAAATCTGTACGATCGCCTGGGACGCCCGGCCGATGCCATGAACCACTGGCGCCTGGCATCCAGTGTGGCAGGGGTGCTGCCTATGTTGCCAATCAATCGCGCATTGCCGGCCGCCGATACGCGTGGCGACCCGATGCTCATTGATGTCGAAAGTCTGCCCGAAACAACCATGGCGCGCCATGCCGAGGCGCCCCAGGCAGCGAGTGCGGCCGATTTCATGGACGAGGACATAAGCGGGCCTCAGCCCGTGTTGACTGGCCCGTCGGCCAGCGTGCGTCCTTCGGTTCCAGTTGATCGTAGGCCGGAAACTGATTCGGACCTGGACGAGTATTTCGACAGTGCGCCTATTCCGGGTGTCGATCTTTCGCAGACTTCCGACCGTCCACGGCGGGGCCCCGAAAGATATTGATCTTTATTTACTTTTAAATAGCTGAGGTTGAACGAATAATGAGCCTAGATCGAGTACCCGCCGGCAGCAACCTGCCAGATGAATTCAATGTCATTGTCGAGATCCCCATGAATGCGGACCCGGTCAAATATGAAGTCGATAAAGAATCCGGCGCTGTGTTCGTCGACAGATTCATGCTGACTGCCATGCATTACCCGTGCAACTATGGCTATATCCCGCAGACCATCTCTGATGATGGCGACCCGGTCGATGTGCTGGTGCTTGCTCCGTTCCCAATCCAGATCGGCGCTGTCATACGCTGTCGCTCCATTGGCGTATTGATCATGGATGACGAGGCCGGTGGCGACGCAAAAGTCCTGGCTGTCCCGGTCGATAAACTGTATCCTCCGTACCGAAATATCCATAAACCGGAAGATCTTCCTCAAGAGGATCTCGCCCGTATTCAACACTTTTTTGAACACTACAAAGATCTCGAAAAAGGGAAGTGGGTCAAGGTGAAAGGCTGGGAAGGTCCAGAGTCCGCGTTAAAAGAAATTCGTGATGGCGTCAAACGCTACAGCAAAGGTGGCAATTAAATGAACACAGTCATTCCAGTACATCCCGTCGCAGCTATTCCTGTATTTGGATCGGACGCTGTCTTTCCCGTCAGGCGTGTGTATTGTGTCGGTCGCAACTATGCCGAGCACGCCAAGGAAATGGGCTTTACCGGCCGCGAAGAACCATTTTTCTTCAACAAGCCGGCCGATGCGCTGCTGACAATTGCAGACGGCCAGACAGGCACCATGTCGTATCCGCCGAAAACATCCAACCTGCATTACGAGATCGAGCTGGTGGTGGCGCTGGGCAAGGGCGGCCGCGACCTGACCACAGAGCAGGCGGCGGAATGCGTGTGGGGCTATGCCATAGGCCTGGACATGACACGACGTGATCTTCAGGGCGAAGCCAAGAAGCAGGGCCGTCCATGGGAAGTAGGCAAGGCGTTCGACCAGTCGGCGCCTATAGGTCCATTGCATGCACGGGATCAGGTGGGTACGCTGGACACCGGTGCAATTTCGCTTAGCGTGAACGGCACGGTCAAACAGACCAGCGACTTGTCGCAAATGATCTGGAACATTGCCGAATCCATTTCTTATCTTTCCGGCCTGTTCGAATTGAAAGCCGGCGACATCATCTTCACTGGCACCCCTGAAGGCGTGGGTCCCGTCGTGGCCGGTGATACGCTGGTGGGCTCGGTTGCCGGCCTGGGCGAATTGCGCGTAAAAATTGCCTGATTCGTTCCGGCGTCAAGCACGTTTTCATTAAGAATATTTATAGCAGAAGGGGAAAATCATGGTCACTAAACTACTCGCTTCCTTGGCCCTTTTGGGCTGCCTCGCCATGGCCGGTTGCAATACCGTGGCCGGTGCTGGCGAAGATATAAGCAGGGCCGGCGGTGCATTGAGCCGCTCTGCAAAATAGGTGTATGCGCCGTGCGCGTATGGCACGGCGGCACGCACCGATTAAAACTGGCTGAGCCCCGTATTGCACGGGGCTCAGCCTTTTTTATGCCCGGCTACCCTCTATTCTTTTAACGAAAGCCCGGTCTCTTTTACGAACTTATCCCAGCGCTTGTACTGTTCGACGGTGTAGTTGTCCACGCTGGCTCCATCGGTGCCGACCACCTCGAAACCCAGGGCGGTAAGCTTGCCCTTAACCTCTTTGTCGGCAAGCACCTTCTGGAAGGCTTTGGTCAAGTCATTCGAAACGTCGTCTGGCGTGGCGGCTGGAGCGAATATGCCTATCCACGAATAGGCTTCATAGTTAGGAAAGCCCGATTCTTCAACCGTAGGCGTATCCGGCAGATCCGGCAGGCGTTTCGTGCCTGTTACTGCCAGAGGTTTGATCTTTCCGGCCGCAATATTGGATTTCGTTGCCGCATAGCTCAGCATCGTGAAATTGACCACCTTCCCCAACACCGCCTGAACCGCTGGCCCCCCACCTCCAAAAGGAACATGAAGAATATCAACATCCGCGCGGCGCTTCAGGTCTTCGGCGGCAAGGTGGTTCAACGATCCGGCTCCGGTCGAGGCGTAGCTGAATTTCTGGGGCTGGGTCTTGGCAACGGCCAGGAATTCCTTCAAATTACTGCCGGGTGTTTCGGTGGATGCGCCAATAACCAACGGAAATCGTAGCGCGAACGCAATGCCGCGCAGGTCTTTGAATGTGTCGTAAGGCAAGTCCGGTTTGATGATGGGATTGATGGCGTGCGTATCAAAGCTGACCAGCAAGGTGGTGCCGTCCGGTTTGGAACGGGTCACGTACTGGGTGGCGATCTGGCTGGCAGCACCTGGCTTGTTCTCGACAATTACGGTGCGACCGAGCAACTCCGCCAATTTGGGCTGGATGATCCTGGATGCAATATCGGTGCTGCCTCCGGGTGGGAAGGGCACGACCAGGCGTATCGGTGCGTCGTCCGCGCGGGCAACGCCTGCCAGAGACAAAGCCAATATACACGCGGCGCCTATTTTCAGAAGGGCGCCCTTGGGGCTTTTTTGGATGAAGAATCGAGTCATTGTTTTTCCTCTTGGTTGTGGCGGTTTACGCAAATTAATCAAGCCGTGTATCGAATCTATGACTTTGGCCATGCTCATCAGCTACCCATGCGGCCTCGATGCGGGCCTCGGCGGCCGAAGCCTCATGGCGGACACGTATGCGCGTATTGGGCAGGGTTACTTCATATTCCCCATTGCTATCGGTTCGCACGTTGGCCTGCGTCAGTACGGCAAGCGATTGCGCCACTGATTGCGGCTGGTTGGAAACGAGGAGAATATCACTGAGTGTTCTGGCGCCATTCGGATGTTTCATATACCTGTCGACCCACACATATTCCGGTGTCAGATGCTGACAGAAATAAACCCGGAATCCGGCAATGGGTTGGGTGGAAAATCGGACCGTATCAAAGCGTGCCACCACCTGGTTACCAGCCAACTCTATAGGTCGCTCCAGTCTTTGGACCGGATTGACGTCAAAGCCGCATTCCTTGAGGTATTCATAGGTTCTCCGCGCGTCCGTGCTGCGAAATACCAGCGCCTCCAGACCTGCAGGTGAGTTGGCGATTTCCTTGCGGGCGGGCGGTGCGCCTTCAGGCCATCCTAGCAATTCGATGTAGCTATTGTCCAGCGTAATGAGTCGATTGATGGATCCGAGGTTATGAACTGCCAGGTCGGTCAGGAAGTAGCCGTCTTTTTCGAATTCTTGCGCCAGCCCGGTCAGACGGTCACGCAACATAAGAACAAGGTGGTCGAACGCTAAAGATGTCATTAGGTAATCGCCCTGGAAAAATTCATTATTGTGCAGTCGGCATGGAAGCGGCTGTCATGGAAACGTCATCGCAGTTTAATCCCGATGTCATGCGCCGTGCCTAAGATGCTGGTCATCAAAGGCGATCTGTGTCGTCTGGCTATTTGGGAGTAAGTGAATGAACTCAGTGATCCGCGTCGAGGGTTTGAACAAAAGCTTCGGCGGTAAACAGGTTTTGTTCAATATGGGACTTGCCGTGCAGCCCGGTGAAATGGTGGCGCTGATCGGTGCATCCGGATCCGGCAAGTCGACCTTGTTGCGTCATCTGTCGGGCCTGGCCTGCGGCGACAAGCATGGCGGCAGCTCAATCAGTGTAATGGGTAGATCGGTTCAGTCCGGCGGCCAGCTCAGCGGCCAGGTTCGCCGTCTGCGTGCTGATATTGGCTATATCTTCCAGCAGTTCAACCTGGTCGGGCGGCTGAGCGTATTGCGCAATGTGTTGCTGGGCTGCCTGGGTCGCATGCCCCGTTGGCGCGGTTCGCTGGGCTTGTTCACACCAGAGGAAAAGCAGCTTGCCATGGCTTCCCTGGAAAGAGTGGGGCTGGCTGATTATGCGCATCGCCGCGCGTCGACATTGTCGGGCGGCCAACAACAGCGCGTAGCTATAGCACGGGCATTGACGCAGCGCGCCGAAGTCATCCTGGCCGATGAGCCCATTGCCTCGCTGGATCCGGAATCGGCACGCAAGGTCATGGACATTCTTGCGGACATCAACGAGAAAGACGGAAAAACCGTGGTGGTCACCTTGCATCAGGTCGACTATGCCGCGCGCTATTGCAAGCGGGTCGTTGCACTGAAATCCGGGCATATTCATTTCGATGGATCGGTTGATGCGCTGGACGGCCTATTCCTCAACGATCTTTATGGCGGCGACCTGGATACATCCCTGGTCCTGGCCAGCCATACCGCGCGGACACCGGCGCGGCCTTCCATGTCTTTGATTGCAGCCTGATTGTCGTCTTGAATCAGGCTGTTCTTTCTAACGTACTTGTCTAGACAACCGACTCGGCAAGCTGTGAAGCACTACTGGAGTATTGACATGTTTAAAGCCATACAGCGCGTTCTGCTGACTTCAACCGTAACCGGCATGGCCTTGATGAGCCATGCCTATGCCGCCGAAACCAAGGAATTGAATTTCGGCATCATCTCGACAGAGTCGTCGCAGAACCTGAAAGGCATGTGGGATCCGTTTCTTGCGGAAATGAGCAAGCATACAGGCATGAAGATTAATGCCTACTTTGCTCCCGATTATGCCGGCATCATCCAGGGCATGCGTTTCAACAAGGTGGATGTCGCCTGGTACGGCAACAAATCAGCCATGGAGGCCGTCGATCGCGCTGGCGGCGAGATTTTCGCGCAAACGGTGGCCGCCAACGGTAATCCGGGCTACTGGAGCCTGTTGATTGCGCACAAAGATAGCCCTTTGGCCTCGGTCGAAGACGTGCTTAAGAATGCCGCGAATCTTACGTTCAGCAATGGCGATCCCAACTCCACGTCGGGCTACCTGGTTCCAGGCTATTACGTTTTTGCCAAGAACGATGTCGAAGCCAGCAAGATTTTCAAACGTACATTGAATGCCAGCCATGAAGTCAATGCACTCAGCGTTGCGAACAAGCAAGTCGATGTGGCCACGTTCAACACTGAAGGCATGGAGCGTCTTGAGGAAACCAATCCGGCCAAGGCAGCCCAGTTGAAAGTGATCTGGAAATCACCATTGATTCCTGCCGACCCTATCGTGTGGCGCAAGAATTTGCCGGAAGAAACCAAGAAAAAGGTCAACGACTTTTTTACCAGCTACGGCGCGAACAAGGAAGAACTTGCTGTACTGGCCGGGCTGCAATGGGGCAAGTTCAAGGTGTCCAACGATGATCAACTGCTGCCTATCCGCCAGCTCGAACTGTTCAAGCAGCGCAGTCAGTTGGCGGCCGACGCCACTTACGATGCCGCCGAGAAGCAAGCCAAACTCAAGGATATCGATGCCAGCCTGGAAAAGCTGAACGCGCGCATGGAGACGTTGGACAAGAAGCTGGCCAGCGCCAAGTAATTGGCTCTTGTCGTTGTCCGGCGCCTGGCCGGACAAAGACACCCTTTGATTTCGGAATACCCATCACATGACAGCTATAACGTCCACCGGCTTGCCCGACCCACAGCTTAAACGCCCCTGGTATCAATGGGTGACGTGGGTCCTGCTGGCCGTCATCCTGGCCTGGTCCTGGGAAGGTGCGGAAATGAATCCCGCCATGCTGTGGCGGGACGCCGAAAACATGCGTATGTTCGCGGCCGATTTCTTCCCGCCCGATTTCCGCTACTGGGAAACCTACGTCACCGAAATGATCATCACGGTGCAGATCGCCTTGTGGGGCACTGTCCTGGCAATCATCTGCTCCATACCTCTCGGCATCCTTTGCTCCGAGAACATTGCGCCATGGTGGATAGCGCAGCCGCTGCGCCGCCTGATGGATGCATTTCGGTCCATCAATGAAATGGTCTTTGCCATGCTATTCGTGGTGGCGGTTGGCCTGGGGCCCTTTGCCGGGGTGATGGCCTTGTTCATCGGCACGACAGGAGTCCTGGCCAAGCTGTTCGCCGAAGCGGTCGAAGCTATCGACGGCGGGCCCGTGGAGGGCGTCAGGGCGACGGGCGCCAGTGCATTGCAGGAAGTCATCTACGGCGTCATCCCGCAAGTGCTGCCGCTATGGATTTCCTATGCCTTGTACCGCTTCGAGTCCAACGTACGTTCCGCCACGGTGGTGGGCATGGTGGGGGCCGGAGGCATCGGCGTGACACTTTGGGAAGCGATACGCGGGTTTCAGCTGGCTCAAACCTGCGCCATCCTGATCATCATCATCGCCGTTGTCAGCCTCATCGACATTATTTCGCAGCGTTTGCGCAAGCACTTTATTTAAGGGCCAGGGGCGCCACGCGCCCAGTATCTGAGATGAACATGTCTAGACAAGTCGTGCCGCGGTACCTGGAAGTGGCCGATGCCTTGCGCAATACGCTTGGCGACTACGTCTCCGGCGACTACCTGCCTTCCGAGCTGCAACTCGCGCAACGCTTTGCGGTCAATCGCCATACCTTGCGGCGTGCCGTCGATGTGTTGATTTCAGAAGGGCGCGTTCTGCGGCATCAGGGCCGGGGCACCTGCGTACTGCCCACGCCCATCGTCTATCCGGTGCATGCCGGCAGCACGTATAGCAAGACGCTGGAAGGGATGGGGTTTCGTTCGCAAGCCGTGCTGCTGAATCGCAGCCAGCGTCCCGCCAAGCCTGATGAAGCGAAAGAACTGGCCTTGAATGGACAGGAGCAGGTGGTGGAGATCACGACCTTGCGCCTGCTCAATGAACTGCCCATCAGCCTCATTGTTCACTGTTTTCCCTCACGACGGGCTCAGGTGCTGGATGCCTATCAGGGGGGATCGCTGCGCTCGCACCTGGAACAAAAAGCCATTGCGCTCACACGCGCGTCGACCTTGATCGGCGCCCGGGCACCTTCCCAGCAAGAGGCGTTGCAGCTTCTGATGCCCCGGCACACACCCGTGCTGAGCATACGGACGCTTTCCCGTGATGCGCAGGGCCAGCCTTTTGAATTATCGAATTCGATCAGCCGAGCCGATCGTTTCAAGTATCACGTCATTTCCGGAGACCAACATGAACAGTAGTGTGAATACCGACGACGCCAGCGCTGGTCGGCGCCAGCAATGGATGAGTGTGCTCGCCCGCGCGAAGCGGCAACTCGATGCCTACGGTTCGCAGCTGCGCGAACCCGGCTACCGCCTGATCCGCCCGCCCGAAACAGGCATGGTGATGGTGCGCGGCCGCATGGGCGCCAGCGGGGCGGCGTTCAACCTTGGCGAAATGACCGTGACCCGTTGCGTCGTGCAGCTGGACAACGGACGCATCGGCCACAGCTATGTGGCGGGCCGCAGCAAGCCGCATGCGGAACTCGCCGCGCTGGCCGATGCGCATTTGCAGGGCGAACAGCACCAGCACTGGCTGGATGCGTTGATTACGCCATTGGAGCAGGAACAATCCGTGCGACGCGGCATCAAGACGGCGCAGGCTGCCACGAGCAAAGTGGATTTCATGACATTGTTGCGGGGTGAGGACTGATGAACGACGCCATGCTTTTACCGGCCTTTACCGAACCCATTGCCCAATCGCAGCAGGCATTCCGTCTCGCGCTGACTGCCATGTCGGAGCCTGGAACGATACAGGTTCTGGAAGGCGGGCCCGCATTGGGCGACATCTCTCCCGCGACATACGCCCTGTGCCTGAGCCTGTTCGACGCCGATACACCAGTCTGGCTGTCTGACGCCCTGGATACGCCGGCTTTGCGCGCCAATCTGGCATTTCATTGCGGTTGCGCCGTGGCCAGTGATCGACGCCTTGCGGCATTCGCCTTGTTGACGGAAGACGATCAGGTCGATCTCCACGAATTCAACAGCGGCACAGATCGCGATCCTGATCGATCCTGCACGCTCATCGTTCAGTTGAGCGATCTGCAGCACGGTGCGGCCGTGGCGTGGCAGGGTCCAGGGATACAGCAGGAGCGGGTGCTGAACCTGCCCGTGGCACCCGACTTCTGGACGCAGCGCAAGACGTTCTGCGCCTTTCCAAAAGGATTGGATATTTTTTTCACCAGCGGATCCAGGCTGGTGGCCTTGCCGCGCAGCACGCGCGTGCGCTACACCATGACGGAGGTGAACTGATGTATGTTGCCGTAAAGGGTGGTGAAAAAGCCATCGATAACGCCCATGCCTTGCTGGCCGCGAAACGGCGGGGTGATGCATCGGTACCCGAACTGAGCGTGGAGCAGATCCGCCAGCAAATGCCATTAGCCGTGGCACGCGTCATGGGTGAGGGGTCCCTGTATGACGAAGAGCTTGCCGCGCTTGCGATCAAGCAGTCGGCGGGCGATCTGCTCGAGGCCATCTTCCTGTTGCGGGCCTACCGGACCACGCTGCCCCGCTTCATGGCCAGCACACCCCTGCAGACAGAAAAAATGGTCCTGGATCGCCGCATCTCGGCAACCTTCAAGGACCTGCCCGGCGGACAGTTGCTGGGTCCCACCTTTGACTACACCCATCGCCTGCTGGATTTCACCCTGCTGGCTGAAGGCGCTGCGCTGCCAACGCCCGATTCCCCGATGGAACCCGTGCAGCAGCCAGCATGTCCCCGGGTGGTCGATATGCTGGCTGATGAAGGCCTGCTGGCGGTCGATAAGGACAGCGCGGCCGAGGTCCCCGATATCACGCGCCAGCCGCTCGATTTTCCGTCGACGCGTGCGCAGAGACTGCAAGTGCTGGCCCGCGGCGACGAAGGGTTTCTTCTGGCGCTGGCTTACTCAACTCAGCGTGGCTACGGGCGCAATCACCCCTTTGCGGGGGAAATCCGTATCGGCGACATAGAGGTGTGGGTCGAGCCCGAGGAGCTGGAATTTCCCGTACTGCTGGGCGACATCGAAGTCACCGAATGCGAGATGATCAACCAGTTCGTGGGCAGCAAGGATCAGCCGGCCCAGTTCACACGGGGTTACGGACTGGCTTTCGGTTATGCCGAACGCAAGGCCATGGGCATGGCGCTGGTCGATCGCGCCTTGCGCGCCGATGAGTACAACGAGGACATCGAATCGCCTGCCCAGCAAGAGGAGTTCGTGCTGATGCATTGCGACAACGTGGAGGCGGCCGGTTTCGTCTCGCACTTGAAGTTGCCGCATTACGTCGACTTTCAGTCCGAGCTGGACCTTATCCGCCAATTGCGCAGGCCAGCGGCCGGCGTATCGGACCTAAAGCAGGAGAAACGGGCGTGAGTACAGCACTACAAAATGCCGAGATTGTCGCGGGCTACAACTTTGCCTACCTCGATGAACAGACCAAGCGCAGCCTGCGCCGCGGCTTGCTCAAGGCGGTCGCCATTCCGGGTTACCAGGTGCCGTTCGGTGGCCGCGAAATGCCGCTGCCCTATGGCTGGGGAACCGGCGGCATGCAGGTGACCGCGGCCATACTGGGTCACGACGACGTGCTCAAGGTGATCGATCAGGGAGCCGACGACACCACGAACGCGGTGTCGATACGGCGCTTTTTTACACGAACAGCCGGCATGGCAACCACCGAGCGTACTGTGGAGGCCACCATCATCCAGACGCGCCACCGTATTCCGGAAACGCCGCTGCGTAAGGGGCAGATCGTGGTCTACCAGGTACCCATTCCCGAGCCATTGCGCTTTATCGAGCCGTCGGATTCCGAGACCAAGGCCATGCATGCGCTGAACGACTATGGCGTCATGCACGTCAAGCTGTACGAAGACATCGCCCGGTACGGACACATCGCCACTACGTATGCCTACCCCGTGATGGTCGACGATCGTTACGTCATGGACCCGTCTCCCATACCAAAATTCGACAACCCCAAGCTGAATATGAGTCCCGCATTGATGTTGTTCGGGGCGGGGCGCGAGAAGCGCCTCTATGCCTTGCCGCCCTACACGCAGGTAGAAAGCCTGGACTTCCAGGACTACCCCTTCGAAATTCCGAAGTGGGATCAAAGCTGCACATTCTGCGGGAGCAGCGAATCCTATCTCGATGAACTGATCGTCGACGACCACGGAAATCGCGAATTCGTGTGTTCGGATACGGACTACTGCCAGGAACGATGCGCGAACCAGGAGGCCATGCAATGAGCCCGCTTTTATCGGTACGAGACCTGACCTTGCTGTATGGCCCGGAAAAGGGATGCCAGGCCGTTTCTTTTGATCTGTATCCGGGCGAGGTGCTGGGCATCGTGGGCGAGTCGGGCTCGGGCAAGTCCACGCTGCTCAGCGTACTGTCCGGTCGGCTGCCGCCAGACCGCGGATCGGTGTTCTACCGCGATCGCGACAACTGCAATGTCGACCTATATGCGGCAAGCGAGGCGCATCGGCGCACGCTGTTGCGCACCGAATGGGGCTTTGTCGAACAGAACCCGCGCGATGGCTTGCGCATGGGCGTATCGGCCGGCGCCAATATCGGCGAGCGCCTGATGGCGCAAGGGGTGCGCCATTACGGACAGCTGCGCAAAGCTGGGTTGGCGTGGCTGGACCAGGTGGAGATCGATCCCCAGCGTATCGATGACCTGCCGCGCACGTTCTCCGGCGGAATGCAGCAAAGGCTGCAGATTGCCCGCAACCTGGTGTCGAGTCCGCGGCTGATCTTCATGGACGAGCCCACTGGCGGCCTGGATGTCTCGGTCCAGGCGCACTTGCTGGACATGATGCGCGGCCTGGTCCGTGAACTTCAGCTGGCCGTTGTCATTGTGACGCATGACTTGGCCGTGGCGCGCCTGCTGGCCGACCGGCTGATGGTGATGCGCCGCTCCCATGTGGTCGAAGCCGGCTTGACCGACCAAATACTTGACGATCCGCAACATGCTTATAGCCAGTTGCTGGTTTCGTCCGTCCTGCAGCCATGAGGGAAAAAACATGACACCCGTTATGAACGTGAAGGGCCTGTCCAAAGCCTTTACGCTGCACCAGCAGCATGGGACGGTATTGAACGTCTTGCGCGAGCTCAGCTTCGCCGTGCAGCCCGGCACTTGCCTGGTGTTGCATGGCCGCTCCGGCGCCGGCAAGTCCACCCTGATGCGCACCCTCTATGGAAACTACCTGCCCAGTACCGGCAGCATCCGGCTTCATCATGCCGGCGAGGTACTGGAAATGGTCGGTGCGGAACCACGGCAGATCCTTGCCGTACGCCGCATGACCATGGGCTACGTCAGCCAGTTCCTGCGCGTGATTCCTCGCGTAAGCTGCCTGAATGTGGTGATGGAGCCCGCCCTGACGCGCGGCATGGACCGCGCCGAGGCGCAAGAACGCGCCGCGGCGCTGCTGACACGCTTGAATCTACCCGAAAGCCTGTGGTCGCTGGCGCCCGGCACGTTTTCAGGCGGCGAACAGCAACGCGTCAATATTGCTCGCGGCTTCATGGTGCCCTGGCCCTTGCTGTTGCTGGACGAGCCAACCGCGTCGCTGGACGATGCGAACCGGGCCGTGGTGCTGGAACTGATAGAAGAAGCCAAGTCCGGCGGCTCGGCGCTGATCGCCATCTCGCACGACGCGAAAGCGCGTGAGGGCATGGCGGATTGCTATCTGGACATGTCTCTTGAGGAGCCTGTAAATGCAAGCTGAACAGATATACACCAACGCACGGGTGGTGACTGCCACTGATGTGTTTGTCGGGACCGTGGCCGTGCGCGATGGCGTCATCCACGACGTCAGCGAAGGCCGCAGCCAACTGCCGAAGGCCGAAGACCTGGACGGCGACTACCTGATGCCGGGGCTTATCGAGCTGCATACCGATAATCTGGAGAAATACATGAACCCGCGGCCGGGTGTGGACTGGCCCTCGGAATCGGCCGTGCTGGCGCATGATGCGCAAGTCATCTCCGCCGGCATTACCACGGTGTTCGACGCCCTGGCCATCGGTGACGTGAATCCGAAAGGGGATCGCCTGAAGCAATTGCCGGTCATGCTGGACGCCATCACCCATGCGCAGGGTCAGGGCCACACGCGCGCCGAGCACCGCCTGCATCTGCGCTGTGAGCTGAGCCACGCCAAAACGCTGGACATGTTCCATGAATTGGTGGGAAATCCGTTGGTGCAACTGGTTTCCGTCATGGACCATTCGCCTGGCCAGCGGCAATTCGTGAAGCTGGAAAAGTACCGCGAATACTATCAGGGCAAGTATCACCTGAACGATGCCGACATGGACGCCTTCATCGCGCTGCAGTTGGATAACTCGCGCCAGTACAGCGACCGGTACCGGCGCGCTATCGTGGATGAATGCCGCGAGCGGTCGCTATCGGTGGCCAGCCATGACGATGCCACCCTGGACCATGCTCGCGAATCGGCGGAATATGGCATGTGCATCGCTGAGTTTCCCACTACCGTCGAAGCGGCCGAGGCCAGTCACAGCATGGGCCTGAAGGTGTTGATGGGCGCGCCGAACATCGTGCGCGGCGGCTCGCACTCGGGCAATGTGGCCGCGGCCGATTTGGCGTCGCAAGGCGTGCTCGATATTCTTTCCAGCGACTATTATCCGGCCAGCCTGCTGCAGGCCGCCTGCATGCTGGCGGACCAGGACAATGCCTACGAACTGCCCGCGGCAGTGGCAACCATCAGCAAAGCGCCGGCAGAGGCGGCGGGGTTGCTGGACCGTGGAGAAATCCACGCCGGCCTTAACGCCGATCTGCTGCGCGTGCGCAAACACAAGAAGCAGTTTGTCGTCCAGCGCGTCTGGCGCAATGGGAACAGGGTGTTCTGATGGCCGGGCGACTCATCTACCTGATGGGGCCATCCGGATCAGGCAAGGACACGGTGTTGCAGGGGGTGGCCGATTTGTTGGCCGGCAAGGCCTATCTTGCGCCCCGCATCGTGACCCGCCCGCTGACACCGACCGAGCCCAATTGTGTATCGGTAAGCTTGTCCGAATTCGAGCACATGGAGTCTTGCGGACTCCTGGCCATGGCATGGCGGGCCAACGGCCTGGCTTATGGTGTTTTCAGCGACATCAACGATCACTTGCTGGCAGGCTGGGATGTATTGCTTAACGGCTCACGCGCTTATCTGCAGGAAGCGCGCCAGCGATATCCTGACTTGCTGCCGGTATTGCTGACTGTCGAGTCGGAACTGTTGCGGCAGCGCCTGCAGGATCGCGGCCGCGAGGATGCCGAACAGGTTTCCAGGCGGCTGGAGCGCAACGCCCGATTTTCTTGCGGGGTGGGCGAGGGCAGCAATGGCGTGCCGGTACTGGTTGTGGACAACTCAAACGATGTGGACCACGCCATCCAGACGCTATATGTTCACTTGACACAGTCTGACGCCAGCGAGCGTTCGGGGCTGAGCAGCAATCACAACTATCGGCATACGGCATGAAATTGACACTGCTGGGTACCGCCAATGCATCGCAGGTTCCCGTGTACAACTGCCAATGTCCCGCATGCGCAAGGGCGCGGCACGATACCCGTTTTCGCCGCGGTCCGTGTTCGGCCTTGATTGAGTGCGGGGGCCAGCGTTGGCTGGTGGATTCCGGGCTGACCGACCTGGCCGAGCGCTTTCCTCCAGGCAGCATAAACGGCGTCCTGCAAACCCATTACCACGCCGACCACGTGCAGGGACTGCTGCATTGGCGCTGGGGCAACGGCATGCGCCTGCCGGTATTGGGGCCGGACGACCCGGAAGGCTTTGCCGACCTGTACAAGCACCCCGGCATGCTGGATTTCTCGCAGAAACTTACGGCATTCCAGACACGGACGTTCGACGGCTTTTCATTGACGCCGCTGCCCTTGAATCATTCCAAGCCGACCTTTGGTTATCTGTTCAGTGATGGAATCAGCAGCGTGGCTTACCTGACCGACACAGTGGGATTGCCGCCCGACACGCAGGCCAGGTTGCAGGAACAGCCGCTGGACTTGCTGGTTCTGGATTGTTCGTATGGGCCTTTGCAGGAAGCGCCGCGTAATCATAATGATCTGACTCGGGCGCTGGAGACGATTGGGTTGCTAAATGTGAAGAAGGCGGTGTTGACCCACGTAGGGCATGAGTTTGATTGCTGGCTAATGGAGCATGGGGAGTCGTTGCCGGCGAATGTGGTCGTGGGGAGGGATGGGGATGTGGTGATGTAGGGACAGGCGGTGTTTGCCGCAGATATGCGCCGATAGCGCACTCGTAAGGTTCCTCACCTTGTTCATATGCCAAGTTGGGTCGGCATTGAATTCCGAAACTTTTGTCTGAAGTGGGTGCCGGATTGTCATTACTTACACTGCATAGGCGTGGCATGCCTGACGTCTTGCGTTGAGAAACCGGTCTCCACTGACCGCTTATGGCCGAGGCTGTGTGAAAACGCCGTTTCCACACAGCCTCGGCCGGAAGTAATCTATCGCGAATAACGAATATCATTCCGAAGCAGCCAGCCGGGCAACGTTGGAGTTCAGGGGCGCGCCGCCAGGTGGAGTATTTCTTGCAATTCAGGATTACAGGAGCTGAGCTACGCGGACGGGATAAGACCTAGATGCTTTCCTTCTGGTATTTTGGCATATACAATATGGCATATACATCCCAGGAGGCGAAGATGACCGCGATCACCAAATCCAGGGCTCGTGAAGCCAAGCTCTTTCGCAACAATCGCAGCCAGGCTGTGCGTATCCCAGCTGAGTTCGAGTTGCCGGGTGATTGTGTGTTGATCCGTCGAGAGGGCACGAAGCTCATCATTGAGCCTGTGAGCGGGCCAAGGAACATCGTGGAGCTCTTGGCCCAATGGCGAAAAGAGGAGCCGCCCGCTCCCGACGACCAACTCCCCGACATCTCCGACACACCGACTGTGCCGGAGGATGTCCTGTGAGCGGCTACCTGTTGGACACCAACATCATCAGTGCGCTCCTGCGGGTTCCGGATGGCTCCGCTGCCCACCACATCGAGCGGGTCGGCCACCAAGAAATCTACACCAGCATCATCGTTGCAGCCGAGTTACGCTACGGTTGCGCGAAAAAGGGCTCCGCGAAGCTGCTGGCGCGGGTTGAAAGCCTATTGGAGACGATTCCCGTTCTGCCTCTGGACATCCCGGCCGATGCTGAATACGGTGGCATTCGCGCCGAACTGGAGGCAGCTGGAGAGTCCATCGGCGCCAACGATCTGTTGATCGGTGCTCACGCCTACGCGCTTGGCATGACGCTCGTGACGGGAAACACCAGGGAATTTGAGCGGATTCGTGGCTTGGTCGTAGAAAACTGGCTAATCTGAACGCTATGCTTATGTAAGCCCCGCAACGTGCACGAAGCGTGCCAGCCAAGAAAGTGTTGATTGGCCGTTACTGGCCGCCTCCAGACACGCCAGATTCAGCCATGCGTGGTCAGAGGCTCAACCGTCAGCTTAAAACCCATGGCATGGATAACCTTGAACAGCGTATCGGAGCTGGGCGCACGCTCTCCCGAAAGACTCTTGTAAAGACTTTCCCGAGACAGTCCGGTGTCGCGGGCCAATTGAGTCATGCCTTGGGCTCTGGCGATGTCGCCCAATGCTGCCGCCAACAGCGCTGGATCTCCATCTCCTATTGCGACCTGAGGGTAGGCGGTGATATCTGCTTCATCGTTTAGGTAGTTGGATACACCAAACGGACGGGTCTTATGCACGCAACCTACTTGGAAAAATAAAATCATCAGTACGTAATTGTCTGGCGCGAATCCACACCGCCAACGCATCACGTGTTGGTTCTGTGATTTCAAATTGCACAGGACGTTGGGTGTTCTGCTGCATAACAATCGTACGAGTTGACACGTGCTCTCCGTGTGCGATATCTCGGGCTCGTAGCTTCACCAAATCGCATGCGCGAAGCTTGCTGTCAATCGCCAGGTTGAAAAGAGCAAGATTACGAATTTCGTTCGAAAGTTGTAGTCGAACGCGGATAGCCCAGATGTCCTTGAGCTTTAACGGTGCCTTTTGCCCAACGAGTTTGCCCTTGTTCCAAGGCGCGCGCTTCAAAGGAGCGGAAGTGGTCGGATTCGTGATGAACTCATTTTGTAGGGAAGGGAGTTTTAGTTTGCTGATAATCGCGTACATCTGACAACCCGATGGACCGAAAAAAGCTCAGGCGCTATTCGACCCATTGCTGCCCCTGACAACGGCTGCATGCCCTCATGTGGTTAGCCGTCTACTGCGCGCTTCATCTTCTCCAGGCGCCACACTCTTTCGTCGCGTCATTGAGCAAGCGCGTGGCTTGACGGGCAGTGTGTACGGTCGCCGCTTGTTGCGGCGGTAATCCGCAGGTTGAAGGATGGACTTGCAGGCGAGATTGAAGTTGGCGGATCAAACCTTGCACACAGCATGGCCGAGATAGGCCTCATTGATGAAAACTTGATTTATCTCCATCCAATCGTACCTGGTCATGGCAAGCCATTCTTCGCTGGCCCCCGGGTGCCGCTCCGCCTTGTAGCAAACGAGTTGATCGGCGAGGCCGTGATTAGATTGACGTACGTTCCTGCGTAAGTCCACTTCGCGTCACGAATTGGTGCTAACTCGATCGGCACCGCAGCCTCTCCGTCGGTTGGTCGAAGTCGCTGTTATTAGGCCTTTTGGCGGTCAGCGCGGCTTGTCCTCCGGGATTTCTAACGTCGACAGCAACTCAGCGAGGCGATCATCCAGGGATGCCAGTGCCTCAGGCTGAAGCAGCGTCAGGATTTCCCGTTCGTTCTCAACGTGCGCCTCTACCGCGCGATCGATCAGTTCAAGCCCTGCCGGGGTCAGTTGGACCAGCATACTGCGTGCGTCGTTGCGGTTCGGTATGCGCTGCACCCAACCGGCAGCCTCCAGCCGCTGAAGCCTATGAGTCATCGTACCGGAAGTGATCATCAATGCTGCAAACAACGTTGTCGGCGCCAGACAGTATGGGGCACCGGAACGTCTTAGCGTGGCCAGTACATCGAACTCCCAATTGGTCATTCCGAATTCCGAGAACATCTTATCCAGTTCGCGCTGTAGTAGCGCTGCACAACGCTTGAGGCGCCCAATGGGCCCCATCGGGCTGATCTCCAGATCCGGACGCTCGCGGCGCCATTGTTCAAGGATGGCATCCACCGAGTCCGGTTGTCGCTTTCTTCTCATTGCAATCTCCACTTGTCTTGACTTCAAGATAAAATGCCGTCAAACTTCAATTTTATCTTGAATTGAAGATTGTTTCATGCCCAGTCCCTCACATCACCCAGTCTGGGGTGACATTATCCTGACGGCCCTGGCGCCCGCCATCTGGGGTTCGACCTATATCGTTACCTCGGAACTGCTCCCGCCGGACCGACCGTTTACCGCCGCTTTGATTAGGACATTACCCGCTGGTTTACTGCTCGTCTTATGCTTGCGGCATCTACCAACGGGGCGTGAATGGGGCCGCTTGGTCGTACTGTCAGCGTTGAATATCGGAATTTTTCAGGGGTTGTTGTTCGTGGCGGCGTATCGCCTGCCTGGAGGTTTGGCATCGGTAGTGGGCGCGATCCAGCCGCTGCTGGTCATGGCGTTGATATGGGCTGTAGATCATCGCAAGCCGATAAAATTGGCAATGTGGGCCAGCATGCTGGGCGTTGTGGGCATGGCGATCCTGCTGCTGTCCCCGAGCACCATTTGGGAGCCGATCGGCGTTGCAGCTGCGTTGGCCGGAGCCGCATGCATGGCTGCCGGGACCTATCTGACACGCCGCTGGCGAACGGACATGCCAGTGCTTGCCCTGACGGGCTGGCAACTGCTGGCCGGTGGTCTGATGTTGGCGCCCGTCGCCTTGGTAGCGGATCCACCACTGCCGACATTGAACCTTACACAGGCACTGGCTTATGCCTACCTCTCTATTGCGGGCGCACTGTTCGCCTATGCGCTGTGGTTTCGTGGCATCGCACGATTGTCGCCGGTGGCTGTGTTATCGCTGGGGTTGCTGAGTCCGTTGACGGCAGTGATTCTTGGCTGGGCACTGCTGGGGCAATCCGTTACGGGCGTGTCTCTGGTCGGGCTCCTCATGGTGCTTGGCAGCATCTTGGTAGTGCAATGGGCATCAAACCGGCCAACCTGATCAAATCACCTTCATCCTTTTCTTAAAACTGTCCACTTAAATTTAACGGAAAGTCCTATGAGCAACCCCATCAAGCAAGCTATTGAGTCACGTGTTTCGACCAATTACTACGACCCCAGCCGACAACTATCCGATGATGACATCAAGGGGCTAGTTGACCAAGCCACGCGCGCGCCCTCAGCGTACAATTTCCAGAACTGGAGGTTCATTGCCGTGCGTTCGTCCGAGGCCAAGGCGCGTTTGAAGGCTGTTTCCTACGGACAGCAGAAGGTTGCCGACGCATCGGTGACGTTCATCATCTGCGGCACACTGGCTGCTCACGAGCAACTGCGCCAGGCCCTCGAGCCGTCCGCGGAAGCAGGGATCATGGACCAATCGGCAGTCGATGGATGGGTTGCTCAAGCCACTCGCACGCATACCGACAACCCAGAATTACAGCGTGATGAGGCCATCCGCTCTGCATCGCTGGCAGCAATGACGTTGATGCTCGCGGCAGAGGGGATGGGGTTGGCCACAGGGGCAATGATTGGCTTCGACCCCGAAGGCTTATCGCGCGAATTCAAACTGACGACGACAGAGGTGCCTGCCATCATTGTCACCGTCGGTTATCCGATGTCGGGGAACTGGTCACAGAAGCCTCGCAAACCGTTGCATGAAGTCATCGAGTTTGCTTGAGGATCGTCGCTCAATTGGAGGTCTTCACCGCCGCACCGTCGAACTGATCAAAGTCTGCTTTGGGTTGTGCATTCTTAAAAATAACCTATACGGAACCCGTCGCCCGCATGCGCGCGATTTCGCTCTCTGTGTAAATCGCCTGCAGGGCTTCGCGACGTTGATGACGCAGGCTATTGGTGCAAAACAGTGGGTCGCTTGCCAGTGTGGCGTTGAGGATGACATGCTCACAAAAGATCGCCCATTCCCGTTCGTTCTGAATGCCCAGGATAACGGTGTCACCATTTTTGTTGCTGAATGGTCCGTACGGATAAATCGTCGCGTGGGATGCTCCCGACCTGGCGGGAGGCGATGCGCCGTGGTAGGCGTAGTACATCGGAACACCCATGAGCGCGCCGGCCGGCACGGATCCCTTCAAGTCCACGCTGGATACCGGGCGTATCTTCGGCCAAGTATCGGGAGGTGTTCAAGTGCTAGGCAAGAAAGGCATGGACGTCAGGCTTCAATACGACGGGCTGCTGTCTAATAAAGTCCGTAGCCATTCGGGGTCCTTGAAGGCCAGCTGGCAGTTCTAACTTGCAATAAGGTACAAGCCGGGCGTTCTAGCCGTGACGAACTTGACCCCATTGGCGACGATCTTC
Organism: Pollutimonas nitritireducens; assembly: GCF_002849615.1. Taxonomy (GTDB): domain Bacteria; phylum Pseudomonadota; class Gammaproteobacteria; order Burkholderiales; family Burkholderiaceae_B; genus Pollutimonas; species Pollutimonas nitritireducens. Next base: position 38,057 of record NZ_PDNV01000012.1, read on the forward strand.
AGATAGTCGGTCAAGGGGGCGGTCACGCCCGGGCCAATGCGGCATCACGCCGTTTCATGATCCGGACGATGGCGTTCAGCGCAACCCCGTACATGGGCACGAACAGCAGCAGGCTGACAGCCAGTTTGATGACGTAGTCCACGACGGCGATCTCCGCCCAATGCTCGGCCATGAAGGGGTTGCTGCTGCGCCAGAAGGCAACGCTGAAGAAGACGGCCGTATCCAGCGCCTGCCCCACCACGGCCGCCGCGGCGGGCGCCACCCACCACTGCATATAGTTGCGGCGCATGCGGTCAAACACTTGCACATCCAGTAGCTGACCCAGCACGTAGGCGGCGAAACTGGCGAAGGCGATGCGGAACACGAAGCTGTTGAATTCGCTTAGCGTGTCGATGCCGTTGAAGCGGCCTTCATGGAACAGCACCGACACGATGTAGGACGCGATAAGGGCCGGTAGCATGGCTCGCGCTATCACGCTACGGGCCTCGGTCTTGCCAATCAGGCGCACGGTCAGGTCGGTTGCCAGAAAAATAAAGGGAAAACTAAAGGCGCCCCAGGTGCTGTGAAAGCCGAACAGGTCGATGGGAAGCTGCACCAGATAATTGCTGGCGATGATGATAACGACGTGGAACGCTACCAATAGCGCGAGATAGAGCGATACCCGCGATTGCGGGGCGTATGCCAAGGTCATGATGAGCCTTTTTGATGGATGGGGTTAGGGAACCCATGGAGGAATGCTAGGACGAATTGTACGCCGAGTTACACGACGGTCGGAAACCGCAAGAGGCTCTTACGGCGTATCCGACCGACAGCGAGCCACATTAAACCGCGCTGCGGCGAGGACATTCACGTTGGGGTAGCGGTGCCCCGTTCTCGCGGGTAGCGCCTTATTTGCCCAATTCGGCATTCCCGAATTGTTAGCAAACCGGCCTGCGCGCACACTGGAATCCTGGAAATGTTTCAGGAGAACATCGTGCAAAAACGACAAGGCAGGCAATCCGGCCAGGGTATGACCGAATACATTATCGTGGTCGCGCTCGTCGCAGTGGCCGCGATCGCCGTATACCAGTTATTCGGTCAGGTCGTCCGCTCGCAGACGGCGGCTATGGCCAAGGAGCTGGCCGGGGAAGATGGCTCCGAAGAATCTCGCATGGCGCAAACTGCTGCCGAAGCGGCCGCCGCGCAAACTGCTGCCAAGACCCTCAAGTCATTCACCGGTAACTCGGGGGCGCAATGAGCTTCACGCGGCCCTCAGTCATGACTGGTGCGCAGCAAGGGCAAGCCTTGGTGCTGGGCATGCTGCTCGCCGGCGTGGCTATCGTGGTGTTTCTCAGGTATTTCGCTACCGCGCAGGTAGTGGCGGCCAAGGCCAGGCAGTTGCATGCGGTCGATGCAGCGGCTTATAGCGGCGCCTTGACACAAGCGCGCGGCATGAACTTCATGGCGTATGTTAACCGTGCGCACGTTGGACACCAGCTTGCCATGGCTCACCTGGTCACTCTGGGTACATGGGCGTCGCTGGGCGGAAATCAGGCGCATCAGCTGGCCAGTGGAAATCCCCCGGCTTTTCTCGTTTCGATGATGTTTGGCGAGGACCATGGCGCAGCCTATCGCGCTGCCAAGAGGGCCGCCGGTTTCGATGCTCGTGCCACGACGCAAGGCGAATTGGCACGAGCCTACGCCGATCACGATGACGTGGTCCGAACGGTGCTCACAACGGTTCAGGATGACGTTGCAAACAGTCTGCCGCAAGCCCGAGCCGCTGCCATGCAATCTGTTCTTGCCCGAAATTTCCCTGAATTCCCCGTTGTCCATGATTTCAACCTCACTGTAGATCACGATAAATGGCCCGGTTATGTGCAGCTCCATTCGGGTCGGCAGTCGCTTCATTCATTTGTCAAAGACATGGCGCAGGTATATCGCTTTCTTTCGCCACGTGACCATACTGCTTCAAATCCGTGGTCCGTTGACGCCCGATGCCCCCACTTAAGACACGAACTGCGTCGGCGTGGTCGCACGGAACTTGACGCTTCCGGGCGTTGGCAGTCCATCGACACACAGTCCTATCATGCCCTGCGATCCAATAAATGGATAGGCTGCTACTACCGCGAATACGCAATGGGGTGGGGTTGGATACCTAGCACATCGCATTCCGTGATGACCGGGGCCCATGTGGGTGACGCTCCGGCCGATTTCTCGGCTCAGGACTTCTGGCGCTGGGTGAAGGACGCCACTGACTGGGACATCGTATCCGGCAGCGATAACCCATTGGCCAATTCTAGGGCGGCGGCGAACCGACATCGCTGGGAGGGTGGCGGCCTGCCTGACTACATCGACGTAAATCGGCAAGGTACAGACTTTGCCTTGAGGTTTGGTGTAACGCTCAGGCATCCAGGTCCGCAAGGTCTCACGATCACGACACAGAGCGGCGCCGAAACGTTTTTCGACAGGCCTCATGTGCGTTCCGATGGCAAGCGCGAATACGCCAACCTTTTTCATCCCTATTGGCAGGCGCGACTTGCCGCCCATACCTCTACCCAACTGGGCGACACAGGGCCATGAAACTGATTCTATCTCCCCCGCTTGGATGTCGGCTTCCGACATCTTCTCCCTGGCATGAATGTGCGTGGCCCACGACCCAGCGTGGGCAGGCATTGCTCGAGGGCTTGGTGGTCTTATTGGCATTGCTTTCCTTGTGGGTTGGTGTCGGCTGGGTGGGACGGCTGCAGGACATGGCGCTACAGGCCGCCCATGCGAGCCGATACGTTGCCTTTGCACTAAGCCGTGATCCAGGTGCGTCTATGGAAGTAGAAATGCGGCAACATTATTTTTCGGGGCGTGCCCATCAATGGTCGGATCGTCGTGGCGAACGACTGTTAAGTCCGGGACTTAATGAAGTGACGTTGCAGATAGACCGGCAAACCGTGCTGGACGCGTCGGCGCAGGCAGGGCGGACATCTGACAAAGCCGCCATTTTGCGCCGGCAATGGCGTATTGAAGACACCGGCATAGTGGCCAGCAATATTGCTGTCGCACCGCTGTCTGGACCTGTTAGGGCGCCGGAAACGGCTACTGTAACCGGACTGAATGACTTTGATCGACAGCAATTCGTTTTGCGACGCCATACCGCCATTCTTACGGGCGCCGGTCATGCGTCCAGCGATGCTTCAACGCAACAGGTCGTGGCTGAGTCCGCGCTTGCATGGAACCAGAGCGCAGGTTCGTCGTATGCGCTAGGAACCGATGTCGCGGCCGCGATGTCGCGGGTTGATGCAGCCTGGAATCGTCCCGAACCGATCTTCGATTGGTTGGCTCCCTGGGCCGGTCAGGTACCCGATTTTCACTTGGGAAGTCCGGGATATGAATAATCGTGTGAAAACCCTATTGACAGCCCGTGGTTTGAGCTTGTTTCCATTAATTATCGGCCTGTGCCGCATTTTCGCGAATGCGTGCCTGGGCTTTGTAATGGTGTCGGGTCAGGCTAACGGCATGCCACTATTCGATACGGATAAGAAGGTGGAGGCACTTCTTGCCTCGTTGCCCGACAAGCGGTTTCATTGGCAGCAACACCAGGCCATGCAGCTATCCGGGATGCCGTCCTACGCAAAGTCCTTTGCTTCAACCCTGCTTGCTGTCGAAGCGGCCGAGATCCTGTCTGGCCATACTGATATCTTCCAGCGCGTTCTGACGCTACGCGACAAGATCATATTGTCGGGGCTGCGGGCCGGATGGCATTGGTTGGCTGAAATCGAGTCGGCTCCACAGGGATCCCGCGGCTATGTGTCGGCGCTGTATGTACAAGCCCCAAGTACCAATCCGCCCGGCACAGACAGGGACCATTTGTTCCAATGGTTGCCCGCCAATGCGGCAAGAAGGTTCAGCCTGACATCCGCCGCAAGGCCTCATACCGTAAACCAACATATTTATAGCGTCGCACTTGATCGTGATGAACTTCTTGCTTATATCGAACGTGGCCTGCACCAAGAAGGGTGGACTCGCGAACAGGCTTTTGCAACACGCGGTTCAAGCGCCTGGCGTCGAGGGAATGCGCGCCTGATGCTGTTTCCTCAGGTCAGCGCGGCAGGAACTACTTTATTCGTTCACCACGTTCAATAAGTCATCGTGAGAAAGGATATCCAATGAGGGCACCGATCTTTAATCGTTCCCTGGCGATGCTATCGCTGGCACTCGTCGCCGGCCTCTGTGCTGCCTGGGCAGCACGCCAGCACATACAGAATCGTGTTCAATTGCTCGAAGCACAGGCCCGGGTTCCCATGGTGAACCGCGTCGTAGCCGCCCACGATCTGCCTGCCGGAACGCAGCTGGGTTCGGAACACCTTGCGCTGCGATCATTGCCAGCGTCGGTGGCATCCAGCGACAGCATTCCTCCGGAACGCCATGGCGAGTTGCACGGTACTGTGTTGCGCTCGCCTTTGCGCGGCGGCGATCTTGTTCTTCCTGCCCATGCAATGGCACAGCAGCAGACTGCCTTCTCATCTCATCTCGCGACGGGCCGCAGGGCCATCACTATGCCGGTGGACGCCATCAATTCCGTTTCGGGCTTGTTACAACCTGGCGACCTGATCGATCTGTATGTGTCGTTCGAGTATCGGCGGCGCCGGATCACTGCGCCGTTATTGCAGGGAGTATTGGTCTTGGCAACCGGCACCACAACGCAGCAAGCACACGAGAGCACACCATTGCGTCAAGGTGCCTACGCCACTGTTACGCTGGATGCCGCTCCTGAAGATGCGGTTAAGCTGGTCGCAGCACGGCAAAGCGGCACCATAACGGCAGTACTTCGCCATCCGACGGACAGCGTCGCCACCCAAAAGGCGGTGCGCGGCGACTTGGCGAGTCTATTGGAAATTGACTCGGGGCTGCCGCCCGCGGTCAGCAAGAAGATTCCAGTCATCTATGGCAACAAGGTCATCGCAACTATACCCGGACTCACTTCTTCGGGGTTGTCATCGCCACGCCAGGGCAGCGGTCTGTTCGATTTGCCCTATGCGCCCGAACTGGTCAGCGCCTGGATGCAGTCGGTAGCCGACGCTCACGACGCCCCGCGTATCCACGATCTGACCGCAGGCCCTGCGTCGCTGTCTGATGCCCCCGTCGAGTAGGTGCCGGCAATGATGCTCAACCTCTGTCGCGGCTGGCTAATTCTATCGCTCATGGTGGTGTCACCCGGTCTGGCCGCTCCGCAGGATACGCTGCTGAAGCTGCAAGTCGGCGAAGTAAAAGTGCTGGGGATCCCAGACGTGGCGCGCATCGCGGTAGGGGATGGTCACATCTTGAACGCCGTAACGACCGAAGAAAAGGAAGTCATCGTTTTCGCTCGGCACGAGGGATCCAGCGCGCTGCAGATCTGGTCTTCCAACGGTCAACGCCACCGATATCAGGTGGACGTCGCTGCGGAGGGAGCTCGTCAGGTGCAGGAGGAACTTCGTAGCGCCCTGGAGCGCATCCCACAGGCGAAGGTGTCAATTGTCGGGGACAAGTTGATGGTCGAAGGTGATGATTTGTCAGACAGTGACCGTGAACGGGTGGCCGAGCTCGGGAAACGCTATCCGCAACTTCTGGACTTCACCAGCCAGGTAGGTTGGGATCGCATGGTTCTTCTTGACGTCCAGGTCGTCGAGGTACCGCGTATCCAATTGCAGGAGCTTGGGGTGCGCTGGAATTCCGCCGCGGATGGCGGCATCAACGCGGGACTTTCATGGGATGGCGGTTCCAGGCGTTTCACCGATCGTCCTGGCTTGCCGACCGTGCCTATCCCATTCCCGGCGACGGCCGCCGCCGGGTATTTTGGTATCAATGCACTGTTGTCCGCACGCATCAACGCCATGGCGCAGACTGGCGAAGCTGTCGTGCTGGCCCAGCCCCAATTGCTCGCCCGCAGTGGCGCGACCGCGGAATTCCTCGCGGGCGGTGAAGTTCCATATTCCACCGTAGACAAAAACGGAAATACGAACACGGTGTTCAAGCCTTACGGGGTCTCCCTCAGAATAACGCCGCAAATCGAGCGCAACGCTGCGGTACGGTCGCGCATCGAAGTCGAAGTCAGTTCGGTCGACACGTCAATCTCGGTTCCCAACGGACCATCGCTCAAAACAAGGCGGGCTGCTACCGAGTTCAATGTGCGGTCCGGGCAGACGCTTGTACTCGCGGGCTTCCTGTCGCGTGATGAATCGCGTAACGTCGACAAAATGCCGGGGCTAGCCGACGTTCCGGTGCTGGGTCGCTTGTTCAAGTCAACCCGTTACCAGCGCAACGAGACTGAACTCGCGATATTTGTCACCCCTGTGGTCGTGGCGCCAGACCATCCCGACCTCATGCGCCGCGTTCATAAGAGTCAGGGAATTCTCGACGCCGCGTTCCCTGACGAGCAGCTCATCAATGTGCCGGTACGTGCCGCCAGTAGTTTTCCGAGCGCGCTCCCGGATCTGTCTGGTACACGCTGGGATCCCTGGGAAGGCGAAGGCTCCCAATGGCAGGAAGGTGTTCGGTCGGATGCAGCAGTTTGGCCGCAAGCCCATACCCGCGCGGGCTCCAATCAATATGATTTTCGGGAGTGAACATGATCGAGATGGAACTGCGCTTCGAAGATGGCACCGTGAATACGCTCAGAGCCGCATTGCCGCTCGATATCGGAAGAGGGTCCGGTTGCGGCTTACGGCTAAAGGCCTGGCGGGTCGCAAAGCGTCACGCACGCATAGAGCGGCGCGCGGGCGGCCTTTTTCTTGAAGACTTCGGCGCATTGAGCGGCACGCTGGTCAACGGGCAGCGAATAACACAGTACGGACCGCTTGGACTCGATGACGAAATTGTGATCGGCCCCTGCTTGCTCCGTTTATGCGGATCGATCCAGCATCACCCGATTGTTCCAATGACGGAAAACGCATTGCCTTGCGATCATCCTTCAGACGACGACTCAGTGGGGGCGGTCGTGACGGGCGGGTCGGCGCCGCTGCGCCCAGTGCTGGTCGATCGGCAACCGCCATGCAAGGGTGAGGCTCATGCCTCAAATGAATTAGATCTCGATACCCTTCTTCGTCATCGTCGGCGCTTGCATGTCGCCCTTCTCGAAGCACTGGATTTACGGCGCCGCGACATTGCCAGCATGAGCGACGACGCCTTGCGCAGTGAAGCGACGGCCGCACTGCGCGAAATTATTGTGCACGATGCAGAACTGCCTGACTCAATGGATAGGACTGCACTCTTGACGGATGTGGTCGACGAGGCAGTAGGATTAGGCCCCTTGGAGCCCTTGCTGGCTGATCATGTCGTCACTGAAATCATGGTGAATCGGCACGATGAAATCTATATCGAAACGGGAGGCCGCCTTCTCCGGCATAACGCGGCCTTCAGCAGCGAGCAGGCGGTACTGGGCGTTATCGAGCGCATTGTTTCACCGCTGGGACGGCGGATCGATGAAAGTTCTCCCATGGTCGATGCGCGCCTTCGCGATGGCTCGCGCGTCAACGCGGTGATTCCGCCAGTTGCATTGCGCGGAGCCAGCATCACCATACGCAAATTTCCGCAAAGCAGGCCCGGAATGGCGGATCTCTTGCGTGTCGGCGCTCTGGACGAGTCCATGCGCGATTTCCTGTCAGCCTGTGTCGAGCACAGGAAGAACATCATCGTCTCCGGCGGAACAGGTTCGGGCAAGACCACGCTGCTGAATATTCTGTCCAATTGTATTCCGGCTGGCGAGCGCATAGTCACCATTGAAGATGCGGCTGAACTCCGTCTTAATCACCAGCATCTGGTGGCGCTGGAAGCGCGTCCGGCAAATCTGGAGGGCCGTGGCGAGATCAATATCCGCGACCTGGTGCGCAATGCCCTGCGCATGCGGCCCGATCGCATTGTCATCGGCGAATGCCGTGGCGGGGAATCCTTCGATATGTTGGCCGCCATGAATACGGGGCATGAAGGTTCCTTGACCACTCTGCATGCCAACAGCCCTCGCGATGCGCTGTCTCGTCTGGAAACCATGATCCTGATGGCTGGCATGGATATTCCCTTGGCCGCGGTGCGGGAACACATAGCAGGCAGCATTAACGTCATCGTCCAGCAGGCCCGGTTGAATACCGGTATGCGGCTGATCACTTCTATCGTCGAAGTCACCGGCATGGAGAGCGGCAGGATACAAACGCAAGCGCTTTTTCGCTATCAGGGCGGCCCTTCCGCCCTATTTATCGGCTGCGGTGTGGTCCCCGAATGCTTCCAGGATGAAGCGGGATCCGCACGGCTGCCCCTTGATTGGTTCAATCAACGCACACCGGCCCGCAGCGAAATTCAAGCTTTCGTTCGTTCGGACCCTTTAGGGGCGACGCGTGCGCACCCGGCCTGACGGAAGACTTTTATGGTGATGATCTTTTTGCTCTCGATTGCCGTGCTGGTCACGGTAATCAGCTGGATTTTCCAGAAGTCGGCCGCGCAAGCCTACAAGCGCTATCGCACGGCGTTCAAGAAGGAAGCCAAGCAGCGCATGAGCGAATTTTTCCTGTTTCTGGACCCTGCGCAGCTATGGTTCGCCAATGTCTTGATTTGTGCGCTGGTCATCGTGTTGTTTTATATCGCGGCAGGCTCGGTATGGGTCTGCGCAGCGGCGGGCACGCTTGCGCTGGTAGCTCCTCAGTACAGCATCAAGCGCCTGAAACGACGACGACTGCAACATTTCGACGAACAGCTGCCCGATCTGGTCCAGGCGCTTGCAGGCGCCTTGCGTTCGGGTTCAGGCGTGCACTCGGCCTTGCGGCATATCGTGGCCCAGTCTCCTGCGCCGTTGATACAGGAATTCGGTCTTGTGTTGCGTGAGCAGCGCATGGGGGTATCGTTCGAGCAGGCCCTGGCTAATCTCTATCAGCGGGTGCCCACCGAGGGCGCCGGACTGGTCGTCTCTTCATTGAAAATAGCGTCCCAAAGCGGTGGGAGCCTTGCTGAAACGCTCGAACGCATTGCCGCGACCTTGCGCGCCCGTTTGCATTTGCTCGGGCGTATACGGGCCTTGACCTCGCAAGGGCGCATGCAAGCCTGGGTCATGGCCTGTCTTCCTGTTGCTTTGGGTGTTGTGTTGAACCAACTTGATCCGCACTCCATGCAGGCCTTATGGCAGACTCCCATGGGCTGGCTTGTATTGGCCGTCATCACCGTCCTCGAGTTGCTCGGCATATTTTTCATTCAACGTATCGTCAATATTCAGGTATGACCTATGTTCTTCTGGATTAGCTGCGCGGCCGCGGGTGTGTCGCTTTGTCTTGTCGTCTGGGTATTTACGCGTCCCGTGGTCACGCAGGATGCCGATATTGAAAGACCGTCTCAAGGCACGCTATTCAGGCTGGCGTGGCCTTGGATATCCGTCCTTTCCCGGCTATGCGGGCCATTCATCTCGTGGCCGATGCGCGAGGCGCTCGGAAGACGTATCCAAATAGCGGGCCTGGCTTCGGCATGGCAGCCAGATCATGTGGTCGCGCTGCAGTGCCTCGTATTTCTATTGGTCGGTCTGGCTGCACCGATGTTCCTGTTTTTTTCACTCGATGTGGCGGCGCTACAGAGTGTAGTCCTTCCCATGGGGGCAGGCCTGTGTCTCATGTGGTGGCCGCGACTATGGTTGCACGATATGGGAAAGCGCCGGCAGAATCTAATGCTGCGCGAGTTTCCTTTCTTGCTGGACATGACGACCTTATGCGTGGAGGCCGGCCTGAATCTTCAAGGTGCTTTGCAACAGGCTGCGCATCATGGACCTGAAGGCCCTCTGCGCAGCGAGTTGCGGCATGCCCTGGCCGATATGCGCGCGGGTATGCCGCGATTGCAAGCGCTTGACGAACTGGCGGAACGAACAGGCCTTGCCGCGGTCCGAAGTCTTGTGACGGCGTTGACCCAGGCGGATCAGCTCGGTATGAGCCTGGGGCCCTTATTGCGATCGCAATCGGATCAGCGGCGTACAGAACGGTTCTTGCGGGCCGAAAAACTGGCTCTTGAGGCCCCTGTGAAAATGCTGTTTCCTATGGTGCTGTGCATTTTCCCGTGCACGTTTCTTGTAATCGGATTCCCCATCGCCATCAAGATCATGGGAAACGAATTTTGATGAGCCGATTACAGAACCCAGAGGTGTCACGCCGGGATAGTGTTAAGGCCGTCGACACCTTACCCCCACTCACTCTGCGCAGAGCCGAGAGCTTTTGGGCTCGTCTGCGCGGCCTGCATGGCTTGCCGTGCCTGCCCTGGCATACTGGCCTGTACCTGTCGCCCTGCCGGGCCGTCCACTCATTCGGGATGCGCTACGCGATCGACGTCGTGTTCCTGGGCGCGGATGGCAAGCGCTTGAAGCAGGTCAGCAATATGCTGCCCGGGCGCGTGGCATTCTGTCTACGTGCCGCATCGGCCATCGAACTGCCAGGTGGTTACTGTCTGGCGTATCCGGCCTATGAAAGTGCTATAGAACGCTGTCTTCATCCCCGCTGCCATGGGCATCACCATGGCCTTGACCCGGATAGTTGGTGCCGAACACGCTGATATAAGCGGGATAAAAGCTGCAGTACAAGACCGCTGCGACGACGATGTTCACGGGTGTCAGCAGTATCTGCATTATGCCCGGGGGTATGCCAAGCGAAGTCAGGGTCGCACCCGCCATTTGTATGGCAAAGAATATCGCAGCCCAGCTGACGCCGTAGGCCAGGAAAGGCCACTTGTTGCGCCAACATGCCACCATGGAAAAGAAGAGCGCCTGTGTCATCTTGATGCGATGCCAGCCTATCAGTGCGGGCGCATGCCAGAACAGCGCCGAGATCACCACATATATCAGCGCAAAAGTGATGAAAGGGCCGCGCATGGCCAGCATCAACGCCCGCTCGTCGATGGCGCCGTCCGCAGTGATGGCGCTCATCAAACCATCCAGGAATGGCAGCGTGGCGATGAATCCACCGGCCAGACAGCACACCATGTAAGCGAATCCCAGACCGAACAGGCTCTTGCGGGTTTCTTTATCGCGCAGGGGTTCCAGCCACATTGGCAAAAGCATGGGTCGCCCTGCGGCGATATTGCGGCAGGCACTCAGCGTGATAAAGGTGAGCAGGGGCGTGCTGGCGATCAGCACCATTTGGCCGAGCAGAGGGATCAGATAGCTGACAGTAATGAAAAAGCCGGTCATCAGGCTCCAGAAAAACATCGCCATGGGCTGGAGTTTGAACAGCTTGAATCCATCTTGAATCCAGGACCAGCCTGACGTGATGGGAAGGGTGGCAGCTTGCATAGTGACTTGGACTTCCTGGAGACGCATCGCGCCGGAGGTGAACGCGCAACGATGCGCGTAGGTTTAATGATAGCTTGTTAGCTTGCTAAGGAAGCGCCAGAACTGTGGTCTTGCGGCGCTCAAGCAATATACGTTCAAAGTGCCGGGGATCATGCGGTTTGAGCGTTTGCGCAGGCCGCGGCAAATAGAAGTCATAGAGCCGCGATACCCAGAAGCGCAAGGCAGCGGCCCGCAATAGAACAGGCCATGCTGCTTTTTCGTTGCTCGTAAACGGCCTATTTTCTGCGTAGGCGCCCACCCATGCGGCCAGTTTTTCCGTATCGAACACGCCGGTATTGGGCTCGATGCACCAGTCATTTACGCTTACCGCAACGTCGAATAGCCAGGTGTCGCAGCCGGCAAAATAAAAGTCGATGAAACCGCCCATGCGGGGCATCTCGAAAGTGCCGTCGAACAGCACGTTGTCGCGAAACAGATCGCAATGAGCCGGCCCTGTTGGCAGCGCCCGATAGACATTATTTTCGGCGAACCGTATTTGTTCATCCAGGGTTTCCTGCAGCAGTGCGGATTGCGTGCCGCTCAGGAAGGGCAGCACTTTAGGTGTAGTTTCCCGCCACCAGGAAAGTCCGCGCAGATTGGGCTGCTTTATGCCGAAATCCCGGGCGGCCAGATGCGCTTGCGCCAGCGTTGCGCCGGCCAGTGCGCAATGCGCGGCGCTGGGCGCCGGCTCGTAGCCGCCGGACAAACGTGTGACGATGGTGCAGGGTTTGTCATACAGTGCGGTCAGGCGCGTGCCGTCGCGCAACGTTTGCGGCTCGGGCACGGGAATGTGGCGTTGCGCCAGGTGGTGCATGAGTTCAATATAAAACGGCAGTTGCTCGCAGGTCAGAACCTCGAACAGAGTGAGTACATATTCACCCTGTGTGGTGGTCAGAAAGTAGTTGGTGTTTTCAATACCGGCGGTAATGCCGCGCAGGGAGACGAGTTCGCCCAGGGTGTAATGGGTCAAAAGTGCGCGCACATCGTCGTCGCTGACAGGGGTAAAAACGGCCATGGGCTGCAAACTCTGCTTGTGGTAAACCGCGGATGAATAAAAACCGGCAAAGCCGGGACAGTGATTTTAGTCCAGGTTCCGCCTTCGTGCGGCGCGAACTTCCTGGCAACAAGCGGAGTGGCCGCCTGGCTGTTCCTATGCCCCAAGCTTGAAACGTGAAAATGACGCAAAATACGGTTTATCGTTTATTTTTTGTGGCTCAAACCTGTTTCCCGTGACGACTGAATTGTCCGCTATCCCCGTTTCCGACTGGCGACTCTGTGTGGCGCCCATGATAGATGTGACTGACCGGCATTGCCGCTATTTCCATCGCCTGCTGGCACCCCGTGCCCGGCTCTATACTGAAATGATCACGACCGGCGCGTTGTTGCACGGCAAGGTGGCGCGGCACCTGGATTTCGATCCGGCCGAAGAGCCCGTGGCGCTGCAACTGGGCGGCAGCGAACCCGAAGCGCTGGCCGAATCCGCGCGGTTGGGCCAGCAATGGGGCTATGACGAAATCAATCTGAACTGCGGTTGCCCATCCGAACGCGTGCAGAAGGGGGCTTTCGGCGCCTGCCTGATGGCGGAACCCGCATTGGTGGCCGACTGCGTAAAAGCCATGCAGGACGCCGTGTCGATTCCCGTTACCGTCAAGCACAGGCTGGGGCTGGACTATGACGACTCCTATGGCTTTGTGCGGGACTTCGTCGGCAAGATTCACGACACGGGCTGCCGCGTCTTTATTGTGCATGCCCGCAACGCCGTGCTCAAAGGACTGTCGCCTAAAGATAATCGCGAAAAGCCGCCCCTGCGCTACGACATGGCAGCCCGCATCAAGGCTGATTTCCCCGACTGCACGATCGTGCTGAACGGCGGAATAACGGGCGTGTACGAGGTGGCAAGCTTGTTGGGTGAGTTCGATGGCGTGATGCTGGGCCGTGCGGCTTGGCACAACCCGGGCATACTGTCGGATATTTCACGTTCCATGCATCCCGACCTCATAGTGTCCGAGCCGGCGCAAATCGTTCAGGCCATGGTGCAGTACGCTGGCCGCGAGATCGAGAAGGGCGTTCCCTTGCGCCTTATTGTGCGTTCGATGCTTGGCTGGATGAGCGGCAGGGCTGGGGCGCGTTATTGGCGCCGCACCCTGTCCGATCATTCGCAGTTGAACGACAATGATGCCAGGCTGATTGACCGGGCGTGGTCCGATCTTGTACTACGGGCCAGCGAGGAAGGCTGACCGTTTACGGTTTAAGCAGGGAACATTTGGAATCGGTCGCTTTCGTAAACGCCTCATCGCCCGGAATGGTGGCGACTATTTTCATATAGTCCCAGGGTTTAGTCGATTCTTCAGGCGTTTTGACTTGCATGAGATACATGTCGTGTATGTAGCGTCCGTCAGCTCTGATATGGCCTTTGGTATATACATCGTCTATCTTCATGCTTTTCAGCGTTTTCATTACCTGGTCCGAATCTGTGGTCTTGGCGGCTTCGACCGCCTTCAGGTAGGTCAGCGTGGCGGAGTAAGCAGCCACCTGATGGGTACTGGGCATTTTGTTCATCGTTTTGTAGAACCGTTGCGCGAACGCCCGCGACGCTTCGTCCCTGTCCCAATACCAGCTGTCTGTCATCATCAATTTTTGGGCCACTGGCAACCCCAGGCCGTGGATATCGTTGATGGTCATGAGCAGACCCACCAGCTTCATGTCCTTGGTCAGTCCGAAATCGTTGGCCGCCTTGATGGAGTTGATGGTGTCTGCGCCGGCATTGGCAAGGCCCAGGACCTGTGCCTTGGAGGCCCTGGCCTGCAGAATGTACGAGGACATGTCCGACGAGGTGGGCGGGTGACGAACGGATCCCACCACGGTGCCGCCGTTGGCCTTGATCACGGCGCCGGTGTCGGCTTCCAGCGAATGGCCGAATGCATAATCGGCCACCAGGAAGTACCAGGATTTTCCGCCTTGCTTGATGACAGCGGAACCCGTGCCCTTGGCCAGCGCAACCGTGTCGTATTCATAGTGCACCGTGTACGGGGTGCAGTCCTCGTTAGTCAGGCGGGCCGTGGCGGCGCCGATGTTGATGTAGGGGATTTTCTTTTCTGCCACGATGGTATTCATGGCGAGTCCCGCAGCCGAATTCACCCCGCCGATCAGCAAGGACAGCCCCTGCTGGTCTATCCATTCCCGGGCTCGCGCCGACGCAATCTCGGGCTTGTTCTGGTGATCCGCGGAAAGAATTTCTATTTTCTTGCCTAGCACCTTCCCGCCGGCATCCTGCACCGCCATCCTGATTGCCTCGACGCCTCCCGGCCCGTCCGTATCGGCATAGGGGCCAGACATATCGGTAATGAAACCGATGCGCACCACGTCTTGCGGGCTTTGTGCGTGACCATTGGTGCTGAAGGCTGATGCAAGCATCAGCGCGAATGCGTTCAGATGAAATAGCGATTTGTTCATGATGTTGTCTCCAGTTTTTATTGGGGTGTTCAGTTCCAGGGCCCAGCAGATTCTTTTTCTGGTTTCAAGCTTTTGCGGCGTTGCGCTGCTGCAGTAGTTGGATGGCCAGGTCAACGCGCACATCTTTGTTGATTACCATTTCTCGTACTACCCAGTCCACATCCTGGCCTTTGGCGCCCGCGGCGATGGCTATGTTGCGCGCATGCAAGGCCATGTGACCGCGCTGGATACCTTCGGTGGACAAGGCGCGCAGGGCCGCCATATTTTGAGCAAGACCGACAGCCACGGCGATCTCGGCCAATTCCTGGGCGGACGTCACGGCCATGATCTTCAAGGAAAGCCGGGCAAGTGGATGCGTTTTAGTGGCACCACCCACCAGCCCCACAGGCATGGGCATTTCCAGCGTCCCGACCAGGTCTCCGTTGGCGGCGATTTCCCAGGTGCTCAAGGAGGTATAGCGGCCTTGGCGGCAGGCATAGGCATGAGCGCCAGCTTCTACGGCACGCCAGTCGTTGCCCGTGGCGACGATGATGGGATCGATACCGTTCATGATCCCCTTGTTGTGCGTTGCCGCCCGGTAGGGGTCGACCGCCGCGAATGCATAGGCGTCCACGATGCCGTCGATCACTTCCTGTCCGCTATAGTCTTTGCTAGCGAGCGTCTGGCCAGACAACTGCACACGGGCGCGGGCCAGGCGCAGGTCGGCAAGATTCGACAGAATACGCAGGCGTACCCGGCCCCCTGTAATTTGTTCGATACGCCCGGCCACGGCCTCAGCCATGGTATTCACCGTATTGGCGCCCATGGCGTCGCGCACATCCACGATCAGGTGCGTGATCACCATGGCGCCGCGCGCGGTGTCCGCAAAGACATACACTTCGATGTCGCGGCAGCCACCGCCCAGGCCGATGAGAACGCGGTCACGGCTGTTGGCGATATCGATGATTTCCTGGCGATGCTGCAAGATGGCAAGCCTGGCGCCATAGGGATCGGAAACGTTCATCAGCTGGACCTGGGCACGCATGATGGGACCGGTGCTGGATGTCTGGAATCCGCCGTTCTCACGTACCAGCTTGGCCATGTACGAAGCGGCCGCCACAACGGAGGGCTCTTCCACGGCCATCGGTACCAGTACATCTTTGCCGTTGATCTGGAAATAACCGGCAATGGCGTAAGGCAATTCAAACTTCGCGACGACGTTCTCGATCATGCCATCGGCTGTGTCGATCGGGAGAGCGCCGGCCGCGGCCAGGAGTTGGCGTTCTTCGGTGGCCAGCTGGGCCTTTTCGGCAATGTGGTTCAGGCGCTCGGCGGGATTGAGGGCGCGAAAATTCGGTAGGCGTGAATCCAGGCTCATGGGAGGTCAGGTTCTAATAATGGATGTTGGTCAAGAGGGGTGCGCTTAGTATAGGTAGCGGAGGTTCGAAAACAAATGTTATAAGTGCACATATAAATCATTCTTGTATGTTCAAATGCAACGAGGCCCGCCAGTGCTTTCTGTTGACGACTATCACTACCGCATTCTGCGTGCGCTGTATCAAGGCGAGGATCGCCACGAACTTGTCGGTTTGCGGGATGATGGAATCATGTCCTTGCCGGAAAGCGCAGCCAAGGGGGATTTGATCCGAAGCGTGGAGATGGCTATCACCATACGCGAGCGATTCGAGCAGCATCAACTGCGTGAGCGCGGATTGTTGGCGGTGATTGAGACCGCTCAGGATCTCACTGCGCTTACCGACCTGGATCGCGTCCTGCAGGCGATCGTGCAGCGCGCGCGCAAGCTGATCGGCTGCGACGTCGGCTACCTGTCCATCTACGACGATCAGCAAGGCGATTTTTACGTGCGTGCCACCGATGGCGCGTTCTCGGCAAAGTTCAAGCAGGTCAGGGTAGGAATCGATATCGGTGTATGCGGTTATGTCGCCCGCAATCGCGCGCCGTACGCCTCGTCCGACTACGTCGCGGACAGCCGCTTTACCCATAACCGCCTAATCGATTCGGCTATGACCGACGAGAATATTCAGTCCATATTGGGCGTTCCGCTGCTGGCCGCGGATCAGGTGATCGGCGTGCTCTTTGTTGGCGACCGCTATGTCAGGTCGTACATCGCATGGGAGATGTCGATACTATCGACGCTTGCCGCGCACGCCTCCGTTGCGATCGGCAACGCCAGGTTGTTCGAGCAGGCTGAATTCGCATTGCAGCAAGCCGGCGCGGCCAATGCCTTGCTGGTCAAGCAGACGGCCGACACCCGGGCAGCCGCCGAGGTGCACGAGCAACTGACTTCGTTGGTGGCGCGTGGAGGAGAGCTGCGTGACATCTGCCACATGGTGGCACACCGGCTTGGAGGCCACGTCGTGGTATGCGACGAGGGCGAACTAGAGGTATGTACATCGACCGGACCGGGATACACTCATCCGGTTGCGGCGATTGCCGATCCTACCCGCCGGCATAGTCTTGAAGACCGGATACACGCGGCCCTTGATGAAAGCCGCCGTCTTGGCCGGTCAGTGGTTGCCTTGAGCGAAGAGGGGCACGAATGCCGGGTCTCGGCGGTGACCGGCGGAGCAGGTTTGCTTGGTGGACTCATCATCCATACACACGCTGCACTCAATGAGGTCGCGGTACGGATTCTGGAACGCAGTTCGCTCGTGACCAGCATCGTCCTGCTGCTCAAGGAACGGCGCGAATCCACGCTATGGTCTGACAATCCGGTCGCGTTGCGCCGACTGATTCTGCAGCCGCAAAGCAACCTGAAAGCGTTGGCCGTGCAGACATTGGTTTATGGACTGGACCTCGCGCAGCCTGTATGTGTGTTGGTCATCCAGGTGCCGTCCGGACGGGCGACCTACATCGCGCAGCAGTTGCGCCGGCTGCTGGACGGCTTCCATGCTCTCTTCGACGAAGTCGGCGATGCATTGGTTTTCGTGGTCGACCAGATTTCGCTCGCGCGCCTGAAGGAGTCGCTGACGCGTTATTTTGTCGAACGCCGCCTGGATTTCACCGGCGTCGTTTCGGAGCCCACTGCCGATCCATCGCGTATTCCGGCCTCTTACCAATCCGCGAGCAACTGCCTGCGCTTCCTGGGTGTGCTGGAACGCCGAGGTGAAATTTTCCGGGAACGCGAACTTGGCATGTACTCGTTTCTGTTCGGAAGACTGGATCCGCTCGAGATTGACGCCTACTTGCAGTCGATATTGGGACCCTTATATCAGGCTTGCGACCCCCGGAAGGTGGAGTTGGGACGTTCGTTGCTTGCCTACCTGGATCATGGCTATAACGCGCGTACCGCTGCCCGTGCGCTGGACATACACATCAATACATTTCGTCAGCGCCTGGATGGGCTGGACAGGCTGTTGGGGGCATGGCGCGACTCGGCCCGTGCCCTTGAAGTTCATATCGCGTTGCGTTTGTGGCGTTTGCGCGACCCGTCTGTCGTGGGATAAGGCGAGTCGCGCGCCGATGCAGCTTCGCCTACTGGCTGGCTGCTTCCGAGTCAGATGGCCAGTCGCGGATATAAGCCTTGAGCATGTTGTTCTCGAAGGCTTGGGCGGCAACGATGGCTTGCGCCATGTCGTAAAAGGAAATGACCCCCATCAGAATGGGGCCGTCCATGACAGGCATATAGCGCGCATGCTTTTCCAGCATCAGGCGCTGAACTTCGTCGGCGCTGGTATTGGGCGAGACGCTTACGGGTGCATCGTCCATGATGCTGCGTACCGTGTGCGTGCCGGTATTGCCATGGTTATCGTGCAGATGGCGGATGATTTCCCGGAAGGTCAGCATACCCACTAGTTGGCCATGTTCCATAATGACCAGCGAACCGATGTCTTGCTCGCTCATGGTTTCTAGCGCTTGCAGGATGGGCATATCTGGCGTGGCGGTATAAAGGGTGTCGCCCTTCACGCGTAAGATTTCACTGACTTTCAACATGGTTTTGCTCCTGTGTTTCCCCGTGCGCCACGGTAGACCTATTTTGCACCATATATGTGCTTTCGGGTAGTGCTATATGGCCGTCCATCAAGTCTGCCAGTCTTTGATCCGCATGTGTCAAAGATATGGAAAGCGCATCAAGCAGTAAATCCTCTACGGCCAGCCCAGGCTGGTTTCGATCGATGAGGAGGCCATCGATCAGAGGCCCGATCGTCGTTTCACGCTGGTCGCAAGCCAGAACCCACTGGTCGGCATCCTGGCCTTCGGTGTCCACGACGTAACCCAGTTTTCTCAGCGCACTCAATACGGCACTGAGTTCGTCCTGGTGCAGTTGTAGACGGGCACAGAGAAAGCGCATGCTGCGCCCGGGCGGTTGGGCGCCTTGCGCCAGCCACAGTAAGCGCAATACCCGGATGGCGTCGACAAACAGGGCGCCGGGGTAGTGTTGAAGTTCCCAACGACGCTGTTTTAGCGCGGGAAGGGTGGCTGCGACCGTGGCGCCCAGCAAAATGGCCAGCCAGGAAAGATAGATCCATAACAGGAATATCGGCAAGGTGGCAAAGGCGCCATACACGATGGTGTATGAGGGAAACTGGGTAAGGTAATAGGCAAAGCCCGCGCGCATTATTTCCAGCACAATGGCGGTTCCCATGCCGCCGACCAGCGCATCGCGCCACAGTACACGGCGATTCGGGACACCGACAAAAAGGGCGGTAAACCCCAGACCGGTGACAATCAAGGGTACAAAAGAAAGTGCGAAGCCGACAATGGCCGGAAGTTCTTCGACATGGCCCAAAGACTCCCTCGCCAGCATGGACGTCGCCCACAGGCTGCCGCCAGCCAGTATGGGGCCCAGGGATATGATTGCCCAATAGACCAGCATGCGCTGGCGCAGCGGCCGCTGGCGTTCGACCTGCCAGATGTCGTTGAATGCTTCGTCGATGGTCATGAATAGCATGACTGATGTGACGATCAGGAAAAGCGTACCGGCGGCGGTAAGACCCGAAGCCTTGGCGGCAAACTGGTTTAAGTACTGCATGACGTTTTCCGACACGGACGGCGGCATCAGGCTGCTGGTCAGAAAACTTTCCAGTGCAACCCTGAACTCCGCAAACAGTGGGAAAGCGGTAAAGAGCGAGAGCACGACGGCGAGCAGAGGCACTATGCTCAGGACGGTGGTGAAGGTTAAGCTGGCGGCGACCTGAGTGAGCTTTTTTTCGGCGGCGCGTTGCAAGGCAAAGGTGGCTATTTTTTTTGCGTTGTTAAAGCCCACTGCCGGTGTGCTGGTGTTTTCCAGTCGCGGCCCTTCCGTTGGGTCGTTTGGGGCTGGCAATGCCGCGCCATCGGCAGAGCCGGAGGGCGAGGGCTTGTCGCTGATCGGGTCAGTAGTCATGGTAGCGGCGCTCTTAGCTTTACATTCCGGAGCATTGTTCGGGCGAGACTCGTCCCTTTCGAGTCATAATACCAGTATGAATACGCAACTTAACCCTGTTTTGCGCCATGGCGCGTCGGCATCGCTCATCGGGCTCATCGTTTTATGCCTGTTGTGGGAGATGTACATCGCGCCGCTGCGGCCCGGTGGCTCCCTGCTGGCTTTGAAAGTTCTACCGCTGTTGTTGCCCCTGCCGGGCGTCCTGAAGGGACGCTTGTACACGCTGCAATGGGCCGCGATGCTGATAATGCTCTATTTTATGGAAGGCGTGGTGCGGGCATGGTCCGACCCTTCTCCCATGTCAGCACTCATGGCGGGCTTCGAGATACTGTTCTCGCTGGTGTTCTATTTATGCGCTATCTTCTATCTTAGGCCTGCAAAGCAGGCCTCCAAGAAGAAAGCCGCAGCCTAAGGACGTAGCATGATCAATTCCATTGAACAGCTCCGGGTGGAAAACTCCTTTGCGCAATTGCCCGCGGCATTCTATACACGGCTGGAGCCGCAAGTCTTGCGCAACCCGCGCTTATTGCACGCCAATGCCGATGTCGCACGCTTGCTGGGGTTGTCCCAGGCGGCACTGGATACCCCGGAATTCCTTGATGTGGTCGCCGGATCGGCTCCGTTGCCAGGTGGCTTGACACTTGCCGCTGTCTACAGCGGACATCAATTTGGCGTCTGGGCGGGTCAATTGGGCGATGGCCGTGCACACTTGCTGGGCGAGGTCGTCAGTTCATCGGGATCGTGGGAACTGCAGCTGAAAGGTTCTGGACGAACTCCTTATTCGCGCATGGGCGACGGGCGGGCGGTACTACGCTCGTCAGTACGAGAGTATTTGGCCAGTGAGGCGATGGTCGGTCTGTCCATACCAACGACACGGGCCCTGGCGCTCGTCGTATCGGACGACCCGGTTTATCGCGAAACGGTGGAAACGGCTGCCATAGTCACCCGGGTGTCCCCAAGTTTCATACGGTTCGGTTCATTCGAGCATTGGTCCTCCTCACCCGATAATCTGCGCATCCTCCTGGACTACGTCATAAATCGGCATTACCCGGAATGCAGGGATGCGGATCCCGGCGAGGGTGGCGGTGACGACGGCGCCGTGTTGCGGTTCCTGAAATCGGTCGTCGTGAAAACGGCACAACTGGTGGCCCATTGGCAAACAGTGGGGTTTTGCCACGGCGTCATGAATACCGACAACATGTCGATTCTGGGTCTGACCATCGACTACGGCCCTTACGGTTTCATGGATGCGTTTCAGGCCAATCATGTGTGCAATCACAGCGATGAGCAGGGCCGTTACGCGTGGAACGCCCAGCCCTCCGTGGCCCACTGGAATTTGTATCGCCTCGCCAGTAGCTTGCTGTGCCTGGGTGTGGATGCGCAAGCACTCAAAGAGCAAATTGCGCATTTCGAACCTGCTTTCCTCGACGCCTATCGTGGCGATATGTGCAAAAAACTGGGCTTGAGCCAGTGGGAGCCGACTGACGAAAAACTGGTGGACGACTGGTGGGCCTTGTTGCACGGTCAGCGCGCGGATTTCACCTTGAGTTTTCGCGGTCTAGCCAACGCGCCACGGGACAATGACGCGTTTGTGGCCGCGTTCGAGGACGCGGCTGCCGCGCAGACATGGCTCGATCTCTATGTGGCGCGGCTGTCCCGGCAGGCGCTTCCCGATCAAGAACGACGTGCGCTGATGAATAGTGCAAACCCCCTCTATGTACTGCGGAATCATCTGGCAGAGGCGGCGATACAGGCCGCCAGCAAGGGCGATGCGAGCGAAATCGAAACATTGCTCAAGCTGCTGCGTGATCCTTATACCGAACGGCCCGGCTATGATGCCTATGCGGCCAAACCGCCTGAATGGGCATGCCAGCTCGAGGTCAGTTGTTCGTCATGATGCTTGCCGGACCAGTGTCCGTCTTGCTTGTTTTTCACCGTCTTGAATCATAAAAATCGACTATGTCCGGTAATACTCTAGGTAAGCTCTTCTGCGTCACCAATTTTGGCGAATCGCATGGCCCCGCCATTGGGGCTGTCATCGATGGTTGCCCGCCCGGACTCGCATTGACCGAAGCGGATCTCCAGATAGAGCTCGACAGGCGCCGTCCCGGCACGTCGCGGCATGTCACCCAGCGCCAGGAAGCGGATCAGGTCGAAATTCTTTCAGGAGTCTATCAAGGGGTCAGCACGGGCACGCCTATCGGGATACTCATCCGCAACACCGATGCGCGCAGTAAAGACTACGGTAATATTGTCGACACTTTCCGTCCCGGACATGCCGACTACACGTATGATCGCAAGTTCGGCGACCGAGACCCGCGCGGTGGAGGCCGGTCATCGGCGCGCCTGACGGCGCCTACGGTCGCCGCGGGTGCCATTGCCAAAAAGTGGCTGGCCCAAACCCATGGCATTAAGATTCGAGGCTACATGAGTCAGTTGGGCCCTGTGTCCATTCCCTTCGAATCATGGGACGAGGTCCCCAACAACCCATTCTATGCTCCGAATGCGCGGGTCGTACCCGAACTCGAGGCCTACATGGATCAATTGCGCCGGGACGGTGACTCCATCGGGGCGCGTATCGAAGTTGTCGCGGAAAATCCGCCTGCCGGGTGGGGCGAGCCGCTGTATGATCGGCTGGACGCCGATATTGCCCATGCCATGATGGGCCTGAACGCTGTAAAAGGGGTATCCATCGGGGCGGGCTTTGCCTGTGTGACACAGCGCGGATCGGAACACGGCGACGAGATCACCCCGGAAGGTTTTCTCAGCAACCATGCGGGTGGTGTGCTCGGGGGCATCTCTTCGGGACAGGCCATCACGGTCTCCGTGGCTATCAAGCCGACATCCAGCATACGGATCGAGCGCCAATCGATAAATCGCGCGGGCGAAGCCGTTAAGGTACAGACTCTGGGTCGCCATGACCCTTGCGTTGGCATACGCGCCACACCTATCGTTGAGGCGTTGCTTGCCATCGTTTTGATGGACCATGCATTGCGTCATCGCGCGCAATGCGGCTGAATAAACATGCGACCACAGAAAGGAACTCTCATGCACACTAAAACCTCGATTTCCCGAGTACTTTCCGGACTGGGCATTGCCTGCGTCATCACAGCACTTTCAGCCTGCTCGACCGTCGAAACGACAGGTGCGGGTTCAGTAGGTGTTGAACGCAAACAATATATGTCCGGCATGGTGTCGGCCCAGGCTCTCGACCAGGAAGCAGCGCAACAATACGCAACCCTGGTGTCGCAGGCCAAGGCTCAGGGCGCGCTCGACGCCGACCCGGCGCAAACCCGGCGCGTTAAGGCCATCACTCAAAAGCTGATACAACATGTCGGAAGTTTCCGGCCGGATGCCACCGGCTGGAATTGGGAAACCCATGTATTCAGTTCCGACGAGGTCAATGCGTGGTGCATGCCCGGCGGCAAGATTGCCGTCTATACAGGTCTGATTAACAAGATCAAGCCGACAGATGCCGAACTCGCTGCGGTCATCGGGCACGAAATGGCGCACGCCTTGCGTGAGCACTCGCGTGAGCAAGTGTCTCAGAAAATGGCTACCAGCGTAGGCTTGTCGGTGCTTTCGGCCGTAACGGGCGTCGGCGGCGCGGCCGACCTGGGCAGCGCGCTCAGCGAGGTCATGTTCACCTTGCCCAACAGTCGGACGCATGAGACCGAAGCCGACCGCATTGGCGTGGAATTGGCCGCACGTGCGGGCTACGATCCGCGCGCCGCGATCACCCTATGGCAAAAAATGGGATCACTGAGCGCCGGCAGTTCGCCACCGGAATTCCTGTCTACTCATCCCTCGGCGGCCAGCCGTACCGGCGATTTGACCGAAGCCGCCAACAAAGTCATGCCTTTGTATCAACAAACGGGCGGCAAATAAGGCGCAAGGTTTGTGCTTGGCCGGTGGAGAGCCGGCTCAATCGAATTGAACGTGCAGGGTGGCACTCGGTATACCAGTATACGTACTAGTCTTGTACCAGGTTAAGGGACTGGCATAATTAGGGGAGGTTTCTTTTTCCCCTTATTTCAAAGAGCAATGCCATGGCACAAACCTTGTACGACAAGCTCTGGAATGCGCACGTAGTGCATCAGGAGTCCGACGGTACCTGTTTACTGTATATCGACCGCCACCTGGTCCACGAGGTCACCAGCCCTCAGGCCTTCGAGGGGTTGGGACTCGCCGGCAGAAAGCCATGGCGCATCAGCGCCAACCTGGCGGTCGCCGACCATAACGTTCCGACCACAGCACGCGCGGCCGGCATCGCCGATCCGATCTCGCGTCTCCAAGTTGATACGCTGGACGAAAACTGCGAAAAGTACGGTATTACCGAATTTCGCATGAACGATGTGCGCCAGGGTATTGTGCACATCATCGGGCCGGAGCAGGGCGCAACCTTGCCTGGCATGACGGTCGTCTGCGGCGATTCCCACACCAGCACTCATGGCGCGCTGGGTACATTGGCATTCGGGATCGGCACGTCGGAAGTCGAACACGTACTGGCTACGCAAACATTGCTCATGAAGAAAAACAAGAGCATGTTGATCAAGGTTGATGGCGAGCTTCCGTTTGGCTGTACGGCCAAGGACCTGGTTCTTTTTGTCATCGGGAAGATCGGCACGGCTGGTGGTACGGGCTATGCCATCGAATTTGGCGGCAGCACAATACGGTCGTTGTCCGTCGAGGGTCGCATGACGGTATGCAATATGGCTATCGAAGCGGGCGCCCGTTCCGGAATGGTCGCCGTCGACCAGAAGACTATTGATTATTTCCGGGGTCGTCCTTATGCGCCCTCCGGCATCTTGTGGGATCAGGCCGTCCAGTACTGGAGTACATTGCACACCGATCAAGGCGCCCATTTCGACCGCGTCGTGGAAATCAATGCGCGTGACATCATGCCGCAAGTTACGTGGGGTACGTCGCCCGAAATGGTTTTGTCGGTCGATGGCCGAGTGCCGGATCCGGACAAAGAGAAAGACGATGTGCGACGCAGCGGCATGGAGCGCGCCTTGCAGTATATGGGTCTGAAACCCAATACACCTCTGGTCGACATTCCCGTCGATCGCATTTTTATTGGTTCCTGCACCAATGCCCGTATCGAAGATCTCCGTGCCGCGGCGCTCGTCGCACGCGGCAAACGGGTTGCGTCTTCAGTCAAGCAGGCCATGGTGGTTCCCGGCTCGGGGCTCGTCAAGCTCCAGGCAGAACGGGAAGGCTTGGACAAGATCTTTCTGGAAGCCGGGTTCGAGTGGCGTGAGCCGGGCTGCTCCATGTGCCTGGCAATGAACGCTGACCGCCTGGAACCCGGCGAGCGCTGTGCTTCGACATCGAACCGCAATTTCGAGGGGCGTCAGGGTCAGGGAGGACGCACTCACCTGGTGAGCCCTGCGATGGCTGCCGCCGCAGCCATCGCCGGTCATTTTGTTGACGTACGCAATTTTCGATAGGAAGCCATCATGCAAGCATTTACGACCCATCATGGCCTGGTAGCGCCGCTCGACCGTGAAAACGTCGATACCGACCTGATCATTCCCAAGCAGTTTTTAAAGTCCATCAAGCGTACAGGTTTTGGCGAGAACCTATTCGACGAGCTGCGGTATCTGGACCACGGAGAGCCGGGCATGGACAACAGCAAGCGCCCTCTGAATCCGGATTTCATCCTGAACCAACCGCGATACCAGGGTGCTTCCATTCTGCTCGCGCGGAAGAATTTCGGCTGCGGATCGAGTCGCGAACATGCGCCCTGGGCACTTGTGCAGTTTGGGTTTCGCGCGGTCATTGCGCCGTCTTACGCCGACATCTTTTTCAACAACAGTTTCAAGAATGGCCTTTTGCCCATTGTCCTGCCTGAGCTTCAGATTGCGCGCCTATTCGACGAGGTGAAAGGATTCGTCGGCTACAAGCTGCGTATCGATCTCGAACGCCAGGTCGTCATTACTCACGATGGTCGTGAGTTGGCCTTTGACATCGAGCCTTTTCGCAAGCATTGTTTAATAAATGGCCTGGATGAAATTGCGCTTACTCTGCAAAAAGCCGATGTGATTCGTGCGTTCGAGGCTGATCGGCTGGCGCGCCACCCGTGGCTGGAAGCGCATCCGATTGCTTAGGGACCTTGTCCCGGTTCGCCAAGAAAAGAGAAGGGCCGCCGGGACGCAGCCCTTTTCTGTTGTATATAGCCAACAAATTAGTTTAGGAAAAAATAATGAGTCACAAGATTGCCGTACTGCCGGGCGATGGGATCGGTACCGAAATAACCGAGCAGGCTGTTCGGGTATTGACCGCGCTGGGCCTGGACCTGGAATTGCATAGCGAGCCGGTAGGGGGAGCCGCTTTCGATGCCCATGAGCACCCACTGCCGCCGGCCACGCTGGACTTAGCCAAAAATTCCGCGGCAATCCTGTTTGGTGCGGTAGGCGACTGGAAATATGACACCTTGCCACGCGAACTGCGTCCCGAACAAGCCATATTGGGACTGCGCAAGGCATTAGGCCTGTTTGCCAATTTGCGTCCCGCCATCTTGTATCCTCAATTGGCCAATGCTTCGTCGCTGAAGCCCGAAGTGGTGTCGGGCCTCGACATTCTTATTGTCCGCGAGCTGACGGGTGACATTTATTTCGGGCAGCCGCGTGGCGTCCGGCAGGTGGAAGACGGGCCTTACAAGGGTGAACGCCAGGGGTTCGACACCATGCATTATGCCGAATCCGAAGTGCGGCGCATTGCGCACGTAGCATTCCAGGCCGCCCGCAAACGTGACAAGAAATTGTGCAGCGTCGACAAGGCCAATGTGCTTGAAACATCGCAGTTCTGGCGCGACATCATGATCGCGGTCGCCTCCGACTACCCGGATGTCCAGCTTTCACATATGTATGTGGACAATGCAGCAATGCAGCTTGTTCGCGCTCCGAAGGAATTTGACGTCATTGTTACCGGCAATCTGTTCGGCGATATCCTTTCCGATGAAGCGGCAATGCTTACCGGTTCCATCGGCATGCTACCTTCGGCGTCGCTGAATTCATCCAATCAGGGGCTATACGAACCCAGTCATGGCTCCGCTCCGGACATTGCCGGGAAGAATATCGCCAACCCCCTGGCGACAATACTGTCGGCAGCAATGCTGTTGCGCTATTCATTGAATGAAGCCGGGCAGGCCGAACGCATCGAGGCCGCGGTCCAGGCGGTTCTCGAGCAGGGCTTGCGCACGGCTGACATCCATGAGGCTGGGACGACCAAGGTTTCGACCTCGCAAATGGGCGACGCCGTTCTCAAAGCATTAAACTAACAATTCAGATCTATTTCTATTTTTAAAGTGACAGCAACATGAACCAAGTAGTCGGATTGGTCGGCTGGCGTGGCATGGTGGGTTCGGTCCTCATGCAGCGCATGCGCGACGAGAATGATTTTTCCCTTTTCGAGCCCGTGTTTTTCTCGACCAGCGACGCAGGTGGATCCGCGCCAACGTGGGCCCAAGCTGCGGGTCCATTGCAAGATGCCTACGACATCGACGCGCTCAAAAAACTGCCCATCATTCTCACCGCTCAGGGTGGGGACTACACCTCGGCCGTGTATCCCAAACTGCGTGCAGCGGGCTGGTCCGGAATCTGGATCGACGCGGCCAGCACCTTGCGCATGGCCGACGACGCCATCATTGTCCTCGACCCGGTCAATCGTCCCGTTATCGATGCCGCGTTGCAACGCGGTGTGAAGAACTTCATCGGCGGAAACTGCACGGTCAGCTGCATGCTCATGGGTCTATCGGGCCTGTTCAACAATGATCTCATCGAATGGATGAGCAGCATGACCTATCAAGCGGCGTCGGGAGGCGGCGCCCAGCATATGCGGGAATTGCTCACCCAGTTCGGCGCGCTGAACGCAGCGGTCAAGCTGCAGCTGGACGACCCCGCATCGGCAATTCTCGACATTGACCGCGGTGTGCTTCGTGCGCAGCAAGATCCCGATCTTCCCCACGAACACTTCGGCGTACCACTGGGCGGCAACCTTATACCGTGGATTGACAAAGACCTCGGCAACGGCATGTCGCGCGAAGAGTGGAAGGCCGAGGCTGAGACCAACAAGATTCTCGGCCGGGGCGCGGCGTTCGGCACGGCGTCTACGCCTATCGATGGCCTTTGCGTTCGGATCGGGGCCATGCGTTGTCACAGCCAGGCTTTGACCATCAAGCTCAAGCGCGACGTGCCCTTGGACGAAATTTCCTCCATGCTGCGGGAAGGCTCGGCATGGGCCAAGGTTATTCCGAACGAGCGCGATATAACCATGCGACAGCTGACTCCCGTTGCGGTCACCGGCACCTTGGATATTCCGGTGGGTCGCTTGCGGAAAATGTCAATGGGACCAGAGTATCTAAGCGCTTTTACCGTAGGAGATCAGCTATTATGGGGGGCGGCCGAACCGCTGCGCCGAATGTTGCGAATTACTCTGGGTGAACTATAAAAATGTATATGTCCCGCCGCGTGTCTACGTCTGCTCCCGCAATGCAGAAACCGAGGTTCCTGGTTGGGGTCTTGGCGACGGCATTGCTGATGTGTACAACGGCACACGCGGCGGGTTTCGGACATTCTCGTATCCTATCCACGCTGGGGCAGCCGCTACGCATTGATGTGCCGGTCAAGCAGCTTAGTGCCGAGGACTTGCGGACCCTTCAGGTCAGTCCCGCTCCAGCCGCCGCCTGGGCGCAGGCTGGCCTCACACCTCCGGTCGACCTCGGTACCCTGAAAACGCGGATCGCTGACGGTCTGACTCCGGGTAGTAAAGTCATACAGGTAAGTTCCTCGCAGGCTTTCGATAAGCCTGTGGCCGATCTATTACTCGACATCCGCACGGCTTCGGGCCAGCAACGGTATCAGGTCAGTCTCCTGACGCATTCCAGCACGTCGGCAAAAGCGGGTGGCGTGTCGCGCTCCATCCGCGTGCAGCAGGGCGACACCATGTTTGACATCGCGCAGCGCCATGCCGTGCCAGGTGTCACGGTTTACCAAATGATGGTAGCGCTGCAACGGCAAAACCCGAAAGCCTTCATCGAAAACAACCTTAACCTTGTCAAGGCTGGCGCCACGCTGACCATGCCGGGCAGGGCACAACTCACTGCCATTTCCGATCGCGAGGCGCGACGGATTTTTCAAAAGCAGGCACAAGCTTTTGCCTTATATCGTCAGCGTCTGGCAGGGCAGGCCCCCATAGTCGGGCAGGAAGGCAGTCCAGCCAAAGGCGTCGTCTCCGCAGCTGGCGCCCTGGACGAAGCCCAACCCGAGCAAGGGCAGCGCGATCAGTTGCGTTTATCCGGTAGCCCGGGTCCATCGGTTGGCGCTGACGGCGCGTCGGGCGGCACCGCCGCACAAGCCAGCGGCCAAGATGCCGCCGGGGCGGGCAATGAAACCTCCAGTGGGCAACCATCATCCGACGTGCGTGCAGATGACCGTCTAGCAACGCAAAAAGGCATTAAAGATTCTGAAGCACGCGTGTCACAACTTGAGCGTAACGTCAAAGACTTGAATCAGGCCTTGCAGGCGCAGGGCGAGGCGGCCACAGATCTGCTGGTCGATGGCGCCAAGGGGTTGGGCATCACGTTGCCGGGCATGGCAGGCGATGCGGGCACGGCTGGCAGCGCCCGTACCGGTGTTGCACCGGGAAATACAAATGCCACGCCCGCCTCTGGTACGAATGCCAATGTCGCTGGTGGCTCAAGTCCATCAAGTAGCGTCGGTAGTAGCAAAGCCAATACGCTTGTCGATTCAGCGTCCGCGCCTGCGGATGGCAACGCGACAGAAACCGGCTCGAATCAGGCGCGCGCCCCGAGTGGCGATTCCGCAGGCACTGCTGCAGCGGTGAACGGCGTGCCTGCGAGAAGCCAAACCGGTACGGGCCAGGGCGCCGCTTCCAGTACTAACATCGGGTCTGGCCAGGATACGGGCGTGGCGCCCGGGCAGCGCGCAGGCTCCAGCCAGAGTGCGGACTCGGCGACCGGTGAGGGTGCAGGCTCAACACCCGGTGTGGATGCAGATTCGAAACCCGGTGTGGATGCAAGCTCAACACCCAGTGAGGCGACAAGTGCTGGCATTGGCCAGGGCTCCAGTCAAAATGGCGGCGGCGACTCCGCGGCGGCGGGCACATCAGCCAAGGACAGTACTTCGAGGACGACGGCAGCAACGCCGACACCGTCGGAATCACCGGCCGCCGCAGACAAGTCCAACGCCAATACTTCCGGACCCGATAACAGCAATGCAGGCAAATCATCGTCGCTATCCGGGGCCAACGAACCGGATGGCGTGACAGAATCCATTTCAAGCAAGGCAGAACAAACCGTGTCGTGGATACAAGAACATATGCTGGGTGTCATTACTGGCCTTCTGGCATTGGTGGTACTGATCATCGCCTGGATATTGCGTCGGGCAAACGCGGCGCACGACGACGATCACCCAGGGCTCGTCACAGAGGCCATGGTCAAGGAAAAACTTGATCAGATCAATCTGGATCTCGAACACTCGACACCGGGTGAACCATCGGCACCTAGGCGCTAGATACCGTGCCGCGTATGGCTCTTGGCGTCGCCTACGACGGTTCGTTCTGGCAAGGGTGGCAAACGCAACCTAGCGGGCGCACCGTGCAGGACCGCGTCGAGAACGCGCTCAGCACGTTTCTGACAGAAGAGGTCGGCACTATTTGCGCGGGTCGTACCGATACCGGCGTGCATGGACTGGGCCAGGTGGTCCATATCGACACCGCCGTCCAGCGACGCATGGAATCCTGGGTGCGTGGACTCAACGCCTTGCTTCCAGACAGCATTGCCGTACAGTGGGCGCAGACGGTGCCGGACAGCTTTCATGCGAGGTTTTCCGCCGCTTCCCGTACCTATCTTTATATTGTTCGCAATGCGCGTGTGCGGTCGCCGATGTTGTACGGTCGCGCTGGTTGGGTCTATCATGCCCTTGACCTTGCCCGCATGCGCGAAGCCGCGCAGATGCTTGTCGGCGAACACGATTTCAGTTGTTTTCGTTCTTCCCAGTGCCAGGCCGCCAGTCCGGTCCGAACTTTACAGGCATTGGAGATAGATCAACACAGCGATTTTTTTCTATTCACCTTCAAAGCGAATGCCTTCCTGCATCACATGGTGCGCAATCTGATGGGTGCGCTCCTGTATGTGGGCCAAGGGAAGAACGAACCGTCATGGATGGCCGAATTGCTGCGGCATCGCGATCGCCGGCTGGCTGCGCCCACATTCTCGCCTGACGGCCTCTATCTGGCCAAAGTCGACTATCCGCAGGAGTTCAACCTTCCGGATATATCCGCACGCGAAGCTTTGTTTTCGCATCTCGGGATCAGCTTGGCGCGCTGCTGACCCTGGGCATATACCGACATCGTAAATCGGTGGGATCGTCTAAAATCCGTTCCGTTTCTTTTAGCAACATGGTCTATACTTGCAGGCTTTTCGCCTTGCGGATGGCACCAGCGTTTTGCTTCTCTTCGAGTTGATCTCATGAAATTCCTTCTGACTTTGTCCAGGTTGATTGACACGCTGAACGTGAGGGTTGGGCAGGCCGTTATATGGCTCACGCTTGTCGTCGTGCTGGTCAGCGCCTCAAACGCGGTCGTACGCAAAGTGTTCAATATCAGCTCCAACGCATGGCTCGAGTTGCAGTGGTATTTGTTCGGTGCAATTTTCCTCTTGGCAGCCGGATATACCTTCTTGCGAAACGAACACGTGCGCGTGGATGTGCTTGCACAGCGGTTTTCCAGGCGTACACAAATAATGATCGAGATCTTCGGGGTCATTTTCTTTCTGTTCCCTGCTTGCATTCTCATTTTTTGGCTATCCCTGCCATATTTCTACGAGTCCTTTGTGCTGAACGAGCTGTCGTCCAATACGGGTGGCCTGATCCGCTGGCCGGCAAAATTGTTGATTCCCGTCGGCTTTGGCTTATTGATACTCGCCGGCCTCTCGCACCTCATTAAATGCGTCGGCTTTCTGATCGGGGTTTGTCCCGATCCTACCGTCCGAACGAATGGAAAGACTGCCGAAGAAGAACTGGCCGATGAAATCCGCCGGTTGGCGGAACAGGATCCGGTCGCAGCTGAACGAAACATAGCCTCAGGAAAGGGCCGTTAATCATGGAGTTTTTTGTCGATAATCTGGCCCCGATCATGTTCATCAACCTGATCGTGTTCCTGTTGCTGGGGTTTCCCGTGGCCTTTTCACTGGCTGCCAACGGTATCCTGTATGGTCTTGTGGCGATCGACCTCGGATTGATGCAACCTGCGCTGTTTCAGGCCTTGCCTCAGCGGGTGTTCGGTATCGTGGCCAACGACACCTTGCTCGCCGTGCCATTCTTCACGCTCATGGGGCTTATTCTCGAGCGCTCCGGAATGGCGGAGGACCTTCTTGAAACTGTCGGGCAGTTATTCGGGCCCATACGCGGTGGGCTTGCCATTGCGGTCGTGCTGGTGGGCGCCATGCTTGCGGCAACCACGGGCGTGGTATCTGCGTCGGTGATCTCGATGGGGCTTATTTCGCTGCCCATCATGTTGCGATATGGCTATGACCGGCGACTGGCCACCGGTGTCATTGCGGCATCCGGAACCCTTTCGCAAATCATCCCGCCTTCGCTGGTGCTGATTATCCTTGCCGATCAGCTGGGCCGATCCATCGGCGACATGTATCGCGGCGCCATGATCCCAGGTATGTTGCTTGCGTTGTCATACATCGCTTATGTCGTGGTCGTGTCTCTGATCACGCCGGCGAAAGCGCCCGCACTGCCGGAAGAAGCCCGCATCTATGTTAAGCCGGACGGCAGCCGAGGCTTGCGTTCACTGGCCATTCTGACCATCATTGCCTCCATCGTTTCCTATTTCGGGGCGGAATACTATTTCAGCGAACACACCCAGGTCCCGGTGGACGAGCGCGTTGTCATCTACCTGATGGGCTGGGGCATAACCGCACTGATTATTGCCTTGGTGAACAGGGTGCTGCGTCTGGGGTTGCTCTCCGAGATCGCCGAGCGTGTCACCTTCGTGATGATTCCGCCTTTGTTCCTGATTTTCCTAGTGCTCGGTACCATTTTCATCGGCGTGGCCACGCCCACTGAAGGCGGTGCAATGGGGGCCGTGGGCGCATTGATAATGGCGGTCTCCCGGGGCAGGTTTAGCTGGACATTGCTCAAGCAGGCGATGGACACTACTACCAAGCTGTCGTGCTTCGTGGTTTTCATCCTGGTAGGTTCCACGGTGTTCACCCTGAGCTTTCGGGGTGTCAACGGCGATCTGTGGGTGGAGCACTTGCTGATCGGCCTGCCTGGCGGCGAGTGGGGCTTTCTTATCGTCGTAAGCCTTCTCACGTTTTTCCTGGCGTTTTTCCTCGACTTTTTCGAGCTGGCATTTATTATTGTTCCGCTGCTCGGTCCCGTAGCCGATAAAATGGGCATAGACCTGATTTGGTTTGGCGTGCTGCTTGCCGTCAATATGCAAACTTCTTTCATGCACCCGCCGTTTGGGTTTGCCTTGTTTTATCTTCGTTCGGTGGCGCCGAAAGACGACTATCAGGATCGTGTTACGGGCAAGCTCATACCGAAGGTCACCACGGGGCAGATATACTGGGGTTCGGTGCCGTTCATTTGTATCCAGATCGCGATGGTCGCCGCCGTCATGCTTTTTCCGGGGATGGTTACGCACTATAAAGATGACGTTGTGGTGGTCGATCCAGCCACCATCAAGTTTGGGACGGAAGACGCATATGGATCTGATTCCTACGATTCAGGTTCCAGTTTTGACGGTGCGCCGGACCCCGGCGCCGCGTTCAAGTAATTACAGGAGCATTCAAGCATGTTGGCGGCCGCTCGCACTCGCATAAAGATATGTGGCCTGACGCGGCCTGACGATATTCTTTCGGCTGTACAAGCGGGCGCCGATGCCATCGGCCTCGTGATGTATTCGAAGAGCTCCCGGGCACTCACGGTAGATCAGGCCCGCGCCTTGCGATCAGGAGTCCCCGCCTTCATTTCAGTGGTTTGCCTGGTTGTCAACGCATCGGAATCCGAGGTAATGGAGGTCATCGAAAAGGTGCAGCCAGACCTCCTGCAATTCCACGGCGACGAGTCTCCCGAATATTGCCAGCGGTTTGGCCGCCGATATGTACGGGCCTTCCGTATCGGAGCACCTGGCCTGGACAGCGCTGATGCTGTTCTACAGCAGTGCAGGCTGTATCAGTCGGCCAGTGCCTGGTTGTTCGACAGCTACAGTGAAGGCTATGGCGGGAGCGGCCGGACGCTCGATACGTCCTTGCTGCAGGCGGTTCAAAGTGCCGATGACAGCCGACCCATGATTCTGGCTGGGGGCTTGACGCCGGACTCCGTCTGCGCATCCGTACAAAAAGTTCGGCCTTATGCCGTCGACGTCAGCAGTGGTGTCGAGACGGCGCCTGGCATTAAATCGCCTGATAAGATCCGCCGATTCGTAGCTGCCGCTCAGGCATTCAACTTGTCTGGTGTACCAGATTGTTGAGTCGTAACGAGTGTGTCGCGCTGGACCAGCACGACCCGCTGGCGCCTCTCAGGAACGAGTTCCTTCTGCCCGAAGGGCTGATTTACCTGGATGGCAATTCGTTGGGCGTCACCCCCAAAGCGTCGGTATCCCGGGCTCGCCAATTGGTCCAGCACGAGTGGGCCGCAAACTTGATACAAAGCTGGAACAAGGCAGGGTGGTTCGATCTGCCGACAAGGCTGGGCGACAAGCTTGCGCCCTTGATAGGGGCCAACGCCGGAGAAGTCGTGGTTACGGACTCGACCTCGATCAATCTGTTCAAGGCGCTTGCGGGAGCCCTGCGCATCCAGAGCCTCGAACCAGCGACGGCGCAGCGCAAGGTCATTGTCACCGAGCGCAGCAATTTTCCCAGCGACATCTATATCGCCCAGGGCCTGTCCCAATGGCTCAATCGCGGATACCAGCTGAGACTCGTGGACAGTCCCGAGGAACTCCACGAAGCGATCGACAGCGATACAACGGTGGTAATGCTCACCCACGTCAATTACCGCAGCGCTCATATGCTGGATCTGCAGGGCGTCACCGCCCATGCTCATCGTCAGGGCGCCTTGATCATATGGGATCTTGCACATTCGGCTGGTGCGGTTCCAGTCGAACTGAATCTGGCCAATGCCGATTTTGCCGTGGGATGCACATACAAGTATTTGAATGGTGGACCAGGCTCACCCGCCTTCATATGGGTGGCGCCCAGGCACCAGGCACACTTCTTCCATCCTCTGTCCGGATGGTGGGGCCATGCCGCGCCGTTTGCCATGGACCCGTCGTACCAGGCGGGTTCGGGCATCAAGCGGGCCCTCTGCGGTACGCAGCCCGTGATATCACTGGCGCTCGTAGAATGCGGACTGGATATATTCTCCCGGACTGATATGGGTGCAATTCGCAAGAAATCGCTGGCCTTGACGGACCTGTTCATCGACCTCGTGGAAACCCGTTGCGCAATGCATCCGCTGAAGCTCGCGACACCGCGTGAACATCATCTGCGTGGGAGTCATGTCAGCGTCGAGCATCCTGACGGCTATGCCGTCATGCAGTCACTTATTGAACGCGGGGTCATAGGCGACTATCGCGAACCACATATCATGCGTTTTGGGTTCACACCCTTGTATCTGCGATTCAGCGACGTATGGGACGCCGTGGATACCCTGTTCGATATTCTTGATAGTTCTGCGTATCAGTCTGGGCAGGCTCGTGTTGCCGTCACGTAACGGGGTTCGACGCAGTACGTCACCGATTTTCTGCCCCTATGTCCCGACCCACGAACCTTGATCCGCGCTCGCCATTATGGGCTTGCTGGTTATGGCTGGACCTCGACAGGCTGGGTCGGCGCAGCGCTGGCCACCAGGGGATTGCTGATTTTTGGGGTGGCGCGGCGGCGACTACATAGGAAAAACATGAAATAGGCATACTTTAAAGTTAAAGTCTGAAATAATTGTTAAGAAACTACACAGTAACGGTATACTCCAACAAGTTATTGCCAACGCGTCTGTATCAGTTTTCTAAATAAACGGTTGCGTACGCACGGCCAACCTGTCAAAGAAGAGAGTGCTATGCTCGACGGGCTTTCCGACTCATTATTGTTTGCGTATTTCGGCACCAGGAGCCCTTTCTGGGAACTGACATCCGATAGCGATGCCTTGCAATTGGCCGGCGCCAAAGGCTCTCCGAACCTCGCAGTGGCGTTGGTCCCCGATCAGGCCGACGAAATCCGCGCGTTTACCGGGGTGACCTCACATGCGATCATTGATATCAAGCTTTTCGGTGAGTCCCAGAAGCTGAGCTTGGTCGGCAAGAAGAACGGAAGCAACTCATGGCTGGGTACGGCCTCCGACTATAGCGACGCCCCGGCGGTGGCCAAAGATCTGGCCCATGGACTCGACTTCGCCGAGCAAGTCATATCTGAAGTCAATTCGCTGGTGGTGATCATCGACCACAACAGCAACATATTAAGATTTAATCGCTTATGCGAAGAAATCACAGGCTTGCGCGAAGAAGATGTTATCGGGAAAAATGCACATGCTTTCATGCAGTCCGATCAGCAAGCCGCATCGAGGGCAAATATAACTGATTTCTTCAAAGCTTCCACGGCTTACGAAGTTGAGCGAAACATTAATACGCTGAACGGCATGCGGACCATTTTATGGCGCAATAAGTTTGTGCAAAGCGGCAGCGGTCCAGACGAGCGGTATCTGGTTTGTTCCGGTACGGATGTCACTGAAGAACGCAAGGCGCAGGCAAGGCTGCTTGAACTTGCCACCGTCGATACGCTCACAAGCTTACCGAATCGACATGCCATTTACGAAAAAATCACCGCTGCCATTAAGCTGGGTGACCGCTTTGGCGTCATTTTCCTGGACCTGGACAACTTCAAACAAGTCAATGATCATTACGGCCATTTGATAGGCGACAACCTTATTCAGGCCGTAGCGCTTAACATCAAGACTTGCTTGCGGGACGGCGATATCGTAGCCCGCCTCGGCGGCGACGAATTTCTGGTCTTCGTAAAGGATGGTACCGACGCCTTGATGGAAGGGGTAGCGCAGCGCATCATGGATCGACTCAGGATGCCCATCAGCCTCGGCCTCATCGAAGTCTATACAGGGTGCTCCATCGGTATCGCAATGTTCCCGGCGCACGGACAGACGCTCGACGATCTCATCCGCTGCGCGGACACTGCCATGTATGTCGCCAAGGATGCAGGGAAACGAACTTACCGGATGTTCGCGCCCCAAATGGATGACAAGGTTTCCGAGTACATCTGGCTTGATCGCAACCTCCGTAAGGCACTCGATCTTGACCAGCTCGAGCTTTATTATCAGCCTAAGCTCTGCCTCGAAACAGGTGTTGTGCGTAGCGTAGAGGCATTGCTTCGGTGGGACTCGCCAGAAAGAGGCAGGATATCGCCCATTGACTTCATCAAGTTTGCTGAAGACAGCGGACTCATCGTTCCGCTTGGCAAGTGGGTGATGAGGACAGCCGCCAAGCAGGCTGCCTCGTGGCTGGCTAGCGGCTTGAACATTCGTGTCGCCATTAATGTATCTGCACGACAGCTAAGCAATTCTTTTGTCGTCCAAGATTTTGCGCAGGCCATCCGCGAGTCGGGACACGCTTCGTGTCTGCTAGATATTGAGCTGACCGAAAGCTGCCTCATCGAAGATGAGGCCATGGCCTTGGCGGCAATCCGCCAGTTCCGTGAACTCGGCGCTCAAATACATCTGGATGATTTCGGAACAGGTTATTCTTCGTTGTCGCAGGTGGCGCGCTTGCCGCTGGACATGATTAAACTAGATCGCAGTTTTGTCAGCGCCATCAACGAGAAGCCAACGTCACAGGCCCTGGTGCGATCCATGGTCGCTGTCGCGGAGCAACTGAAGATCCAGGTCGTGGCTGAGGGTGTGGAAACAGATGCCGAAGCAGAATTCCTCAAGAGTATCGGCGTCGATTATGCCCAGGGCTACCTGTATGCAAGGCCTATGCCGGCCAAAGAGTTTGCGGACTGGTTGAATAACAAGGGCAAGAAATTGAGACTTGTCGCCTGACGGGCATCACGGTGGCGGGGCTGTGGATCTTTAAATAAATGCGTGCATTGCAGGCAGGCAATGGCACAGTTGCTCAGGATGGGTATAACGGGCTTACGCCGCCCTCTGGCTACCGTTTCTAACATGTTTATTCTGCAGCATGACCAAACGTTCGATGTAGGCAAGATCCTTCTCTTCTATGGTGAACGCCGCAGCAGCCCAGTCTTCGGTTATCTCCATGAGTTCAGCGCGATCGAGCGGCAGTACGCGCTGCCGGGTACGCAACATGGCACGAATACCGTTCAACTTGGGGCGAATGACATCTATAAAGGTACGGGTGGCCTTGAATGCGCCGCCTTTCTCGAACACGCTATCCACCAGGCCTCTGTCCAGGTACCATTCGGCGGTATGCGACTCGCCCGTGCTGATTAACTC
The DNA here is from genome assembly GCF_002849615.1 of Pollutimonas nitritireducens. GTDB lineage: Bacteria > Pseudomonadota > Gammaproteobacteria > Burkholderiales > Burkholderiaceae_B > Pollutimonas > Pollutimonas nitritireducens. Next base: position 76,671 of record NZ_PDNV01000012.1, read on the forward strand.
TTCGGCCAACCGCATGTGCGACTTGCGCGCCACCAACGAATAGCCTCCCATGCCGGGAAAGAGATTGAAGGCAATTTCGGGGAAACCCATTTTTACGTCTTTTTGGGCAAGTACGTACTGATGTGCCAACGCGGCCTCGAAACCGCCTCCTAGTGCGGTGCCCTCTACCATGGCGATTGAAATCGCTCCTGTGTTGAAGCCGGTTGCGGCCTGATAGACTGCGTCGATGCATGCGCGCGCGTACGCCAGTAGGGGTTCGTATTCGCCAGCACGGATGTGTTGCGCGAAAAGCTGTAAATCGCCACCGACATTATAAATTTGCGGTACCGAAGAGCCGGTAACCCAAAAATCGATGCGAAGTCCACTGCCACGGGCCGCTCTTCCCAGCTGAGCTATATCTCGAAGGAGGTCGAGATTGAAGCAGGGCCGAGGTTGAGCGTTGAGCATCATCCACAGGATGTTGCGGCCTTCTTCATAATAGGGATCAATCTGCGTGAGATTTCCTGCCTCAGTGAAGGGACGACAGGCCGGATGGTCCTCTAGGTTCATGTTTCAAAGCCGCCTGATGAACGTCCAGATCTTGACGTGGACGAGTGGAGGCCGACGAGCCACCTGACGCCGCAGCGGAAATCCAGTAATGGAAGCGTGTCCGATTTCGGACCATAGATGGCATATTGAAGCGCGGTCATGGGTTCCTGTACTGACTACACCCAGGCTAAATGAGGATCGCTTCTGCGCATCCATATACTGTTCACTTCGCAGGGGAATTCAATCGCTGAAAGGAATACGGCATCCAGCATACTACCAGAGAAGCCCACTTTCGGATTAAATTCGCCGCATAATGTTACGTTCTGTTTTATGTTGGGCGCTTTTGCGCCCGATGCAATAGTTCGGTGTCAATCCGAAGCTCGATGTAAAAAATCCCGCAAAAGCAAGGTGCTTCTGCGGGATTTTAAAACCATTGCGTGGCGCAACAATTTGAATTTGGTAGGCAGTACTGGGTTCGAACCAGCGACCTCTACGATGTCAACGTAGCGCTCTAACCAACTGAGCTAACCGCCTAGGAAGAACAGCATTCTAGCGCGATTAATGGGGCTTTGTCAAAACGCCATTTCGCTGTGGTTTTTTAACAGGTCTATTCAGCCGAATCTCCAAAACGTGTCTTATGTGGGATACGGTTTGGTATTTTCACAACACACTGGATTTCCATTGCGTCATCAAGGGAGGAATCTCCGCCAAGCAAGGCGGTTCGTGGGCTCCAGGTGTTACACTGAAACAACGATTCCATTACTTATATTTTGATAGCCATGAACTCCACGTTTACGCGAACTACGACTTGTTGTGCCTAATTCCCCCGCGTATTGTGCAGTTCGGACGGTAAATTAATAAAACCAAAACGCGGCGAATGCCGCGTTTTTGCATTCCAGGACAACCCATGGTTCAAATTACCTTGCCTGACGGCTCGCAACGCGAGTATCCGGGTCCCGTATCCGTTAGCGACGTGGCGCACTCCATCGGCGCCGGATTGGGGCGGGCCGCCCTGGGTGGGCGTGTTTCGGTAGAAGGCAGTCAAACCAATCTTGTCGACACAAGCTATGTCATCGAATGCGACGCTAAACTGGCGATCGTAACGGCCAAGGACGCCGATGGCCTCGACCTGATCCGTCACTCCACAGCCCACCTGTTGGCGTATGCCGTCAAATCGCTTTTTCCCGACGCGCAGGTCACCATCGGTCCGGTCATCGAAAACGGCTTTTATTACGACTTTTCCTATAAGCGTCCTTTCACTCCCGAAGATCTCGAAGCCATCGAAAAGAAAATGACCGAGATCGTGCGCAGAAATGAGCCAGTCACACGCGAAGAATGGCTGCGCGACGATGCGGTTGCCTATTTCAACGGTATTGGCGAGCACTACAAGGCTGAAATCATCGCCTCCATACCTTCCAACGAACCTATCAGTCTGTATCGTGAAGGCGATTTCATTGATTTGTGTCGGGGTCCCCACGTACCGTCCACTGGACACCTGAAGGTGTTCAAGCTTATGAAGGTTGCGGGCGCCTATTGGCGGGGCGACAGCAAGAACGAGATGCTCCAGCGCATCTACGGGACCGCTTGGGCGTCCAAGGATGACCAATCCAATTACCTGACTATGCTGGAAGAGGCGGAACGGCGCGATCACCGCAAGCTGGGTCGCGAGCTCGACTTCTTTCATTTCCAGGACGAAGCGCCGGGGCTGATTTTCTGGCATCCCAAGGGCTGGACGCTATGGCAGCAGGTGGAACAGTATATGCGCGCGGTGTATCGCGACAATGGCTACCAGGAAGTCAAGGCGCCGCAGATTCTTGACCTTTCCCTATGGAAGAAGACGGGGCACTGGGACAATTACGCCGAGAACATGTTTACGACGGAATCGGAAAATCGTACATATGGCCTCAAGCCCATGAATTGTCCTGGCCATGTGCAAATATTCAATTCTGGCCTGCATTCCTATCGCGAGTTGCCCATACGCTATGGGGAGTTCGGCCAGTGTCATCGGAACGAGCCGTCCGGCTCGCTCCATGGCATGATGCGAGTACGGGGTTTCACTCAGGACGACGGCCATATTTTTTGCACTGAAGACCAGTTGCAGGAAGAGTGCGTCGCCTTCACTGCCTTGTTGCAAAAGGTATACGCCGATTTTGGCTTTACAGAGATCCTGTACAAGGTCGCAACGCGTCCCGAAAAACGCATCGGCTCCGATGAGGTGTGGGACAAGGCAGAGCAGGCCCTTATGGACAGCTTGAACCATACCCAGTGTCAGTACGAAGTCTCGCCGGGCGAGGGCGCATTCTATGGTCCGAAAATCGAATATACGCTGAAAGACGCTATTGGGCGCCATTGGCAATGTGGCACAATCCAAGTTGATTTCTCGATGCCTCAGCGTTTGGGTGCCGAATATGTCGATCAGGCCGATCAACGCCAAACGCCAGTGATGCTGCACCGTGCCATACTTGGCTCATTCGAACGATTCATAGGCATGCTTATCGAGAATCATGCTGGCGCCATGCCCGCGTGGCTGTCGCCCGAACATGTCGTCGTATGCTGTATTTCCGAGCCTTCGGCCGAATATGCTGGCGAAATCGTTCAACGCTTGAAAAAACAAGGCTTTAGAGCCACCTCTGATTTGCGCGCTGAAAAAATCACCCGTAAAATCCGAGAACACAGCATGCAAAAAATACCGTACATTCTAGTGGTTGGCGAAAAAGAACGTGAAGCCGGCAGCGTGGCGGTACGCGGCAGGGGTGGAGTCGATCTGGGGGTAATGTCCCTGGATGGTTTCTCCGTACTGCTGCAAAACGAAATCAACGCCCGGGCGTAATACCGGGCAAGCCAGCAAAGGCCTGATTTTTTATTAATTCTAGGAGTCTCAGACATCGCAACCGAAAAACCACATCGCATCAATGGTGAAATCCGCGTCCCCGAGGTGCGTCTTATCGGAGTAGAGGGTGAACAGTTGGGGGTTGTCAAGACCGCTGATGCTCTCGTTCTCTCGGAACAAAACGAAGTAGACCTGGTCGAGATTGCACCCAATGCGGAACCACCGGTCTGTCGACTGATGGATTATGGCAAGTTCAAATATCAAGAACAAAAGCGCCAACAAGAAGCACGCTCGAAGCAAAAGATTATCCAGGTAAAAGAAGTCAAGTTTCGTCCCGGAACCGACGAAGGCGATTACCAGGTCAAGCTGCGCAATTTGCGCCGCTTTATCGAGGAAGGCGACAAGGCAAAGGTCACGCTGCGTTTCCGCGGCCGCGAGATGGCCCACCAGGAACTCGGTATGCGCGTACTCGAGCGCGTACGCGACGATCTCGTTGAATTGTGCTTGGTCGAAGCCATGCCCAAGCTCGAAGGGCGCCAAATGGTGATGGTGTTGGCACCCCGTAAGAAAGTGACTCCGGGCAAGCCCGGCGATGCTGCTTCCTGAACTGAACCTTTACATTCCACCCCTCGGTCCATCCGGCGGGTGGAAGCCTGCAGGTGTCTATGCACGTCCTATTTGTTATTGATCCCTTACTCTCTTTAAGGGCCTATAAAGACTCTTCAGTAGCAATGATGCGTGCGTTGACCGCCCGCGGCCACACCCTGAGTGTCACCCATCAGGGCGATCTGTACATTGATGAAGGCACGGTCAAGGCCGTAACGACAGGAATTACCCTGGTCGACGGTGCCGACCTGAACGGCACTTCATGGTGGCGGGAACGCGGTGCTAGCAGCGAGAATACGCTGTCAGAGTTCGACGCGGTGCTCATGCGCAAGGATCCGCCTTTCGACATGGAATACGTGTATGCGACGCATCTGCTTCAGTACGCGCAAACCCAGGGTGCGCGCGTTGTCAATTCGCCAGACGCAATTCGCAATCATCCTGAAAAACTGGCGATTATCGAGTTTTCCTCTTTCACCGCGCCTACTCTGGTCACCCGCGACATAGCCCGATTGCGCGCATTCCATAGGAAATATCAAGACGTCATTGTCAAGCCGCTGGACGGGATGGGTGGAACCGGTATTTTCCGCCTGCGCGAAGCCGAACATAATGTGGGCGCCATCCTCGAGACGCTCACAGACGACGGTACACGTACCATCATGGCGCAACGCTATATCCCTGAAATACTATTGGGTGACAAGCGTATCCTCCTGATTGCCGGTAAACCGGTGCCGTATGCGCTGGCCCGCGTCCCACTTGCGGGCGAGACTCGCGGCAACCTGGCCGCCGGGGGGCAGGGGATGGCTCAGCCACTGTCGGCGCGTGACCTTGAACTGGCAAATGCGATAGGTCCGAAATTGAATGCGCGTGGATTACTGCTCGTCGGTCTCGATGTCATCGGCGATTACATCACCGAAATCAACGTAACCAGTCCCACGTGTTTCGTGGAAATCACAGAGCAAACCGGTTTTGATGTCGCAGACTGTTTCGCGACAGCAGTTGAACAGGCCGTAGGTATTTGAATGACACGCATCGTACTGGTCATGCACGAACCCCTGGGTTCCGGATTCGCTGCATGTGCCGAACATGTTTTGGGCCAGAAACCAGAACTCACCGTCTTCGACGTCGAGGCCGACGCGCAGCCGTCTGAACTGGTTCCCGAGCTCACACGGCAACTCTTGCAAGATCCCGACGAAGCAACGCTGGTTTTATGCGACATATTTGGCGCAACACCGTTCAATATCGCCAAGCAGGCGCTTAAATTGGCTAGCGAACAGGGTTTGACAGCGCATCTGATCACCGGCACCAATCTTTGCATGGTCCTCAAAGCGCTGACCGATCAACAGGAAAACCCGGATAAGCTCAGCGAGAGCGTCCGGCTTGGTGCCTTAAGAGGCATCGTCAATGCCGATTAGACAAGCTGATTCCCAGTCCGCCGTGCATGCCGTTAAACCGAAATGAACTCTATGCCTTCCATCGACATCGTAATTTGCAACAAGTTGGGCCTGCACGCCCGCGCGGCGGCCAAGCTCACCCAACTGGCCAGCAGGTTCAGCAGCGATATTTTCATTGCCCGCGGAGCTCAGCGCGTCAATGCCAAGAGCATAATGGGCGTCATGATGCTTGCTGCCGGCCTGGGCGTTACGGTTAAGGTGGATGCCACTGGAACTGATGCCGAACAGGCTCTGCTCGATATCCAGTCTTTGTTCAGCAACAAGTTCGGTGAACACGAATAGAAGCGCCACGACAGCCTGGATATCGCTTAATGACCTCACGCTCATCTCACGGCAATTGTGGATTCGGGTCCACGTTGTGTATGCAGGGACAAGGCGTTGTCAAAGGCTATGCCATAGGCAGAGCGGCAATCATGAGCGCGGCGGCACTCGAGGTTGTGCATTACCGTATTGCAGAGCAGGATGTCGAAGCCGAATGCGAGCGTCTGAAAAAGGCCCTGGCCACCGCCAGTGGCGAACTCCAGGCCATGGCAGTGTCCTTGCCAGACGATGCGCCACGTGAACTTGGTCCATTGTTGACCGTGCACAGTCTGTTGCTCGATGACGCGGCGCTCTTGCAAGAGACGTGTGATCTCATCATAAATCGTCACTACAACGCCGAATGGGCGTTGACCACACAGGGCCAACTGCTGGCCGAACAGTTTTCCGTCATGGAAGACGAGTATTTGCGTGAGCGGGGCGCCGACATACGCCAAGTCATCGAACGTGTGTTGCGAGTCCTGTCGGGATCCACCGCTTTACTGCCTAGCCTTGAGGCAGGAGACGCCGGCGATTCGCTTATTGTCGTGGCTCGCGACATTTCTCCTGCCGATATGCTCAAGCTGCGTGGCGCCCGGTTTGCTGCATTCCTGACTGATCTCGGTGGTCCGACCTCACATACCGCTATTGTTGCGCGCAGCATGAATGTGCCGGCGGTAGTAGGGCTGGGTCATATCCGCATGCTGGTGCGCGACGGCGATATATTGATTGCCGACGGCTTCACCGGTGCCGTGTTGGTCAATCCTTCCGAACTTGTGCTTCAGGAGTACCGGCAGCGACAGGCGGCTTATGCGGGTGATCGTGCCGAACTGGCATTGCTGCGTGATGCGCCTGCAGTAACGCTCGATGGCATCCAGATCAAGCTCGAGGCCAATATAGAACTGCCTGAAGAGGCCGTTGCCGCTCTGCAGGCTGGGGCCGACGGCATCGGATTGTTTCGCAGCGAGTTCCTATTCATGGGCCGTCGGGATCTGCCCAGCGAAGAAGAGCAATACCAGGCGTACGCCTCGGTCGTCAGGACCATGGCCGGCCGGCCTGTGACGATACGCACGCTGGATCTTGGCGCCGACAAGACGCTTGATGGTGATGTCACGGTTGCCACGAATCCGGCGCTGGGTTTGCGAGCTATCCGCTATTGCCTGGCGAATCCGGAGCTGTTTGCTACTCAGCTGCGTGCGCTGTTGCGTGCCTCTCTGCACGGCCACGTTCGAATTCTCATCCCCATGATTTCCCACATGCACGAGGTGAGGGCCACCAAGCAGGCTATCGAAGCGGCATGCGAAAGTCTTGAAGCCAGCGGTGTGCCGTTTGCGCGAAACATCTCGTTGGGCGCGATGGTCGAGATTCCCGCCATGGCAATTGCTATCGAACCTTTCGCGGATGCCTTGGACTTTTTGTCCATTGGCACCAACGACCTGATCCAATACACGCTTGCCATTGACCGCGGTGACAGTGAAGTTGCCGATCTGTACGATCCCATGCATCCGGCTGTGCTGCGGCTCATTGCGCATACCATCAACTCGGCCGAACGTGCTGGGATACCGGTGGCAGTCTGTGGAGAAATCGCGGGAGACTCGCGGGTCACCCGGATGTTGCTGGGACTTGGCCTGACCGAATTCTCGATGCACCCCCAGCAAATGCTGGATGTAAAGAAAGAGGTCAGGCTGGCCCATTCGAATGCACTCCGGGTCAAGGTGGCTTCGGCGCTGAACCGTGCTGAACGCATCGATTTAGCGGCCTTGTCCAATTAGTAGTGGTAGGCGGTTTCGCCGTGGGAATTGATATCCAGGCCTTCGCGTTCGACTTCCGTGCTCACGCGCAGCCCGCACACTTTGTCGGCCACGAAGTAAGCAATAAAGGCGACCACGCCGGACCACACAATGGTGATGATGATGCCTTCGAACTGTACCCACAGCTGATGAGGAATTTCGCCTAGTGTCGCCAGACCCGGCCCGCCCAATGCCTGGGCATTGAAGATACCCGTAAGTAGTGCGCCCACGATCCCGCCTACGCCGTGAATACCGAATACGTCAAGGCTGTCGTCGGCACGCAGTGCCCGTTTCAAGCCATTTACTCCCCAGACGCATACTGCCCCGGTCACCACACCAATAAGCAGGGCTCCTGCGGGACCGACCAGGCCAGCCGCTGGGGTGATGCCGACCAAGCCGGCCACGGCGCCGGAAATGGCACCCAGCAGGGAAGGCTTGCCTTTGTATTTCCATTCGACCAGTAGCCAGGCGAGTATTGCGCCTGCCGTGGCAACCATGGTATTGAAGAAGGCCAGGGCTGCGGTCTCATTGGCACTGAGTGCCGAGCCAGCGTTGAAGCCGAACCAGCCTACCCATAAAAGTGCTGCTCCGATCATGGCCATGGGCAGGTTGTGAGGTTGCATCGATTCACGTCCGTAACCCACCCGCTTTCCAACATAATATGCGCCAACCAGTCCGGCCACTCCGGCATTGATGTGGACGACGGTTCCGCCTGCAAAATCTAGGGCGCCACGCTCGAACAGCCAACCGCCCGGAGACCAGACCATGTGGGCTATCGGTATGTACGAAAAGGTCAGCCAGATCGCAGTGAAAATCATGACGGCGGAGTACCTGGCGCGTTCTGCGAATCCACCGACGATCAGTGCGCAAGTAATGCCGGCGAACGTCGCCTGGAATGTCGCGAAGCTCAGTTCGGGAATCGAACCGGCAAGCTCGAATTTCATGCTGCTCAGATCCAGCATCCCGCTGAACATAAGTCTGGAGAACCCGCCGACGAGTGCATTTCCTTCAGTAAAAGCAAGTGAATATCCATAAATAAACCAGATAACGAGGGCGAGGGAAAAGGTCGATACGACCTGAATCAATACTGACAGCACGTTCTTTGCGCGCACCAGGCCGCCATAAAAGAGTGCGAGCCCCGGCATGACCATTAGCAGTACCAGCATGGTGGAAACGCTTACCCATGCCAAATCGGCTTTATCCATTTTCTACTCCTGAGTTTCCGCCGCCATGCTCGGCGCGGAACGATGGTTTTTTTAGAATGATTTGATAGCGGCTCTGCGGCTTACAGCGCGCTCTCGCCAGACTCGCCGGTGCGAATTCGAATTGCTTGTTCGACCGGCGTGACAAAAATCTTGCCATCACCGATCTTGCCGGTATGGGCCGCCGCAGACAGGTTCTCGATAGCCTGCTCGACCATGTGATCAGAGACCACCATTTCGAGCCGCAGCTTAGGCAGGAAATCGACCGTGTACTCGGCGCCCCGGTAGAGTTCAGTGTGACCTTTCTGTCGGCCGAAGCCTTTGACTTCAGTGACGGTCATACCCTGTATGCCTATCCCGGATAAGGCTTCCCGGACTTCATCCAGCTTAAAGGGTTTGATGATGGCGGTGATGAGTTTCATTGCTATGTCCTCGTAAGGTTGACCACAGGACATACGCAAACCATATGCCAACTTTGCTCATTTATAGATCGTTTCTAGAACATCGTCCGTGCTACACGTGGTCGTCGATTTGCGCTGAAAGAGGGCGCGTCCGCCACGCGAAGTGCATCTTTAAGCCCTGATCTGGTGCGAATTCCCGGTGCAAGCGCACCGAAAACGAGCGCGCCGGGCTGAGAAAAAGCGCACAAAACTGTAACGATACCTTGGATCAGCAGGGCTTTTGTATCTCGATGTAGAGAAACCGGATGTGTTGGAGCCGCTCGAAGCGGTTGATGTCCCGGGACGTTCTGGAAAATTATGAACACGGGAATGAATATTATTGAAATCAGTATTTACACTAGCTACGGGGCTTTTATTGAGTCTGTCGCTAGAATCAACCTAAGCAAGTTGTAACAGGCTCGCTGCTGAACCTGCTAGTCGCACCGGGTCAGCACATCGCACCGCGACTTAGGATTAGTGAGGAATATTATGAAAAAGACTCGTATCAATCTTGCCGTTATTGCAATGGTCGCTTCCATGAGTCTGCTTGCCGCATGCTCGGACGGTGACGATACCGCCGCTCCAGGCACTGCCGGTTCAGAAACTCCCGCGCCGACGCCAAGTCCTACGCCGGCACCGACCCCGGCGCCCACACCGACACCTGAACCCACGCCAAGCCCGACTCCAAGTCCAACACCAGCCCCGGATACGGCACCATCGACTTCCCCATCCAACGGGACAGCACCGGCCACCCAATCCCCCACAAGCTTCGGCACGGAACTGAAGGAAGATGCCAAGCAAGTGGCTGCGGCCGTCAGCGCCAAGGCGGGAGATCTTAAAGACGCCACCGCCCAGAAGATCGGCGAAATGGGGCAGGCGATCAGGGGCGGAGCCGCACAGGCCGATAAGGCTATTCAGGGCTCCGAGGGCACCCCTGCCACGTCGAGTACTGGCGCCGATTCGACCCTGAAGCCCTGATAGCGGCAACTATTGAATCAGCCGCGCCTCTGGTCGCAGTGTAAATAAAGCGGGCCGTCGCTCAGTCGCGGCTCGTTTTATTTATTACACTGGATGCTCAAAATCAACGGAGCCTGCGATGATCAACAAAACGGATTGGATTGAAGACTTCCAAAAGAATATATCGGACCTGATTGCCAAAAGTCCTGCCGCCGATATTGAACGCAACGTGAAAGCGATGATGGCCCAGACGTTTGCGCGCCTTGACCTGGTGACCCGGGAGGAATTCGATATTCAAGCCCAGCTGCTCGAGCGGTCACTGGCTCGAATTACGGCACTTGAGTCCCGAGTGCAGGCGTTGGAAGGCCGCCCAGCCACGCCATTGCAATCAGGGCCGGTCACAGACGCCCTATAACCCCATGCGGTCCCTGTGGGAGCGTTTGTCCTACCGTAGTTTTCCCATAGACAATCGAGCAGCTGGGCCCGTCGCCCGGCGTGCTTGAGGCGGCATACTTCTTTCTCGAGGAGCTATTGAACGAGGAGGAGGAATGTCATTGGCAATCCTGGCTAGCCGCGCCCTATGTGGCCTGGAGGGTCACCCCGTGCGAGTTGAAGTGCATGTGGGCCCCGGGTTGCCGGCCTTTCACCTGGTGGGCCTGCCTGATACTGGTGTACGCGAAAGTCGCGAGCGCGTACGGTCGGCGATCATCAGCAGCGGGTTCGAGTTCCCGGCAGGACGGATAACCGCGAATCTCGCGCCAGCCGATCTTCCCAAGGAGTCTGGTCGATTCGACCTACCTATCGCGTTGGGCGTGTTGCTTGCCTCGGGACAGGTGCAACCTGAGGCCGGTGCCGATCTGCCCGATTTGCGGCATTACGTGTTCGCCGGCGAACTTTCTCTCACCGGAGCCGTTGTCCCGGTAGGTGCCCCGCTGGCGATTGCGTTGGCGGTCGCGCGTTGCGGTCAGGATGCGAAACTGATAATGCCGCCCGACTGCGCCCGCATTGCGGCCAAGGTTCCTGGGCTTATCGTGTTTGGCGCAGCAACGTTGAGCCAGGTGGTCGAACATTTCTCAGGGCGGGTTCCCCTCGTCGCGGCGCAACCCATGCAGATGGAACCTGCCAAGGCGGCCCTGCGCTGTCTTTCCGAGGTGCGTGGCCAGCCGCTGGCGCGTCGTGCCCTGGAAATTGCGGCAGCGGGTGGTCATAGCCTGCTCATGGCGGGGCCGCCGGGGACGGGAAAAAGCATGTTGGCGCATCGTCTACCCGACTTGCTTCCGCCTCTGGATCAACATCATGCTTTAGAAGTTTCGGCAATAGCCAGTCTTTGCGGACTGGAATCCCGGTTCAGCGAAACTCCCCCATTCCGGGCTCCGCATCATTCGGCCTCCGCCCCGGCACTGGTAGGGGGCGGTGTACGGGCTCGTCCCGGCGAAATCAGTCTGGCGCATCGGGGCGTGCTGTTCCTCGATGAACTGCCCGAGTTCGGACGCAGAGTCCTGGAATCGCTGCGCGAACCCATGGAAACTGGCTGCATATCCATAGCAAGGGCGGCGGGAACGATTACTTTTCCGGCGGCATTTCAGCTTGTCGCGGCCATGAATCCTTGTCCTTGCGGCTGGTTGGGGCACAAGAAACTACCATGCACTTGTACTAGCGAACAAATTCAAAGATATCGCAGCAAGCTATCCGGACCCTTGCTCGATCGCGTGGATCTTCAAATTGCTTTGCCCGCTGCCGATTCGGACTGGATGGATGCACCGCGCGGCGAGACCTCGGAATCCGTGCGTATCCGGGTGGTGCAGTGCCGGCAGCGGCAGGCAGACCGCCAGAAGCGCGTCAATGCCAGCCTGGACGTATCTCAACTCGATCAGCATTGCGTGCTGGATCCTGCTGCAAAATCGCTATTGCAGCAGGGCATGGCCCGATGGAGCTGGTCGGCCCGTGTCATGCACCGCATTCTGCGTGTTGCCCGGACCCTGGCCGACCTGGCGAATGACGACGTCATTGGCAGCAGGCATGTTGCAGAAGCCATACAGTATCGGCAGCCATGGGGCAGCTAGCCACGAGGAATAGACAGCGACTGAACAAGCATCGTATAATCAAGGGCTTTTCCGGATATTTCTTCGGGGAAGGCAGCAACACCCTAACAAGTGGATGTTGGGTCATGCAAGCATTGCCATGTAGTCTGGCAGTCACCTACTTTCATAAACAACAGAGTTACATCATGCCTAAGATGAAAACCAAAAAAGGCGCTGCCAAGCGCTTTAAGGTTCGTGGTAGCGGGTCGATCAAGCGGGGCCAGGCGTTCAAGCGCCACATCCTCACCAAGAAAACAACCAAGAGCAAGCGTCAATTGCGCGGCTCAACCGCGGTGCACAAGTCTGATGTCGCCTCGGTCAAGGCAATGTTGCCTTTCGCTTGATTAACGGAGATCTCATACCATGCCACGCGTAAAACGCGGCGTAACTGCCCGTGCTCGTCACAAAAAAGTTATTAAAGCAGCTAAAGGTTATCGCGGTCGCCGCGGTAATGTATTCCGTATCGCCAAACAGGCGGTAATGAAAGCTGGGCAATATGCCTATCGCGATCGTCGCAACAAGAAACGGACATTCCGCGCACTCTGGATCACGCGTATCAATGCCGCCTGCCGCGAACTCGGTGTTTCGTACAGTGTATTTATCGCTGGCACGAAGAAAGCCTCGATCGAACTGGACCGCAAGGTACTGGCCGACATGGCTGTGCACGATAAAGCCGGCTTTGCGGCTGTGGTTGCTCAAGCACAAGCTGCCTTGGCTGCCTAATCGATTTCGATTCTGTATTGCTGCAAACGGGGCTCAATTGGGCTCCGTTTGTATTTGGAAAAGCGACACTATGACTCCTCCGGTTGATGACCTGATTGTTCAGGCTGAAGAACAGTTCGCCCAGGCTGCCGATGCGGCGGCACTGGAGAACGCCAAAGCCAAGTTCCTGGGAAAGCAGGGCGCCCTTACCACAATGCTGAAAGGATTGGCTAAGCTTGATCCCGAACAGAAAAAGGCGGAAGGCGCGCGCATCAATCAGGTGAAGCAGCATATTGAAGGCCTGCTTAATGCCCGCCGCGCGCAAATGGCACAGGCGGAGCTCGATAAGCGACTGGCCCAGGAGACGATAGACGTCAGCCTGCCGGGCCGGGGCAGAGGGTTTGGCGGAATACATCCGGTCATTCAGACCTGGCAACGCGTGGAAGCCATTTTCCGTTCTATCGGTTTCGACGTGGCCGATGGCCCCGAAATCGAAAACGACTGGACCAATTTCACTGCGTTGAACAATCCCGAAAATCATCCCGCTCGTTCCATGCAGGATACTTTTTACGTCGATATGAACGATGCGCAAGGCTTGCCTCTGCTGTTGCGTACTCATACCAGTCCCATGCAGGTGCGCTACGCCCGGATGAACAAACCACCCATCAAGGTCATTGCTCCCGGGCGCACCTATCGGGTCGATAGTGATGCCACGCACTCTCCGATGTTCCATCAGGTTGAAGGGTTGTGGATCGCCGAAGACATTTCATTTGCAGACTTGAAGGGCGTTTATACCGATTTTCTGCGGGCGTTTTTTGAAACCGACGAGCTGACACTGCGGTTTCGACCATCATTCTTCCCGTTCACCGAACCCTCGGCCGAGATAGACATGATGTTCGGCTCAGGTCCGAATCAAGGCAAGTGGCTTGAAATATCCGGCTCGGGGCAGGTGCATCCCGAGGTTGTCCGCAACTTTGGGCTCGATCCGGAACGATACATTGGCTTTGCCTTCGGATCGGGACTCGAGCGTCTCACGATGCTGCGTTATGGCGTCAATGACTTGCGCCAGTTTTTTGAAGGCGACCTGCGCTTCTTGCGCCAATTCAACCGCTAGCCAAACAAGCCGTTTATAGCGCTGAATTGTCGGTATGTACTGACTTACAATTCCTGCGATCAAGCCCTTGCAGTAGTTAAACGAATCCAACGAGTATCTTATGCAATTCCCCGAGTCCTGGCTGCGTGCTTTTGTCAATCCCGACCTCGATACGGATGCCTTGTCGCATCAATTGACCATGGCCGGCCTTGAGGTCGAGGAAACGACGTCCGCGGCGCCGCCGTTCAGCGGCATTGTCGTGGCGCACATTGTCGACGTGGCGCCTCATCCCAATGCTGACAAGCTAAGGGTGTGCCAGGTCGACGACGGTAGCGGCGCGCTATTGCAGATCGTTTGCGGGGCGCCCAACGCAGCAACTGGCATCAAGGTGCCTTTGGCGCGTGTCGGGGCACACCTTCCTGGCGGCATGGAAATAGGCACTGCCAGGATGCGCGGTGTGGAATCGGCCGGCATGTTGTGCTCGGCTCGCGAATTGGGGCTGTCGCAGGACCACGCCGGCTTGCTGGAACTGGATGCCGATGCACCCGTCGGCCAGTCGCTGCGTCAGGCGCTTGATCTTGACGATACACTCTTCACCCTTAAACTGACCCCCAATCGCGCCGACTGCCTGTCGATCCTGGGCGTTGCCCGCGAGGTATCGGCTCTTACCGGCGCAACGCTCACTTTGCCTTCCTTCGAGCCGGTTGCCGTCACCTTGACAGACCGTCTAGCGGTCACCGTCGAGGCACCCGACCTTTGCGGGCGCTTTGCCGGACGCGTTATCCGGGGCGTAAATGCCAGGGCACAGACGCCGTCGTGGATGAGAACCCGCCTTGAGCGCGCCGGTCAGCGCTCGGTTTCAGCGCTGGTCGATATTTCCAACTACGTGATGCTCGAGCTTGGACGCCCCACGCATGTGTTTGATTTAAAGCGCATACAGGGCGGTTTGTCGGTACGCTGGGGCAAGAAAGGCGAAACCCTTGAACTTCTTAACGGCCAGACGGTAGAAATCGACGAGAGCGTCGGCATCATCGCCGCCGGTAATGTCGTTGAGAGCCTTGCGGGCATCATGGGTGGCGAAGCGACTGCCGTAACGCTTGACACCACCGACATCTACCTGGAAGGAGCGTTCTGGTGGCCCGAGGCCATCATGGGGCGGGCGCGGCGTTATAAATTCAGCTCCGAAGCCAGCCATCGCTTCGAACGTGGCGTGGACTTTGAATCCGTCACCGAGCACCTGGAATTGATGACTCGCTTGCTGGTGGATATCTGCGGTGGTGAAGCAGGGCCACTCGATGACCAGATCATCAGGTTGCCGGAACGCGCGCCGGTCAATATGCGTCTGCAACGCTGTCATCGTGTCCTGGGCGTACCCGTGGCGCAACAGGAAGTTGAACAAATTTTCACGCGCCTGGGCTTACCTTTCGAGGTGGAGGAGGGGACATTCACTGTAAAACCGCCTTCGTACCGGTTCGATTTGTTCATCGAGGAAGACCTCATCGAAGAAGTGGCGCGGATCTATGGTTTTGAGCGCATGCCCGATGTGCCCCCGATTGCACCGGCAAAGATGCTCTCACGTCCCGAAGCCTTACGCGGCCCGCACACCTTGCGCGAACGCATGGCGGACCTGGACTACCAGGAAGTTATTAACTTTGCCTTCGTTGAAGACGCCTGGGAACGTGATTATGCCGGCAACCACGATCCCATCCGTTTGCTCAACCCCATAGCAAGCCAGCTGGCCGTCATGCGCTCGAGCCTGATCGGCGGCTTGCTGGCCAATATCGTGCACAATGCCAATCGGAAGCAAAACCGTGTCCGTGTCTTTGAACTGGGACGGGTATTCCTGCGCGATTCGTCCGTGGTCGATGGCGATCTTAGCGTGGCGGGTGTGCGTCAGCCACAATACCTGTCCGGCGCGGCATGGGGGCCTGTGGTGGACGAGCAGTGGGGTTTGCCAACGCGGCAGGTCGATTTCTACGATATAAAGAAGGACCTCGAAACCCTGCTGGGGACCCAGGCAAGCCGACTGATATGCGCGCCGGCAAGCTACCCAGCGCTGCACCCAGGCCGTTCGGCCAGACTTGAACTGGATGGCGTCGCGGTAGGCTGGATGGGCGAGATACATCCGCGCTGGGCGCAGCAAAGCGATTTGATTCATGCTCCGGTGGTGTTCGAGATCGACGTTGCCGCCATCTCGGTCAATGCCATGCCAGCACCGGCGGAATTGTCCCGCCAGCCGGTGGTCATCCGCGACTTGGCCGTATGGGTTAAGGACGATGCATCGTATCAGGATTTGTTGAATACGCTTACCCAAACGATAGCGTCCAATGCTACTCTTGAAATAGTCAACGATATCAAGCTGTTTGACGTGTGGCGCGATAAGTCCGCACAAACCGGGGAAAAGAGCATGGCCTTCCGTTTCTGGCTGCAAGGACACGAATCGACGCTGGACGACGAAACCGTCGAGCAGTGCATCAGTGGCCTGTTGCAGGCGCTCGTCAGCCAGCACGGCGTGCGCCCGCGCGCTTAAAGGAGTAACAGAGTAATGACTATTGATCACACCCTGACCAAGGCCGAGCTTGCCGAGCTGCTATTTGACCGCGTGGGACTGAACAAGCGTGAAGCCAAAGATATCGTCGATACGTTCTTCGAGGAGATACGCGATTCGCTTGCGCGCGGCGTCGAAGTCAAGTTGTCGGGATTCGGCAATTTCCAGGTCCGGGACAAGCCCCCGCGCCCGGGTCGCAACCCCAAGACTGGCGAGGTCATACCTATCGCGGCGCGCCGGGTGGTGACATTTCACGCCAGCCAGAAGCTGAAAGGCGCTGTCGAAAATAGCGGCACTGTCGCCGCCCCGGAAAAAGAATAGCCCGCCACGGATGGCATACGAGCCGTCGATGCTGGATGTTCCTCCTCAAATTGGTGTTCTCAATTAACCGGCCTACAATCTGCTCATGAGTTCTAGCGAAAAACCTGTCACCTTGCCTCCCATCCCTGCCAAGCGGTATTTCACGATAGGCGAAGTCAGTGATCTGTGTTGTGTCAAACCCCATGTATTGCGCTATTGGGAGCAGGAATTTACTCAACTCAAGCCGGTCAAGCGGCGAGGAAATCGCCGGTACTATCAGCACCACGAGGTATTGCTGATTCGCCGCATACGCGATCTGCTTTATGAACAAGGTTTCACCATCAGCGGCGCCCGCAATCGCCTGGGTGATACCCACGAGGTGCCGCATGATCAAGATGCCGCTGTGCGTCTGTCGGGCGCCGAGCTGCAGGGGCTGCGCAACGACCTGATCGCCGTCAAAGAAATGCTGTCCAGCGCGCTTGAAGAAACGAACGGCGTCCGCAACTTTTAATCCACTGAGGTGCTGCCGCCATGACACTTTCAGTGTTCGATATATTCAAGGTTGGCATCGGACCGTCCAGTTCGCATACCGTCGGACCCATGCGGGCAGCACGCAATTTTGCCCGCAACCTTAACGATCGCGGGGTGCTGGACGATGTCGTAGCAATGACGGTCGAGCTGTACGGCTCTTTGGCTGAAACCGGACGGGGTCATGGCACCGATATGGGCATCATGCTTGGGTTGTCGGGTGAGTCGCCGGACACAGTAGTGCCCTCGGATATTGCCGGGCTCATCGCGCACATCAAGGCGGCACAAGAACTTCGGCTATGGGGGAAACGACCGATAAAATTCGACCCCGACAAGGTTTTCAGCTATCGCATTCGTCCCATGGTGGAACATCCCAATGGCATGCGCTTCTCTGCTTTCAATGAAGATGGCCTGGCGGTTCTTGCCGAGCGCTATGTTTCCATAGGCGGGGGATTCATTCGTGCCCTGGATGTCATCGATACCGATGAAACCATCCCTCAGCACGATCCCATACCGTTCCCGTTTTCGACTGGCCGGGAGCTGCTTGATCTCTGCCAGGAAACAGGAAAGTCCATAGCCCAGATCATGATGGCCAATGAAGCCACACTGTTGCCTGAAGACCAGGTACGGCGGGACGTCCTGCATCTTGCCGATGTCATGAACGCTTGTATTGACCGCGGTTGTGGCATTGGCAACGATCAGGCCGGCGAACTCCTGCCCGGGGGGCTTAAAGTTCGCCGGCGGGCGCCGGCCTTGTACCGTGAGTTGCAGCGCGAATGCGGCAAAGACGATGTCATGGCAGCGATGGATTGGGTCAATCTGTTTGCAATGGCTGTCAACGAGGAAAACGCCGCAAGCGGTCGGGTCGTTACCGCACCGACCAACGGAGCGGCCGGCTTGCTGCCCTCTGTGTTGCGCTACTACCAGGTCTTTACGTCTGCGCCCACGCCAGAGGGTGTTGTGGATTTTCTGCTTACAGCAGCCGCCATTGGTTTCCTATACAAGACGAATGCTTCCATATCCGGTGCGGAGGTCGGTTGCCAGGGTGAGATTGGTGTGGCCTGCTCGATGGCGGCCGCTGGTCTCACGGCCGTGCTGGGCGGCATCCCGCAGCAAGTCGAAAACGCCGCCGAAATCGGCATGGAACACAATCTGGGCCTCACTTGCGACCCCATAGGCGGTTTGGTACAGATTCCCTGTATCGAGCGTAATGCCATGGGTGCTGTCAAGGCGATCAATGCCTCGCGTTTGGCCTTGCAAGGCGACGGTAAACACCATGTTTCGCTGGATGCGGTGATAGAAACCATGCGCCAGACCGGCGCCGATATGCGTAGCAAATACAAAGAAACATCACGTGGCGGCCTGGCCGTCAACGTGGTGGTTTGCTAGAAGATCCGCAGCGCTATTGGCCGGGCGTCAACCCGTCGGCAGGCGGCGGGTTAACCGCCGACCTGCCAAATGTCACGACGCGTCCTATGAACAGTATGGGCCCGCTTGGGCTGGCGGTCGGAGACCCGCCGGCTGGTTCCTGGGTCATTTCGAATAGTTGGTCCGGTCCGATTTCGCCCATGAGTGTGGCAGGTACCGTCACCGGTTGATTTACGTCTATCAAGCCAAGCGACCGTGGCTGCGTCATGGTCTTGTTATAGGTCCAGAGCTGGACCGACGCGTCAGCCGGAACATCGCTGCGCACCTGCGGATTCATCAGGACATTGCCTTGAGGATCTATGGTGACAACCCAGCCGGGCGTTGAACTTTGTCCGGGTGCCTGCATGATCGCAGCCCTCGTCGCTGCGACTTCTACGACGGTAATCGGTGGGGCAGCCGGTTCGTTGGGCATGAGTCCCAATACGATCGCAATCGAAGCAAAGATGCCGCTTGCGATGCGCCAGAACCATATATTGCCCTTCTTCGGCTTGGCTACTGGCTCTGACACGGGTTTCACCGTGGGTTCAGGTTTCATCGCCTTCTTTGGCGAACCAGTCGGAGCCTTGGTGTGGGATGCGCTGGCGGCCGTTTTCTTTTCAGTCGCGGGGACGGAAGCCCTGTTTTGCGGAGATTCGAGAGGTTTCTCCCTGGTGCGCAGCACAGTGGCCACCGTGAGTGGTGCTTCCTGTTCCGATTTCTGTGCACTAGCCGCTGTCCGCTCGGGCGCCCGGATGGGTGGCTGCGCAATAGGAGCTACTTTCCTGATTGCGGCGGGAATCGTTGCAGGGGTCGCTGGATTTGCAGGACGTTTGGTGGTGGAGTGTCCTAGAGTCGCTTGCAGGCGCTGCAGTGATTGAGGTCCTGGATGGACGGGCGCAAGCAAATCGACCAATTCGAGGAAGTGACTTTCCCACTTCAATGCCACCGCGGCGGCCTGGATGTCTTCGCCCAGCAGTTGTTGCGCCTGTGATGACTCCTGCGAATTTAGGAGGCCCAGCGTATATTCCGCGATCAGGATCTCGCGATCGTAAGTTGTCGGCGAGCTGCTCATACTGGCTGTTGCTCCACGATGCGGTTCAGGCCGGTTTGCACGCATTGTTTGATGTGTGCTGCTGGCGCATCGAGACGTGCCGCAATTTGTTCGTACGTATAGCCATTATAGAAAGCCATCAATAGGGGCCGCCGCTGCGCTTCATCGAGTGCGGCAATGGCGTCGAGAATCGTGGAGGAGGGTGAATGATCGCCGCCTGTGTCGGGCAGTTTTTCGGTCCAGCCCATGTCCAGGGATTGAGCTGGGCGCGACAGCCGC
Organism: Pollutimonas nitritireducens; assembly: GCF_002849615.1. Taxonomy (GTDB): domain Bacteria; phylum Pseudomonadota; class Gammaproteobacteria; order Burkholderiales; family Burkholderiaceae_B; genus Pollutimonas; species Pollutimonas nitritireducens. The sequence continues at coordinate 96,761 of NZ_PDNV01000012.1, forward strand.
AGCCGATGTAGCGCCCTGTAGCGCAGGATGCTGTACATCCAGGCGCGACCAGCGCCGAGGCCGGGATCGTAGCTGTTCGCATGTTTCCAGATCGATACAAAGGTATCCCGCATCAGATCTTCAGCGATAGTGCGCTGGGCGAGCATCTTCAGGCACAAGGCCAGCATGCGGGGCGACTCATGCTGGTACAAATCTTGAAGTGCATCCTGATCGCCTTGCGCGCACGCAAATAGCGCCGCTTCGTAATCGAAGGGTGAAACAACCATACTATCTCCGTTTTCGTCCGGGACCAGGTTTGTCCGGGACAACGTTATTGTATTAGGAGTTTTCGGACGATACGAGCGGTGGACATGGAAGGTCAATAAATAAAATCAGCTCAGGACGGCTCGATACCAGCCTTCTTGATGATTGCTCCCCACTTTCCGGTTTCTTTTTTCTGGAAGTCTGCCAGTTCAGCGGGTGTCGATGTGACGGGCTTGGTGCCAGTGCTGGCGTAGAACTGTTTTGCAGCCGCGCGTGTGGTCGCCCCGACCAGCAGTTCGTTTAGCCGGTTCACGACCGCATCCGGGGTCTTGGCGGGAACGTATGCCGCGAACCAGTACCCCATTTCATAGCCCGGAACCCCTGCGGAACTAATGGTGGGTACGGTTGGCGCGAGCGATGAGGGCTCCACCGTGGTCACGCCCAACGCCCGCAGCTTATCCGCCTTGACCTGCGGCAGACCGGTGGCCATATCGGCCATCATCATGTCAATCTGCCCGCCCAATAAATCAGTGATGACCAACGGGTTGCTCTTGTAAGGGACGTGCAATAGCTGTACATCGGCCATTTGTTGAAAGAGTTCGCCTGCAACCCGGCTGCTGGAACTGCCGCTGCCAAAAGAGAGTTTTCCAGGATTCTCCTTAGCGATCTTTATAAAGTCACCTACTGTCTTGGCCGGGGAGGATGGATTCACAACCATGATCTGGCCGCCAGTTCCGAGGAGGGTGACTGGCGCAAAATCCTGGACCGGGTCGTAACTGAGTTTCTTGTAAAGGTGCGGGTTGGCTGATTGTGAGGTGTTGGTAGTGATAAGCACGCGGTAGCCATCCGGTGTCGCGCGAGCGACATCGCTGGCACCTATCATGGCGCTTGCTCCGGGTTTATTCTCGATGACCACTGTCTGGCCGGCTTGTTCTGTCACACCTTGGGCAATGGCACGCGCCAGCTGGTCAGTGGCGCTCCCAGGACCGAAGGGTACTACGAAAGTGATCGGGCGGCTGGGGAAGGTGTCCTGGGCTTGCGCAGCCCATGGCACGCACAAGCTTATGGCAGTTGCCAATATCGTTTTCTTGATTTTTGTATGAAACATGATGGTCTCCTGGGATTTGATTTGTTTTAGCCTTGAATGTCAGGCAGGGTCTTGGCAAGCTCGGTGCTTACACGGATGGGAAAATCGAGCAGGTAAAAAGATAAGGCTTTGCCATGCGTATCCAGGTTCAGTGCGTCGTTGACCCCCCCATCGAGAACGCCTTCGAGCACAAAGTTCATGGCAGCGATGGATTCGAGCAGATAGCGTTTGACGGAAGTGGGGCGCCGGAAAGCAAACCATTCCTGAACTGCCGCCTCGGTTAGCTGCTCTTCCAGTATCGGGAGGTGGTCGGGCAGCCAGGCGATGACGCTGATATTCGAGATGTTTCCTTTGTCGCCCGTGCGGCTGTGCGCCAGTCGGTATAAAGGGACGGTACGCGTGGACAAGACGGTCATGGTCTATTACTCAAGGAAATGCCAGCTTGCCGGTGCCAGATCCCGGGGAACAAGACTGGACAAGGTATTCAATCGGGGATGCAAGGAAGTACGCACTCCGCCGCCGCCAGCCGGCCCACAGGTGTAAAGGGCAGTCACTTCACGCAAGACCTTTTCAGCAATATCCTTTTGCGGATGCGCACCCGCAATCCGCAAGCGTATGTCCCTGGAGCGTCCGGGCGTCTGCCTGCGCAAATATTCGCCGTCGTCGTCCCCGAAAATACTGCTCGCTCCAATCAGGTCGATACGCAGCTTCAATTGCGTGCCCAGGCGTTTTTGCACAGTTTCCGCAGCGAGCCGGGCGCGGGCCTCTGCTTGGATGCCTGCATAGGAAATCTCGGCCTCGGCCAACCATCCTCCCTGGTAGCAGATATTGACCTTGAGGGTATCGGGCCTGGCATGCCCGGTGACGCAATCGATACGCACGACATCTTTTGCTGTTTCGGTGACGGTGACGCGACTGATGTCGGCCGTAACGTCAGGTGTCAGATAAGCCGCGGGATCATGCACCTCATAAAGCAACTGCTCTTTGACTGTTTGCTTGCTGACCAGGCCGCCTGTGGATGTTGCCTTGCTGATCGAAAAGCTGCCTGAATCGTCGATAGCGGCAATTGGATAACCAAGGTCATCCATGCCTGCAACATCTTTCAGACCTGGTATTGCAAAATATCCGCCGGTGACCTGAGTGCCACATTCGAGTAGATGGCCGGCCATGGTCGCGCAGCCCAGGCGGTGCCAGTCGTCGATTCTCCAGCCGAAATGCGCCAGGGCCGGACCTACCACCAAAGAAGGATCGGCAACGCGCCCGGCAACGACGACGTCCGCGCCTGAAAGCAAGGCGTCGGCAATTTCAGCCGCACCCTGATAAGCGTTGATGCTTACGATATCCAGTCGATCAAATTGCGGGCCCATGCGTTGGCGCAGGTAATCCCGTTGAGCGTCGTTGGTCAACTGGTCGCCCGCGAGGACGGCAACCCGCGGTATTCGCAAGCCTCGTTCTCGTGCCAGGGCTTTGATGCGCCGGCCCGCGGCCGGCGGATTGGCGGCACCGAAGTTACTGACAATCTTGATTTCATGCTGCAGGCACAAGCCCAACGCGGGGCCAACCAGATCCACAAGCAAAGGCTCGTAGCCGAATTCCGGGTCACGATTCTTGGCAAGTTGGGACAAGGCCAGTGTGCGTTCAGCCAGGGTTTCGAAGATGAGCACCTGGCCGCCGGTCTGAATGAGCGTATTGACGACAGGCAGCACGCCGTCAGTGCGGTCGCCGGAGAAACCAGTGGCGCAGCCTATCTTGAACGTGCCCGAGCTCATTAATTTGCCTGTGTGTGTAACGGGACTTTCACTATAGGGTCGTGTCATTAATAAGTAAAATAGAAATATCATATCCATTATGTCCATATACCCATGAATCTTTCTTCGCGTCAATTGAGGGCTTTTGTCGCTCTGGTCCAGGAACGGCAATTCACCAAAGCGGCGCAGCGTTGTCACCAGACGCAGCCGGCATTCAGCGCCCTGATCAAATCCCTTGAGGACTCAATGGGCATTCGCTTGTTCGACCGCACAACGCGCCGTGTCGAATTGACTCCCGAAGGACGCTTGTTCAATGTGTCGGCGTTGCGTTTGTTGAACGATATGGACGCCGTCATGGGTGACCTGAAGGAACATGTGGCCAAACGGCGTGGACGGGTTTCCGTCGCGGCGCTGCCGTCGTTGGCGGCTGGCTGGCTACCTGCCATCTATGCACGCTTCCATTCTGAGTTCCCCGGTGTCCAATTACAACTCCATGACGCATTGCTGGAACCTTGTCTTGACCTGGTGCGACGAGGTTCTGCAGACATTGCCGTGGCGGCCAAAGGGCAGGATATGACCGGCCTCGTCGCGCAGCCTTTATGCGAAGACTCTTTCTTTGTTGTATGCCGGCGCGATGACGCCTTGGCAGCCAGGAAATCCGTTGACCTGGCAGATATCAAGAACCGCGCCATCATCCAGTTGGGTAAGGGCAGCAGCATCAGACAAAGCCTGGCTGACAATCCGGCTTCTGCCGACTTCGATTCGCTGCTGGAGGTCGATCACCTGGCGACAGTCACAGGCTTGGTCGTGGCCGGACTAGGGATAAGTCTCGTCCCTGCGATGACGTTATTTCACTTTCAACATCCCGACCTGAGCATAGTACCTTTGTCCCCAAAAGATGCAGTGAAGCGCTCGCTGTTCCTGATTCGACGCAAGGAAAAAAGCCTCTCCAGCGCCGCGCAGGCGTTCTATGACTTATTGCTGGAACAGCGCAAGGAACTTCAATGAAAAGCCGCCGTGGTGGTTCAGCGACGCGTTGATACATATTCCACGAGCGGTGCTTGCTACACTTCGCCACCTCTTCCCGTAACAACATAGCGGATACATGTCTGGTAGTCTTCCCTTTGCCTCAGTGACGGGCACATCCAAATCCTATCGTCCGGAAGTCGACGGACTGCGGTCAGTTGCTGTACTAAGCGTGCTGCTCTTCCATGCGGGTTTTGCTCCGTTTGGCGGCGGCTTTGTTGGGGTCGACGTTTTTTTCGTTATCTCCGGCTACCTCATTACCCAGATCATCCAGTCGGACTGTGAACGTCAACGGTTCAGTCTTTTGCCGTTCATGGCGCGGCGCGTTGCACGCTTGTACCCCGCCTTGATTGCTACCTTGGTGCTGGTCATGGTCGCGGGTTTTGTACTATTCGACCCCACCCAGTACCGGACTCTGGCGGCGTCCAGCGTGGCCGCCTTCTTCTCGGCGTCCAACGTTGTCTTCTGGCAGGTAGCCGGCTACTTTGACACATCGTCGGAGTTGAATCCCTTGCTTCATACCTGGTCGCTGGGCGTCGAACAGCAGTTCTACCTGGTATGGCCTTTGGTCATCTATGGCGTCTGGCGCTGGCGCCCGGCCATGCTGCCCTGGGCCATATTGTTGGTCGGTATGCTGTCACTCGCGGCGTCCCAATGGTTCACGTTGCGCGATCCATCGGCCAATTATTTTCTTATGCCATTCCGGATGTTTGAATTTGCTGCGGGCGGATTGCTGCCGTGGCTGGAGCGCAGATTCATGCCGGCTAACAGGACGCAGGAAGCGTTACTTGCTACGGGCTTGCTGTTGTTGATGTATAGCGTATTGGCCTTTGACAGCACGACTATTTTTCCGGGCGTCAATGCGTTGATCCCCGTGACCGGCGCGGCGCTGTGCATATACGCCGGGCGTGCGCGCTATCTGGGTGTGCTTTTGCGTAACCGGGTCGCGGTGTTTATCGGGCTGAGCTCATACTCCCTGTACTTGGTCCATTGGCCGCTGATTGTTTTCTATAAGTTTCATGTTTATCGTCCTCTGGAATTCCAGGACAAGTTCCTTCTTTTCGGTCTGCCATTCTTCCTGGCATATCCGATGTACCGGTGGGTGGAGCGCAGATACCGGAGGGTCGATCTCATCAGCTGGAGCCGGGTCAAGGCTGCGTCCTGCGCCGCGGCGATTGCGCTGGTGATTGCACCCAGTGCCTACGTGTATTTTCAGCAAGGATTGCCATTCAGGGTTAATGACCAGTACGAGCAACGTATCGCCGACCCATCGATCGCGCAGGCGCGTCTTTTCGGCGGTGAAGGCTACGCGCTTGACGCAGTACTAGGCGAAACGTCAACTAGCAGGCCGCTGGCGATTTTCGCAGGCGATAGTTTCGCCCTGCAATATGCCGCCGGCTTTGATTTTTGGCTGAAGCAGAGCGGGGACAGTATGCAAGGCGTGTTCCGGCACGGCTGCATACTGGGTCCTGACGTTACACGCCTTCTCGCCGGTCGTCCGCGCCAGGATTGCCTCGACACCAGCGGGCGACTTCAGGCCCTGCTTGACGACAATGACCTGCCCCTGGTCTACACAATGAGCTGGACCGGATACCGGCATTTGTTGGCACGCCCCGATGGCACTCGACTGGAGTTCGCAACCTCGGCCGATTATGGCCGCTTCTTAATTGCGAATGTCATGGAGCTGGTCGCCGACAACCCGCGGCGCAAGCTGGTCGTCATCGGCAACCAGCCTGGCATTCGCGCGGCGGGCGGTGCCAGCGCCTGTCTGGAGCGTCCGGATTATGTGCCCATGGCATGCCTGGCATCGTTGCAGCTGCCGTCGGAGCGCGGGCTCGGATACGAATTGAACCAGCAGTTGGCGCGCGCGTTTCAGTCAAATTCACAGGTGCTTTTCCTGAACCCTTACGATGTCCTGTGCCTGCATGGCGTATGTTCGGCCACGAGCGACCAGAATGTCCGATATTCCGATACATCGCATCTTTCAGTCGCCGGTTCGCTGGAAGTGGCGCAGATATTCCTGCAGCAAATCATGAAGTTCTTGAAGGATCCCGCTAAATGAGAATACGTCACCATGGACCAGCGCCGGAAGGGCGCGATGATATAAAGACGATAAAGTCCCTGCTGCCCTATGTGTGGCAATTCAAGCGGCGCGTGGTTGCGGCCCTGGCATGTCTGGTGGCTGCCAAGGTCGCCGGTGTAATCCTCCCGTTGTTTCTGAAAGACATCGTCGACAAACTTAGCCTGCCGGGAACGTTGCTCATTCTGCCTGTCGCGGCCCTGCTAGGCTACGGTTTCGCACGCTTGGCGTCCAGCGTCTTCGGAGAGCTACGTGATGCGCTGTTTGCACGCGTAACACAGGGGTCCATCCGTCGTATTGCTGCGCAACTGTTCAAACATCTTTTTGCATTATCGCTGCGCTTCCACATGCAACGACAAACGGGCGGCTTGAGTCGGGATATTGAACGGGGAACCAAAGGCATAGGCTTCTTGTTGAATTTCATGGTGTTCAATATCCTGCCGACCTTGCTTGAAATCGGCATGGTGACTGCCATTTTGTTGTGGCGCTATGACTGGCGCTTTGCCGTGGTGACTTTGGGTACCATCGCTGCGTATATTGTCTTCACACTGCTGGTCACTGAAAAGCGCATGGTCTACCGACGCAGCATGAATGATCTGGACAGCAAGGCCAACAGCAAGGCGATCGATGCCTTGATCAACTATGAAACCGTAAAGTATTTCGGCAACGAAGGCTATGAGCTGGATCGATATGACACCAATCTTGGAAAGTGGGTGGATTCGGCCGTCAAGAACCAGGTCTCCCTCAATTTCCTCAACATGGGGCAGGGGGTCATCATCACCGCTGGCATCACGTTGCTGCTGTGGCTATCGGCTGAAGGGGTCGTAAGCAACACGATGTCGGTGGGAGATGTGGTTCTTGTTTCGGCCTATCTCACGCAGCTTTATGCACCGCTCAATTTCCTTGGCTTTGTGTACCGTGAGATCAAGCACGCCTTGGCCGATATGGAACGCATGTTTGGTTTGATGGAGCAGGGCGAGGAAGTTGCCGACCGCGCTGACGCGCACCCGTTGCGAACATCGCAGGCAGCGATCCGCTTCAATCATGTTGATTTCGGCTACGAGTCGAATCGTCAGATTCTCTTCGATGTCAGTTTCTCCATACCGGCGGGCAAGACGTTGGCAGTGGTAGGATCGTCGGGGGCCGGCAAATCGACCTTGTCGAGATTGCTATTTCGTTTCTACGACGTCCATTCCGGCTCGATCACGATCAACGATACCGATATACGTGACCTCACCCAGGCCAGCCTGCGCCAGCATATCGGCATCGTTCCCCAGGACACGGTGCTGTTCAATGACACCATCCTGTATAACATTGCCTATGGCAGGCCAGGTGCGTCCGAACAGGAAATCGTCCAAGCCGCAAAGGCCGCAAGTATCCATGATTTTGTGATGAACCTACCGGATGGCTATCAGACACAGGTCGGTGAGCGGGGCCTGAAATTATCGGGCGGCGAAAAACAGCGCGTTGCCATTGCGCGTACAGTCCTCAAGAATCCGCCTATCCTGATCCTGGACGAAGCGACCAGTGCGCTCGATACACGCACCGAGCGTGTGATCCAGGACGAGTTGCGTTTGGTGGCCAAGGACAGGACCACACTGATCATTGCTCATCGCCTTTCCACGATCGTCGATGCCGACGAGATCATCGTACTGGATCATGGCAAGGTTCTTGAACGCGGTTCGCACCGGGATCTCATCAGCCAGAACGGCCGGTATGCACAGATGTGGGCATTGCAGCAAAGCGGCAAGGACCAGGATGTTCCCAATGGAGCTGCATGAGTGAATCCGGATTGACAATATAGTACTGGAACGGTACTATATGATTTGATTCGCAAGAAATTATCCGGAGAGTACGCAGATGCTGCGTATCAGCAAGATTATCGACTATGGCACCTTGGTGCTTACCCACATGGCGAGCGCGCCTGAACGCGTGTTCAGCGCTGCCGAATTGGCAGCCACGCTGGGGCTTGGTCAACCCACTGTCAGCAAGGTGCTTAAACTGTTGGGACAACACGAACTGGTGAAAAGCAGCCGTGGCTCGCGTGGCGGTTATATGCTGGGCCGGCCAGCCGACACCATCAGCATCGCGCACATTATAGACGCTCTGGAAGACCAGCCATTCGGCCTGACCGAATGCACATCCATGCCGGGTGCCTGCAGCGTCGAGGCAGGCTGCCACATACGCACTAACTGGCAGCGCATCAATTCCATCATTCGGCACACGCTCGAAGACGTTAGCGTCGCCGACATGCTCAGTCCCACACCCATCGAATTTCCGCTGATACCCCGGCATTTGCCCGCATCGCAAGCAAGAACACGGGCCGCCCAGGCCACGACATGGAGTTTTCCCGAATGAATACCGTAAACGACAGCCTCGACTCATTTCTGGACCGCGAATATTCGGCCGGTTTCGTTACGTCGATAGAGTCGGACACCATACCCAAAGGTTTATCCGAGGACACGATACGCTTGTTGTCGTCGAAGAAAGGCGAGCCCGAGTTCATGCTCGAATGGCGTCTGGCAGCCTACCGGCACTGGCTCACCATGACGCTTCCGGAGTGGGCCCAGGTCAGTTTTCCGCGTATCGATTTCCAGGACATCAGCTACTACTCCGCGCCCAAGAAGAAAGAGGGCCTCAAAAGCATGGACGAGGTCGATCCCGAGCTTCTGCGTACTTACGAGAAACTGGGTGTCCCGCTGCACGAACGCGCCCGCCTGGCCGGTGTGGCCGTGGATGCGGTATTCGACTCTGTATCGGTCGCGACGACATTTCGCAAGCAACTGGCCGAAGTCGGCGTCATCTTCTGTTCATTCTCGGAGGCGGTCAAGGACCACCCCGAACTGGTACGCAAGTATCTGGGTACAGTGGTACCCACCAACGACAATTACTACGCTGCCCTGAACTCCGCCGTGTTTTCGGACGGATCGTTCGTATATATACCCAAAGGCGTGCGATGTCCCATGGAGCTGTCGACGTATTTCCGCATTAATGCACAAGACACGGGTCAGTTCGAGCGTACTCTCATTATTGCGGACGAAGGTGCGTCAGTCAGTTACCTTGAAGGCTGTACGGCGCCCATGCGGGATGAAAACCAATTGCACGCCGCGGTCGTGGAACTGGTAGCGCTCGACGACGCCAAGATCAAGTATTCCACGGTACAAAACTGGTACCCCGGCGATAAAGACGGCAAAGGCGGCATTTATAACTTCGTGACCAAGCGCGGCGACTGTCGCGGCGCCCGTTCGCGCATCTCCTGGACTCAGGTGGAAACCGGATCGGCCATCACCTGGAAATATCCCAGCGTGATCCTGCGTGGCGATGATTCCACCGGAGAGTTCTATTCCGTGGCGCTCAGCAATCATCGCCAGCAAGCCGATACGGGCTCAAAAATGATACATATGGGCCGCAATACACGCAGCACCATCATCTCCAAGGGAATTTCTGCCGGGTATGGCAGCAATACTTTCCGTGGTCTGGTCCGCATGACGCCAAAGGCGGAAAACGCACGCAATTATACGCAGTGCGACTCGCTTCTTATTGGCAAACGGTGCGCGGCGCACACGTTTCCCACCATCGAGGTGCAGAATCCCACGGCCAGTGTGGAGCACGAAGCAACCGCCTCGCGCATCGGGGAAGATCAATTGTTTTATGCCATGCAGCGCGGCCTGACGGCGGAAGACGCCGTCTCCATGATCGTCAATGGTTTCTGCAAGGAAGTTTTCAAGGAATTGCCAATGGAATTTGCAGTCGAGGCTCAGAACCTGCTCGGCGTAAGTCTGGAAGGCAGCGTAGGTTAAGGAGAAGTCGTAATGCTGAATATTAAAGATCTGCACGCCTCGATCGAGAACAAATCGATACTGCGCGGCCTGAATTTAACAGTCAACGCTGGCGAAGTGCATGCCATCATGGGGCCCAACGGCTCCGGAAAAAGTACCCTGTCGCAAGTGCTGGCAGGGCGTGAAAGCTACACCGTCGAAAGCGGCTCTGTCGACTGGATGGGCCAGAATCTCCTGGAAATGCCAATTGAAGAGCGTGCCCGCTCAGGCCTGTTCATGGCTTTTCAGTATCCCATCGAGATCCCCGGTGTATCAAATGCCTATTTCCTCAAGGCCGCCGTCAATGCCGTCCGTCGACATCAGGGCCTGCCCGAGCTTGACGCCATGGATTTCCTCAAACGTGTAAAAAGCGAAATGAAGGCCGTGGGCATGAAGGAAGAGTTTCTGTATCGCTCCGTAAACGAAGGCTTTTCGGGTGGGGAAAAGAAACGCAACGAGATCCTGCAAATGACCTTGCTTGAACCCAAGCTCGCCATACTGGATGAAACCGATTCGGGGCTCGACATCGATGCCTTGAAGGTCGTGGCCGACGGTGTGAACCGCTTGCGTTCCCCAGAGCGGGCCCTTATTGTCATCACCCATTACCAGCGGCTGCTCGACTACATCGTGCCCGATTTCGTGCATGTGCTCGCCGGTGGCAAGATCGTGCGCTCGGGTGGACGCGAACTGGCCCTGGAACTCGAAGAGCGTGGATACGGCTGGATAGGCGGCGAATCGTCCGTCACCGGAAAAGGAGCGGCGGCATGAGCACTGTACAAACCTGGGTGGCCGACTTTGCGGTTCGCGAGCAGGGTTTGACAGGCGCCAACGTGCCTTGGCTCGCCGCCATGCGGAAAAACGCCATCCAGCGGTTCGCCGAGGAAGGCTGGCCGACCACCAGACATGAAAGCTGGCGCCATACATCGCTGGCGACACTCGAGCAGCAATCGTTTGTTCCGACGACTGATGCGCCGGCCGACGACCTGGCCAGCCAAGTGCGTGGCGCCGACTCTGGTCATTGGCTCGTCTTTGTCGACGGCCGCTATGCCCCCGGGCTGTCGAAAGTGGGTTCCTTGCCGGCTGGTGCAGAGCTGCGCAGCCTATCTCAGGCCCTGGTCACTTCACCTGACCAGGTCCAGGACGCGTTCGGGACTGAAAGCCAGGGTTCAAGCGCGACGGCACTGAATGTGGCACTGGCTTCCGATGGTGCGTTCATTCATCTGGCGCGAGGTGTCGTGCTTGAAGAGCCCGTGCACCTGCTCTTCATTGCTGCCAGCGCTCAGGGCGCCAGTTTCCCGCGCAACCTTATCAGCGCCGAGACCAATTCGCAGGCCACCATCGTGGAGCATTATGTCGGCCAGGGCAGCAGTGTCACCTTTACCAATACGGTGACGCGTGCCAATCTCGCCACGGATGCACGAATCACCCATATCAAACTGCAGCAGGAAAGCGAAGAGGCATTCCACCTGGGCGCCCTGAACGTAGAACAGGCCAAGGGATCCGTATTCAATTCCCACTCCATGTCCTTCGGGGCACGCCTGGCACGCCACGATATCGCCACCACATTTGGCGGGCAGCGTTGCGAGACCTTGCTGAATGGGCTGTACTACGTCGATGGGCGACGCCATGTGGATCACCATACGCTAATTGGTCATGCCCAGCCTCATGGCGTCAGCCGTGAATACTACCGTGGCATTCTTACCGATAAGGCGCGCGGAGTATTCGGCGGACGCATCCTAGTTTCACCCGGAGCCGACGGCACCGACGCCGTTCAGCGGTCCGACAGTCTGCTATTGTCCCGCATGGCCAAGGCCGACGCCCGTCCCGAGCTTGAAATATACGCCGACGACGTCAAGTGCGCCCACGGCGCCACCGTGGGCCAGATCGACGAAGACAGTATGTTCTACCTGCGCTCCCGGGGTCTGGATGAAATTCATGCGCGCAATATACTGACGTACGCCTTCGCGGCCCAGTCGCTCGAGCGCATTGAAATTGAATCCGTGCGCCAGCGCGTAGCGCATGCAATTCGATCGTTGTTGCCCGGTGGTGCAAGTCTGGGGGTCCTCGCATGAATGCACCCTTGATCAACGCAGGCCATGCATCCCTATTGGATCGTGCGGGCGACTTTCCCATCTTGTCGCGTCAGGTGCAAGGTCGGCGTCTCGTCTACCTTGATAACGGTGCAACCACACAGAAGCCGGTGGCGGTCATACAGGCCGAATCCCGTTTCTACGAGCAGTCCAACGCCAATATCCATCGTGGCGTGCACTGGCTCTCGCAACACGCCACCGATCTTTACGAGCAAGGACGCGAACGCGTACGGCAGTTGCTTAATGCGGCCCGGTCCGAAGAAATCGTCTTCACCCGCGGCACGACCGAAGGCATCAATCTTGTGTGCTGGAGCTGGGCGCGGTCGGCATTGAAGCAAGGCGATGAAATTCTTATTACCGGCATGGAGCATCACTCCAATATCGTGCCGTGGCAACTGCTGTGCGAGCAAACGGGGGCTGTGCTGCGCGTTGTTCCGGTGACGGATTCCGGCGAGCTCGATCTGGACGAGTATCGGGCCTTGCTGGGCCCGCGGACACGCCTGGTGGGGGTGGTGCATATTTCGAATGCGCTGGGCACCATCAACCCTATCGCCGAAATGATCGCCATGGCGCACGAAGTCGGCGCCAAGGTATTGATCGACGGCGCGCAGGCCGTTGCACATCAAACGGTCGATGTCCAGGCGCTCGATTGTGACTTCTATGCCTTTTCCGCACACAAGCTCTATGGGCCTACTGGCATTGGCGCTTTGTACGTGCGTTACGACATCCTTGCCGACATGCCCCCTTGGCAAGGCGGTGGCGACATGATTCATACGGTTAGTTTCGAGCGCAGCACTTATGCGGATGTGCCTCAGCGATTCGAGGCAGGCACGCCCAATATCGCGGGCGTTGTGGGCATGGACGCCGCCATACGGTATATGCAGGAAATCGGCATGGACACCATCGCTGCCCATGAACAATCATTGCTGGATGCCGCGACCGCCGAGTTGGCGTCGTTGCCAGGCATTCGAATAATCGGCACTGCCGATCGCAAGGCTGGCATTGTGTCGTTCGTGGTCGATGGCATACATCCGCACGACCTGGGCACAATTCTGGATATGGAAGGCGTCGCGATTCGGGCCGGACACCATTGCGCGATGCCTTTGATGACGCGTTTCGGCATACCCGGCACGGCGCGGGCGTCGTTCGCCTTGTATAACAGCCACGACGACGTTGCCGCGCTTGCCGCCGGTTTGCGCAAGGCACAGAAATTGTTTGGAACAGGACCCCGGGATGACTGAACAGTACGGCGATCTACGCGAGCTTTATCAGGAAGTGATTTTCGATCACAACCGTCATCCACGCAACTTTCACGCAATGGATGACGCAAGCCACACGGCAGTCGGCCATAATCCATTGTGCGGCGATCAGCTGACGATCTATGCGCAAGTCAAGGATGGTGTGGTGCACGAGACCAGTTTTGTGGGTCATGGGTGCGCCATTTCCAAAGCCTCAGCCTCGCTCATGACTGAAGCCGTCAGGGGCAAGTCCATCGATGAGGTCGAATCCTTGTTCCGCGATATGCACGCTATGCTTACCGAAGCCCAGCCAGAGGGCCGTGATTTCGGCAAGCTTGAGGTTCTTTCGGGCGTCCGCGAGTTTCCCGCCCGAGTGAAATGCGCCACGTTGGCGTGGCATACATTGCACAATGCCATTACGCAGGCCAGAGACGTTGCCCGCACCGAATAGAGAAAGAGGCCTATCATGAGTTATGCACGCCAGGAAGTCATTGTGAATCGCGACTGCCCCGCAGTGACGGTTCCCTACGGGTCGCCCGTCACCATCGAGGAAGGTTGTTCGGCCACCATCACCCAGCAACTGGGCGGAAGCTACACCGTTGTCGTGGAAGGCAACCTGTACCGAATTGAAGGTATCGACGGCGATGCACTAGGATTTGATCCCATCGAGGCGCAGGCGCATGTCCCGGAAGGACCGGTAACGGCCCAGTCGGTCGAAGATGCGGCCTGGAGCCTGCTTGCCACTTGCTACGATCCCGAAATCCCGGTCGATATCGTCAACCTCGGCCTGGTCTACGCCTGCAAGGTGTTGCCGGTCGGTGAAGAAAAGTTCCGCATCGAGGCGCAGATGACACTCACAGCCCCCGGTTGCGGCATGGGCACCATGATTGCTGACGAAGCGCGCAGCAAACTGTTATCCATACACGGCGTGGACGAGGTCACAGTAGACCTCGTCTGGGACCCGCCATGGAGCCGCGAAATGATTAGCGAGCCGGCGCGCTTGCAGATGGGTTTGTTGTAATTTTATATCCGTCCATACAAGGAGCAGTGATGATTAAACATGCATCGGCAGTCTGGAAGGGAAGTATCAAGGAAGGTGGTGGCACGATCTCAACCGAGACGGGGGTGCTGAACAACGCTCCCTATGGCTTCAAGTCCAGGTTCGAAGATGGCCCGGGAACGAATCCGGAAGAACTCATCGGTGCCGCGCATGCAGGCTGCTTTTCCATGGCTTTGTCGCTAATGCTGGGCGAGGCCGGTCTTACACCGGAAAGCATAAATACCAGTGCAGCGGTAACCCTCGAAAAGGTCGGCGATGGCTTTGCCATCACTGCCAGCCATCTTACGGTCGTCGCCCGCATACCAGGAGCGGACGAGGCCAAGTTTGACGAGATTGCAAACCAGGCCAAAGCGGGGTGCCCGGTATCCAAGGTGCTTAATGCCAAGATAACGATGGATGCAAGGCTCGAAGCCTGATCATCGGTACAAGCAACTATTCTGCTGTGTTCTCTGGCCTGCGCTTGCACAGGCCAGAGTGGTTTTCAAGGTCGAATTCCAGTCCGCGCCCGGGCCGCCGTGCCCGGTCTGAAGTCGATATTGTTATGTGCTTCAAGCTCGGGCTTGATGGGTGCGGAACCGGACTCCTGATTTCCGCTGATCGACGCCCAACCCAGTGTGGCGCCGCGCGACACAGCGGCATAAACTGCCGCGTTCCGGTTATGTACGTCAAGGCGCTGATATAGGGTTTCGGTATGGGCCTTTGCGGTCGCCACCGAGATATTCAGGTAGCGGCCCACTGTCTTCATGGGATAGCCCCGGGCAAGCAGTACCAGGACTTCGTATTGACGCGGAGTCAGCCCCAGCATCTGGCATTCCGAATTGGCCTCCGATACCATCTTAGGTTTTGTTTCGGGTGCGGGAGGCCATTTGACCGATTCGTATAACGGTGTCAGCGTCTGGGGTGGTTTGCTTCCGTTGGGCCGCAACGGAAAGCACGTGCCGCCTGCCAGTATCAGGCGTACCGATGCTTGCAACACTTCCGGTGGTACATTCTTGGGCACATACCCAGCCACAGAGGCTGGCAACCCCTTGGCCGAAGTCGGCATATCGCTGCTTTCGGCCAGTAATAAGACGGCCTTGGGCGAATAGGATCGATCGGCGGCCGTTACCAGGTCGTGCACGTCGTCCAGCGACGAGATCGACAGGAGCAAAAGGGCGCATTGGCCGGACTTGTGAACGTCTTGCGGGGGGGACGCATATTCGCCGCCTTCCAGTTGCACGCCCGGCACGACATCCGATAAAAGCTGCAAGATACCGAGCCTTAGCAAGGGGTGAGGCTCGATGACAATAATAGTCGGCATTCTTCTTCTTCCTAGGTTCCTCGCCGCTCTTGTGAGCGCCGATTGAGTGGCTGAAGCACTAGGCCCCATGGCCGTCCGCCGTATGCGGTACTGTCACAAAGCGACGTCGGCACTGATTACCATCGTGATACAACCATCTGTCTAGTTCCGCTGATAGCGAAACGAATATCCAACTGGATTGTTTCTTTATGGTATTGGCACAGCGTTTAATACGCAAGCATATGCTGCATAAAACACGCTGTAAGTCATTACTTTAAATAGACAAAATCCCTGGATGCCTTTAATCTGGGCATTTGAAGTGGTAGTTTCGGTCGGCCGCTCCGGCCTCGGAAAGCACTAAATCGATTTCACATTCATCGTTGGGCGTACGACTTAAAGACATATGTGACAGCGCCGCCGGCACATTCGCCAGTACTGTGACGACTCCGCCTTGCCCTATCACGGTTTTACCAGTGTCGCTCTTCTTCACGGTACGCACCTTATAGCGTAGCGTCGTGTCAGCGCTGCTGCGCACATAGGGTACAACGACAGCGGGCTGCGCTTTTGCAAAAGTCTCTAGCCAAACCTGTATATTGCTATCCGCGACCATTTCACTTCTCCAGTATTTTGATCTGTGTCAAATTCACAACGTTCCCCGATGTGGACGCATTTTCTTGGATTGGGCCACAAGCAAGTAAAGTTCCCGCTTGTGGCCGTCCACAGGTAAATTAACGCTGGTTGATGTAGGCCACGTTGCGATAGCCGTTAGACTGCGACACCGTTGCAAGCTTGTCGGAGCCGGTTTGCTGTACTGTGGCTTCGTGTCCCATGCCACGCTGACTGATATTCGCTACCAGGTTGCTGCCATTCTGCGTGATGTAGGCGTCGTTATACTTTCCGCGTTGATCGATGGTTCCCTCGTTGTGAGCACCGCCTGTACCATG
This sequence comes from Pollutimonas nitritireducens, assembly GCF_002849615.1. GTDB lineage: Bacteria > Pseudomonadota > Gammaproteobacteria > Burkholderiales > Burkholderiaceae_B > Pollutimonas > Pollutimonas nitritireducens. The sequence goes on from NZ_PDNV01000012.1 coordinate 113,374, forward strand.
TTGAACGATACCGGCCGTGTTAAGAACGCCGTCCTGCACGATGATGGCGTCCACATTGCTGCCGGTTTGAGTAATCCACGCATCGTTGCTGTAGCCGCCGCTTTTCTGCTCAATATGCGCGGTCTGGTTTACGCCATTGGACCACTGTCCTGGAACGTACTGCCAGCCGCCACCATGATGGCCACCTGTTCGTACCCACTGACCTACTCCCAGTTGGCCACCCTGATTGATGGTCGCAGTACCGGCGCTACCATCCTGCGTGATAGCCGCCAACGAATTGGTGACCCGTTGTTGCAGAATGACGCCATCGTTGCCAAAACCGCTCTGTGAAATCGATGCGACGGCTCCGCTGTTGTCGTATTGTTCAACGGACGCGTCGTTGAACCAGCCTTGTTGGTAGATGCTGGCTTCATCGGCTGCCATGGCCGCAGTGGCGCCATAAGCGAGAGTGATGCCAATGGCGAGTGCAGACAATTTGATACTCATATGTTTCTCCTCAGAATAAAGACCAAATATTGCAAGCCAGTCCGGCGGTCTTTGATACCGAACGGCGGTACGACACTACTGATACGCTGTAATCAAAGGTCTTTGGGAGCCGGCGAAACGGCGGTGGTATTTGAGTCCGCGGGCATATTGAGTGGGACTGAGGCGTAATTCGTCGCCTCCCGCAAGTAATTCTGAATAACTGGCAGATTCCAGTCGTTCTCGTTCCGAAGAACCCAGTTTCTGTCTTTGAGGCCTTGAACGGTAAGATGGACAACGGCAGCTTCTATGGCTTCCTTGACGCACAACTGCGCAGGCTCATTGGTTGTGATACCACCTTCAATTTCCAGCAGGTCCTTGAAATTCACGAACTTATAGACGCTGGGACGCACTTCGTACGAAAAAATCGTCTTGGTGGTCGAAACGGTCTGCAAGACTTGGCCTGTCCGGATGTCCACACTGCGCAAGCCTATGGTCACCTGATCCATCCGGTATTGAGTTGACAATCCCACACCTAGGAACTTGGCACCGAGCCCGCCCGACCTGACATTGCTTTCATAGGAAATAATTCCTCCGTCTATCAGGATGGAGGCGGGGACGAGGGCCGGAATGAATATCTCCGGCGCGTCCTTCGCCTGTGAACCGTCCAGCGCACGCACAATTCGGCGTTCCGTCAGCAATTCTTGCAGGCTTTCGCGTTCGACCGGAGTAAACCAGCCCGACTCGCGCAGGGCCTTCACCAGCATCGAGGCCGCGCCTTGAGTCACAGATGTCGAGAACGAACTATCCGGCGAAGGCTTGTATTGCCCCGTCTGGTCCCGGAACCCATAGACCGCTACAACGACCTTGCCTTTCGGTGGTGGAAGGTTGCGCAGGTCATGTGATGTCGGAGTCGGGGGTGTCAGCTGTGCCGCAGTCGTCACCTGAACCGGTGTACTTGGTACGGCGCACGCGCCCAGCGCGCCGCAAAGAATGGTAGTCACCCCAGCAAGGGCCAGGCGCTGATAGGCAGCGCGATTTTTATTTGTCGTATTCATCCCTGATTGCTCACATTGAAGACCGTGGTCGCGCCCGTAAGCTTGTCCAGTGTCGTAATCGTCAAGTTGTTGGGATTGGTTGGCGATACAGCGACCGTGATCGTGAAATTGCTGGTCTCCAGCGTGCCCGGTACAAAATTGCCATTGCCATCCATGATCTGGCCGCTGGCGGCTGTGGCCATCCGGTTTATCACGGTGCGTTCGATCGTCTCGTTAAGCAGTTGCGCCGGCGTTTTGTCTTCAATGCCGTAGGCGTCGGCGGCCGGGTCGGTGTGCTTGTTTGTGGCCAGTGCCGAATTCAACAACACCGACCCGTTAAGGGCGTTGCCTCCAAATGATGGGTTCAACGGGTAGTACACGAGTTCGGATGCAGCAGCCTGACTTGCCAGGGCAACTGACGCAATCAATAACGCAGTGCGTATGCGGTGTTCTGTTGTTTTTGCCACGATCTCTCCTTTCATTTACATCTCCTCGGGTCCTAGATCAGGGGTTTTCACCATGATCCGTTCTAGTTCACTGTCGTTGATGTTCTGGTAGACCAATTCAACAGCCGACCAACTGATCTTCTTGGTTGCGGCCCGCGCAGGCGGCAAGAAAGCATGGAACATCCTTTTTTGTCGAAATTGCACCCAGATTTCGCTGCCAAATCGGGCCGAAGGACGTTCATGTATGGAAATGGTGTACTGGCCGCTGATATCTTTCTGGCGCCACCGCGAGCTGAAATACTGGTAAAAGTCTTTGCCCAGCACAGTGACGGTCCGATTGACCACGATTCCGCCCAAGGGGTCGTCGAACACGGATTTCCGCGGCTGGTCGGCGCCTGTCTTGGTAGGATCTGTGCCATTCACGGCGGGTTGAGGAAGCCGTGCTTTTGATACCACTGGCGCCACCTTTTCTGCATTTTTTGTAACAGGGGTGACAGCTGCAATGGTTGCGGCGCCATGCAAGGCAAATGCCAGTGGGGCCAGTACAGTCAGTAAACGCATCTAGTCCTCTCCCTGCAGCGATCTTGGTTTTATTTAGTAATACCGAGGCAGGAAGGGATGCAGATGCATGTCTTCGAGTCCTCCGTCCCGCCACCTTTGTATCCTTATGTCATTTCTTCTTAACTTAAAGAAACGAAATGCATGGATGTATCTTAGGGGCGTAGGCTTCTCGAAACATGCGGTAGATGGCGTAAGCCGCGTTCAGCTTTTCGTCATAGATGAGGCCGCCACGGCCGTAGCCGAACGGCCTAGGCCGCTATGCTACTTTCATGGGTGCAAGCAGCGAACCATTCAGCGCGGACTGCATTTGGAGCTGGTCCGTCTCAAGATGGGCAATGGCGCCATCGGTCGCGTGGTAGATGACGGTTACGCGGCTGGTTTGAATTTCTCTTAGCTGGTTCAGCGTAAGCTGAAAATGATCGGCAATCGTGGCGTCATCGATATGCGACAAAGCTTTTGGAACGTAGAGATCCTTGAAGAATAGGTCGTGATGCCGGGCCCAAAGCACGAGTATCAAGGCATTGGTCGCGCCAACCAGCAGGTAGGTGGCCAGGGTAGTCACGGTGGGGATGTAAGGTTCCAGCGCGGAGAGCTGCTGTGCGCTTCCAGTCGTAGCGGCTTCCACCACACCCACGACTCCACGGGTAAACAAATAGAAGAAGCCGATCCATCCAATTGCAGTCAGCGTCGTGTCAATCGCCAGAAAAACACTCGAACGCTGCGTTGTGATAATCATCATGACAACTCCTTTATGCCGCGATCCGGACTGGACCAACGCGCTCGCTGGCGCCGGATGCGAAGCATGACTTTGGGGAAACTGAAGAGGGTGGTGAAAAAGTTGATAATCCAGTATGCAAATGGATACCAGATGATCCAGTACAAAGAGCGGGGAAGGGCAGGTTCGTACCGCCGATCTATCAGGATGCTGACCGAGAACTGCAGCAGACACACCATGGCGAGCACCATGCCGGTGAATGCTGGTGGAAGAAAGGTGGTGACTTGTATATTGCTGGGCAGGGGCATGATATGGCCCAGGATCCAAAGGACAATTGAAAGAGCCAGTGCAAAGGCCCAGGCTATGGATAATGAGTATTCCAACATCAACAGCCACATCCGGCGATACTTCCAGTTCCATATACTGACGAGATTCTTCAGGAAGACTTCCGCGCCTCCTTGGGCCCAGCGTACCCGTTGTTTCCACAGCCCTTGAAGCGTTTCGGGCATGAGAATCCAGCATAAGGCCCGTGGCTCATACAGGACGCTCCAGTTCTCGCGTTGTAGTTTCCACGTGATGTCTATATCTTCCGTAATCATGTCCAGGCTCCAGTAATCCACCTGGTCAAGCGCCTGCCGCCGGAACGCGGCGACTACACCGGAAACGGAAAACAGCTGTCCGTAAACCCGTTGCGTGCGTTTGATAAGGCCGATGATGGAGGAGAACTCACCGACCTGTATGCGTCCAATGAGTGTCGATCGGGTACGTATACGAGGATTTCCGGTTACGGCTGCCACATTCGGGTTGTGAAGCATGGGAGCAACGAGATAACGAACGGCGTCCGGATCGAGATGCGCGTCGCCGTCTATGCAAACTAGGTATTCGCTGCGCGCGGCCATGGCTCCCATGCGTAGCGCCATGGCTTTTCCCTGATTTTGCGCCAGATGTATCACTCGCAGCCTGGGATTGTCCGCTGTCAGTCTATCCAGCATCGCAGGCGTCGCATCGGACGATCCGTCGTTGACAGCTATTACTTCGATATTGGCATAGTCTTGGTTCAGCGCCGCCTGGATTGTTTCCTCGCCGTGATGCTCCTCGTTATAGCAAGGAATTATTATGGTAATTAGAGGTTGTCCAGCAAGGTCCGGCGAGCGGTATGGCCGCCAGTTCCAATGACGTTCTGAACTGAACCAGAAGTAGAGACCCCCGGCAATCCATATCCCCGACATGAACAATGGATAGAAAAAAACAAAGTTAAGCAAGACGCTGCTTGTCAGCACGAGAGTCAGGCCGATAGGCGCACCAAGCGCAATACACAACACCAACAGGGCAATGAGTCGATCAATCATGGAAGGGATACCAGGCGTTTGAGATTGCGGGCCGGATGACGTCCAGTCGGGGTTCGTTTTTGGTGAAGTCGTCGGGGTAATAGCCAAAGCTTCTGGCGCCGCTCAATTGCAGTCGCTTCAGCCAGCGAGCCATCAACTCGGAATCGATGTGTCCGGAATCTTCCTGGCCTTCAGTTGGCCGCCAATCACGGCCTTGTATCTCGAATACCGTCTTGTTCAAAGCGCCCGGTCGACTCCCGACAGTAGTGACCAGCCTGCCGAGCCAGGCATCGGCTTCATCGGCAGGGACGTTCTCCATCCACGGCATTGCCATGGGCGCTGTCCAGTTATAAGCCGCCAGGAAATCGTCCAGGTTCTGTGCAAACCACGCTTCGCTCTCGGGGTTAAGAATCGGCTCGGCAAAGATGTTCCGTGCCGTCTTGATCTGTGGGCCCCGTATGGCGCGGACATGTTCGGTCAGCTCCTTGGTAAAGTCGACCAGATACTGGCTTTTGTAGCGGGTCCACCGATGCATGGTGTCCTGATCGGCACGCAATTCCTGAATACTTCCTGGAAGGCCGGCTTTCTGATAGGCGGCCAAGGCGGGGGGGCTGGCATCTTCATAGTCGGACAGAATCGCATCGTCGTGAAAGAGGATGCCGTTGAAAATGGAATGTTTGGCCAGGTCTTCATAGATTTCCGTGATCTGCTGGCGGGCAACCGGGTCGAATGGGGAAAGTCGTCGATATTGGCTCGTGTCTATCGCTGTTACGCCGGTGTCTGGATTCCACCGCCTCACGCGCGGGATGGACGCCGATAAGTCGTAGCTGAGGACCGGCATCCATGCGTAGATGTCGACCGAAGCGCGGCTTTTTAATTGCCAAGCGGCGCGATTGAAGAGGTCGGCCCTTACCGGCAGATGACGATTGGGAAAGTAAACCGACTTGACCAAACCGTCACCCGTGGGATCGGCGTATGCCTGCAGGAAGACGGTGGTGATTTTCATGTCCGAAATGCGTTGCACCAGGGCACCCAGATTTCGATCCATCTGGACGGGGTCCGGGTCATAGACGTAGTCCAGATCGACATGGGCGACGCGCATGACCTCGTTGTTCTCCATGACCGTGCTGACATTGGCAAAGTTGCGCAATTGCGGATCGTTGGACACCAGTACGCGCGGGGTATCGATCAGGTTATCGATGGAACCCAGGCCAGAATCCAGCGTCAATATCAGCGGATACCCCTGTTCCCGAACTATCTTCATTGTCTCGCCATTGGCGGCACCATAGGGCCAGACCCACACCCGCGGCTTCTTGCCGGTAGCCCGGATGATTTTGGCGGTGATCCGCTTTACATCTTCCGTAATGCGCGTTTGGAATTCCGCATCGGTCTCGTATTTTCCGGTAGCGGCGTCATACACGCGGATGGCAGCGGCGGGCAGCAGATTTCCTTGAGGATTGCCCTGGATTCCGTAGTGGAGGTCATCGGTGTGTGCACCTATTTCCACAAGTCCAGAGCGTGCCACTTCGCTGACCTGGTCCCACGTCAGGAACCGTTCGCGTTCTATCATCCGGCCGCCAAAATTCACCTGTTTATCGTCCGGCGTATCCAGCCATTTGCCTACTGGGGCGAGGACGGCCGGCCAGTTGTAGGCCTTCAGCAGCGGAAATACCCGCGTATAGAAGCTGCGGTATCCGTCGTCGAACGTAAGGAGTACCGCTTTTTCGGGTAGCGGTTTGCCACCCGCGCTGGCAGTCAGGATTTGATCGACCGTAATGGGTTGATAACCATTTTCCCGCAGCCAGGAGAACTGCTCCTTTAAGCGTTCCGTTGTGACACTTACGAATGTCTGGTCCGGGTCGGTGTCTTCGACATCATGATAGGCCAGCGCCAGGTATTTATTCTTGGGCCAAGGTTCATTGAAGTTGTGGCTGGGACGTTGTTCCGGTGGAACGAACGCCGGAACGCTTTTGGAGCATCCACTCAACAGCAAAAGAGAGCATAAGAAGCCGGCCATGTAACGTATAAAGCTAAAGTTGACAAACATATTGGTTCTCTAAAAACGCAGATTCATCTCGAGCATGACGCGAACTTCCCGTTCGCGTACACCGTCATACGGCCGGCTTATGCCGGTTACTGTGGCGCCTACGTCGAAGGCCTCGCTGAACTGATAGCGCATGCCGTACCCCAGTGCACCGATAGCTCCTGAGCCGTAGCCTTTCTGCGCATAAAGCCCGGCGCCGAGCAGAAAGCGCTGTTCCCATACCGTCTCGTATCGGCGATAGAGGATATGTGTGAGATTCAGTGTGGGAAGCACTTCAAGGTCTGAACGCGGATTGAAATAGGGGACGTCCTCGATGGAATTATGTGAGGCGGCAATATTCATCTTCAGATCGGCTTTCAATTTCGGCGAGGTGTATATCCGCTCCGTCCCCGAGATCACTCCGGTCCACCGGTCGTTTCCATCGCTGAAGCGGGAGGGAGCCACGGAAAAAGTCCATTCACGTCGTTCATTGGCGCGCCACCGGACATAAGCACCGAGACTGTTCGACGAAATGTCGCTGCGCAACGCACGTAGAGGCGTCTCTTTTGATCGCCATTCGGCCGAGCCGCCGACCTGCCAATGGTCATTGAGATCGTAGGCCGCACTCGCGCGGGCACCGGGCTTGGTGCCGTGTCCGTAGTTGTGGCTGGAGACTTCGAGCTCGGCGGTGATGTCGCGAGCGCGCCATTCCAGCCCCGTACGCAGCCATCGATAGTGGCCCGTGCCTTCTTCGAACTCCCCTGTCGCGTATCCGCCACCACCGAACACTCGCCAGTTAAAGTCCAGCGGTGCTGAATACAGCACCGATTCGACGCTGAAGTCGCCGCTTCCGGTGACGGGGCTGTCCGACGCTATACCCCGGTTGCCCGACACTCTGAGCTCAGCCTTCTTGTGGACAGCCCATTTACGGGCCAGGCTGTCAGTTGATTTGGCCTCTGGAAAGCGAGCAGCCAAGTCAAGAGCCAGCGAGTTGGCTTGCCGCCATTCCTGCAAGTCGATGGCGGTCAGGCCTTGCCCAGCTTCTGTTTCCACGCCTCGCGGTTCCAGCGGCTCGGCCATCTTGAGCTGTTGTTCAGAGGCGCGCGGTAGGCTGCGTCCGCGATAAACACCGGCCAGCGCCGCACGCAGACCGACGTTTCTCGGCGCCAGGTCGACAAGCTCTTCCAGTCGCTGTTGCGCCGCAGGAGTGTCATCGGCGTAATACAAGCCCAGTGCGGCGGTTTCTTCTGCGTAGAGATGCAGGTCGTTGGGAACAGGTTGAGGTACGCCCCTTATCCGGCGCCATTTTGGTTGGGATTTTCTTGCCGCCTCGATTAGCGCGGATGCTTCGTCGAACTGCTCGCTTTCAATCAGAGCGTTGAACAGCCCGATCTGATTGCTGAGTTTTTCTGCCGGGCTGTCAAGTTTGCTGTCGCTGTCGCTCAATACCTGCTTGTAAAGATGTGCGGCGACTTCAGGTTCACGCAGATAAAAATAGGCATTGGCGACATCATTGAGTACGTAGCGGGGCACTTTGGTACCCTGCGCGGTCAATGATTCGTACTCACTGACGACTTCCGACATGCGCATGCGTATCTGCAGCGCCTGCAATCTGTCCATACGGAGGCGAAGTAGTTCATCGCTTGCTTCCGGTCCCAATGTTTCCCATTGTTGGATCAGACGGTCGTACTCGGCCAGGGCACGGTCGGCAATAACGAACCGTTCGGTTTCCTGGCGGCTGGGCATTTCCGCCAAGCGCACCAATTCAGCGGCATAGTCCGCCTGCAGCTTGCGGATTTCTTTGTCGTTAAGCAGCCCGGGATGCTGACGTGCGGAATTCAAAGCGGCTAAGGGCACGCCCGCCCGCTCGAGACTTTTGGTGTACTCGCGGGTGACATATTCCTTGCCCGGCGCAATAGTTGTAGCCTGGTCAGCCAATTCCAGGGCGGCGTAGGGAGAGTTTTTCCCTCTATATGCGTAGCCGAGTGCCAATCGGAGGTCCACATCGCCCGGATGCTGCTCGACCAGTTTCTGACCCAATAAAACGGCAGCATCCGCGTTTCCCGCATCCGTCAAGACCATAATTTCGCCGACGACAAATGATCTCTGGCGTGGATACAGTTTTTGACCCTGGCGGTATCGTGCCAAGGCATCATCCCAGCGTTGAGTGTCGCGATAGGCCTGGGCGATTGTCCTCAGTACATCAGCGGGTGGCCTGTTCGGAGGCGGGATTAGGGCCTCGTAGGCCAGTATGGCTTCGCCCGGATTCCCGGCCCACCCCGCGATAAGGATACGGTCATAGGCGGCGCGCCAGTCTCTCGGATGTTCGGCGCTATGTTGCCGCAACATGTTCAATGCGGGCTCATAATCACCAGCGCGCGCACCGCGTATCAATGCGTCGTAGTCCGTACGCGATACTCTGGCCTCGGCGACGACGGCTGTCGTCGATAGGATCAATGAAAAAAGGCAGGTAAAGGCGATCTTCATGATTGTCCATTCAGCCGTGAACGGACAGCATCATTCGTCTTGCGGATGGGCACATGGTGTTCCTTCCCTAGGGATTTTCTATGGATTCGTAGACAACGACGGTTTCACCACCTGCATAGAAAGGCGGAAAGCGAACTTGTCAGGATTATTGATGTCTGGATACAGACACGCTGAGGTGAATGATAGAGAGGAACGTCTAGGCGTCAAATGCGGTGTATGGCTTAATACGAGTGCTCGCCGAAAGGACTAGTCCGCTTCGGCGGACTCATCTTTTCGGCTGGGTCGGGCAACGAACTGGCAATATTCGCAAAAGTAACTTACAGTTTTGAACTTGTAAGTCCTTGATTTATTGATTGAAACAAAAATGTTCTAACCTTCAGCCGTACGACAGGCATTGAACGCCTTATGCGAGAATGTTGATTGTGTTTTTTTCGGTCATCACTCGCAACACAATATAAAAAGCCATGGCCAATTGCTCAGCACATGGCTTTGCTGCAACCCCAGTCTCCTTGTCGCGGATTGCCTTGTAAGGAGTCATTTGAGCGTTTGTTTTTGTGAGGAAGAGGAAATCCATTCGATCCGTGGTCACTGACCATTGAATGAGCACCACCGCCAGTGGGACATTGCCGTGCGTGGGCGATGTTGTGTCTAGCCATCTTCCGGTATGGAGAGCACCCATCGTCGGGCGGCTGCAGGATCCACATATGTTCCAGAATTGACAGCAACTAATAGACTGGTCTAGTATGATCGGTATGCTAATAGAAGAATCAACGCTTATGCCTAACTCTTCGCAAAAAGCCGAACGCGGTGCCGCTCGCGGGAGCCTCATCCGCGTAGGCGTTGAACTGTGTACGCAGACTGGCTTTCAAGCGACCGGCATCGATCAGGTGCTGCGCGCGGCAGGGGTACCGAAAGGCTCCTTTTATCACTACTTCCCAAGCAAGAAAGACTTTGGTCTCGCCGTAATTGATGCATACGCTGACTACTTCTGCACTAAGTTGCAGCGCATATTGGAAAACCCACACGTGGCTCCTCTTCAGCGCTTGCAAGACTTTGTCCAGGAGGCTGAAAAAGGGATGAAGAAGCATGATTTCCAAAGGGGTTGTTTGGTGGGCAACCTGGGACAGGAGATGGCCGGCCTAGACGATCAGTTCCGCGAACGCCTTGAATCGGTGCTTAAGTTATGGGAGTCGCAAACCAGTCGGTGCTTGAAGGCGGCGCAAGAAGCTGGTGAAGTGGATGCTTCACTCGATGCGGACCAACTTGCTGAGTTTTTCTGGATCGGTTGGGAAGGCGCCATCTTGAGGGCCAAGCTTACTCAGTCGTCCAGGCCAATGCATGTGTTCGCCGAAGGATTCCTGGCGCAATTAAAAATTTAAAATTTTTGACCGTTTATAAACCGACCGGTCTAATCATGAGGAAGTAGGAGGTAGGCAATGTTCAAGGCAATAATGCTGCGCAAGGCGGAAGATGGATCCACCGTTGCAGGAATCGAAATGGTTGATGCGGTAGATTTACCCGAGGGAGATGTGGAGGTTCAGGTTGCATACTCCACCTTGAACTACAAAGATGGCCTCGCCATCACTGGCCGTGGCCCGGTCGTCAGAAAGTGGCCCATGATACCCGGCATCGACTTGGCGGGCACGGTGACCAAGAGTACAAGCGCCGACTTCCCTGAGGGTAGTGAGGTGATCGTGAATGGTCACGGTATGGGCGAGGTGCATTGGGGCGGTCTGGCACAGGTCGCGCGCCTCCCGGCCGCATGGTTAACGTCCAAACCCGAATCTTTGAGCTTAAAGGACACCGCCAGCATTGGAACGGCCGGTTACACGGCCATGTTGTCAGTCCTCGCTCTAGAACGACACGGTATCAAGGTTGACGATGGCCCCATACTTGTGACCGGCGCCAACGGAGGCGTGGGCAGTTTCGCCGTGGCAATTCTTGCCCGGCGTGGCTTCGAGGTGCACGCGTCTACGGGTCGCCCGGCCGAGAGTCAACGATTGCAACTACTGGGGGCCAGCAAGGTAATCGATAGAGCCGAGCTTTCGGAGAAAGGAAAGCCGCTACAGAAAGAGCAATGGGCAGGCGCCGTAGATTGTGTGGGTAGCCATACTCTTGCAAACATATGTGCGCAGACCCGGTACGGCGGTGTCGTTACAGCATGCGGTTTAGCGCAGGGCATGGATTTTCCTACGTCGGTCGCACCGTTCATCTTGCGCGGTATAACGCTCGTTGGCATCGATAGCGTCTACGCATCCCAGGCGCTACGAAACGAAGCGTGGAGCTGCTTGGCACGGGAAACTGACCGTGCTCTTCTGGATGAAATTGCAGACACCGTCGGCTTGGACGATTGTATCGATCTGGCGCACAAGCTAATGAGCGGGCAGGTCAAAGGGCGAATTGTGGTCGACTTGGCGATATGACATGGATATCAAGACCTCTTTTGATGCTCGATTCGCGCGTATAGAACTTGACCTGGTTCAGAAGGCGCGCGAGTTCGCTAGCCGCCATTTGGATATTCCCGGGCCCATTAGCATCTCCGCGCATCGACTCCTTTTGCAAGATGCGTGCCGTAGTGGCTTGGCAGGCATTGAGGTACCCGCCAACTTTGGAGGCGCATCGGCCTCCTTTTCCACGAGAATGCGGGTATGTGAGGAGCTTGCGCTTCTTCATGCGGGATTTGCGTTCTCCCTAGTGAATCATCACAACGTCGTGTCGCGAATTGCACAATCCCAGGATTCCGAGGCACGTAGGCGACTGATCGAAGCCATGCTGGACGGAAGTCGCATTGGCTGCACGGCGATGACAGAGCCGCAGTCGGGTAGTGATTTTACCGCGATGCGGACTGAAGCCTTGCCCACACAGGATGGATGGATCCTGAGCGGAGCCAAAGCTTGGATTACCAACGCTAGCCTCGCCGATGTATTCCTTGTTTACGCACAAACTGATGCGGCAAAGGGTGCTGACGGCGTGGCAGGATTTATCGTGCTTGCTGACGACATCGGTTTCGAGCGAGGCCATCCCTATAGCGCCGCGGGCATAGAAGGCATGGGCGTAGGGCAGTTTACGCTGACAAAATGTGCCATCCCGAACGATAGGCTTCTCTATCCACCCGGTGAAGGTTTTCGGGCCGCGATGCGAGGCGTGAACCAGGCCCGCGTGCATGTGGCGGCAATGAATGCGGCGATGGTGGAGTACGCATTGGCCGTGTCTCTCAACTATGCCGGCAGTAGGCAGGCATTTGGAGCGCCCGTTATCGAATTCCAAGGATTGGGCTGGTCTTTGGCAAATGTGGCGACACATTTGCAAGCCATGCGCCTGCTCACCTATTCAGCAGCCGATGCGATTGATGCACGTGAAGATGCTCAGTCCATGGCCGCGATGGCCAAGAAATATGCCAATGACACCACTATGCAGGCCATTTCCGCGTGCATGCAGGCGATGGGAGCACAGGGGATTACGGAGGACGCACGCCTTGGCCGCTTGCTCGCGTGGGCGAAAGCATTCTGCTACACCGACGGCACGCCCGAAATGATGAATGAACGGATCCTGCGCTATATGCGCAAAGCACGAAGGAATGGACCGTGAAGGATTAATTACATCGCTACACACCACAATCCGAAAAGGAGGAGACATCATGAAATCACATCGCTTATATACTATGACGGCACTTACTCTGGGTCTAATCATGGCAGGATCCAGTCCTGTACTAGCGGCGGATAGTTATCCATCACGCCAGGTTCGCATGGTCGTACCCTTTCCACCCGGAGGCTCGGTTGACTACATCGCTCGGATCGTGGTTCCAGAGTTTGCGAAGACGTTGGGTGAGAACGTGTTTATTGATAACAAGGGAGGAGCAAGCGGTGCGATTGGCACTGCCGACGTAGCTCGGGCTGCGCCTGATGGATATACGCTACTCATGGTATTTGACACGCATGCCGTGAATCCGCACATCAATAAGAGCTTGTCGTACGACACCTTCAAGGCCTTTGACTATATTACCGGCATGACCAGTGCGCCTATGGTTCTGGCTACGCGTAAAGACTTTCCGGCTGATTCACTGCCGCAAATGACCGACTATGCAAAGAAGAACCCGGGCAAAGTGACCTATGGCTCTTCTGGCGTGGGCGGCTCAAATCATTTAACCGCTCTGGATTTTTCCAACGCTGCGGAAATTTCTACGTTGCATGTGCCATACAAGGGCGGCGGTCCCATGCTTACTGCTGTGATAGGCGGGCAAGTTGACTTCGTGGTGACCACATTTCCCCTCGTCGTCGAGCGTATAAAAGCAGGTCAACTCAAAGCACTTGGTATGGGGAGCAAAGAGCGTGTCAAGCAGTTGCCAGACGTTCCAACTGTTGCTGAGCATCTGCCTGGCTATTCGGCTACCTCCTGGATAGGTCTAGTCGGGCCCGCAGGTTTGCCACCGGCCGTAGCAGAGAAGATCAACGAAGCAATGAGACAAGCCCTTGATTCGCCCAAAGTGAAGGATAGGCTTACCAGCGAGGGCTTCGACATCATGGCCGGCACACCTGAGGAGTTCAAAACTTGGGTGCGGGACCGTTATGACGAGGCTGAAAAGCTCATCAAGGCAGAAAATATAGCAATGAACTGAAAGACTGCCTATTGACGGTGGGGAGAGAGGGGGACATGGACGACATTCCACTACATGAGTATCTACGGCTGCACGCTCGTACCACGCCAGACAAGACTGCGATAGTTTGGTATGGGTATGAAATGAGCTATGCGGAATTGGATCGGCTTTCCGATAACTGCGCAGCATTCCTGCGTGGCTTGGGGGTCCGCAGAGGCGAGCCGGTAGCGCTCTTTATGCAGAATTGTTGCCAGTACATCATTGCCCACTTTGGAATACAAAAGCTGGGAGCAATAGTCAGTCCATGTAGCCCGCTCTTCAAACACCACGAACTTAACTACCAACTACGGGACCTTGAGTGCCGTGTGATTATTGCGGCTGAGAATTTGGTGCCGATCGTGCAGGCGGCAAGACCGCAGACGCGGCTGCAACACGTGATTTCAACTCACTATGGCGACTTTCTACCGGAACTTCATGCGTACACAGCGCCTGAGGAAATCAAGCACCATGGTGGTGACTGTGCGGAAGGCACTGTAAATTTCTGCGCCGTGATAACGAATTCTCCGAGTGCCCCAATTATTGAGAACGTCAGCTTAGACGATATTGCGCTCTTGGCTTATACCTCGGGGACCACCGGTCGCCCCAAGGGGGCTATGCTGACTTATCGAAATGCGCTCTTCAAAGCGAGAGGAGGCGCTATTGCGAGCACTCTGACCCAAGACGATATACATTTGGCGATTCCACCGCTTTATCATATCTCCGGCATGCTGTGTGGCATCAATATTCCGATCTATCTTGGTGGGACGATAGTGCTGCATTACCGCTTCAATCCGCTGTCGACGCTCGAATCAATTGAACGGTATCGCCCTACCTACTGGAAAGCCATCGCACCGATGCTCCCCGCAATTATGGAGGACCCCGAATTGCAGGACTTTGATCTTTCCAGCTTGCGGAAATGCCCGACGACCAGTTTCGGGATACGTACCACGCCTGAATTGGCTGAACGGTGGCAGGCCTTCACAGGCGGGGCCCAAGTGTTTGAAGCCGGATATGGACTCACCGAGACGCATACCTTCGACTCTGTGACACCGCCGGATGCCGTGCGCTGGGGTACGAACGGCAAGTTGCTACCCGAGGTGGAGTGCAAAATCCTCAGCGTTGAGGATCAAAAGGCGTTGCCGGCGGGCGAGGAGGGTGAGATATTCCTGCGTAGTCCAGGTTGCTTCAAAGGGTATTGGAATCAACCGGAGAAAACAGCAGAAACGCTTATTGACGGCTGGGTGCGAACGGGTGACATTGGCCGCTTAGATATCGATGGATATTTGACCTTGTCGGGCAGGATAAAAGAGCTCATCAAAGTCTCCGGCTACAGTGTCTTCCCAGAGGACGTGGAGTCCATTCTGATGATGCATCCCGGCGTAGAACAGGTTGCTGTCATTGGTGTAGACGACGCCAAGAAGGGGCAAGTGGTTGTGGCATTTGTGGTCCCAAGGCCGGGCAGCACACTCAATGCCGACGAGCTCATCGCCTGGAGCCGCGATAATATGTCGGCTTATAAGGTTCCCAAAGCAATTGAATTTCGTGAAGCATTGCCGATGACGGCGTCGGGCAAAGTGAAGAGAAATCAGTTGCTACTCGAGCAGGTCTAGATGATGTTTTACGCTGATCCGTTCAGTTTTATGCGCGCATCAGTATGCTCGACGTGTCTTCTCTATCGTCCTTTGCAGGCTCTGTGAGGCGTCAAGCGCGGCGACATGGGCTTAGATGTGCTGCTAAGTGGCTTAAGAACACCCTCGTGATATCCGAAGGGCTGTTCTTACCCGCTTAGCGCATCATTTTCCAGACTCCGCCAGTACGCTAGGCAATTTGGAGCGTGCAAGCGTGACCGGGCGTATCTGTCTGTTGGCTTTCGTCGCGGCAACCGGGGCGGTGCAGTTGTTGCCTTATCTTCCCGGGCGGGCTTTATGGCTGAATGCGCTGGGGGGCGCAGCCGCATTGTCTTTTTCGGTTTACCTGCTTGCGCCTGCAATCCGGTGGCGCGTGCTGCTGCCGATGTGGGCCGCGCTGGCCGGTTTGCTTATTACTGTAGCAAGGGCAGAGCACAGGCTGGCGGATGAACTTGCACCCATTAACGAAAACCAGGTATCACGGGTTGTGCTGCGCATCGCTGCGCTACCCAAATCCAGTAACGACAGCCGCCAGTTCGAGGCCCAAGTTCTTTCTTCCATGCCCGAGGGTGTGCCGTCGCGCATCCAGGTTTCCTGGGCGGCGCCGAACTGGGCGGGTCCTTATGGCGGTGGTGCCCGGGATGCCGACGGGACCGATGCCGACCAGGCCGCTTTTCCGGAATTGATTCCAGGTCAGATCTGGCGCATGGCGCTAACGTTGAAGAAACCCCATGGGAACCGAAATCCGCACGCATTCGATTTCGAAGCGTATATGTTTGCGCACGGCCTGAGAGCGTCCGGCAGCGTACGCGGCAAGCCCCGATATATTGGCGACGAGCCGTGGGCGAGCCTGCCGATAGTTGCGCAGCGCGCACGCTACCGTGTGCGTTCCGCCATGCAGCCCTATCTGGAAGGCAAGCGCTATGGCGCGGTGATGCTGGCACTGGCAATCGGGGATCAGGCCAGTGTCGACGCTGGTGACTGACATTAAAGATCTGTCCTGACGATCATTGATTTATAACGACTTTCTAGCTTTTCAAAAATTAGGTGACATTAAAGTTCTGTCCCAGCCGTTCCGCTAGGGAGTGATCACCTGAGCTAGGGGAATAGGTTGACGAAGTAAAAGGTGCGAAATGGAAAGCCAAACCGGATGAGTTGGCAGGTATTGCCTACCTAGCCCAGAAGGAATATTGCCCGGAGCAACCCGCGAAAGACAACGATAAGCAAAATGCAAAGTACAGTGATTGTTTGATTTGACTTGAGACCTGCACCATTCTTGGTATCTCAACATTTCCACAAAATGGTCGATTTCGGCTTAGGCAGTAGAACTGGTTAAGATATATTGAAGATTTATCTAAGATATATTCAAAATAACTTGAAGATATTTTTAAAGTCGTTTAGGATGACACCTTGTCAACGATTATGAGAACTAAAAATGTCTACAGAAGCGAAGGTATGGGGAGTCTTTGTTGGTGAAGCTGGGAACCAACTTGAGACCTTCAACACTATGGCAGGCCCTTTTCCGCCAGAGCCAGGTACAGAGGGTTACGTTGCAATTGGCTGGCCTGCCATTGGTGACATGCGACTTTACGCGGGTAACTATGCGGATTACGTGGAAAAATTCAGAGTGGTCTATCCAAAGAATGACGAGCGTACCTTCAAGACTGCGGCCAACATGCCTTGGAATTTTGCTTTCAAAATGAAGGACGGAGATTGGGTCATCAGTCCCTCGTCAACAGCTGGATTCCTCTTAGCCGGGAAGATTCAGGGGGAATACATCCCCAACTTTCACGGCAAGAAGTCTCTTCCCAAAGGGGGAGTCGATTTCGTTCACCTGCGCAAGGTTAAGTGGCTGTATGTGGTCGCCGACAAGGATCCGCGCTATGCCAAACTCCATCGGATTGGCCTGCTAACGGTTGTTCAGCCGGATCTTTCGAGTTCTGAGCTACAGGTGATCCTCAACGGCCAAGTCTGATCTCTCTTTTATCAAGCGGTCTTTTTTGAATGCGTTGAGCACGCTCAACGCGGAAACTTGTTGTCTTTCATGCTGTTTGTTAAACGGCCGTTTAACAGAAATGGCTCACTGGAGTCCGAAGAAGGCCTTTTTCGAGGTGTACGGACCTAAAAATCCGTCCACAAATCAACATCTCTAGAATTTCATCATTTACGGGTCTGTGGATGATGAAATGAAAATCGGCTAGGCCAGGGCCTCAACCTACGACCAAGGAATGGACTTGCAGCAAGACGCTTTGACCCACGCCGGGTGTCAAAAGACACCAGTTCGACTCTAATCCAGCTGACAGCACATGTCAGATCGAATCTTAGTCAGTACCTATAGCGTTATACCAACGTTACGTTTAGTTGGTATAACTTTTTAGTTCTGATCCAGGGAGGGCGGCTCGGGACAGCCCAGCGCTATAGAACTTCCCGGCCGACTAGGCGCGCATCATCCCAATCATCAAGCTTCGGTAATCCATCGGGCATTTCTGCCATCAAATCTGCCCATTTGGCCACTTTATGCTTTACGGCACAAGTAGTTCAGACGGTGTTTGTAAATGCTTTATGAGTGTGCGCGCGCTGCACTGTTGGTCTTTTGAGGCCGAACTTGAACGCTACGCCGGCTCGAGCATATGTCTCGCGATGTAGTGCAGTATTCCGCCGTGCTCGTAATACGCTGCTTCGAGTGGAGTATCGAGGCGACAAAGCAGTTCGACGCTAGCCTGAGTGCCGTCGACGCGTGTGATAGTGCAGACCTTCGTGCTTCTTGGCACGATTTCTTCCACGTTAGCTATGTCAAATGTTTCTGAGCCGTCCAGGCCCAACGTTGCCCAAGTGACTCCTTGTGGGAGCTGTAGCGGTAAGACGCCCATACCGATCAGGTTGGATCGATGGATTCGCTCAAAGCTTTCTGCGATGATTGCTCGAATTCCCAGTAGCTGAGTGCCTTTGGCTGCCCAATCTCTCGAAGATCCGGCGCCATAGTCCTTGCCCGCAATCACAATTAACGGTACGCCTTCTTCCTTATAACGAGCTGCCGCCTCGTGAACTGACATTACTTCGCCATCAGGCCTATGTCTCGTCCAGCCGCCTTCGCGGCCATCGGCCATTTCATTCCGAATACGGATGTTGGCAAACGCCCCGCGTAGCATCACATCATGATTAACACGCCGCGCGGCAAAAGAGTTGAAGTCGGCAGGCTCTATCCCAAGGCTGCGCAAGTATTGCCCAGCTGAGGAGCTTGCAGTAATCGTACCAACAGGGGAGATATGATCCGTAGTGATCGAGTCGCCTAAGACGAGGAGCGCTCGAGCGCCCTCTAAGGTCTTACGCTCGGGTAGCTCAGGGGTGAGATCGTCAAAGAAGGGCGGTTGCTTCATATAGAGGCTCGTGGGTTCCCATTGGAACGTATCGGTACTCGCCACATGCAGCGCATTCCAGCGCGCGTCTCCCTCAAAGACGTTTTTATAGCGCTCTCGGAATCGCTCAGGATCAAGCGCAGTATTGACAAGTTCAGCGACCTCTAGCGCGTCGGGCCAAATGTCAGCGAGAAATACTGGTTTGCCGTCAGGTGAAGTGCCTAGCGGGTCATTTTCAAAGTCTATCCGAGATGTACCCGCCAGCGCATAGGCCACAACAAGCGGAGGCGAGCAAATGTAGTTCGCCTTAACGAGCGGATGGATGCGGCCTTCGAAGTTTCGGTTGCCAGACAGAACCGCAGTGGTAACGATCTCACTGTTTTCGATCGCTTGGGCGATGTGAGAATCTAACGGCCCCGAATTGCCCATACAGGTGGCGCAACCAAAGCCCACCAAATTAAAGCCCAACTCATCGAGGCTGTCCTGGACTTTTGCGGCCGCCAGGTAATCCATGACTACGCGCGATCCTGGTGCGAGAGACGTTTTCACCCAGGGTTTGCTAGCCAACCCGAGGCGCAAGGCGTTCCTGGCAAGTAAGCCCGCTGCCAACATATTTGAGGGGTTTGACGTATTGGTGCAGCTTGTGATTGATGCGATGACCACGTGGCCATGATCCATCGTCCATTCGTGGCCAGCCACCGGTACGACACCATTGGGCAAGGCAGGTGCGTTCTTGTACACGTCCTCGTCAAAGCGAGCAGCCGCTTCGCTAAGGGCGATACGATCTTGCGGTCTGCGTGGCCCGGCAATACACGGAACAATCTCAGAAAGGTCTACTTCAAGCACTTCATCGTAGGATGGCTGAGGCTCATCTGGGTCGTGCCATAGGCCTTGCATGCGCGCGTAATGCTCAATGAGTTCATTCGACTCGCCTCGGGCCGTCTGCGCTAAGTATTGCAAGGTCTGAGCATCGACTGGGAAGAAACCCATCGTAGCGCCGTACTCAGGCGCCATGTTAGACACGGTGGCCCGGTCCGAAAACGCAAGGCTTGCCAGACCCGGCCCGAAATATTCTACAAACGCGGCGACAACCTTATATTCGCGCAAACGCTGGGTAAGCGTGAGCACAAGGTCTGTTGCCGTGACGCCAGGTTGCAAGCGCCCAACAAGACGGCAGCCAACCACGCGCGGTAAAGCCATTGTGATGGGCTGGCCGAGCATGGCCGCGCCTCCCTCGATGCCACCTACGCCCCAGCCCATGATGCCAAGCGAGTTGATCATAGGTGTATGGCTATCTGTTCCAAGAAGCGTCTCCGGATAGACCAACACCGTATCGCCAGCTTCTGCAGTCCAAATTCCGCGTGCCAGGAACTCTACGTTAACTTGATGGCAGATGCCGGTGCCGGGAGGTACCACGCGAAAGTTTGAAAAGGACTGCTGGGCCCACCTAAGGAACTTATAGCGCTCGGCGTTCCGAGAGAACTCGATGTCAAGGTTGTCTTCGAAAGCTTGCGCGGTGCCATAGGCGTCGACCATAACCGAGTGATCCACCACCATATCGGCAGGAATCTGCGGATTGATACGATCCGGGTCGCCCCCATTTCGGGCAACCGCGGCCCGAAGAGCAGCCAGGTCTGCCATAAGCGGGATACCCGCGGAATCATTCATCAGAATTCGTGTGGGATGAAAGAACACTTCCTGATCAAAGTGCTTGGCACGAACTGCCTCACAAAAAGAGGTGAGGTGTTCGCGTGTGACTGCCAACCCGTCTTCATGGCGCAACATGTTCTCATATAGCACCTTAAGTGAACGGGGCAAGCTCATGACGGGTCCCGCACCGTTTTCTTCTGCGGCCTTTAGGCTGTAATACTGATGGGGCCTATTGTTGAATTTAAACTCGCGCAACACCGACATGCTGTCTTTAGATCGACCCATTTTTGTCTCCGAATATGTGATTGTTGTGGGCGCCTCCCTATCTTTAGCTCGCATAGCGGGCTTCTCTCTCCAGATACTCGGACGTACCGATATAGACCTCGCGATCCTGAAAACTCACCATTGCCTCATACGCGGGGTGGTACTCATTGCCTGATTTAATAGCTTCAAGGGCGTTTTGCATGCTCTTGATTGCTGCCCGTTGCAGATCGCTTGGTACGATAACGATCTTGTAGCCAAGCTCGGCCAAGCGTGGGGCGGGCACGAAGGGCGTTTTGCCTCCTTTAAACATGTTTATTAGCTTGGGATAAGGAAGATCTCGAGCGATGGACTCAATTTGCTCAATGGAGGTGGGCGCTTCCACGAAAATCAGATCGGCGCCAGCTTCCATATATTTGTGGGCTCTTTCGATCGTTTTCTCGTAGCCTTCAATCGCCAGACCATCGGTTCGCGCAATGACGACAAAATCATCATCAGTGAGTGCATCACGCAACGCCCGTAATTTCTGTGCCATTTCTTGTACCGGAACGATGCTTTTATCGTCGTAGTGGCCGCAGCGCTTAGGGTATTGCTGATCTTCCAAGTGCAGGCCGGCTACGCCTGCGCGCTCAAACGCCTTGGCCGTACGCTGGGCATTAAGCGCATTGCCGTAACCGGTGTCCGCATCGGCAATCACAGGTATGTTTACGGCCTCGACCATGGTCTCAAGGCGCTGTACCACCTCAGACATGCTCATCAATCCGAGATCCGGGATACCAGTGCTTCGCGCGATCGCGCCACCACTTGCATAGACGGCGTCAAAGCCCGCCTGCTCGATAAGCCTGGCCCCGAGACCATCGTAGGCGCCAGGCGCCACGAGTGCCTGCGCTCGGTTTATCAATTCGCGCAATGTCTTTGTCGTTGTCATAGGTATGTATTCCCTTCGTTTTAGGCAGCTTCAGACTGCTTTTGGGGGTTTAAAGTAATCGCATCAAGAAGATGTTTGCGCGAGGAAGCAAGGTGGCGCAGCATCAGTAGCTGCGCAAGCTCCCCATCTCGGTTGCTAATGGCATCCACAATGGCGCGGTGCTCTTTTAGGGCACTGTCTGCCCGGCCTTCTACAACTTTGTGCTGGTACCGGTACATCCGTATGAGCGGATAGAGCTCCCTGCATAAAAGCCCTTCGATGATGGAGTTGCGCGCGCCGCGAACAATACAAAAGTGGATGTCTAGCGTACTTTCTGTGCGGTAGTACGTCTCCCCTTGCGCAACTAAGGTGGCATCAGAGTCCACGATCGCATTGAGCTGCTTAATCTCATCATCACTCATATTTTCAGCGGCCAAGCGGCAGGCGGCACTCTCGAGCAGTTCGCGCACCATTGAAATCTCCGCCAGAACTTCGGAAGAAAGTTCGGCCACCCGTGCGCCATGACGAGCGGTTCGCACGATAAGCCGGCGCTCATCTAACCGGCGCATGGCCTCGCGGAGCGGCCCCCGACTGATTTGGTAGCGCTCCGCAAGATTTATCTCAATGAGACGCGAACCGGGAGGGTATTCGCCTCGAATAATGGCATCGGCCATCATGACGTACACCCGATCTGACAACGTCGCATTGTTTAATTCACCGGAAGAGGAAGAGGTCTGATTGTTCATATTGTTGACAATAGTCTATGTGAATTCTAATTAGTAGGAAGCTTTATTTAACCATAGTAAGGATAAACCCTTAATTATTAAGGGTTTTAACCTACATCAAGAAAAATATTAAAACGGAAATTGTTGACAATGTGAGACTAGCGAATTATGGTGAATCGGCACTTTAATCACAACAAAGAAACATTCGGAGGAAGACATGTCGCATCCAATACCCGTTTCGCGCCGCCTTGCCCTATGGGGTGCATCTTGTGCCTTTGTCATCTCGGCGATGACTGTACAAGCGCCGGCGATAGCCGCCGATGATTGGCCAAGTCAGCCAGTTAATTTTGTTGTTGGCTTCGGTGTCGGCGGCAGTGCTGATCGCGTAATCCGATTATTAGCGCAATACCTGGGGGAAGAGCTCAAGCAGCCAGTTGTGGTGGTAAACCGACCTGGGGCAGGGGGACAGTTGGCAGCCACTTACGTGTTAGCTCAGCGCGAAGAGGGCTATACGATGCTAGCAAGCTCCATATCTCCGTACCTTGCAAACTCAATTGTGCATACCAATGCAACCTACTCGCTTGATGATTTCGCTTTTGTCAATGCGCAGTGGTCTGACTACGATCTCATTGCCGTGCATAAAGACCAGCCATTTAAGACATTGCCAGAGTTGTTAGAGTCTATCAAAGCAAATCCGGGCAAGCATAGCGTCAGTGTTGTACCAAGTTCCGCTGGCCAGATCACTACGCACCTTCTTCTGGAAGCGGCTGGAATCCCAATTAAAAACCTGAACATTGTCACGTACGAAAGCGGGGGGCAAGCACGCTCGGCTGTAGCGGGTGGCCAGGTCGACTTCACCATCTTGGCCGCAGAAGGCAGCGATGGCATACGAGATATGATCCGCCCGATCGCTATTGTTCGCGATCAGCCCCTCGAAAATTGGGAAGAGGCCACCCCGGTAAATGAAGCGCTGAAGCCTATGGGCATTGAGATCCCTTTGCTTGATGGGTCGATCCGCGGCGTGGCTACCTCAGCGGCATTTAAGCAAAAGTATCCCGAGCGATTCGATAAATTGGTAGCAGCGTATGAGCGCACGATGAAGAATGAAAAGTTTCTCAAGCAGCTAAACAGCATGCAAATGGGTGCGGATTGGCTAGGTCCAGAAAAAACAACTGAAATCATGCAGCGTAACTTCGACATCATCAATAAATACCGAACCCTCTTGAACTGACCCAGTACCAAACATAGGTAATAAACGGGACCGCTCATGGAAAATAAAGACTGGCTCAGACGCGTGGACTGGCGCCACGGACTTGTCGTCCTTGGCATCGGTGTTGCAATTGGCTTGTACCTTTTTGATGCCATGGGGGCGTCATCAAAGGTGGGCAACCTGGTATTAATCCTACCAGCATCTATTTTGGGACTGTTGCTCTGTGTACTCACGCTAGGAGGCATCGTTCGTGATGCCCGACGTGAGGTCAATGATGTCCATGTCGAAGCACCAGTGGAAGAGTCTAAAGGAGAAGCGGAGTCCTTCTACGACCGCGCGCGGCCCATAGTGATGCTGGGGCTCTTTGCGATCTACATTTTACTGCTGCCGGTCCTTGGGATGGATGTGGGTTCCGCTATTTTCTTAGCGGTGGCCCTTCTCGCTAATGGTGAGCGCCGAGTTGTTTTTATCATCGGATACTCCGTGATATTTGCTGCGGCGTCCACTTTGCTATTTAAGTCGATCCTTCCGTACCCCCTACATACGCTGCTTCTCTAACATTAACGGGCCATTATGTTCGATTTCACTTCGATTGCAGATGGATTTACGCTTTTGTTCTCTGCGTGGGGTCCGTGGTCCCTCGTAATACCGGGGCTCATCATTGGATTGGTGTTTGGCGTCATCCCTGGGCTACAGACCAGCATGGCCATGGCCATGTTCTTACCCATTACGTTTACTCTGGACTTTTTGACGGCTATCCTTTTTTTGACCTCTATCTTTACGGGGGGCATGTTCGGAGGAGGCATAACGGCCATTCTTATGAATATTCCAGGAACCTCATCGGCCGTTGCAACCACCTTTGATGGGTATCCCATGACCCGCAAGGGACTGCATAATGAGGCGCTCGGCATTTCATTAGGAGCCTCTTGTATAGGCACCTTTATCGGCTACTCAATCCTGATGCTGATGATTAAGCCTATGACTGGAATCGTGCTCAGCCTTGGCCCAACTGAGATGTTTGTCATAATTCTATGGGGGTTGACGCTTATCGCTACGCTTAGCGGCGGCTACATGGTTCGAAGTCTTTTGATCGGAGTAGCAGGATTGCTTGTTGGCACCATAGGTATGAGCGCTACGGGGATGATCAGGGGAACCTTTGGTAGCCCGTATCTGCTTGACGGTGTAGCAATCATTCCGGCGATGATCGGGATGTTTGCAGCAGCGGAGCTGTTCTCACTACCCAAGGACGATCCGACTGCTGACAAAAACCTGAAGTCGATCAGCATACGCGGAGTATTGCGCGGGGTGCGAGTGTCGCTCACGATGCCTGGCACAATCATCAGAGGCGGCATAATCGGCACGATGATTGGCGCCGTACCAGGTATTGGTTCGTCTGTTGCCAATCTTGTGTCTTACGGCAGTGCGAAGCGCCGAAGCAAAGATCCGGATTCTTTCGGCAAGGGAAATCCACGGGGCGTAATCGCCTCAGAAGCGGCCAACAGCAGTTCCGAGGGCGGTGGCATGGTGAGTCTCTTTGCTCTGGGCATACCAGGTGGTGCAGGTACGGCGGTGCTTTTGGCCGCGTTTAGCGTGCACAATGTAACGGGCGGGCCGCGCTTCATGGCAGAGCAGGCTGATGTCATTTATGCCATCATCTTTGCCAACATAGGCCAAGCCGTCCTACTATTTTTTGTTGGACTGGCGTTGCTCCCACTTCTGGCTACCATTGTTCGGGTGCCCAGAAGCATATTGGGTCCCTCTGTACTAGTCATGGCTACCTTTGGATGCTTTGGGATAACCGGTGATATCGTAGGTCCCATGACGTTGCTGGTTTTCTCAGCGATCGGTTGGCTACTACGTAAGTATCATTACTCGGTGGCGGCCGCAGTGATTGGAATGCTGCTCGGGGGTATGGCAGAATCCGAACTGCTTCGAAGCTTTCAGATAAGTGGCGGAAACTTCTCCTACGTGCTAGGGCGTCCTATCACGCTTGGTCTGCTTGCTTTGCTGATCGGCTCGCTTGTCGCGCCGTACGTATTGTCGCGCCTTAAGCTGCTACGCCGCGGGTGAATCGTCCCGGAAATCGCGGAGGCTGTTTGGTTAAAGTAAAACAGGTTCCGCAGTGGGTGCCGCGAGCTGTCGATAATAACGCTCTTCGGCTTCGGCCGGCGGCACATCCCTGATCGACCCTAGCAGGCGTTGGTGGTTGAACCAGGACACCCATTCGAGCGTTGCCAATTCCACGGCTGCTCGGGTTTTCCAGGGCGTCCTGCGGTGGATCAGTTCCATTTTGTACAGGCCGTTAATCGTCTCTGCCAAGGCGTTGTCATACGCGCTTCCCGTGTTGCCAACAGAGGGGTTAATGCCAGCTTTTGCCAGGCGTTCTGTGTACCGAATAGATACGTCTTGGGAGCCGCGATCCGAGTGGTGAATCAATCGGTCCGATTCGCTCGGGCGTCGGTCATACACCGCCTGCTCCAGCGCATCTAAAACAAAGTCCGTGGTCATACGGGTACTTGCTCGCCAGCCCACAATTCGTTTGGCAAAAGCATCGATCACAAAGGCCACGTAAAGCCATCCTTGCCAGGTGGAGAGTAGAGCAAGAGACAGGGCGTAGTCGAACTATTTCCCTGCCTCTCCGCTCCGAACCGGACGCGCACCTCTCAGCGCATCCGGCTCTCCATTTAAGCGTTGCTTAGAGCAAAGGCGACATCAGCGTAACGCGACTCGATGGTGCTGCGTTTCTCATCGCACAGAATGAATGGGTTTCCCGCAGGATTGCGCCACGTGAAGCGGGCCTTGCGGCTGTTAACAAGACGCCGAAGCGCCACCGCCCCGTACCAGCCCCGACTATTCCGGCCGCGAAGCACCCATGTTTTCGCCTGTCCCGCTTCGGGCCGCCGGACAAGGTCGCGCATCAACGCTGCAAAGCCGCGTCGATACTTGCGTGCAAGCCAGTACCCGAACTTCCAGAGGACAGTACGGTCCAGCTTGGCGAACATGGTCGCCGTGTAGTCGGTGTATTGATAGAAGGCAGCCCAGCCAGCAATTTGCCGGTTCAGGCTCTCCATAAGGTCCATCCGATTCATACTGTAGTTGCCAGACAATTGCTTGACCAGTCTCTCGGCCAAGCACCGGTACTTCTCCCACGGGATGGTCGTCACAGGTCGCATACGACCGCGTGGTCCTCGCTTGCGGATGATGCGGTGACCCAGGAAGACGAAGCCGTCATTCACATGCGTAATATGGGTCTTCTCCATATTCAACGTGAGCTTCGGTTCGCCTTCAAGGAAGCCGCGACATGCCTTACGTACGGTCTCAGCATGTTTACGAGTTCCCTTGACCGCGATCACAAAGTCATCGGTGTACCGGCAATAGGCTACAGCAGGTTTCCATTGCCGGTTTTCTCGCACAGCAATGGGCCGCTGCTTGAGAATGCCGAAGTTCCACGCCCACCGATCCTTGCGCACCTTCTTATTCAGGTAGTTCCCTTCCATCCACGCATCGAACTCATGCAACATGATGTTGGATAACAGGGGTGAGATGACACAGCCCTGAGGAACGCCTTCGCTCGAAGCACGGAACAGATCGCGATCAACGCAGCCCGCCTTGATGAACTTTCAGAGCAGGGCTACGGTCCTGGCCAGCAGCGGAATTGTGTCCGTACAGTATAAATCCCTATGCCAACTGTGCTCGATCTCTGTTGCAATACGGGAAGGTGTTATGAAAAACGAAACTTAGTTTTGATTTATGAGATTTTTTGCTCAATCTGTTTAAGGAGTAGTGATGAGAAAAGTGTTCCTTTTGATGGGAAAGGCGCTGTTGAGCGTCTGTGTCGTTGCAGTTTGCTCTGCCGGTGCATCTGCTCAGGAAAAGTTTCATTGGCGGTTGCAGAGCAATCTGAATACGGGTGATCCAGGCTATATAGCAGTGCAGAAAAAGTTCGCGGAACTGTCCAATAAGATGTCGAACGGTCGGATCACGATTGACGTTTTCCCGGTTGGGGCGCTTTTTCCGATTAGCGACGGCCTCGAAGCAGTTGGCGGCGGACTCGCTGAAGTCGCAGTGCTGACAGGGGGCTACTACGCTGGAAAGATTGGTCCGTTTGCAAATCTGGAAAATGGTGTCCCAGGGTCATTGCATACTCCACTTGAGCGCTACAACTTTTTTTACAAAAAGGGATTCATTGATTTAGCGCGTGAGGCCTATGGCAAGTATGGCGTGTACTACTTAGGCCCTCAGTTGTCTCCCAGGTGGGACATCATGTCGAAAAAGCCTATTACCTCTATGGCCGATTTTAAGGGACTAAAAATTCGATCATTTGGTCTTGAGGCAAAGTGGTATTCAAATATGGGTGCTACACCCGTGTTCATGGGCGGCGGAGAAATTTATACAGGTCTAGCAACCGGCGTTATCGACGCTGCACGGTGGGCGAGTCCTGCGGGTAACTTCAATGGCTCCTTTCACGAGGTGGCCAAGTACTATGTCGAGCCCTCACCTCTACCCGTGCCGAATAACTTTTTTGCCGTTAATAAGAGAGCATGGGATGCATTGCCGGATGACCTTAAAGCGATTTTGGAGGAGGCGGCAATTGCTTCGTCTTTTGACTACTTGGCGCTAGGTGAAATGCACGATGCGAAAGCTATGCAAGAAATGAAAAAGGCGGGCGTGCAGGTCAGTACCATCCCCCCAGAGGAATTCGCCAAGATGGAGGAGGCAGCGCGCGCATTATGGCGCGCCTATGAAAAGGAAGATGCGTTGGCTGCTCGTGGGGTGAAGATGCTTAACGAGTACCTAGCCGAACTGGGCCGTTAAATTTGCGCCCATACAGATGCTGCGTTCAGCGGTATCTGTCATTTTCACTAAAGGGAAATCCGATGCTTGATGGCATTACCCGAATTATCGATGGCTTTCTAGCGGCCATAGGCCGATTTGTTTCACTATTTGTACTGGCGATGATAGCGTTGATCGTCCTGGAAATGGTGTCGCGCGGAGCGCTTTCTTATTCGTTATCGTGGACGCAGGAGATCAGTACATGGTTGCTTACGGTTTTCGTCATGATTGGTGGGCCGTATGCCTTGCTCCGCGGCCACTTTGTCAGAGTGGACATTTTTTTTGCGCGACTTAGTCGTCAAAATCAGAAGTATGTTGATACTTTCCTGTCCACAACGCTGCTCGTTCTATTCGTTGGTGTCCTGGTGTGGCGTGGAGGTGACTTCTTTTTATCGTCCTTTGCAATGGGTGAGCGGTCTGCCACGGGTGCATGGGCAGGACCGGTTTGGCTTCCCAAGTTAATGATTCCTTTGGGCGGTGGGCTGCTTGGTCTGGCTTGGTTATCGCATTTGTTGCATTTATGGCGTGATCCTCCCGCGCAGACCTCCGAACCTAACACCGTTTCGATGTAACACTGAAGGAACCAACATGGGCGACCCCTTACTCGTTACCGGCCTGCTATTTGGCGGTATGTTATTTTTTCTCGCCGTCGGCGTCCCGATCGCTATTACTTTATCCGGTGTCAGCATCGCAATGATTGCCGCCTTTTGGAGTCCCATGGCGTTGACCATGGTCCCAATGCGGGCTTTCTCTACAACTACAAGCTTCGAGTATCTAGCGATTCCGCTCTTCGTGTTCATGGCCTCTATGCTGCAAAAGGCAAAAGTTGCAGAAGACATGTATGACGCTATGGAACGATTCTTTGGTTCGGTCCGCGGCGGGCTTGCAATAGGCACGGTTCTGATTTGTACAATCTTTGCGTGTATGGCCGGTATCAGCGGAGCCTCGACCGTTTCGATGGGTATGATTGCTGTTCCGGCAATGCTCGCACGGGGTTATGGAAAAGATATGGCCCTGGGTACGGTCGCAGCCGGCGGGTCATTAGGAATTCTGATTCCCCCCAGCGTAACCATGATCGTATATGCGTTGGTTTCGGGCACTTCCGTTGGCAAGTTGTATGCCGGGGGACTGGTTCCCGGTCTTTTATTAGCGGCGCTATTTTGTGTCTATATTTTAGTTCGAGGATGGTTGCAGCCTTCGACTGCTGGCGGGACGTCGATTCGAGCTTACTCTTGGAGCGAAAAGCTCGTCGGTCTGAGGGGCTTATTTTTTCCGCTCGTGATCGTAGTCGCGGTACTTGGATCAATGTTCACCGGCATTGCCAGTGTGTCAGAGTCGGCGGCTGTTGGTGCGGCGGGCTCCTTAATCGCGGCATTATGTTTACGTCGGCTGCGGTGGACGGATGTAAAAAGCGCATGCCATGAAACACTAATGCTCTCATGCATGATTTTCTGGATCATCATCGGTGCCAGCGCCCTCTCCACGTTCTATACAGGAATGGGAGCAGGGCGCATGATTGAAAGCTTTGTCCTCGGACTAGAGGTCAATCGCTGGGTAATCCTCGTTGGAATGCAGCTTATTCTTCTATTGATGGGGATGGTGCTTGATACGGTGGGAATCATCATGATTACCGTGCCGATCTTTCTTCCGATCATATTGGCGTTAGGCTTTGATCCAGTATGGTTTGGAATTCTCTTTATCATCAACATGGAGATCGGCTTTCTATCACCACCTTTTGGCTACAACTTGTTTTACTTGCGCGGCGTGACCCCGCCGTCTATCACGATGCCTGATATCTATAGGTCGGTATTGCCGTTCATTGCTATTATGACCGGTGCGATTGTGCTAATGATGGCTGTGCCCGAGATTGTCCTGTGGCTTCCGCGACAGCTATTCTAGAACCGTGTTTATGATTGGCATAGCGTCCCTTGGGGGGCGCTACAGTTCCTCTGGAGCCAGGCCGGCTTGCAACATTTTTGCGAATTGGTCTGCTCCGATTCTGAGGGCTTCTACCCAGTAATCTGCCGGCTTTTGCGAAAGTCGGTTCACTGGGCCAGTTACTCCCACGCTGTAGATCACTTCATTGTCCCCTGAGAAAACGGGACATCCGTACGCCATGATTCCGCTATCGATCTCTCGATCGCATATTGCGTAGCCCTGTTTTCGCACTTGATCCAGGTCTTCCATGACATGCACCATCGTCGACTTGGTTTGGTCGGTGTAGCGCTTAAAAGGAGGGTGCAGTAGGCGCCGGATGGTTGCGTCATCTTGATAAGCCAGAATAGCCTTCGCTGAGGCCGCTGCATGAGTAGGAAGTTCGTGGCCGGGAAAAACGTGCAGCCGATAACCTTGGTCGGGAACTGATCTCGCGATAGTGTGCACTGCGTCATTTCCGATGCGCACGAGATAGCAGGTTTCGCCGACGGTTTTCGTCAGTTGATCGCACACAATCTGCGCATAGTTATTGATAACGGAAGGATCCTGACTGAGATGCAGCAAGCGCGTTACGCGCCGCCCGATCGAGAACCCCCGCTGATTTCGCTCTTCGGTTTTTAGTGCTCCGCAAGCTTGCAGGGATCCGACCAAGCGATGAACTGTAGGTTTAGGCAGTTGGATGATATTTGCCAGCTCAGTCAGGCTGAGGGGGCGCTGGGACGCGGCGATGATCTCTAAAATAGATAAATAACGTTCCAGTGGGCTTTGCCGCTCTGCGTTCATTGATTTGAATAGTCCTTTGTTTGTGCCAGCGACTGTCCGCGTGCGGTGCATACTTGTGCCATATATGTGATGCGCCGTCAATCGGTATGTGCCTTATTGACGGAGATAATTATAGCTGGCTTAATTTCGTTTATCGGAATTAGATTTCGAAATTCGAAATAACAAAGGATGGGTTTATGGGAAGCGTGAGTGTAGGCGTCGATGTCGGTGGCACTTTTACCGACTTCATTCTGCTGGATAGCGAAGCCGGAATTCTCCGGACTGCGAAGGTGCCGACGACCGTCGACGACCGTGCTACCGGATTCCTCTCCGGCCTGCATGCGCTCGAGGTTCCGATTGATAGCATTGACTGGCTTGTACACGGCACGACGGCTGGCACTAACGCCGTCCTTGAGCGCAAGGGGGCGCGTTGCGGCCTGATAACTACTCAAGGATTTCGCGATGCGCTGGAACTAGGACGTCGCACCCGTCCGCACGCATATGGACTGTCCGGCAGTTTCCAACCGCTGATTGATCGTTGCGATCGTCTGGAAGTGCGCGAGCGCATGGACGCCCGGGGCAACGTTGTCGTACCTCTATCCGAGGATGACGTGAAGCGCGCTGTTGATCATTTTCTCCGAGCAGGTGTTGAATCTATCGTTATTCATTTTCTGCATTCTTATGTGAATCCGGATCATGAACGTCGATGTGCGGAAATCGTTCGCGCTCATTGGCACAATCAAAATGTGGTTGCCGGGCATGAGATCATCCGGGAAATGCGTGAGTTCGAACGTGGCTCCACGGCAGCTATACACGCCTCAATACGACCAATTGTCAGCGACTACATCGATCGGGTAGCACAGCGACTCAAAGATGAAGGTTTTAAGAACCAGTTGCTTGTGATGCAAGCCAACGGCGGGATGATGTCATCATCCATTGTTGGGCAGCATGCAGTTCAAACTGTAATGTCGGGCCCAGCAGCAGGTGTGCTCGCAGCGGCGCAAATCGCAAAGGCTTCGCATCTGCCGCATGTGATAACTGGCGACATGGGCGGCACCAGTTACGATGTCGCGATCATTGTCAATGGCGAGCCTGTCATTACGGCAGAAAAAGATTTGGCTTATGCGGTCCCAATTCGAATCCCGATGATCGACATCCACAGCATTGGATCGGGTGGGGGCAGTATCGCCCATATTGATAAGGCGGGTATGTTGCGCGTTGGACCTGAAAGCGCTGGATCCTTCCCCGGTCCGATTGGCTACGGGCGTGGCGGTGAGCGCCCGACCATTACTGACGCGAACTTCCTATTGGGCCGTATCAACCCGAATTCAATTACTGGCTCCGATGAGAAAGCTTCGATTGTGAAGATCGAAAAGGCAATGGTTGAAGAGGTGGGGGCGCCGCTAGGTTTAACGGCAATCGACGCAGCGGCAGCGATTATTGAAGTGGCAGTACAAGATTTGGTGGGGGCGATCCGGCTGATTTCGATCGATAAGGGTTGTGATCCTCGAGATTTTGCTTTGATGCCTTATGGGGGAGCCGGTCCGCTACACGCGGTTGCTATCGCGCGCGAACTGGGGATTCCACAAGTGGTTGTGCCTCGTTTTCCTGGCCTGACATCGGCATTGGGCTGCGTCATGGCAAATGTCCGTCATGACTTTGTGCAAACGATTAACAAGCTGTTCGATGACCTTGATCCACTGGAGGTTGTCGAACTGATGAACGCGCAGGCAGATGAAGGAAGGGCCTTGCTGCAAATTGGGAATGTCGAAGTGGAATCGATAGAAATTTGCAACGAGGTTGATGTTCTCTATCGTGGCCAATCACATGTAATGACCATCCCGGTGGTCAGTGCAGAGTTCAATATTGAAGCGGTGAAGGGAAAGTTCACGGAGCTGTATCTGGACCGATTCAACCTTTCACTGCCTGAAATGAAACCCATGCTTGTGAATGTACGTACGACTGTGATTGGTGTTCGGGCGCCTGTGGATCTTTCTATCTTTCGCCCTCAAAATGGCGACGTCGATCAGGCAATTGTGGGAAAGCGTCGGGTGTACTTCGCCGGCGAATGGCACGATGCGCTCATCTTCCAACGTGAAAAACTACCGTTACATGGCATTGTAGAAGGGCCTGCGATCATTGAACAGGCTGATACGACCATCGTAGTTGACCCCGGTGCGTCATGTGTGGTCGACGAGTTCGGCAGCATTCTTATCAAAGTGGGCAGTGTTAACACTGTCAGGTATGCGTCGCAAGCGGCGGTGGAGGCATGAACATGAACACTAACATAAGGGCGGTTAGCAAGCTTGATCCCGTCACTCTCACGGTCATTGATAAGGGTTTGCAACAGGTCTGCAACGAGATGGACCTCGTGCACCAGAAAACATCTTTCTCTCCGATTATCTCAGAATCGTTTGATCGCTCGAATGGTATCTATGGACTTAACAATGGCCGGCTGATCGCACAGGGCGCGCTTGGGCTCCCAATTTTTATCGGCGTCATGCAGGAGACCACACGTTGTGTCTGCGAAGCTCGCGACGATCTAAACGATGGAGACGTGATCATCATTAATGACCCATACCAAGGCGGCACGCACCTCATGGATGTCAAGATGGTGCGCCCCTTCTATTACAAGGGTAAGCCATGGTGTCATCTGGCGAATACAGGTCACTGGCCCGATACCGGTGGCATGGTGCCGGGCGGCTTCAGCAGTACCGCTACCGAGATTCATCAGGAAGGCTTGCGCATACCGCCAATCAAGCTGGTGGATCGAGGCAAGATGAACCCGGAAATCGTCAAGTTGGTATTGGCGAATATTCGGGTCGCCGATGAGCGCATCGGAGACATTAAGGCACAGATCGCTGCATTGGACGCAGGGGCTCGCCGATTGACTGCATTGTTGGATCGTTATGGCGTAGATCTGGTGGAAGCAGCGATCATGGAGCTCGAAGTGCGGGCAGAACGCATTATGCGCTCTCACATTGAAACCATCCCGGACGGTACTTATTCGGCAACGGCGTATATGGACAGCGATGGCATTGTGAATGAAGCATTGGAAATTGCTGTCGATATTTGCGTGAAGGGGCCTGAGATATCGTTTGACCTGTCCCGATCCAGCGCACCGTGTGCCGGTCCACTGAATTCTGTCTGGGCTACGACGCTTTCGTCTGTTTACTTGGCCATGAAGCATATATTTCCCGACGTGCCACTAAACGCGGGTTGCTTCAAACCGATTACGGTTGCCCCGCCGCGCGGAACTTTCCTTTACGCCGAATACCCGCGGCCCGTTGCCGGTTGTGCAGCTGAGGTATCGCAACGGATCATGGAGGTGGTTTTCCTGGCATTCGCTGAAGCGCTACCCCAGAAGATTTTCGCCGCACCGGCGGGTACGAGCGGTAATCTCGGCATGGGCGGTTTCGACCCTGAAGATAAGAGGGAGTACATCATGTACTACTTCTCTGGTGGCGGTTACGGCGGCTGGTGGGGCGGCGATGGGATTACCAATGGTTGTTCCACTATTGGAATCTCGAAGAGTCAACCTGTTGAGGTGCTTGAGCAGCGTTATCCGTTGATTTTCGATCATTATGCTTTGCGAGAAGACTCGGCAGGCGTGGGAAAATTTCGTGGGGGCTTTGGCGTCAATTACAAAGTGCGCCTGCTCCGAGGCACAGCCAAGGCGTCATTTCTTATGGATCATGGTCGCACTGGGCCTCCGGGTATTCTAGGCGGCGAGCCCGGGGCACCTAACACCATACGGGTTTGTCAGAGCGGCGAGATCAGTGTTCCGGAACACCTATCGAAGGGAGAGGATTTCGAGCTCAAGGCCGGTGATTGGATCGAGGTCGGGACTCCTGGCGGCGGAGGCTATGGCGATGCTTCGCAGAGAGAGTCGGAGTTGGTTGCCTCGGACGAAAGGAATCAATATTTTTCAGAGAGCACGCGCTCATGACGTACATACTGCATCGTCAGCTTGGGCAATCCATGCCTGTCGCCGTGCGCGGCAGCGGCGTATGGCTCGAAGATGGTGAAGGCAAGCGTTACCTGGACGCCGTCTCCGGCGGCGCGGCCGTTTCGTGCCTGGGCCATGGTCATCCTCGTATTGCTTCTGCTATTGCAAATCAGCTGGATTACCTTGCGTATGCTCACGGAAGTTTTTTTACCTCGCAGCCGGCTGAACAACTAGCTACTGCATTGCTCAAAGATGCTCCACCGAGCCTATCGCGAGTCGTGTTCTCTTCGGGTGGTTCGGAGAGTACAGAATGCGCTTTGAAACTGGTACGCCAGACTTGGGTGGAGCGTGGTAAACCTGAGAAGAATCGCATTATTGCCAGGCGCCAAAGCTACCATGGAGCGACAGTTGGAGCGCTATCGGTGAGCGGAAATGTGGGGAGGCGTGTTACCTATGCACCCATGCTTTTCGAGGTCCACTTCATAGACCCCTGCTATAGCTATCGCCTGAAGCATCCCGGTGAAACGGATCTGGAGTACGGCATGCGTGCGGCAAATGAACTCGAGCGGGCAATATTAGAGCTAGGGCCGGAAAATGTCGCTGCATTCATTGCCGAACCGATTGTTGGTGCGACATTGGGATGTGCACCACCCGCGCCGGGATATCTCAAGCGTATACGAGAGATCTGCAATCAATACGAGGTTCTGCTTATCCTTGACGAAATTATGTGCGGCGCCGGTCGAACCGGCGTGTTCTACGCATGCGCCGAAGATGAGGTTACTCCTGATATTCTCACCATCGCGAAGGGTCTCGGTGGCGGTTATCAATCTATCGGTGCGACGCTAGTAGCTGAGGATATTGTCCGCACGCTCGAGAATGGAAGCGCGACTTTGCTGCATGGCTTCACCTATATGGGACATCCCGTTGCTTGTGCGGCTGCCCTTGCTGTCCAAGAGGTCATCGTCGAGGAGGGCCTTTTAAACAATGTGCGTGAGCGCGGGAGGCAGCTAATAATCGGGCTTAACGAAAACCTAAAAAATCACCATAACGTGGGCGATGTGCGCGGTCGCGGCCTCTTCGTTGGGGTCGAATTGGTCGCAGACAGGAATCTAAAAACGCCATTTTCTCCCGAGCGAAAGCTTTATGCAAGGGTAAAGCAGGCTGCACTGGATTGCGCCCTGATGGTGTACCCCGGAGGAGGTACGGTGGATGGCGTCAATGGGGATCACGTCCTTTTTGCTCCAGCCTATAACGTTACCGCGGACGAAATCGACGAAATAGTCAGTCGATTTACTGTGGCGCTCGATAAAGCATTAATTCAGTAAACAAAACATCCGTGTATTAGGGCCTTCACTGGGGATCGACAATATGAACGTTAAAACTGCGCTTGCATCCAATATTTCCGCTGAGCTCGAGGCGGCACACGAACGATATCGTGATGCCAATCCCCGTAGCTACCAGCAACATCGCAAGGCGGCTGAAGTGCTTCCAGGAGGCAATACTCGTACCGTGCTTTATAGCGATCCATTTCCGATCACGCTGGCGTCGGCGGAAGGATGTCGTGTGACATCGCTGGATGGTAAAGAGTATGTGGACTATCTGGGCGAGTTCACGGCTGGCCTTTACGGACACTCAGATCCCCTGTTACGTGAAGCGGTAGAGAGCGCGCTACAGAGCGGATGGGTTCGGGGTGGACATATCGAGCAGGAGGAGAAGCTGGCGCGTCTCATTTGTGACCGGTTCCCCTCTATTGAGCGTGTTCGTTTCACGAATTCGGGGACTGAAGCGACCCTATATGCGATTTCCGCTGTACGTGCGATTAGCGGCCGCAGCAAAGTTCTAGTATTTGATGGTGCTTATCACGGTGGCGTTTTTGTCTTCAAGACAGTACAGAATCCCCTTACTGCTCCTTTTGACTTCGTGGTTGCGCCATATAACGACTGGGACGGAACGCGCGCTTTATTGGAAGCAAACGCACAGGCTCTCTCGTGCGTTTTGATCGAGCCCATGCAAGGTTCTGGGGGCTGCATTCCAGCCAGCCCGTCCTTTTTAAGGCAATTGCGAGACTGGACGGAACAGAACGGTGTGACGCTGATCTTTGACGAAGTCATGACTTCGCGACTATCAGGCGGAGGTCTTCAGGAAATGTATGGCATCACGCCAGATATCACGACTCTCGGGAAGTACATAGGAGCCGGATTCAGTTTTGGAGCGTTTGGCGGACGAGAAGATTTGATGAGCCACTTCGATCCGTCACGTGTTGGTGCCTTTTCCCATGCAGGTACCTTCAACAATAACGTCTTTACCATGACCGCCGGTGCCGTCGGCCTCGAAAAGGTATTCACCCCAATTATTGCGGAGCAGCTTACTGAACGTGGGAATAGTCTACGTGAACGCCTAAATGAGATCGCGGCTCAAGCGAGTTTCCCAATGCAGTTTACCGGTGTGGGGTCGTTGATGAATGTTCATATGTGCGGAGGCGAGATAGAGAGTGTGCGCGATCTTACTGGGAGCGATATGAATTTACGAGACCTGTTCTATTTCGATTTGATCGAACGTGGTATCTGGCCGGCTCGGCGCGGCATGTTCAACCTCTCGCTGCCAATGGGTGTTCTGGAATTCAGTGTTTTAGAAGAAGCCGTCAAGGATTTCGTTCGAGTAAGGAGCAAGCTGTTTACAAGCGAACGCTAGAAATAAGCCCGGCGCGAGGATAATGGTTCGCTCGATCAGTTCTAAATCGACATCGTCGGCTCCGAAGCTCAATACGACACGTTCGGAGCTTTGTGAGCGGCGAATGTGGCTTATCCGCGCATCAGGCCCTAACCGCAGAATTGAGCCTACATTGCAAAGCCATCTCGTAGGCTTTCTGCAAGTGTTGTGCCATTTGCCTTCCCGCGTCTATATGCTGAGCGATGACGGTGTCCTTGTCCCCATCACTCAACCTGTTAGTAAATATGAGCCAAGAAAACAGGTGCGGCGTTGATTGAGAGTGAGGATGACCGAAGTCCTTCGCCAACGTCTGAGCCTGTCTGTCATCGGTGATGAACCCTTGGCGGATCTTCATGGCGAAGGCAATCGAGGAGAGCTCGCCTTTACCTAGCTTGTTGCGTTTTTCTAAAATCTCGACGATTTGAAGATCCTCAATGCTACACGAGTGGGTCTGAAAGGCACCGCGCTGTTGCTCAGCGCGTAAGCGATCCATCAATGCCTGTTCTCTAGGCAAGATAGACTTTCGCGACTTAGTCAGGCACTCATACTGGACAAAGTTAGTCACGCAAAAGTCACATTTAGCCTCCTTGGCTGCTGCGTTTAGCCGCGGCGAGGACAGGATGTTCCAAACCGAGCACGTGTCGACGACGTTGATCGGATGGAATCTGGATGGATCAATGGCCATGGAGAGATCGCCCGTAAAGATTTGCCAGTTCGAGCAATTCGGCATGGCTGCATAGAAGCGCCTCGGCCAGTCGGCCTTGGCTTATAACGCCGGAATTGTAGGCATCGAAGCAGAGCGCGACATAGTGGTCTGAGAGTAACGGCCCGCCCTGTACCGCCTAGAAATTTGGGTTAAATCTCATCAAGATACGTGTCCATGTATTTTTTGAGATGGACACGTATTTCGATGAGCGATTCTCTTTCTTTGGTGGCGGCCTCTCAAG
>NZ_PDNV01000013.1 GCF_002849615.1 Pollutimonas nitritireducens
CATCAGGGCCAGCAGTCGGTCTATCCGTTACTGCGCAAACAGGCCGGATATAAGACTGCAACCGTTCTCGCCTAGCCACACATTTCAAAAATTCGATTGCCACAAAGGAGGCGTCCATATAAGACAAACCCATGAAGTCCCAACGCCGTCTATTGATCAACGCTCTACTTGCAGGCAGTCTGCTCGCTATGGCCGCCGTCCCCACGCAGGCCGCCGACTGGCCAGCCGCCAAACCAATTTCCTACGTGGTTCCTTTCACTGTCGGCGGCTCCACCGACGTGGTTGGGCGCATGCTGGCCAGAAAACTGGCCGATCGCCTGAAACAGAATGTCATTGTCGAAAACAAGCCCGGCGCCGCCGGCGCCATCGGTGCCGCCTATGTCGCCAATTCGGCACCCGATGGCTACACGCTGTTTGGCGGCACCATCAGTACGCACGCCATCAATGCCAGCCTGTACAAGAGCCTGAAGTACGACCCCGTAAAGGATTTCGAGCCGGTTTCACTCATCGCCTACCTGCCCAATGTGCTGCTGGTGGATCCCAACCTGGGCGTCAATACGGTGGCCGAACTTATCGAGTTGCTGAAACGCAATCCGGACAAGCGCACGTTCGCGTCGTCGGGCGCTGGAACCTCAACCCACCTGACTGGCGAGCTGTTCGCCAACGCCATTGGCGTACCGCTGACTCATGTGCCGTACAAGGGTACGCCACCCGCCATGGTTGACGTCTCCTCGGGCCAGGTCACGTTCATGTTCGATCAGATGACAGCGGCCCTGCCGCTTCTGCAGGCCGGCAAGCTCAAGCTCATCGCCGTCACCACCAAGGACCGTATCGCCCTGTCGCCGCAAACCCCCACGATGGAAGAAGCGGGCGTGGCAGGCTTCAATGTTGCGTCGTGGCAGGCGGTTTATGCGCCCAAGGGTACACCCAAGCCCATTCTGGATCGTCTGGCCCAGGAATTGGCAGTAATTGTGAAAGACCCCGAAGTGCAGGAGCAATTGGGCAAGACCATGGGCATGCAATTGGTGGGCAGCACACCTGAAGAGCTACGCGATCTGATGGCCGCGGAAATCCCGCGCTGGGCAGACGTGGTGAAGAAGTCAGGCGCCAGCATCGATTAAGCAGGTTCTACCCTCGTATCCGGCTGTAATACCGGTTGCCCTGCGCTAAAGGCAGCCCGTAAACTCTGAAGGACATGGTCGTATCCCATGATCTTCAAGATATTGTCTGAAGTTCGACCTTCACGCTCGAGAGAGATCATGAAACTACAGCATTGGTTGACGATTGCCGCAGCGTGTGCAGTTTCCGGACCTGTTTGCGTTTGGGCGCAAGCGGTGCAAGGCGAGCCGCCTCCACCCGCTACGCAACCCTCTGTAAACCGACCGGAAGGCGCGGGAAGTACCGTGCCCAATTTCGTGCCAGATATCGATCCCGCCCTGCCCAACCGTCGTGTACCCAGTTTGGCGCCACCCAGGCCGCTCGACGGCCATCCCGTCACGCCTGATAAGGCATGGCCCAAGCCGCCCGCGATAAAGCCGGCGCTTCCATCCAGGCGACCCGACGCGGGCACGATCAAGAATGATGAGTTACTTTCCGGCAAAGAGCGGCCGAGTATCGAAGAATCCGACCGAAACTACCGTCCGGCACGATCACGGTAATCGATGGGCACGAACACGTAGCCACCGTCGCTTTCAGCCCGAATGTGACCCAGGCCCGGAAAAGGAAGATGCGCGCCCGCTACAAGATCCCGTTCAGACGCTGCTGTAGCGAAATGCTTCTCACGTTGTGCCACCGCTTTCTCCGGTGAAACGTCGTACCGAATGGCAATCTTCGGCTTTGGGAATTGCACCGATGCCACGTGCACAATGTCACCGATGAACTCAATCGACTGCCCTTTGCTTTCAAACTTATAGAAGCTGTGTCCCGGCGTGTGTCCCGGCGTCGGAATAGCTATGACACCCGGAAAGAGTTGGGTCGGCCCAGTAAAAGACTCGACTTTACCCGCCTTGACATACGCGCCGACGGTTTTCACTGCCTCCTCGAAATACTTCTTGTCATAGCCGTCCACGCCTTCGCTGTTTGCGGGATCGAGGAAAAGATCCAGGTCCGGCTTGCCCACGTGGATGGTCGCGTTCGGAAAGACCAGTTGCCCTGCGCTGACCAGGCCACCGCTATGGTCAGTGTGGATATGGGTCAGCAGGATGTCGTCGATCTGTTCAGGCGAATAACCCGCCGATTTCAGGTTACCAAGCAGCTTGCCGCCATTTCCGGGACCGAAGAATGAGCCGGATCCGGTATCAACCAGCACCAGTCTGGTCCCCGTGTCGACCAGAAAGGCATTGATCGACGCTTCGACCGGGTTAGATAAAAATGACCGCTTGAGTAAACTGTCGGTCTCCGCTGCGCTGGTGTTGATCAACAGGGCATGCAGGTCCTGAGGCACAGTACCATCGGACAGTGCGGTAACCTGAAAGTCGCCTACACGATAATGATGAACACCTGGAGCTTGGGCACGACCCTGCGCGACTGCCGCCACCGGCGCCACCTGAGCATGACCCGCCGCATTGATGCCGATAGGAAAGGCGCCAACGATCGCTATCGAGGCTGCCAGCGCGCGCGAGATAAAGAATGGAATAACTTGCATGGACTGCTCCAAAGTGTTGATTGGAATCTATTGACCGTCCGGACCACATCAACGTGCCGAAATCAGTACAGACCTCACTCTAACGCTCCACTGTTGCGATAGTGAGTTGCCTTTCCCTATATGAGGTATACGGAATATGAATATCCGACGGTCGGATCTGCCCTTGCTTATTTCACTGGATGTGCTTCTTGAAGAACAAAATGTCACGCGCGCTGCCAGGCGACTGAACATCAGTCAGCCCGCGCTCTCCACACAGCTCGGCCGTCTCAGGGACATGTTCAATGACCCCCTCCTGGTTCCCTCTGAGGCTGGCCGCGGTATGTTGCCCACCGACCGTGCGTTGGCCATGCAGCCGCGTTTGCATCAAGCCTTGCTGGATCTTCAGGGTGCTGTTGCATCGACCGAAGACTTCGAACCGCTCACGGCACGGCGGAATTTTTTAGTCGCCGTCAACGACAATTTCTTCACGCAAGTGGGGCTTGCCGTCGCGCAATCGGTTTTGGCGCATCGTGCGCCTGGCATACGCCTTAGCTTTATTGCGCCAAAAGAAGATAATTTGACTTACAGAATGGAAAAGGGGGAAATTGACCTGTATGTCGGGCTTACGCAAAAAGTACCCGACGCATTGAAGGCCAGATTCCTGCTCAAAGACGACTTCAGGTTGGCGCAGCGCAAGGGGCACCCCCGCGGCACGGGGAATCTCAGCATCGAGGAGTACTGCACTCTCGCGCATGTCATGGTGTCCCAGGACGGCCAGTTCAAAAGCGGTGTCGATGACGCTCTGGAAGGTTTGGGGCACCAGCGCCATGTAGCGCTGACGGTGTCAGGCTATAACCAGATACCACTCGTGCTCGAGGAAACAGACTGTGTGGCCACCCTGCCGCAGCGACTGCTGCGACGCTATGCCGCAAAGCTGGATATCCTGGCCCTGCCTTTCCATCTATCAACGTTTGACATTGCCATGGCTTGGCACCCCAGGTCTCATGAAGACCCCGCTCATCAATGGCTGCGCGAGCATTTTATTCGGGCTGCCGGCCAGACTGCCGCTGTGTGATGGCGACATTTTTCCGTGGTTGTGGTTCGTCAGCCTTGCAGGCTCTCGGTCATCTGTCGGCAGTAATTCGAGAGATTCTCCGGAAGGTCTGACGGACATACCCCGCACTGCCGGTTGCCGGGGACGGCGTAGTCGATAAACGTGGGGTACGGCAGATTCAAGTTGGCCATGATGGTCTTGAATTCCTCCAGCGTCTTGCCGTCACCGAGGCGGGGGTTTCGCTTTTTTTCCTGCGCGATGCAAGACACGAATCGGTCCTTGTAATCGTGTGCCGGGTAGACCAGGGTCTCTTCAGGCAACGTGAATAACTTCTCGCGCACACTTTTGTATAACGCATCGGCATCGCCGTTTTGAAAGTCGGTTCTGCCGCAGCCCTCTATAAGCAACGCATCACCAGTGAACACCCGATCATTGAACAGATACGAGAAATGTCCGTCAGTATGTCCCGGGGTGTGCAATGGCTGCAAGTGAATGGCGCCCACCTGAAACGGCTTGCCTTCTTCGATACCGACATCAACACAAGGCAACCGATCGTGGGCCGCCGCCGCAATCTTGCTGCCAACGGCGCGCTTCATTTCCAATGCCGCCGTGATGTGGTCAGCATGGATATGAGTATCGACGGTATAAGCTAGCGTCAGGCCAAGACGGCGCACTTCGGCCAGATCACGCTCCATTGCCGAGATGACCGGGTCGATGAGTATTGCCAACCCTGTGTCGGTATCGCCGAGAAGATAGGTGTAGGTGCTTGATAAGGGCTCAAACAATTGACGGAAGATCATGATCGCTCTCCTGATGGGCGCTGAAGGACATATCAACATAAAAATTCTAACGAATAAGATATTTATATATTATTATAATATATAATGTAAAGGTACAACGTGACTATGAACGACTGAAACCCTGATGACTGCAACGAAACAAATAGATCTCCGAAAAATTGAGGCTGCTGCGCAAGAGGCCGGCAAGTTACTGAAGACGCTGTCCAACACAGATCGCCTGCTGTTGCTTTGCCAGATGACCCAGGGCGAATTTTCGGTCAGCGAACTCGAAGCAATGACCGGCATTTCCCAACCCACGCTCTCGCAGCAACTCACTGTGTTGCGCGAAGAGCAACTCGTAAACACTCGTCGCGACGGCAAGAAGATTTTCTACTCGATCGTCAGCAACGAGGCACTGACCGTGCTGCAGGTGCTGTACGATCTTTACTGCCCGAAGGACTAGGAGGCATGCAATGACAATCGACTGGAACAACTTCACGCCGTGGACATCACTGGCGGGCGGCCTGATGATAGGTCTTGCCGCAACGCTCTTCCTGCTGTTCAACGGCAAGATCGCGGGCATTAGCGGCATCTTGGGCGGTGCGTTAAGGCCGCAGCGGGGGGACGTCGCCTGGCGTCTTGCATTTTTAGGCGGCCTGATCGCTTCGCCCCTGTTATATGCACTGGCAAGGCCCTTGCCGGAGGTGCAAATCGAGGCCAGCTACCTGATGCTCCTCATAGCCGGACTGCTGGTCGGTGTCGGTACGCGTTACGGCTCGGGTTGCACCAGCGGACATGGCGTGTGCGGGATTTCCCGACGTTCGCCGCGCTCCGTGGTCGCGACAGTTGCCTTCATGTTCGCCGGTTTCCTGACTGTCTACATCGTTCGCCACGTGCTTGCTTAAGCGGAGCAAAATATGAAACTACTCACGGCTTTGTTATGTGGCTTATTG
This sequence comes from Pollutimonas nitritireducens, assembly GCF_002849615.1. Lineage (GTDB taxonomy): Bacteria > Pseudomonadota > Gammaproteobacteria > Burkholderiales > Burkholderiaceae_B > Pollutimonas > Pollutimonas nitritireducens. The sequence continues at coordinate 5,410 of NZ_PDNV01000013.1, forward strand.
TTTGGTTTTGGGCTCATCCTGTCTGGCATGAGCAACCCTTCAAAGGTGCTCGGGTTTTTGGATCTGGCTGGAAATTGGGATCCATCGCTGGCCTTCGTCATGGGAGGCGCAGTGCTAGTCGGCACGCTGGCGTTTCCCTTTGCGATGAAACGGCCAACGTCCATCCTGGGCGATGCGATGCGTCTGCCCACTGCCACGAACATCGACTGGCGCCTTGTACTGGGTGGACTCACGTTCGGCGTGGGCTGGGGTCTGGCGGGCTATTGCCCCGGACCGGCACTGGCCTCGCTTGCACAAGGTGGCGTAAAGCCGCTGCTGTTCTTCGCTGCCATGCTGGCTGGCATGGCATTGTTCGAATTGCTCGAAAGAGCAAAGAAAAACCTATAGCAGCGGTACTATAACGGACACGTTCTGCATGCTTTTGCGCAGGTCGACCTCGGCCCGCCACCTTATTTATTGCGTAGCGTTCCACCAGCTGGCGTGGCGTTCTGACCAAGGATCTTGCCGTTCACGGACATCCCGTACAGATCCGACGGTTCGTCATGGAACTGCTTTCGCGTGGCCTCAAGCGAGCCGTCATATCGAGGGTCCTGCGGCCGCTCATGGCTGTTCATATATTGGGCAACATCCCACGCCTCCTGATCGGTGAGCGTGCCCGCCTTGCCTAAAGGCATGTTTGCCTTGATAAACGCCGCAGCGGTGGAAACGCTGTGCATGCCGGCTCCCCAATTAAAAGAATCGTCTCCCCATAGTGCAGGAAAGACCATTTTTCCTTCGACTTTCTGCCCACCGCCATCCGTACCGTGGCAGAGCGCGCAATTCTGCTCATAAACGCGCTCGCCTCGAACAAAATCGGGTTTCTGCTCTGGTTCCTCCAGTCGCGGGTAACCCTGTCCCTCAAGCTTGACCCCCGTGGGCGCTCCCTGTGCCAGCCAATACATATAACTTTGCAGCGCTATGATGGTTTCGCTGTCGGCGGGGGGCGCGATTCCATTCATGCTGTATTGAAAGCAGCCTTGCAAGCGCTCCGTCAGCGTATTGACGCGGTTGTTCTTCGCTCGATAGGCTGGATAAAGCACATAGGCCGCCCACAGCGGCGAGGAATCCTCTCGGCGTCCGGCATCCAGATGACAGCTCGCGCAATTCATCGAGTTTCCCACGTAGTCCTTCGTGTATTCACCCGTGCGCATGAAGATATCCTGCCCTTTTCTGACCATTGCGCCAAATTCGTTGTCGGGTATGGACCGCGCGTCGGGGGGAGTGAAGTCCTTATTCGTCGTAGCGACTGGCGCGATCGGGGTGCCGCTGTCTGGCGCGGGCAGCTGCGTTTGGGCGCCTGCACCCGAAGCGCCCGCCACGCTCAGTATCAAGGCGGCCTGGGCCAGGCGCATGAAGTTCAGTTCCATCATCTCGCTCCACTTTTCGTGGTGACAGCGGCTTTGGTCGCCGCGCCAGCCGGCAGGCCGCCAAAGTAATCAGCGACGGCGCTGATCTGCTGATCACTCATGCGTTGCGCAATATCCCCCATCAGGGACAATGGCCCGGCAGGGCGCTTTTCAGCTTTCCAGTCGATAAGTTGCTGACGCATGTAATTGGCAGGAAGACCTGCGAGCGCTGGAAAGCTGGCACCCACCCCTACTCCCCCCGGGCCGTGGCACTGAATACAGGCCGGTATGTTGTTATCCCAGTCACCCCGATTCGCTACCCACGCACCCATCGCGGATTTGTCGGGATAAGTCTCGACCATATTGGTCAGGGCCAGGGCATCGTAAGGTTTCGGGAGCTGGGACAAATAAATGCTTACTGCTTCGATTTGAGCGGGATTCATTGCTTTGGCGATAGGTTCCATGACAGGATTATGCCGCTCCCCTGCCGCAAAGTTTTTGAGTTGCTCCGCAAGATACGTGGCACCCTGTCCTGCCAAGTAGGGAAAGCCCGCTGCGGCCATGCCTTCGCCGTTTACGCCGTGACACGTCGCGCACGCAATAACGCCGCCGCCCCCTTCCGTCATGATTTTTCGTCCATCGGCAACGGCGTCCGCCCATACCGGCGACGCAAAAAAGATCATGCCTATGGCGACAATGGTGTTCTTGCTGCGCCTGTTCAGCCGATAGGTGTAAGTCACTATTTTTCTTCCAAAAAAGCCTTCAAGGCGTATTTTTCGCGGTCGATTTCCCCGCGTGTGCGTATGCCCAGTCGGCGCAGGACCGGCAATGGCGGGCACCAGCCCTGTATACCGTGTTGCAGCAGAAATCCCAGCACACCACCGGTCAACCACAGCCATTTCCGGTCGACCGTCAGGCCCAATACAAGTCCGGTAAGCGCCAATGTCGAGGCGTTGACCTCCAATACGCGTTCCACGTCCCACTCTTCATCCAATGCGCGCATGCGTCGCCGGATGCCCGCTTTGTTACTATTGGAATAGCGGCGGATATTGCTGTCCGTATCCCGATCAATCTGCTCGTTCACCTGTGGCGGCGTAGAACGGCGAACGCGATCAGCACCCGATAGCATTGCATCATGGATTAGATTCGTCATAGTACCTCCGAAAGATCTCAAGAACCGGAAAATCCTGGCGGCGTGCTCGAATCGTTCAGCAACCTTCGTACCCGACGGTCGCACGAACCCATTACTCTTCCAGTTCATTCATCAATCACACAAAGAATACCAACCATGAACTGGAAACAGGGGCTGCAAAAACAGGGGGTGATGCCAGCTTTACTTGCGGCGCTGCTATTTGGCGGTGGAACGCCTCTGGCCAAACTGCTGCTGGATAGCGTCAGTCCGTGGCTCTTGGCAGGCCTGCTTTATCTGGGGTCGGGAGTTGGACTCACGATCTACCGTCGCCTGCGACGCGCCCCGGCCGTGCGTTTGCCGCGGCGCGAAGTCCCCTGGCTTCTTGGGGCCATAGGCGCAGGAGGGGTGGTCGGGCCGGTCTTGCTCATGCTCGGTCTTACCGGCATGCCTGCGTCGGGCGCCGCCTTGTTGCTAAACGCCGAGGGAGTATTTACGGCGCTCCTGGCGTGGTTTGTCTTTAAAGAGAACGTTGATCGGCGCATTGCGCTTGGCATGGTCGCCATTGTCGCCGGCGCCCTCGTGTTGAGCTGGCCCGGCGAAGCGCGTTTTGCCGGGCTGTGGCCGGCGTTGGCGGTAATAGGCGCCTGCCTGGCCTGGGGCATTGATAACAACCTGACCCGTAAGGTATCGCTTACCGATGCCACCTGGATCGCTGCGGTTAAGGGTTTGGTAGCGGGCGTCGTTAATCTGCTTCTCGCCATTATGTTGGGCGCCTTGTTGCCGTCATGGTCAAGTGTGGGAGGCGCCATGGTCGTCGGCTTCCTGGCGTATGGCGTAAGTTTGGCGCTCTTCGTGATCAGCTTGCGTCATCTGGGCACGGCGCGTACCGGAGCCTACTTTTCGGTCGCGCCATTTTTCGGTGCCGTTCTAGCGATTGCGCTGGGCGAACCGGTCACCGTGCCACTGCTAATCGCTGGCGCGTTGATGGCGATTGGCATCTTGCTGCATCTGACCGAACGGCACCAGCACACCCATACGCACGAAATCCTGGAGCACGAACATGAGCACACCCACGATGAGCACCACCAACACTCGCACGACACGCCCGTTGCAGCAGGAACCACACATCGGCACCCGCATCGCCATGAGCCATTGACGCACACGCACGAGCACTTTCCCGACGCCCACCATCGACACAAGCACTGACCCCAGAAGCCCATACCCGTATTGATCTTACGCAGGTTTGTCGACGACTTCTGCCGTATTCAAGTACGCGATCAATTTCCTGAACGCGGCATCGAAAAGTAGTTCGTAACTATTGCGCTCTACATATCCGATGTGCGGGGTCGCAGTACAGCGGGGCGATTCCGTAAGCTCGGTGGCCTGTAGAACAGGCTCGTGATCGAAGACATCGACCGCTACGCGACCCGGACGCCCCACTTTCAGGGCTGCCACCAGAGCGCCCGGCTCGATCAGACCCGGGCGGCCCGTATTCACCAGTAAAGATGTCGGCTTCATCAGGGCGAGATCGCGCAACGTAACGGAATGGCGTGACTCTGCATTCATGCGCATCTGCAGAGCAAGAACGTCGCTCTGTTCGAACAAGGCGTCTCTTCCGTCGGCCAGTCGTGCTCCGGTCCTTTGGGCCGCCAAGCGTGTATTCTCGCGCCCCCAAACCAGAACGTCCATACCGAAAGCCTTCGCATAGCCGCCGAGCAATTGTCCGATTCGTCCATAACCCAATATGCCGAGTGTCTGGCCGTGCAGGGCGCGACCTATCTGGCCCATCGGATTGCCTTGCTGCCACGAACCTTGCTTCATGCTGATCATGTAATGATGCACATTTCGGCTGGCATTGAGAACCAGAGCCCAGGTAATTTCGGCGGCCGAGTGACCATCGCTGGCTCCGCCTTCAAGTATCGCGATGCCCCGCTGAGCGCAAGCTTCTTGATCGATATGCGATGTAGCTGCCTGGCCCGCCGTGCCTGTCTGCACCAGCGCCCTTAATACGGGAAGACGGTCAAGAAACTGCGCCGTTATCTGCGAGCGCTCACGTATCAGAACCAGATACTCGACATCGCGCATTTGCCGAACAGCCGCGTCATCCAGCGGCTGCCGGGTGATGACGCGGATGTCGGCGTTGGGTAAAGCGTCGTTCAACATACAGTACGCGTCCAACGCAGGGACGAAGCCCTCGTAGTCGTCGATGATGGCAATAACGGGACGCGAAATATACATGATCAATTCGCCGCGATACCGGCTGTCTTGACCACTTCGCTCCATTTCGCCAGATCGTCCTTCACGATCTGGCCCAATTCGCCAGGTGAGCGGTAGCTGGCGTTCGAACCCTGTGCACTCATCTGGGACTTGAATTCGTCCGAAGTGATCACCTTTTGCATGGCGCCGGCCAGCTTTTCCACCACATCGGCGGGCATCCTGGCGGGGCCAAATACCGAAAACCAGGCCTCCAGCTGGAATTCCGGCAGGCCGGCTTCCGCAGTCGTGGGGATGTTAGGCAACTTCGGATGCCGCTGGTTGCTGGTAATGGCCAGTGCGCGCAAGGTGCCCGCTTCCACATGCGCCATCGCTGTAGGTGGCGTTGTAATGAAAACGTCGATGCGCCCGGCCAGCAGATCTTGCATTGCAGGCGCGGCGCCACTGTAGGGCACATGTACCATGTCTGTATCCGTCTTGAGCTGGAACAGCTCGCCGCCCAGATGCTGTATTGAACCGACACCCGACGACGCAAAATTCATGGAACCCGGTTTTCGCTTGGCCAACTCGATGAACTCCTGCAGGGTCTTGGCGGGCGAGTTCGCGGGAACCAGAAACAGGTGCGGTCCCCGTATCACTTCCGCGATCGGTGTGAAGTCTTTCACAGGATCCCAACTCAAGTCTTTCATCAACACAGGATTACCCGTGTGAAAACCCTCGTAAGACAGCACCAGGGTATACCCGTCGGGCTGCGCGCGCGCGACATAAGAGTTCGCAATGCTGCCACTGGCGCCGGGCCGGTTTTCCACCACAACCGGCTGGCCGAGCTCGTCTTTCAGTTGCTTGGCCAAGGCACGCCCCGCAATATCTGTCGTGCCGCCAGCCGCCACGGGGATAATCAGCGTGATGGGACGATTCGGATAGTCGCTTGCCGCATGCGCCACAGTTGCGGCAGCCAGGCCAAGGCCTACGCCCAGCCATTTCAGTGTTTTCTTGAACATGTTATGTCTCTCCTGGTTATAGGAATGTTCCGAGCAAGCGCGACGGCCGGGCAGAACATCAGTATGTCCAGCGATTATGCATGGCTTGCCAGGCACATTTCCATGGCTTCGCTCTTGTATCAGCTATGCTTTTTTGGGCTAACTTGTAACGACTTTCAGCCTGAATCAGGCTAGCCGCATGTGCAAAGGGATAACGGCGGAATCTATGGACTGCTGCAATACCGGGCGGACTTGCTCCAACACCGCTCGCCCCGCAAGAGTCAAAGGACGGTTTAGCGATGTGGCAATCATCAAACGCGTTTCCATGGAAGGCGCATCCAGCAACGTCGCGGTCAGCGCGCCGGAATGAACCTCATCGGCCACGGCCGGCAAGGCCAGTATGGTGTGGGCGATACCAGCCAAGGCAATCGCCTTCATCAACGTAAGGGTATCCAATTCATATTGAATGTCTAGATTGACCTTAAGCTTTGTCGTAGCCTGATCAATCGTGCGGCGCAACCCGTGCGACCCGCTGGGCAAAGCCAACGGCAAGCCTTGAAGGCCAAGCACCGGCAAACTGGCCATGTGCGGTGCGATAAGCTGTTTCGCCAAACTCGGATGCGACACCAAAAACAACCGTGCGATCGCTAGAGCATCAACAGCAATATGCCGCGATCGACGTGCGTCGTGAAGAATGGCAATGTCCAGGCGGCCGTCGACCAGCCATTCGTGCACGTACCCGCTGTAGCCGGTCAGAAAGTTCAACTTGATGCCAGGTGCGATCGCGCGCATTTTTTGTAATAAGGGCAAACCCATCAGCGACATCATCGTCGGCGTCATACCTAGCGTAACCGAACCGCTTAATGGGCGTTCGTTCTGGTTCAAGCCATCGGCAGCCATTGCCAGCTTCGTGAGCAGCGGGCGAACTCGTTCGGCAAAGATCTCACCTTCAGGCGTCAGAGATACGCCCCGGCCATGGCGATACAACAGCTTTGCGCCGCATTCCTCTTCCAGCCGCTGCACCTGACGCCCAAGTGCCGGTTGCGCCACTCCTATGACGCTGGAAGCCCTTGAAAAGCTGCCGTGATCGGCGACTAACAGAAAGTATTCGAGACGCTTCAGATCCACGGCAAACCACCTATGCAAAGAAAGAGTCTGTGAGGGTGCCGTGCCATTGGAACATAGGAAGCTATGCCGCTACCGCCGTTTGTGCGTATTCAAAAAGTATAGCTGATATGCTGCGGCCGCCATTGTCACTAGTGACGCCTTTTCCGACAATACCAAATCGCTCTGCCATCATCACCCTTCACATTATTCGCATCGAACCATGAAAAATACGTCGGCCCACGCGCTCCTGAATGTCTTCCATGCAAACGGTATAGATCGCGTGTTTCTTGTTCCTGGTGAAAGCTACCTGGGCGTCCTGGACGCATTGCTGGACTTCCCGCAAATCGATACCGTGGTATGTCGGCACGAGGGGGGGGCAGGCTATATGGCGGTGGCCGATGGACGACTGACAGGAAGACCCGGCGTAGCCATGGTCAGCCGTGGCCCGGGCGCCAGCAACGCGGCCATCGCTGTACACACGGCGCAACAAGACGGCGTGCCGTTGATTCTGTTGGTGGGGCAAATTCCCAGGCGCGACTTGCGACGCGAAGCATTTCAGGAAATCGACTATCAGAAAATGTTCGGATCGATCGCCAAATGGGTCTTCGAGGCCACTGAGCCACAGCAACTGGCCGAAGCCGCCTACAAGGCCATTCGCGTGGCCACCTCGGGCGCACCCGGCCCCGTCGTGCTCGTCATTCCTGAAGACATTCAACAACAGCGCGTCGACCAGCCACAATGGAAACTGACACCGCACGCACCTGCGTTGCCCGATCCAGACACACTGGCCGCCCTCGAACAACAATTGCACCAGGCCAAGCGCCCACTGATCATCGCCGGTGGAGTGTTCGAGCGGCCTGGAGGACGCGCCGCCTTGAACAACTTTGCACAGGCTTGGGGCATTCCAGTTGCAATATCGTTTCGCCGCCAGGATATCTTCCCACAGACGAATCCGCTGTATGCAGGGGAACTCGGACTGGCTACATCGCCTGCCCAACTCGAGGCCTTCCAGGAAAGCGACCTGATTCTCGCATTGGGCACCCGCCTGGGCGACGTCACCACCCAGGGCTATACCTTTCCCGTTCTGCCCAGACCAGAACAGACGCTGGTGCATTGTTATCCCGACGATCATGTCGTGGGCCTGCACTACACGGCCGACTACGGCTTGGTATGCGATCCGGTGCAACTGGTGAAAGCCATCACTCCGAATACGGCACCTGCAATCCCGCCCGAGCGCGCGGCGTGGAGCCAACGGCTGGCCCACATCCACGATGGTCATGCCGCATGGCCCACGCGTGCCACAAGCCAAGGGATAGATTTCAGCAAAGTGGTTCGCAGTGTGTCTGAGCAGGCGCCGTCAGACGCCGCGATATGTGTCGATGCCGGCACATTTGCTGCGCCTGTTTATCGCTACTTCCGCTTCCGCGCCGACCAGCGCCTGATGTCGCCGCTTTCGGGCGCCATGGGCTATGGAACGCCAGCGGCAGTCGCCCATGCGCTGCGCCACCCGGACAAAAAGACGATCTGCATGGTCGGGGACGGCGGCTTTATGATGACGGGCAACGAGATGATCGCCGCAGTGCAATATCGGCTTCCCATCGTGTTCATTCTTTCGAACAACAACTGCTATGCATCCATCCGAATCAACCAGGAGCGCGCATACCCGGGCCGCGTGAGTGGCACGTCGCTGTTGAATCCGGACTTCCGCGCTATGGCGGATGCCTTTGGGATACGGGCCGTCACACTGCACCATGACGTTGACATTGACCAAGTGATCGGTGACGCATTGGCAGCCGACGGGCCTATGTTCATCGAGGTGAGAACAGATTTAAGCTCGGTACTGCCAGAGCTTGCATAGGCGCTCCAGAATGTAATGTCGGACGAAGCGACGAGAATGTCGTGAAGTCGCGCCTCAAACTGCCTAAGCGGCACAAGCTGGCGACCTCACGGCTCAGGCCCTATCATGTCGTGTACTGCAGATCAGGCAAACCTGCTACGGGTAATAGAAGGGTGTGTCCATCAGCCGGCCCACTTGACGTAAAACGGTTCTACGAAGTCCGCGATCGACAATCAACGTTATGATTCGCTAACAACCTATCCAGGAAGCCGTTATGCATCCAGCGGCTACGTGCGGCGTACCAGCATGCTCAATATAACTTCGCCGACAGGCCATAGACGCCTCTTTTGGTTCTTATCGGCACTGGTGGCAACCATGACAGTGACGCATACCTCACTGGCCACTGAGGCACTGGCCAAACACATAACCGGCGCGCACAGCGCGCAGCAGCTGCCCATGACAAACGCCACTGCGACAAACAGCGCAGCGCCGTCCATGGAGACATCGAATGCCGTTATACGCGTCGGCGTGCTTGCCTATATGGAGACCGAGTACACAACTCGAGAATGGGACCCCATACGGCAGTTTCTGCAAAGCGCCCTACCGACCTACGATATCGAATTCACCTATCTGGATCTCGACGGCATAAGCAATGCGGCCATGATGCGGTCCATCGATTTTGCACTGACCAGCCCTGGACAATACGTGACGCTTGAACTGGCTGCGGGGGCCAGCCGGATTGCAACGGTTGAACGGGACCGACATTCCGTCAACGGACTCGGGCTAGGCTCCACTGTTATTACACGGTCGGACCGACACGATTTGAATAGCATGCAAGACCTGCGCGGACACGTGGTGGCTGCCACCACCGAGGAAGGCTTCGGAGGCTATCAGCTCGTATGGCGCGAGCTGGCTGCCATCGGCATGGACCCTGCCTCCGACCTCGGAGGACGTAGCTTTGTCGGCTTTCCGATGACGCGCGTATTGGCCGCCGTAGCCGACAAGCAAGCCGATGCCGGGATTGTGCGCACGTGCATGCTTGAGAATGTGCCCGACTGGCAGACACGATACAAGGTCTTGTCCCAGCAGCCGGATACTGGTCTGGGGTGTCTAAGTTCCACAAGGCTCTATCCCGATTGGCCGTTCGCGACATTCCGACACACCCCAACTGAGGTGGCGCGCACAGTCGCAGTGGCCCTGCTGCAGATGCCGGCCACGGCGGATGGACTGCGATTCACCGTGCCTGCAGACTATCAATCCGTGCACGAGCTGTTTCGTGAATTGCAGATTGGACCCTACGGCTATCTGCGCGAGCACGGCGTAGCGGCGATGGCACGACGGAATTGGCCCGTACTGGCGCTGCTGGGCATCGTGGCTATGCTGTGGTTGATGTATACCTTTTGGATCGAAAAACTGGTGCACGTGCGCACTCGGGCACTGCGCCACGCACTGGAGGAACGCAAGCTTTGGGAAGCTCGCATGCTTGCAAATAAAGAAGCCGTCGATCACATGTCGCGTTTTTCCATCCTTGGTGAACTGTCGACCACGCTGGCGCATGAACTAAACCAGCCTCTGGCCGGCATCACCAACTACAGCCGCGGCCTGCTGCGACGGCTGGACAACAATCAACTGAGCAACGAGGCAGTTCGGTTAGCGGCCACAGAGATTACGAAACAGGCGCAACATGCGGCCAACGTACTGTCCCGGATACGCACATTCGCTCGCAAACGAGCTGCCGTACACGAATTGCGTCGACCGGTCGACGTAGTGTCAGACGCCGTTTCCCTCTTTTGCGGCATGCAGACAGCGTTCCCGCAACTACATGTCGACGACCGGCTGCCGCCTGAAATACGAATAAGAGTGGATAGCCAACAGATACTGCAAGTGTTGCTGAATCTGTTGAAGAATAGCCTGGACGCCATGTCCGACATACCTGTCGGGGAGCGAAGTATTGAAATATCCCTGATGCTTCAGGAGGGAAACGTGAGTATATGCGTCCGTGACCATGGTTCTGGCATGACCACAGCCCAGCAGGCCCGGCTGTTCGAGCCCTTCTATACCAGCAAGGAGCATGGCCTCGGGTTAGGTTTGTCGATCTGCTACGACATCGCGGCGGCGCATGGCGGCACATTGACAGCAAGCACTCCAGAGGAAGGTCGGGGAATGGTTTTTTCGTTATCATTGCCGCCGGCACGCTACCATCAGGGCAAGCATGAAAAGGATTCCACTTGAAGCAAAAAAGTCCACCTTGCACCGTCTACGTCATCGACGATGACGACTCGTTTCGCGGCTCACTGGTCTTTCTGCTTGAATCGTCGGGCTGGCAAGTGGACGCCTACGACAGTGCCACGGCGTTTCTCGCGCAACATACCGTTTTACCCGGAGACATGGGTTGTCTGGTGCTTGATATACGTATGCCTATGATGAGTGGGCTCGCGTTGCAACAGCAACTTATAGAGCTTGGATGGCCGGTGTCCATCATATTCATGACCGGGCACGGTGACGTTCAGATGGCCGTCCAGGGGATGAAGGCCGGCGCGTGCGATTTTCTTGAAAAGCCGTTCCATGATCAAGCTTTTTTGGATGCCGTATCGCAAGCGGTCGCACGCACGCAGCACGCGCGTGTACGGGAGCGGTCACAAGCTGATGCTCAGGCGATCCTGTCGCAGTTGTCTCCCCGTGAAGCCGAAGTCGCGCAACTGGTAGCGCGGGGACTACCCAACAAGCAGATTGCACGATATCTGGGCATCAGCGAAAAAACCGTGCATATCCACCGCCAACACGTCATGGAAAAGACGGCGGCCGGCAATGCCCCCAGCCTGACCCGGCTGATGCTGCGTGCTGATCCCGGGGCACTGCTTGATTAAACGCAAGCCTCTGCGATTTAAATCGTCAAAATAGGTATAACCATCTAGGCCACTAAGAAAAGACCTCGATTGTTGTAGGGCTTTACCTTTCGTATCGTGGGGCATCACCTGCCTGTAGGAGCCCTCACGTGGACCAAAACCGCAACCCCTCCCTTCCTGGGACGCCCGAACCAGGACGTCGTCGTCGCTTTCTGAAGGAAATGCTGGGGCTGGGCGCTGCGGCGACTGTCATCCCCATCACCCCCGTTAAGGCAGCGATCGGAGATCAGCCCCCACGCCGTCCCGGCATGCCCGGTAAACGCTACGGCATGCTGGTAGACCTGCGCAAATGCATCGGCTGCCAAGCCTGCACCGTCAGTTGCTCGATCGAAAATCAGGCTCCGATCGGACAGTTCCGCACGACCGTCCTGCAATACGAAGTCAACATGCCCGACCAAAGCCAGGCCGCCATGCTGAGCTTGCCCCGACTGTGCAATCACTGTGATACACCCCCATGCGTGCCGGTCTGTCCGGTGCAAGCAACGTTTCAACGCGAGGACGGCATCGTCTTGGTTGATAACGAGCGCTGTGTGGGCTGTGGCTATTGCGTCCAGGCATGCCCTTACGACGCCCGCTTCATCAACCACGAAACCCAGACCGCCGACAAATGCACCTTCTGTGAACACCGACTCGAAGTCGGGCTGCTGCCCGCCTGCGTAGAAAGCTGCGTGGGCGGTGCACGCGTCATTGGTGATTTGAACGATAAAAACAGCGAAATATCACGCCGCATGGCCGAAAACCAGGCAGACGTAAAAGTCCTCAAGCCGGGTCAGGGGACCAAGCCACATGTGTTCTACATCGGTCTGCCCGATGAGTTCGTGGACGGCATCGACGGCCAAGCCAGCGTACGCCTGCTGGATATCTAGGAGAATTCTATGGAAATCATCGAACTGCTGACACCGCATTATGAGGTTGCCTGGCTCCCCTGGGCAGTGCAGTACTTTTTCCTAGTGGGCATCGCGACATGCGCAGCCCTGATTGCGGCCGGCTGCGCCTTTGCCGCGCCCGCCTCAGCGGGTGATCGCCTACTGCCTGCGGCGACGGTGGTGCTGGCCGTCGCCGCGATTGCCGCGCCGGTTTCTCTGTTGGCTGACCTGCATCAGCCCGGCCGGTTCTGGCATTTTTATGCCCACTTTACAAGTTGGTCCTGGATGTCGCTAGGGGCAGTGTTGCTCCCCGCGTTCGTAGGACTCGCGCTGGCGTTCTGCGCCGCCTGGTGGTTCAGCCATCGCCCACTGCTGCGCGTGCTGGGTGTCCTGCTGGCGGCCGCCGCCATATCGGTGCTCGTGTATAGCGGCTCTGAAGTCATGGTGCTGAAGTCACGGCCGCTATGGAGCACCCCGTTCTTGCCAGTGAACTTTGCGCTGACGGCCTGGTTAGCTGCACTCGGGGCAATGCTGCTGGTGGCGCGCTGGCTGCCGGGCGGCACCGCCTCCCTTCCTGGGGCGCTGGTCCGCGGCCTGATCTGGGCCGGAATTATCGGCGCGATCCTGACTGCCCTGTCATGGATGGCCACGGGCATGGCAGGAGAGGACGCCTCGTTCACTCAGGCACAACGCCTTTTTGCCGAGTTTCCCGCATGGAGGATGAGTTTCCTGGGATCGATCGTGGCAGGCCTGGCAATCATCATGCTGATGTCTTGCGCTCCCCGCCGCCTATTGCATCCCTTTTATTCGCTTACGGTAGCGGGGATGTTGCTGTCCGTGGGCTGGGTGTTCCGCTGGATCGTTTTCATGGAAGCACAAGAAGTCCCCAAGTACGGCGCCGGCCTGTATCTGTACAGCCTGCCGCTGGGCAGTGACGGTCTGCTAGGTATGGCGGGTGTCCTCGGCCTGTGCATCGCATTGATCGCCATCGCCACATGGCTGGTCAGCGAACTGCGCGGGCGGCGCTGTCTGACCCGTACCCCGGCATAAGCCATCACGCAACCAATCTAAACAGAGACACGACAATGAGCAAGAAACAACACGACAATAGTCACGGGTCCGATAACGCTCCATCCAGCGCGGATAGGCGCAAACTGCTGGCACACGGCGGAATCGCTGCTGGCGGCCTGGCGGCCTTTACCGCTGGCTACGGCAATACGCTGCAAAAAGCGGTCAAGGGCCTGACCAGTGGTTCCGGCGGCGAGCCCACCGCCCATGCCGTGCGTGGCAACTCACTGATGCCCGAGTTCCAGATAAGTACCGACGGCCATCTCTCGATGCAGAACGGCCAAGTGGTTAGTCCATCCAGTTGCCTGGGCTGCTGGACACAATGCGGCGTCCGCGTACGTGTCGACACCACCAACAACCGCATTGTGCGAATTGCGGGCAATCCGTATCACCCGCTCGCGACCACCCGTCCCGCGTCAATGGATACCCCCGTACGCGAGGTGTATGCCATGCTCGGCGGCGATAATGGTCTGGAAGGCCGCGCGACCAGTTGTGCACGGGGCTCGTCGATGCTGGAGCATCTGGAGAGTCCCTACCGTGTACTCAAACCTCTCAAGCGCGTCGGTCCGCGGGGGTCGGGTGAGTGGAAGACGATTTCATTCGAGCAACTCGTGCAGGAAGTCTGCGACGGCGGCGATCTGTTCGGAGAGGGCCACGTTGACGGCCTGCGCGCGCTGATGGATCACGAAACACTCATCGACCCGGACAACCCTGAGTATGGCCCCATATGCAACCAATTGGTGGTGAATGACGCATCCAATGAAGGACGTTCAGCCCTGCTCAACCGGTTCGCGCAGCAATCCTTCGGTACCATCAACCGCAGCAACCATGGTTCATATTGTGGTCAGACCCGCCGTATCGGCGCCGCCGCCGCACTGGGCGACTTGCCTGGCATGCCGCACGGCAAGCCCGACTGGAAAAGTGCACGCTTCGGGTTATTCATTGGAGCGGCACCAGCACAGGCCGGCAACCCCTTTCAGCGCCAGGGGCGCGAGCTCGCAGAAGCCCGATCACGGAAGGAGAACACGTTCCGCTATGTGGTCGTGTCCCCGATCCTGCCGACATCATCCAGCCTTGCCGCCGGTTCCGGTAACCGCTGGATCGGCGTAAATCCCGGTACTGACCTTGCGTTATGCATGGCCATGATCGATTGGATTATTGAGAACGGGCGCTACGACACCCAGATGCTGTCCCAGCCCGGCGCCGCCGCAGCGCTGGCGGCAGGCGAAGCCGCCTGTACCAACGCAACACATTTGCTGATCGTTCAAGAAGATCACCCGCGTTTCGGCACCTTCCTGCAAGGTGCCGACCTGGGCTGGCCGCTACCTGAAACTGGAGAAAATGCCGACCAGGTCGGCACACAGCACGAAGACGTCTATATAGTGAAGTTGGCCGACGGCACATTGTCCGCCCACACCGTCGCCCAGCCTGCCGACCTGCTGGTCGAGCCTCACCTATTGACACTCGCTGACGGCAGCTCTGTCCAGGTTTGCAGCAGTTTCGTGAAGCTACGTCAGGAAGCCGCCCGTATGAGTCGCGCGGACTATGCCCTGGCTTGTGGCATATCGCAACAGGTCATAGAAGAACTAGCCGACGAATTCACGAGCTACGGCAAGCAGGCGGTCACTGACATGCACGGCGGCACGATGAACGGTGCCGGCTTCTATACGGCTTACGCTATCTACATGCTCAACACATTGGTCGGCAATTTGAATGTCAAGGGCGGACTGGTGCTTGACGCCGGTCCGTTCGGACCTTTTGGTGCCGGGCCCCGCTATAACTTCGCCCAGTTCCCCGGCAAGGTCGCTCCGAAAGGCGTCTCCCTGTCGCGCAGCCGTTTTCCGTACGAGAAGACCAGCGAGTACCGACGCAAGCTTGAACAAGCGGGCACACCCTATCCTGCCAAAGCACCCTGGTATCCAGCAGTGGGCGCACTGAGCAGCGAAATGTTGGCCTCTGGTCTTCTGGGCTACCCCTACCCGGTCAAAATTTGGCTCAACCACATGAGCAATCCCGTCTATGCGCTGTGCGGCTTCAAAAACGCGCTGCTGGACAAGCTGAGAGATCCCAAGGCGCTGCCGCTGCACATTTCGGTTAACGCATTCATTAATGAAACGAGCGCGTGGGCCGACTACATCGTGCCGGACACTATCACTTACGAAAGCTGGGGTATCGGTGCACCTTGGGCCGATGTGATCGCGCGATCCTCGACGGTGCGCTGGCCTACGGTAGAGCCTTCCGTCGCCCGCACCGCCGATGGCCAGCCCGTGTGTCTTGAAACTTTCCTGATCCAGGTGGCGCTGCGCCTGAAGATGCCCGGCTTCGGCGAAGGCGTCATCAAAGACAAGGACGGCAACGCATATGACTTGTTGAACGCTGAAGATTTCTATTTGCGGGGGCTGGCGAACATGGCTTTCGCGACCGGCAAGCCGGTCGGCGAAGCCAGTGACGACGACATGTTGCTCACCGGTGTGGACCGCTACGCCGACCTGCTGCAAGAGCAGCTGAAACCCGAAGAATGGCGTCGCGTCGCCATGCTGATGACGCGAGGCGGTCGCTTCGATGACCTTACCGCCGCATGGAAGGGCGACCAGATCCGCAAAGCCCATAAGCATACGTTGAACATCTGGAGCGAACAGGTGGCAAGCATGCGCCACACCATGACCGGCGAGCGTTACAGTGGCTGCCCCACCTATTACCCAACCCGTCTTGGCGATGGCACGCCGATGCGCACGCGTTTTGACGAGAAAGAATGGCCGTTCCTCATGACCTCTTATAAATCCAACCTTATGAGCTCGATGTCGATCGGCGTGGATCGTCTGCGGCAACTACATCCGCACAATCCCATATCGCTCAACCGGAGCGATGCGGCGCGTCTAGGCATCAAGAACGGTGACCCCGTACACGTCGTGACGCCGGGCGGTCGCGTAACCGGCGTTGCACTGGTGCGGGAAGGCATCATGCCGGGCGCCATAGCAATAGAACACGGCTATGGTCATACGCAGCTGGGCACCACCGCACACATCATCGACGGCAAACAGACATCGCACAACCCGCGTCTGGGTGCCGGCGTCAACCTGAACGATCTTGGCTTTGCCGATCCAAGCCGGGAGGAACATGCAAACGTCTGGATAGACTGGGTCTCTGGCGCAGCAGTCAGGCAAGGCTTGCCGGCTCGCGTAGAGCCCGTGCGCATATAGCTATGTTGCTCCTGCCATGACCAAGAGAACGTCCAAGCACACCTTAGCGCAATGTGATTTTCTCAAGGTCGGCCGCCACGCGGCATGACCAGCCTAATTCATCCTTGATCCGTAGGCGCAAGGTATCTGCCGCTTCTGGTTCGCCATGCACCAAAAACGTTTCTTTGGGTGGTTTTTTAAAATTCCCTAGCCAACGCATGATTTCATCAGAGTCCGCATGAGCAGACAGCATCGACAGGTTATGTAATTCAGCTCGTACGGGAATGTATTCACCATGGATTTTGATGGTCTCTGCACCGTGCAACATTTTGGAGCCTCGCGTTCCTGCTGCTTGAAAGCCTGCGAATAATATCGATGAACGCGGGTCGGGCGCATATCGCTTCAAATGGTGCAGAACCCGCCCTCCGGTAGCCATACCACTAGCGGAGATAATAACTTTGGGCATGGGGGTGGTGTCCAGGGCTTTAGACTCTTCGACATCGCGAACATAATGAGCAACATTGCAGGCTGCCGCATAGTCGGCTTTGGTTACGCGCAAGCCCTCAAGATTGCCCTGATAAATTTCTACGGCGTTCACCGCCATCGGACTATCCAGGTAAATAGGCAGATTGTCAGGTAAGCGTCCTTGTTGCTTAAGCCGGTACAGGTACCAAAGCAGCAATTGAGCGCGTCCAACTGCAAAAGCCGGAATGATTACCGTACCACCCCGCGTTGCAGTGCGACGAATGATCTCTTCCAGCCTGTCTGTCGGGTCTTCTTGGTCATGGCGACGGTCTCCGTACGTTGACTCCAATACCAGATAGTCGGTATCTCTTACTACGGCAGGATCCGCCATGAGCGGGTCGTTGTAGCGGCCCAAGTCTCCGGAAAAGACAATATTGCACCCCTTCCAGTGTATTTCGACGATGGACGCGCCTAATATATGGCCTGCACGGTGAAATCGCATGCCGACCCCATTCAAAGGCTCATGCAACATGTTGAACGATAGCGCCCTTAGCCGCTTCATCGCTTTATCGACGTCTTTTACCGTGTATAAGGGCAAGGCGGGCGAATGCTTGGATACCTTATGCCGATTTGCAAAATCTGCATCCGACTCCTGAATATGAGCGCTATCGGCCAGCAGAATCTTGCACAGGTCGACGGTGGCCTGCGTGGCATAGACGGCACCCTGGAAACCATCGTGTACGAGTCGCGGTACATACCCCGAATGGTCAAGATGAGCATGCGTCAGAACGATGGCCTCGATGCTGTCGGGAGCCACAGGAAAAGCCCCCCAGTTGCGCAGGCGCAACGGCTTCAAGCCCTGAAATAACCCACAATCAATGAGAATACGCCGCCCATCAACCTCAAGTAGATATCGAGATCCGGTTACGGTACCAGCCGCACCAAGAAATGAAAGCTCCATGGACACTCGCTTATTAATGGGTACATAAAAATAAAAATGCGCTCGGGAGAGCGTACCCTTATATGGTGATAATTTAAACCAAGCTCGACTCAGATATAGCTAGTCCGCGCCGCTGCCGCCGCGCCCAGAGGAGCGCGGCAGGTTCCACTTGTAGCGCAGCGATAGGTAACGAAGCGCGAAGCACGCCGCCAAAGCAACCCAGGTCCGCCCGCTCGATAACCATCCTAGGCGCTCGCCAACCACCTCGAAGCTAGCACCGACCAGCGCAGCCGACGCATAGATCTCACGCTGAAGGATCACCGGCACCCGATTGAGCAGTACGTCACGCACCAGGCCGCCGCCCACAGCAGTGACTATGCCCAGCAGCACCGCTACCTCCGCGTTATGGCCAAAAATCATGGCCTTCTGCGCGCCAGTCACTGCAAATAGCCCCAGGCCGATGGCGTCGAAGAGGATCACCGGGTGCGCCAAGCGCACGACCAGCGTGTTTGCGGCTATCGTCATCAACGCCGCTGCCATGGCAACAGCGAGGTAGCGCCAATCGGTCAGCCCGGCTGGCGGCACGGCGCCGATGCACAGGTCGCGCAGCACGCCCCCGCCGCAAGCGACCGTGAACGCTATGGCGACGACGCCGAACCAGTCGAGGCCGCGATCTCTGGCAGCGACGGCACCGCTGATGGCAAAGGCGAACGTGCCCGCTAGATCAAGAGTGGTGAACAGGCGGTGGTCGTTCAGGCCGGCAACTGCCAATTCGTGGATGCTCATCTGTTCGTTTCCGCCCGCGCCGAGGGGCACAACCACGCAGCAGCGGCGGTCAGCATGGCCTGCAAGCCGGTCTCGAGGGTCGGGTGGATCTGCGGCGCGAATTTCGGCGAGTGGTTGCTCGGGATCTTATTGACGGTTTTTTCCTGTTGCGCTTTGGCGTACACCGCCGGGTCGGTGCCGCCGACAAACCAGAACACATAGGGCACGCCCCAGGTGCGGCCGAAGTTGCTGAAATCTTCGCTGGCCGACGCCGGGCTGGGAGCCAGTGAGGCGTTCTTGCCAAACTGGCGGCCGAACGCCTCGGCTACTTTTTGCGTAGCTGCCAAGTCGTTTTCGGTCAGCGGGTAGCTGTTGATCGTGGTGAACTCTGGCGTGCGCTCCGCACCGGAGGCATCGCATTCTGCGCAACAGATGCGGCGGATGGACTTGAGCATGTATTCGCGCGTGTCCTCATTGAAGGTGCGCATGTTCAACTTGATGGTGGCATCGTCGGGAATGATGTTTTCCTTGGTGCCGGCTTGCAGCGAACCGATCGTAAGCACAGCCGGCTCGGTGGGCGCAATCTCCCGCGAAACGATGGTCTGCAGGCGCAGCGTGGTCGCTGCGGCCATGATCACCGGATCGATCGAAGTCTGCGGCTGCGAACCGTGCGAGCCGCGCCCGAAGAGCTTGATCTTCAGGCTATCTCCGGCAGACAGTGTTACACCGGGTCGGTAACTCACGGTGCCGGCCGCACCGACCATCACGTGCTGGCCGAGGATGATGTCGGGTTTCGGGAAGCGGCTTTCGCCCCAGTCACGCACCATGGCGTTCGCGCCCTCGGCTGTTTCCTCGCCGGGCTGGAACACGATAAGCAGCGTACCGCTCCAGGCGGCGCGATTCGCGGACAGGATGCGCGCGGCGCCGATCATCCAGGTCACATGTATGTCATGGCCGCATGAGTGTGCAACGCCGACCTCGACACCGTCCTCATCGTACGAGGTCACTGTACTGGCATACGGCAACCCAGTGTTCTCGGCCATTGGCAGCGCATCCATGTCGGCGCGCAGCATCACGACCGGGCCGGCACCGTTTTTCATGACGCAGACCACGCCGGTGACACCGACATTGCGCGTCACCTCGTAGCCAAGCCCCTGCATCGCGTCGGCGGCAATCTTCGCGGTGCGTACTTCATGCATCGACAACTCGGGGTGCAAGTGAAGGTCTTTGTAGAGCGCTTCAAGTTCGGTGATCAGTGTGGATTCGGCGGCGCCGAGAGCTTGAGTGAGTGCATTCATGATAGCTCCAGAAGTGACGAAGCGAGGTTGAAAGAAGCCTGACAGCAAGCATGCTTGAATAGGGATGGTCAACGCTTGACATGAAGATTGGGGATTCAGGCCTGCGCCTTCGCCCCCTTGGGTACTGTGAGCATGATTGAGATGATGGCCACCACGACCATCAACACGTTGAAACCCAGAGCGACGATGGCAGCCTCCCGCACGGCCAGGTTGTCCTGGCGGCCACTGAAGGTGATTACGCCCTCAAGCCAGTTCATGCTCGCGCTGTCGCCGCCGAGCGCGGTGAAAAGGGCGGCGGAGATCGCCACGCCGAAGGCCGCCCCAAGCGATGAAGCCATTTTGTAGATGCCCGAGCCCGACCCGGCCTGGGCAGCCGGCAGGTTCGATAGCGCCGCATCGGTCGAGGGGGTGGCGTAGAACGCCAGACCGACACCGAACAGCGCGTAGCCGACGCTCGCGAGGATCTTGTAGTCCGACAACAGCAGGTTGGCGGGCGACACGAGCAAGATCGCTACGCCTGTGATCAAGCAGCCCCAGATCATCGGCTTGCGTGGACCGAAGCGTTGCAGCAGTTTCTCGCCCACCCGGATGAAGGCAATGATGGCAATCGCGTAACCCAGCGTCAGGAAACCGGCCTGCTGGGCGTTCATGTTACCGCCGAGCTGGACCAATTGCAGCGATACGATCAGCGTGCCGGCGGTCCCGTTGATAAGGAAGTTGGAAATCGTCGCGCCGGTAAAAGTTGTGTTCTTGAACAAACTGAAGTCGAAGAACGCATTTGACGCCTTGTTCTCGATACGGAAAAATAGCCAGCCGAACGCCACCGTTACCGCCAACAGACCCAGGGCAGCTGGGCTGGACCAGCCCAGCTTATTGCCCTGCGTCACCAGCACTTGCAGCGCCACCATGCTGACCATGAACGCAAGCACACCAGGCAGGTCGAACTTATACTCGCCCTTGGCTTCTGCTTTGCTCTCGGGCGTGCCGCGCATCATCCACAAGCCAAGCACGCTCACTGCCAGCGCCACCCAGAAAATGGAGCGCCAACCAAAGTTCTGCGACATTAGGCCACCGACGAGCGAGCACAAGCCCGAACCGCCCCATGAGCCGATCGACCACATGCTGATTGCACGCTGGCGTTCGGGACCATCCCAGAATGCTTTTAGGAGTGCCAGACTGGCTGACATGATGCAGGCGGCTGACAGGCCTTGCAACGCGCGGCCCACGAGCAGCACCGGTGTTGCCAGTTGCCCCTGCGGCGTGATGGCCACCAGAAGCGAGCCGGCGATACTCATGTAGAAGCCAATGCGAGTGATCCTCACTCGGCCAACTCGATCGGCGAGCCCGCCCATCACCACGATGAATATGCCCGAGAACAACGAAGTAATGGCCACCGCGACGTTCATCATGTTCGCATTGATGCCAAGGTCGCGGCTCATGTCGGGCGCGATATTGAGCGTCGTCTGGGCAAACAGCCAGAATGCGACGACGCCCATGATGATGCCGAAAAGCAGGCGATCGTTGCCCTTGTATGGCGTTTTCGATTGAACGACGGTATTCATATGGTTCTCCATTGCGCCGATGCAACCGATCTTATGTCGACGGCCGCGTCATCGAGAGGCTCCATCCGACCACTGCCGCCAGCACCGGCGGTGATGAGTACGCGTTGTGACATGGCTGAGTTCCTCTTTCAGAGTCTGAATGAAATGAAACAGCGACGCCATCGCCAATACTGCACCTTGGAATTCTTGGAGTCAATTAATGATTGAAGCCCGCACTGCGGGCGCGGTAGGCCGGGGGGGCGCATTAGTAGCCTGCCCGACTCATCTCCTATTAGCGTGACCATTGGGCGCTAGAGGCGCCGGAAGGAAAGGTGAATGTGCTGATGCATCCCATGATGCGCAGCAAAAGTGGTGGCACGTGCAGAGTTGCCACATTGGAGCACTAGGGAATCATCTTGCAGCCGCCCCTTCTTGGTAGAAGAAGACTTGCGCAGCGGCGCGCTGGCGGAAGCAGCACCGCTCAACTGAGTTCGACATTTACGCGGTTTACTCCATTTTTCGAATCACGTACCAAAGCGCTGCGCCGCTCATAGTTGATACCGTCAGTAGCGAGCGCCAGCAATTCGCCGCGTCGCATCGCAGTTCCGAGGGCAAGAATGTTCCCCGGCTCCATATAAACGTCGTCGGCGTACCGGATTACTTGCGAAATCACATCCCCACCTTTGTGCCGGGGGACGACTTCGTCAGCGTATCGCACCATCACCTCAGCCAGCGTGCACTGGGTCACAATCGTATAATCGCGCACAATGCTGACCGACAGATCTGATTCGATTTTCAGACGCGCTTGCTACGCCTCTTTGAAGGTATCGAACGCCAACGCCTGGGCCTTTACACCTTTGCGGCGCAAGCGTAATAGGAACGACGTCTCCAATTGGATCAGTTTTGCGCCACGACCTTGCGCCTGGATACTCTCTCGGTAATCGTGCGCTTTGTGCCGCGCGGAAAATGAAAACTGGGCATCCAGCAACGGCTGGGACTGCACGTGCGACGGTGAACGGTTATTGATATTCAGGTTGACAGCGCTCTTTATAGACATACGAAACTTTTGAAATGAGGTTCGTCAGGTCGTGGTTTTATGCGTTTGAAATCGACTTCTTCAGACCTTCCCTAAGTGGCCGAAAATCGGTGTTCTTGAAATCCCGAAGAGAACATAACGTCAATACCCTGAGTGATGACACTTGGGAATCAAAATGGCTTCAAAGCGTCCGTTGCGATCATCCTCACAACAATCGCAGGGTAAACACCCTGCGATTTCTTCAGACTAACGCACGTTCTGTCTGGCTATTTGCGCCAATAATCATTGGCTGCGGCAATGGTCTGAAAATGCGTGGCTACAACATGAGAAACGGCGATCAGGCTGTTGGCGTCGTGCGCATAACTTGGACGCAGTGCTTTGCGAATGGCCGGATCGGTTTGTGTAGTAGCCACGCCCTTCTGTGATAGCTTTACTGCAAGGGCGAAGCCTGCTTCAGGTGTGTCTGTGATAAGGGTCGTCAACCCTGCCTTCATCTCGGGTTTGTCTTGAGCAATGGCGATACTTATGTAGCCAATCGCCATTGCTGCCGTCAGCAACGACGTAAAGAAAAATCGTTTTGGCGCACACTTATATTGCCGGCATACGGTTGTATTCATCTTGTTGTCTCCTTGGTTAAAAGCATTGCTTATCGCAAAGTTTTTATGGCTTCTTTAGAATGACCGCGACGTACAAAATCATACTCAATCAAATTCATCCTAGCTGGAGATTTCCAACATTGTCAACGAGGTTATGGGTGTTCAGATTCGTTTAAATTTACCCGCAGAACGGAAGTGACAGGCAGGGTTTTACTGACTACAAGCACATGCGGGCAATTGGAGTACCAGGAAGTCTTCGGATACCTTAGAGGCCGGCCACCTCGATGCGAGCAGTTACAACCATGTTTACTGCGATGCCAGACATCTCGTCGAAATCTTCTTCGCATCCGGAATGGACTTGACGTTGTGGGCCATCTCGGCCAAACACGGGCCTATCTTGCCCAGGCATGTCCGCCGTGCCCAAGACTATATTCACACCCACGCCCATGAGCCGATTTGCGCTAATCAGGTCGCCGAGATTGCGGGCGTCAGTCTAAGAAGCTTGTACCTAGGTTTCAAAGTCTGGACCGATTCAATGAAAAGTGTACGACGTCTGTCGACCGAACCGATCACCGCAAGTCGATCTGGATACTTGGCGGCGGCCGCGAGAGCCTGATCGTTCCGCTCGCCCTGACTAGTTTGGCTGCGATGCGCTATGCGTTCCAGGGATCAATGACGTCGATGCCACAGTCCACAAAGTCCTTAACGTTGCGTGTCGCCAGTCGAGCCCCGCGGGATTTGGTTATCGCCGCGATCATGGCGTCGAACTGGCTGATGGGCTTGCCGCAGCTCTTTCGTACGGCGGCAATCTCCGCATAGTGATCGGCCGCGTCGTTGTCGAATCCCAGTACCTGCCCGGCCATATCAAGCGAAAAAATTTGCCGGATCGCGATAAGCAGCGCTGTTTTGCGTTGCCCGTCGGGCAGCAACTGTACCCCGTAGAGCAATTCGGCGCGTGTCACCGTGGTGGTGAACAGCACTGAGCGGGGCTGCGCGGCCAGCCAGGACAGAGGGCGATCATTAGGTGCCGGACGCAGAATTTCAGACAACACGTTTGTGTCCAAGACGATCATACGTCAAACTCCGGCGGAGTGCGGATGGCTTCTCTTGGCGCCAATTCCAAGTCGACACCTTCCAACGGTGTGATGATGCGCGACCGGATCGCCTCGATGAGCGATTGGCCATGTTCTGGCGCCATAGAGAGCGCTGACCGCAAAATATCCCGTGCTTCGTCCTCCATCGAACGGCCATGCATCGCGGCCTGCACGCGCAAGCGCCTCTTGAGTTGCTCGTCTATGTTGCGGATGGTCATTGTCGTAGCCATGACGCCACCTCCCTTAGTCAATGAGTGAATTTTAGTCAATGACTAATGGCAAATCAAGAAAGCGGGCTTTTGACTGATAAAGTCTTGCGAATCCTCGGTCATTACGGCAGTGAGCTTTTTATCAACAAGCCGCCTCGGTGCATAATCCTGCTAATTCACATGACTTCGATTACCTTGTATAGCTAAGGGGGCGAGCGCACCTGAACGCGCCAAGGCGAGCGATTGCGGATATTGGAAGGAAGGGGGGACTGCTGGAACATACGTAACTCCGTGGTGATGGAGTACCGTATAAGCAAAAGAGGCCATTTTTGCGTGCACTATTTGGCACACGCCCGAAAAAAGACATCGGCACGTTGGAGCACGATTGGAGCATAAGGCCATTTCTTATGCTCCAATCCCCCGCAGCGAAAAACAAAAGGCCCCGTAAAACAAAGGCCTTTTATTGAAGAAGTTGGTCGGGGCGACATGATTCGAACATGCGACTCCTGCGTCCCGAACGCAGTACTCTACCAGGCTGAGCTACGCCCCGATTTACTGAAGCTTGCGCCCGACAATCCGTAAGAAGTGACTGCCCGGCAACAACGGGATTTCAATGATCGCGATCCACCGCGAAAGTACAAAATTCTATCAAAGATTCCTGGTGTACGGAAATAGGGAAACCGACCAGGGCCTGGCGCGCCAGTTCAGCCTCGGCCACGGCCGCATCGCGGGTATAGTCCAGAGCGCCTGTGTCGCGGATGGCCTGAGCCACTGCCGCAAAATCTGCTACGCCGGTACGGATGGCATCCTGGATCAGTTGCTTCTGTTCGCTGGTGCCCACTTCCATGACGCGTATCAGCGGCAAGGTGGGTTTGCCTTCGCGTAAATCGTCGCCCACATTCTTACCCAGGGCATCAACGTCACCGTTATAGTCCAGCACGTCGTCGATCAATTGAAAAGCGGTGCCGATATGACGGCCGTAGGCGGCCGCAGCGTGTTCCTGTTCGGTGGTGGCGCCGGCCACGATGGCGCCGACCTGGGCGGCAGCCTCGAACAGCTTGGCGGTTTTGTAACGCACCACCTGCAAATAGCGTTCAAGCGAAACATCGGGATCGTGCACGTTCAACAACTGCAGCACTTCGCCTTCGGCAATGACGGTGGTTGCGGCCGAAAGCACCGACATGGCGGGCATGGACCTGGATTCCACCATCATTTCGAACGAGCGGGAATAGAGATAGTCGCCCACCAGGACGCTGGCGGCGTTGCCGAAAACCGCATTGGCCGTGCCGCGGCCCCGGCGCATGTCGGACTCATCCACAACGTCGTCATGCAACAAGGTTGCGGTATGAATGAATTCAACCACTGCGGCGAGCAGATGATGGATAGTGCCTTGGTATCCCAGCGCCTTTGCCATCATGATCACCATGGCCGGCCGCATGCGTTTGCCGCCGGCACCGACGATATAGTCTCCTATCGTGCGTATCAGGACGACGTCGGAATCGAGCCGGCCGCGGATGACCGCATCGACCGCTTTCATGTCGTTCGTAATAGGGGCAATCAACTCGGTAAGATTCAAGGCACGGTCCGGCTTAGATAAGTGTTAATAAGATCGGCGGGTCAAGCAGTAGGATTATACGTGACGGGAATTCACCCAAAGCTGTCATTACAGACCGCAAATTGGCGATAATGCTCGATTGTTTACGATTTATCGTGGGAGATACCTGTGACAGCCATTGATCTGAACACGCTCATCGGTCGCGCTGAACGCGTTCTGGCGCAACTGGAGGCGTGGCTACCCCCTGCGCCACCGGACATAGACTGGACGGCTCACGCCTTCAGATGGCGCAAGCGCGGCGCGCGCGGATGGCTCGATGCCGTCGCTCATGTGTCGACCATCAATCAGGAGGACTTGCAGCATATTGAACGCCAGAAAGGAATCATCGACCGCAATACCCGGCACTTCCTGCATGGGAAGCCGGCCAACAATGTATTGATGACCGGCGCCCGCGGGACGGGGAAGAGCTCGCTGGTCAAGGCAATGCTGGCTTCTTACGGTGACCAGGGATTGCGTCTTATTGAAGTCGACAAGGCCGACATGGGCGATCTGGGCGATATCGTGGATCTGGTCAGCACACGACCGGAACGCTTCATCATTTTTTGCGACGACCTGTCTTTCGAGGAAGGCGAACCGGGCTACAAGGCGCTGAAATCGGTGTTGGACGGATCGGTCAGCGCCTCGGGCGAGAACGTGCTGGTCTATGCCACGTCCAACCGCCGCCACCTGATGCCGGAATACATGAGCGAGAACCTTAGCGCCCAGCACCAGCCAGATGGTGAAATCCATCCCGGTGAAACTGTTGAGGAAAAAATCTCGCTATCTGAACGCTTCGGGCTCTGGCTGTCGTTCTATCCGTTCAAGCAGGATGACTACCTGGATATCGTCTATTACTGGCTCAAGGAACACGGCTGCCCGGCAGACGATATCCGGGCCTCGCGCACCGAGGCATTGCAATGGGCGCTGGAACGCGGCTCGCGGTCAGGACGCGTGGCGCGGCAATTTGCACGCGATTGGGCGGCCCGTCATGCTTGATGCAGCGCGGTTGGCCTCGACGCCCTACTCCAAACCGTTCATCGATGTCGCCGCGGGCCTTATTACCCGGCCCGATGGTTCCTTGCTGCTGGCCGAACGGCCTGCAGGCAAGCCATGGGCGGGATGGTGGGAGCTGCCCGGTGGCAAGATAGAAGCGGGCGAAAGCGTGCTGGAAGCGTTGGCGCGCGAACTCAAGGAAGAGCTGGGCATCGATGTCAACGAGTCCACGCCATGGGTCACCTATACGCACGAGTACCCCAAGACCATCGTACGCCTGTCCTTCTGCCGGGTCACGGGGTGGACAGGCGAGCCCGCCGGCATCGAAGGCCAGCGGCTGGCCTGGGTTGATCCGCGGCAATCGCTGCGGATAGGCCCGTTGCTGCCAGCAACCGAGCCGCCATTGCGCTGGCTCCGGCTACCGGATCAATACCTGCTGACCTCCATAGGCGATTACACCGGCCTGGATCCGTTTCTGGAAAAGTTGGAGACAGCCCTCCACAAGGGCGTGAAGCTCGTGCAATTCCGCGAACCTGCCTGGGCAGTCGCCGGGTCACCTGACGACGTCTATACGGCGTTTTTACAGGTAGCCCAGCGCTGCCATGACGCCGGCGCGCGTTGCCTGGTGAATAGCTGCCATCCCGAAGAGTGGTGGAGGCAGGCGGACGGCGTGCATTTCAGGACAGACGATGCGGGTTCGGCTGCGGCGCAGGCCTATGCAAGCGCAAAGAATGCTTCTACGGCCAAGCCATCCGACCAGACGGCGGCACCGGCAAACACAAGCACCTCGTCCGTGTACCTTATCGGCGTATCGGCCCACACAGCTAGCGATCTGGCTGCCGCGCAAGCACTCGATGCGGATTTTGTCGTGCTGGGACACGTGCTGGCCACGCCGTCGCATCCCGATGCCGCGGGCATGGGCTGGGAACGGTTTTCCGACTTGGCCGCACAAGCCGGCCGGCCCGTCTTCGCGATCGGTGGCCAATCGCCGCGCACGATTACAACGGCGCGCCAGTACGGTGCTCATGGCATCGCGGGAATTCGATTCCCGGTCGAGTAAGTCGCTATCGTTGATTCACTCGATGAACGGTTTCGAGCAAAAGCGGCGAAAATTTTTCGACATAGTCTTCACGCGTCCATTCGCTTAACGACCCCGAAATGTGAATGGACGCCACTGGTACGCCGCTGGCGTCAAGAACAGCGGCGCCCAGCGCAATTTCGCCGTACGCAATTTCTTCCAGCGCTACCGCGTAGCCATTTGTCTTGGCCAAAGCCACTTCTTTTTTGACCTGTTCTTTATCGGTAATCGTTTTAGCCGTGAAGGAAATCAGATCAGAACGGGCCAAAATCTCGTCAACCACCGTACTGTCAAGCTTGCTCAAGATGGCTCTTCCCCCGGCGGTGCAGAACACGGGAACCCGCCGCCCTATCAGCGACGAAAAATAATATTCCATTTTTGCTTGATGTCGCATGACATACACCAGCGTCGTATCGTCAAACAAACTAAGACTTATTTTTTCTCCGGTTGCGCGGCACAAGTTGATGATCAGTGGGTTGATCGATTCGACCAAGCTGTTGGCGCGTAAAAACTGAAACGCTAAATCAAGCACCTTTTTCCCCAGTTTGTAGCGCTTCGTCTTTACGTTTTTTTCCAGATAGCCGAGCTGCAGCAAGGTATGGGTAAAGCGTTGCACACTGCTTTTTTCCAGGCCGGAAATTGTGACAAGCTCCGTGAAGCTCAGATCGCCCCGGGACTTCTCAAAACATTGCAATACGTGTAGCGCCTTCCCAACTGACGCAACATTTAGCGAGTCGACCTTCATTGTTTTCCCTAATTGACCGATGGAAGGAATGCCCTTATTCTAATATCAAATATCACATACCAATATTTTATATTGTATTTAGATAAAAACCTCACAGTAAAGGCACTGTAATGACCGACAACACACCGTCAATCACCGAATGGTTGGCTAGCCAGCATGAAAACATGCTTGCGCTGCTTGAAGACCTGGTGAACATAGATTCCAACAGCTACGACAAACCGGGAATCGTCGCGGTGTTCGAACGCCTCCAAACATTTTTCGGCACGTTCGACGTAAAAGTTACCTGGCACGAGCACGAAGGCGTCAAGAACGCTATTTCGGTGGAAATTCCAAGCCAACAAGACCCGAATAAAAAAGCCATCATGCTAATGGGCCATTGCGATACGGTCTACCCCAAAGGCGAAACACAAAAACGTCCCTTCAAGATCGTTGGGGAACGTGCCTACGGACCGGGCGTTGCCGACATGAAGGCGGGCATTGCAATGAACGCCTTTATCCTGGCCGCCTACGCCAAATTCGGGGGTACTCACTCACCGCTTATCGGTCTCTTTACCAACGACGAAGAAATCGGATCACCGACCTCGAAATTCATTATTGAAATCTTCGCCAAAAAGGCCGGCACGGTATTCAACTCCGAGCCTGGACGCGCCAATGGCGACGTCGTCACGGGCCGCAAGGGCGGCGTATTTCTCGAACTGGAAGTTTTCGGCAAGGCCGCCCATTCTGGCGCCAACTTTTCTGAAGGCATAAGCGCCATCAATGAACTGTGCCTGAAAGTCATAGAGCTAAACAAACTCACTGACCTCGAAAAAGGCATTACGGTGAATGTAGGCCTGATTTCAGGGGGGCAATCAGTCAATACCACGGCTCCTAATGCGCGTGCGGGGATTGATTTACGCATTTTCAATCTTGAAGAACGTGAAAACGCCGTGAAGGCGATCACGGCCATTACGCAGCAAAGCTTCGTAAATGGAACCAGATCAGAATTGAAAATCATCGGAGAGTTCAGGCCTTTCGTCCAGACGCCTGCATCGACGCACCTTTATAAGCTCTACCGCGAATCGCTACAAACGCTTGGCCATAATGCCGGTGAGCAATTCAGCGGCGGATGCGCCGACTCGGGAATCACATCAAGCCTTGGATGCACAACCCTGTGCGCGACGGGCCCGGTGGGGGGCAAGCCGCATACACCCGATGAATACATGGAGGTCAATACCTTCGTTCCAAGATCTCAAGCTATTGCGCTGACCATTTCAAAACTGCCCGCCTGACCTCACGCACCAGGCAACACATACACTTATGGCGTCATAGGAAACATCCGCATGAACAACAGCACCGGCATCCGTTTTAATCGACAGCTTCTCAAGTCCGCCTGTCTGGCGTTAGGCCTGACTTTCACGCCACTCGCATCGACAGCGGCAGACTCATATCCATCCGGGCCCGTGTCAATGATGGTGCCGTACCCCGCAGGCGGTCCCAGCGACGTCAGCGCCCGCATCCTAAGCGGACCTATCAGCGCAGCATTGGGCCAGCAAGTGGTGGTCGAGAACATGGGCGGGGCCACCGGCACGATTGCCGCGACGAAGGTACTGAATGGCAAGCCGGATGGATCCGTGTTTTTCCAAGGTACGCAAAATGAACTGATTCTTCCGCCTCTTACCAATAAAGCTATTCGCTACGAGCCGGAAGAATTTGAGAGCCTCCAGCCCATTACCGTTACCCCACTGGTATTGCTGGTGCGTGCGGGCTTGTCGGTGAACACTCCCGACGAATTTTTGAAGCTTGCCGCACAGAAAACCACCGCTGACTCGTTGACGTACGGGACCGTCGGGGTGGGTTCGCTTTATCACCTGATCACCGAGCGCATGGCTACGGTTGCCAAAGTGCCGCTGACTCATGCGCCATACAAGGGTACTGCTGCAGTGGTCCAGGACCTGTCCGGCGGACAAATCGATTTTTCGATTATGCCGTTCCAAGCGTCCATGAAAGAAATGGCCAAAAGCGGTCGTATCAAGATCATTGCAGTCATGTCCAAAGACAAACCAAAAATCCTGGCGGACTTTCCCAGCATCACCGAAACGGATGCGCTTAAAGACTTCGATTACGCGAGCTACGCGGGGTATTTCGTGAAGAAAGGCACACCGAAGGAAATCAGCCGGACGTTGAACAAAGCTATCGGCGTAGCGCTGAAGGACCCTGAAGTCATCGCCAAACTGGAAGCCGATGGACGTACGGTGGCCAAGCCGATGACTCTCGAAGAGGCCCAAGCCGCCTACGCGGTCGAGATCGGAAAGTACAAAGACATCATCAAGACCACTGGCTTCCAGCCCACCAACTAGTCATACACCGGACGCTGGGGTCAAGGGCGGGTTATCGCAGCAATAGCCTCCCATCCGCCCCCCAGCGCGGCGATCAATTGCACGCTGGCGACCAGCCTGTCGGCCGTCAGCTGCAATGCCGCCCGTTCAGTACTCAACGCGGTCGTCTCGACCTGCACCACACTCAGATAATCGATCAGGCCGGCATCGTACTGATTTTGCGTCAGCCGCAGCGACTCGCGGGCCGAGGCCAACGCCCGGCCCTGCGTGATCTGCTCCTGACCCAGCACATGCAATTGCACCAGGAAATCCTCCACCTCGCGCAGCGCCGTCAGGACGGTCTGGCGATAGGCGGCGACCTGGGCATCATAGCCGGCTCGCGCCTGGTCCAGCTGCGCCTGCCGGGCGCCGCCGTCGAATATCGTCAATGCCAAGGCGGGCCCCAGCGACCAGAAGCTGGCCGGCGCGGTCAACCATTGTGCCCACTGGCCACTGCGAAAACCGGCCTGCGCGCTAAGCGTAAGGTCCGGAAACCAGGCCGCCTGGGCAACGCCTATCTGGGCGTTGGCTTCGGCGGTACGGCGTTCCGCCGCCGCCACGTCGGGACGCCGCTCAAGCAACTGCGAGGGCAAACCAACGGGAATGGCGGGCACTGTGCCAAGAATCTCGGACGTATTCAGCGCAAATGCGGAAGGCGGCTGCCCGGTCAGCACGGCGATCGCATGCTCGAGCTGGGCGCGTTGCCAATCCAGCGCCAGCAACTGTGTGCGGGTATTTTCCAGTTGCGTGCGCGACACCGCCACGTCGGCCGGCGCCGCGATGCCGGCAGCAAGGCGGTTCATCGTCATGGTAAGCGAGCGCTCGTAGGCCGCGACCGTCTGCTGCAACAGGCGCTGCTCGGCATCCATGACCCGCAGCCTGAAATAGGTCTGCGCCAATGTCGACTGCATGCTCAACCTTGTATTGGCAACGTCCGCAGCTGAAGCGTCCAGGCTGGCGCGGCTGGACTCCACGCTGCGACGCACCTTGCCCCATACATCCGCTTCCCAGCTGACATTGCCGCTCAGTGAATACTGGTTGCTGGGGTTGCCACTGCCGAAGGACTCGGATCCGGTACTGGATCCGAGTCTGTCGTCGCTGCCGCTGCCGGATCGGGTACCCGATGCCGATGCTCCCAACGTGGGAAAGAAGGCCGACCTGGCCGACTGCAATAAAGCCTGTGCCTGCCGGTACTGGGCCTCGGCCTGCGCAATACTGAAGTTCGACGTTTGCAGCGTATCCATCAGGCCACCAAGAACGGGGTCGTTGAATAAACGCCACCAGTCACCGCGCAGCAGCTGGTCGCTGGGCTGGGCCGGGACCCAGCCATCAACGGCCGCCGGCCCCCCGCTGGCATATTCTCCGCCGGCCAGCCCCCCTTGCGTAGCAGGCGTCGCCTGCTTGTAGGCCGCACCCACTTCCAGGCCAGGCCGACGGTAGTCAGGGCCCACCGTACACGCGCCCAGCAAGAGTAAGACGCCGCATGCCGCCCAGGGCCGGAGTCGTGGCGTCGTAGAGGTCATACGAAATGCGAACATAGTCATGGACTCAAGGTACCTTTTGTCTCGTACAAGGCAGGCGGCCTGCGCTTACGGTTGGCCCAGAGGCGGAAGCGATCCAGGTACAGATAAACCACCGGCGTGGTATAGAGCGTCAGAATCTGGCTTAGGATCAGCCCGCCTACGATCGTGAGGCCCAAGGGCCGGCGCATTTCCACGCCAGCTCCTGAAGCCAGTATCAGCGGCAAGGCACCGAACAGGGCCGATATGGTCGTCATCATGATGGGGCGGAAACGTACCAGGCAAGCCTGATAAATGGCCTCGCGCGAGGACAGCCCATCGTGCCGTTCGGCCATCAGGGCAAAATCGACCATCATGATGGCATTCTTTTTCACGATACCGATCAACAGGAATACCCCGATCAGGGCGATCAGGGTGAACTCCTCGCCCAGCAGGATCAAGGCCAGCAACGCCCCGATTCCTGCCGAGGGCAGCGTCGACAGGATCGTGATGGGATGCACATAGCTTTCATACAGTATGCCCAGCACGACGTACATGGTCAGCAATGCGGCAAGAATCAGCCAGGGCATCTGACCCATGGACTCCTGCATGGCCTGGGCCGTGCCCTGGAAGCCCGCCTGTATTTGCTGGGTCGGCAAGCCTATGCGAGCCACGGCAGTATCGATGGCTTGGGTTGCCGCTTCCAGCGACACGCCCGGCGCCAGGCTGAACGACACCGACTCCGCCGCGAATAAGCCTTCATGGTTCACGCTGAGGGGCGCGTTGCCCACCTCGAAACGGGTGAATGCCGACAGCGGGACGCGGTTGCCTTCTTTCGTCACCACCTCCACGCGTTTCAGCGACTCGGCATCCTGCGCGTACTGTTCCTCCACACCCATGACGACGTGATATTGATTCAAGGGCCCATAGATGACCGACACCTGTCGCTGACTGAATGAATTGTTCAGCGTCGAGGCAATCAGCGCCATGTCCACCCCCAACCGCGTCGCCGCATCGCGATCGATGACAAGCTCCACGCGCCTGCCCTTGTCCTCCACATCGGTGTCGACATCGACCAGCTCCGGCAGCGATGCCATGGCGCGCTGCACGCGGGGCAGCCAGGTCTTGAGCAAGGTCAGGTCGCTGCCCATCATCGTGTAGTCATAAGACCCGGCGCTGCTCTGGCGCCCGCCCACGAAGATATCCTGCTGGGGCACCAGCGTCAGGCGCGCCCCCGGCACACCCTGGAACTTGCCGCGTAAGCGATTGACGACGTCATTGGCGCTGACATCGCGCTCGGACAGCGGCTTGAGCTGGATCTGCATGAAGCTGGAGTTGCTGCCACCGCGCCCCCCCGCATAGCCGCTTACGCTTTGAATTGCGGGATCCTGAAGCAGCGTCTGCCTGAACCGGTCCAGCTTGGGAAGCATGGCATTGAATGAAGTGCCCTGGTCAACCCGGAAAAAACCCAACAGTTGACCCGTGTCCTGTTGCGGGAAGAAACCTTTGGGCACCGCCGCGTACAGGTAGAAGTTAAGCCCTATCGTGGCCAGCAGCAACAGCAACATAATGCGTCCATGCGCAAGAGACCACGCCAGCGAACGCTTATACCCGCTCCAGAACCGATGACCCATGGCCTGGAATGTCCGCGTCAGCATGCCGGCGGAACGAGGCTTGTGCTCGCTCCGGGACCGCAGCATGTAGGCGCACATCATGGGAGTCAGCGTAACCGACAGCACCAATGAGACCAGAATGGATACGGACAGCGTAACGGCAAACTCCCGGAACAGCCGTCCTGGCAAGCCGCTCATCAGCAGCATGGGGATGAACACGGCCACCAGTGACAGGCTCATGGCGAGAACGGTAAAGCCGACTTCCCGCACGCCGCGGATAGCCGCGCGCAAGGGTGGCACGCCGCGCTCGATATGGCGCATGATGTTCTCGAGCACCACGATGGCATCGTCGACCACGAATCCCGTGGCAACGATCAGGGCCATCAAGGAGATCGTGTTCAAGGTGTAGCCGAACCACAGCATGAGGCTGAACGTGGTGATCAAGGATGCGGGTACGGCGATGGCCGGAATGAGCGCCGCGCGCCAATTTCGAAGGAACAGCAACACCA
This sequence comes from Pollutimonas nitritireducens, assembly GCF_002849615.1. Lineage (GTDB taxonomy): Bacteria > Pseudomonadota > Gammaproteobacteria > Burkholderiales > Burkholderiaceae_B > Pollutimonas > Pollutimonas nitritireducens. The sequence continues at coordinate 40,416 of NZ_PDNV01000013.1, forward strand.
CCAGCACGACCAGAATGACGGCAATGATCAAGGTGAGCTCCGCCTCGTGCAGGGAGGCGCGAATACTGGGGGTCCGGTCCTGCGCGACCGTCAGTGTCACGTCGGCTGGCAACATGGCCTCGAACGCGGGCAACTGGTTGCGGATGGCATCGACTGTCTCGATGATATTGGCGTCAGCCTGGCGCCTGATGACCAGCAGCACGGCGCGCTGCTTGTTGAAAAAACCGGTGTTGAACAGATTCTCGACAGAGTCCTCGACCTTGGCAATGTCCTGGACCCGTATCGGCGACCCGTCGCGCCAGGCCACGATCAGCGGCCGGTATTGCGCCGCCTTGGTCAACTGCCCCCCCGAACTGACTTGCCAATGATAGGCGTCATTCTCCACCCCGCCGTTGGGCCGCATGGTATTGGCGTTGAATAGCGCCGTACGCACCTCGTCCAGCGACACGCCGGCGCTGTTCAGGGCTTGCGGATTGAGGCTTACGCGTATCGCGGGCAGCGAGCTGCCGCCGACTTCGACCTCGCCCACGCCCGGCACTTGGGAAACTTTCTGGCCCAGCACCGTGGACGCCAGGTCATACAAGCGCCCCTGCGTCGACGTGTTGGACCTCAGCGCCAGCACCATGACCGGCGCTGACGCCGGATTGACCTTGTGATACGTCGGATTGTTGCGCAGGCTGGAGGGCAGCATGCCCCGGGCCGCATTGATGGCCGCCTGTACATCACGTGCCGCGCCATTGATATCCCGGTCCATATCGAACATCAGGAAAATGCGTGTCGACCCCTCGGAGCTGCGCGAGCTCATCTCCGAGACGCCCGCTATGGCGCCCAGGGACTGCTCGAGCGGCGTCGCTACGCTGGATGCCATGGTTTCGGGACTGGCGCCTGCCATGCTGGCCGACACGGAAATCATGGGGAAATCCATTTGCGGCAGCGGCGCCACAGGCAGATAGAAATAGGCCAGCCCACCCGTCAGCACCAGGGCCACGCACAGCAAGGTCGTGGCCACCGGGCGCATGATGAACAGGGTGAACCACCTCATGGAGAGGTCTCCACGCGGCGGGGTCCGACCCGGCGGTAGGCCTTGAATCGCCGCGCGATGTTATCGAACATCAAGTAGATGACCGGCGTTGTGAACAAGGTGAGCACCTGGCTGCACAACAGACCACCCACCATGACCAGGCCCAGCGGCTGACGCAGCTCGGAACCGGAGCCAGTGGCCAGCATCAATGGAATCGCGCTGAACAGCGCCGCCAGCGTGGTCATGAGGATGGGACGGAATCGCAGCAGGGCCGCTTCGTGTATGGCGGCCCGGGGACTCAACCCACGCTGGCGCTCGGCATCCAGCGCGAAGTCGATCATCATGATGGCGTTCTTCTTCACGATGCCGATCAACAGAATGATGCCAATAATTCCGATCATGTCCAGGTCCGAACCGGTAATCAACAAGGCCAGCAGCGCGCCGACCGCCGCCGACGGCAATGTGGAAAGAATGGTGATGGGATGTATATAGCTTTCATACAGTATGCCCAGCACGATGTACATCGTTGCCACCGCGGCAAGTAGCAGCCACAAGGTCGATGACAATGACGACTGGAAGGCCTTGGCGGCGCCCTGGTATTTCAGCTCGACGGATGCGGGCATCCCGAGCGCTTGCTGCGCCACGGCTATGGCCTCTACCGCGTCCGACAGCGCAACGCCGGGTGCCAGGTTGAACGAAATGGTCGTGGCCGGGAATTGCCCCAGCCGCTCGATGGACAACAGCGCATCGCGCTGGCTGATCTGTGCCAGGCTGCTGATCGGCACCGGTGTGCCGGAGGCCGTGGGCACGTAGATCTGTGCCAGCGCCTGTGGATTCTGGCGAAACTGCGATGCCACCTCCAGCACCACACGGTACTGGGTAGACTGCGTAAAAATGGTGGAAATCAGGCGCTGGCCAAAAGCATCGTACAAGGCATCGTCGATCGCCGCATTGCTTACGCCCAGACGGGCCGCCGCGTCACGGTCTATGCTCAATATCGTTTGCAGTCCATCGCCTTGCAAGTCGTCCACGACATCGACCAGTTCGGGCAGCGCCTGCAAGGCATCCACCAGGCGCGGCGTCCATTCAAGAAGCACGGCGTGATCCGGCTCGGACAAGCTCATCTGGTATTGCGTACGACTGATGCGGTCATCCACCGTAAGGTCTTGCACGGGTTGCATGAACACCTGAATACCGGAGAGTGACTCCAGGTCTTCTCCCAGGCGCCGAATGATCGTCGGTGCACTATCGCTGCGCTCTGCCAAGGGCTTGAGCGCGATCTGCAGGCGCCCGGTATTCAAGGTGGCGTTGGTGCCATCTATACCGATGAATGACGACACCGCCGCCACATCGGGGTCCTTCAGTATGCGGTCAACGGCCAATTGCTGGCGCTGCGCCATGGAACTGAACGACACGGTCTGCGGCCCCTGGCTGATGGCCTGGATCAGGCCGGTGTCCTGCTGGGGAAAAAACCCCTTGGGCACTACCACATAAAGCAGTCCGGTAAACACCAGCGTGCCCAGGGCGACCCATAAGGTCGCCCGCTGATGGGCCAACACCCAGATCAGACCGCGGTCATAAGATCCGACCAGCCGGTCCATGGCGGCGCCTGACCAGCGCTGGAAACGCCCATACTTCATTTCCGATTCCGGCTTGAGCAAGCGTGCGCACATCATGGGCGTCAGCGTCAGCGAGATCGCGAGCGACAGCAGTATGGCGACGGCCAGCGTAATGGCAAACTCGCGAAACAGGCGGCCAATCAGGTCGCTCATGAATAGCAGCGGAATGAGGACCGCAATCAGGGATAAAGTCAGCGACACCAGCGTGAAGCCGATTTGCGAGGCGCCCTTCAGGGCGGCCTTCATGGCACTTTCGCCCTTCTCGATATGCCTTGCGATGTTCTCGATCATGACGATGGCGTCGTCCACGACAAAGCCGGTGGCCACCGTCAGCGCCATCAGCGTCAGGTTGTTCACGCTGAAGCCTGCCAGGTACATGATGCCGAAGGTTCCAACCAGCGACAACGGCACCACCACGCTGGGAATGAAGGTCGCCGTCCAGCTGCGCAGGAACACGAAGGTAACCAGCACCACCAGCGCAATGGCCAGCAGCATTTCGATCTGCACGTGGTCGATCGAGTCGCGTATGGTCTGGGTGCGGTCGGTGGCCACGACCACGTCCACACCCGCGGGCAAGGCCGTTTTCAGCGACGGCAGCAAGGCCAGCACCTCATCCACAACCTCGATGACGTTGGCGCCGGGCTGCCGCTGGATATTCAGCAAGATTGCCGGAGTCTTGCCTATCCAGGCCGCCTGGCGCGTATTCTCGGCATCCTGCCTGGCCTCGGCCACGTCGCGCAAGCGCAATGGCGCGCCATTCTCGTAGGCCACGATCAACTGCTCGTAGTCGGCAATAGTCTTGAGTTGATCGTTGGCATTGATGGTGGTGGAACGCTCCGGCCCGTCGAGGTTGCCCTTGGGCTGGTTCACATTGGCGCCGGTGATGGCGGTGCGCAGACTGGCCAGGGTGAGGTTATGCGCCGCCAGCGCCCGCGGATTGGCCTGAATGCGCACTGCCGGACGTTGCCCGCCCGCGATGCTGACCAGCCCTACGCCGGAAATCTGCGACAGCTTCTGGGCCACCCTTATGTCGATCAGATCGCGCACTTCGTACAAGGGCAGGGTCGGAGACGTGACAGCCAGACTGATCACGGGCGTATCGGCAGGGTTGACCTTGTTGTAGATCGGCGGTGCAGGCAAGTCGTTGGGCAGCAGGTTGGACGCGGCGTTGATCGCCGCCTGCACTTCCTGCTCGGCGACGTCCAGGGCCAGGCCCAGATCGAACTGCAGGGTGATCACCGACGACCCGCCTGAACTCGACGACGTCATCTGCGTCATGCCCGGCATCTGCCCGAATTGGCGCTCAAGCGGTGACGTCACCAGCGCTGTCATGACATCGGGACTGGCACCCGGGTACAGCGTGGTTACCTGGATGGTGGGATAGTCGACCTGCGGCAAGGCCGACACCGGAAGCAGCCTATAGGCCAGGATGCCGGATATAAGCAGCGCCACCATGGCGAGCGTGGTGGCAACCGGCCGCAAGATAAAAAGGCGCGAAAGATTCACGACCCGTCCTTAATGTGCGCTGGGTGGGCTGGCGGCCGGCGCTCCGGCGGCCGGCGCACCGGCGGCCGGCGCTCCGGTCTGGGGTGCGCGCGCCTTGAGTCCCGCGCTGGCGTCAGGGCCCCCAGGTGCCGCCGCTGTGGCGCTCACGACCTCGACCTTGGCACCCTCGCGCAACCGATCCAGCCCTTCAACCACCACGCGCTGGCCGGCCGAAAGGCCGGATGCCACCGCCACCCGTTTTTCATCGACCCGGCCGATGACTATGGGCTGCACGTGTACCTTGCTTTCATCGTCGACCAAATAGACGAAGGCACCGATGGAGCCCTGCTGCACGGCCATGGTGGGCACAACCAATGATTCGGCAGTGCCGACTCGCAGGCGCACATTGACAAATTGATTCGGAAACAGGGATTCATTTTCATTGGCAAAGCGCGCCTTGAGCTTTACGGTACCTGTGGCGACATCAATCTGGTTGTCCAGAGCCATCAAGTCACCCGTGGCGATCTTGCGTACGTCGTCCCGGTCGTACAACTCGACCGCCAGCGTCTGGCCACCACGGATCTTCTCCAGGACATCGGGCAATTGGGCCTGCGGCAAGGTGAACATGACCGAAATAGGCTGCGTTTGCGTGATGACCACGAGACCGTCGGTGTTGGAAGCGTTGATCATGTTGCCCTGGTCGAGCTTGCGCAAACCCAGCCGTCCTGAAATCGGCGCAATGATGCGCGTGAAACTCAACTGCAACGTTGCACTGTCGACGGCAGCCTGATCGCTCTTGCGCGACCCCAGGTACTGCTGAACCAGTGCGGCCTGAGCGTCCACTTGCTGCTTGGCAATGGAATTCTGCTTGAACAGCAATTGGTAGCGCTGCAAGTCGCGCTGCGCATTCTGCAACTGGGCCTCATTCTGTTTTTGCTGACCCAATGCCTGGTCCAGTTCGACCTGATAGCTGCGCGGATCGATCTGCGCCAGTAGATCGCCTTCCCGTACCTTTTGGCCGTCGGTAAAGGCTATTTTCTGCAGCTCGCCATCGACACGACTGCGCACGGTAACGGTATTGAATGCCGTCACCGTGCCTATCGCCTTGAGCGTATAGTCGATGGGACCGGTTTCCACCGTGGCCAGCCTGACGGGAACCGCCATGGCGGGAGGCATTCCACGTCCAGCCGATATTCCAGCTTGCTGGCCCGGAGCTGATGGACTCTTGACGAAAAACCAATAGCCGCCAGCGATCGCTAGCACCAACACAATTAGCCAGGGCCATCGACCGCGCCTGGGTCGATACGGTTCGGAGCTTGATTCCGACATGCACAGTTCTCCGGTTAACACGAAACAGCCGCCATTTTCACCGATCGGAGCGCTGACGGGCGTCGAAATCCTGGATTTGTAATGCAACGCAACAACAATTTATGCCAGGCCTGTTTGCATCAGGCGAAGTCATTTGCCGTATACGCGCGATGGGAAGGAGTCGTGAGGCAGCGCGGGCGCGGTTAGCCAGGGAGAAACGACAGTGCTGCGGCACCGGACCTAAAGGTTACAGCGGGCCAATTTGAAAGGTACATCGTCGGTGATGGGTTGGGGCTTGAGGTCGCTGTCCTGCCTGGCGAATCGAACCCAGATCACATATTTATTCGCGCTCATTTCGGGGAAGACGTCCAGACCGGCGTCCACCCATACCCTCAAGAGCTGGAAGACCTTGCCGCCCAGCATGTCCTGGTAGGCGCCCTGACGCGCCACCGCATCGACCACGTCGCCGGAATCCCGCAGCAACCGCAGAATGAGCGCAAGGCCCTTATACAAAGGCATGAAGGTCATGATCCATTGACGCAGGTTTTCGGAACGCGCCTCGGGCGGCTTGATTTGCCAGGAAAAATAGGAAGGCATGTCGACCTGGGAAGATCCCCCGGGTACCGACACGCGCCCCCGCAGGCTGGCGAGCCATTCGTTGTCACGTAGTTCCTGCCCCACCCTGCCTTGCGCGCCGAGGTTGGCGGCTGCCGACTGGATCTCGGCAAGCATGGCATCGAGCAATTGCACGTCCACGCCGGGATGCTGCCTCAGCGCACCGAGCGCTGTGCGCTGACGTTCGAGGTCTTGGAGGATGGCACCGCGCAGGTCGGTTCGATCGCAGATATCGAGCAGGTCGAATAGCGTCGCCACCGCAATGTGATGATAATGCGCGTCGATGCCTTTGGCGAAAAAAAATAGCCTGTCGAACAAATGCTCGACCCTTAACAGGGACCGAACCCGTTCATTGCAGGGATATTCATAAAGAATCACGCGACCAAGAACCTTTTCAATTTAAGTGGGGCTGGTGGTTGAAAATTTACCGGATGCTTGTTGGGCCAGGGCGCACCAGCGCAGGTGCAGCTCCCAAGCGCGACGTTCGAGGTCCTCGACCTTGGTCTGCCCGTCGTTCAACACCACATCGTCAGCCACGGCCAGGCGGGCCTCGCGCGACGCTTGAGCGGACATAATACGCCCAATAGCCTCTGTCGTCAGCCCGCTGCGGGCCTTCACACGGGCGACCTGCGTTGCCGGATCGCAGTCGACTACACAGATGCGATCGACCTGGTCGCGCCACCGACCCGATTCCACCAGCAACGGCACGACAAAAACAAGATAACATCCTTGTGCCGATTCGGCCCTTCGTTTTGTAACGGATCCTATCAGCGGATGTATGATCGCTTCGAGCTGACTGCGAGCCTGCGGGCTCGCGAACACGAGCTCGCGCATCGCCTCACGGTCCAGCGCGCCGGTGGGAGCAATGACATCGGGGCCAAAATGCTGACGGATGGGCTCGATCGCCGCACCGCCTGGCGCAGTAAGTTCGTGGGCGATGACATCGGTATCCACGATGGCGGCGCCCCATGAAGCAAAGAAGTCCGCAACACGGCTTTTGCCCGAGCCTATGCCTCCGGTCAGTCCTATCTTCAACATGATCGAATACCTTTACTCCGAAAATACCAATGTAACCTACGTCCGGTGTGGATGGATGCAGTCTGCATGGATGCGGTCTGCATGGACGCGGTCTGCACGTGCCGCGCCCGGGTCGGCATGAACCCGGTCGGTGTCTGTATGGTTATACCGGTACGTGGCAGGGGCTGTCAGAATAATCCGGTCAGGAAAGGTCCGGTCAGGAATGTCCCCGTCTGTCCCGATTCGAACAGCAGTGAAGCCGTTCCGCTGGCTGCCAGGAACGGTCCGAATGGATAGGCCCCCTCGGGGGTCAGGGAACGCTGGCGCAGCATGGCGAACAGAATAGCGGCAAGGCTCGACGCCAACAGAACCATGGCCAGCGGACGCCAGCCCAGCCATGCACCCAGAGCAGCCAACAGCTTGAAGTCTCCGTAGCCCATGCCATCATGCCCGCTAAGACACTTGAAGGCCGAAAACAGCAACCACAGGAAACCGTAACCCAGCATGGCGCCGGCTACGGCATTGTGCAGTCCGACGCCGTAGCTACTCCAGGCTAGCGCCAAGCCAGCCCACATCAATGGAAGCGTCAGCGCATCGGGTAGCAGCCGCGTATGGGCGTCGATCAAGGCCAGCATCAGCAGCGTGGCGGTGACAACGGCCAGACAGAAAAAAAACAACGAGTAGCCATGCGTCTGGTTCAGGACGGCAAAACAAACAGCCATGAGCAGCATGCAACCGGCCACGATCTCTTGCTTTGCGATTGGACGGCGAGGATGCGGGACAATTCCCTGGCCCGGAAAGCGCCGCAGAGCGTTCGCCAGCGCCCTGCGCAGGGTGGCCGGATCGGGCTCGCCCCCGGCAGAGAGCATGGCAACATAGGCATCTGCCGCCCGGGCGCAATAGGCACCGGTCAATGCACCCAAGGCGGCCGCCGTCAACTGAGCCGACACCGCGTAAAGAGTCACGTGCATAAACCATGCTCACACGTAATATACCGGCGTTGCCGGGGTTTCTACAAAAGGCGACTTACCGCCAGGACAATAAATGCGTAGAATGCTCATTGCCCCCTGTTGACGGATAATTGCCATGCCCTTCCCTGCCCAGCTCACTCGACGTTCGTTTTGCAATCCCTTGGGCGCCGCCGTATTGGCCCTGGTTCTTGCTGGCTGTGCCCAGCAAAAACCATCGGGCTATTACGACACTCCGCATGACAACACCGCAACCGATGCACAAATTCACGCGCAGGGTCGCGACGTTGCCAGGGCACCATCGCAGATACAGCTGGGTTTCGGGAATGAAGAACAAAAAGCCAACAGGCGGAAATCGCAGCAACAAGCGGCGGAAGGCACGGCGGTAAAAGCGCGTGCCGTAGCCGAAGCCAAAACCTTCCTGGGCACCGTACCTTGCCTGCTCAACGCAGGCCCTGGCTGCTCGGCCACACGGGTAACGCTAACACTGGCTCCCGAGGGGCAGTGGCGCGCCCGCACCGTATTGCTTGATCATCCCGAGCCCAAGAACAACATTGTTCAGCAGGGCTGCTGGAATGTCGTGGCCACGCAGCCGTTGCGCATCGTGCTGCAGTTACCCAATGAAGCCACCAAGGCCAACCTGACCTTTGTCAACGACAACGTGCTGCGCATCAATACAATCGACGATATAAAGCCCACGCTTGACCACCACCTGACACGCCAGCAAGACATCGACCCCATCGACGAAATTTCCAGCCAGACACCGCTGCAGTGTCAATAAACCCTAGAACGGAACACCCTGCGACATAATGCAGCGGGTTAATTCGACTGCATTCCTGACCTGCATTTTCTGAAAAATTCGGGCCCGATGAGCTTCGATGGTGCGCTGCGATACACCCAGTTCGGCAGCGATGATCTTGTTGGGTTTGCCCGATACCACGTAGTCCATGACGTCACGCTCGCGCGGTGTTAACCGCGAGATAGGCGAACCGCCATGATTGCGTCCTTGTAGCATGCTTATCTCCGTCTATTGGCTATGTACTATTCTGTCATGGCCAATAGACGGGGTCTCCTGTCAATTCTTACAGAGCGCCGGTAGACGGCCGTGGAAGGCATGGGAGTGCCGGCCTATCAAATCTCCAGGTTGTCGATGAGGCGAGTGCTGCCCAGTTTGGCGGCCGCTAGAACAACCAGTGGCTCGCGGGCATTGATCTCGCCTGCGGTGGGCGCCAGCAGATCGCGCTGGCGTCGCAGCGAAACGTAGTCGACCTGCCAGCCGCGATCGCGCAGATGGTCGATGGCATGGCGCTCCAGCGCATCCAGATCGGCATGACCTTCCTCCACGCGCTTTTTGACGCCCTGCAAGGCGGCATACAACTGGGGCGCTTCGGCACGATGTTCAGGCTGCAAGTACATATTGCGCGAAGACAGCGCCAGACCGTCAGTGTCGCGCACGGTTTCGTGTGCCAGGATGTTTACTGGCAGCTGGAACTGGCGGCACATGCGGCGCACCACCATCAGCTGCTGGTAATCTTTCTTGCCGAATACGGCAACACTGGGCTGGACACAGGAAAACAGCTTGAGCACCACAGTGCTGACGCCCGTAAAAAACCCGGGACGAAATTCGCCTTCCAATATCCCGCCCAGGTCGGCCGACGGTTGTATCTGGAAGCTTTGTGGTTCGGGGTACATTTCCCGCTCGTTTGGCGCAAACAGCACATAGACGTCGCGCTCGCGTTCGAGCTTTTCAATATCGGCCGCCAGGGTGCGCGGGTATTGATCGAAATCCTCATTCGGACCGAATTGCAGGCGATTGACGAATATGCTGGCAACCACCGGATCGCCATGCTGGCGAGCGAGCTTCATCAGTGAAAGATGACCCTGATGCAAGTTGCCCATGGTAGGCACAAATGCAACCCGCAACTGCCCGCGCAATTGGTCGCGCAGTTCTTCGATGGTGTGAACGACTTTCAAAAAAATCTCCGTGCGGAATAGAATGTGCCCGCCATATCAGGCGGCGGCGCGTATATAGGACAGGCGCAAGTAAATGGGCGCGTAGGGTTCGGCCTGGGTGATGTCCAGCAACGATTCACGTGCCAGTTCGAGCATGGCCAGAAAATGTACCACCAGGATGGGCACTGAGTCGCCGTCCACCACCCGCTCGCTGAAAAGCTCGGTGAATTCCATGAATCGAACGTCGCTCAAGCGACGCAGGATCTGGCTCATGTGGTCGCGCACGGATAATTGTTCGCGGGTGATGCGGTGATGTTGATTGAGCTTGGCGCGGCGCATGATGTCGAGCCAGGCATTGCGCAGGTCGTCGGGGCTGACCTCGGGCAAGATGCGTTCCACCTGCAAGTCCAAGAATGCATGCGAACGCTGGAAGTCTCTGCCCAGTTGCGGCAAGGCATCCAGCTTGCGTGCCGCCAGCTTCATTTGTTCGTATTCAAGCAAACGCCTGACCAGCTCGGCGCGCGGGTCGTCGACCTCTTCGCCGCTGTCCGATTTTTTGACCGGCAGCAACATGCGCGACTTGATTTCGATGAGCAGCGCCGCCATAAGCAGATATTCGCCGGCGAGCTCGAGGTTATGCTTGCGGATCTGTTCCACGTAAGAAAGATACTGCTTGGTGACCTCGGCCATGGGGATGTCAAGCACATTGAAATTCTGCTTGCGTATCAGGTAAAGCAGCAAATCCAGTGGGCCCTGGAATGTTTCCAGGAATACTTCAAGGGCATCCGGGGGAATATACAAATCGTGGGGCATGGCGAACAGTGGTTCGCCATACAGGCGAGCCAAGGCCACACTATCGACCACGTCGGGGGTGCTATCAATGGCCGGCGTGACCAACGCATCCATTCCCACGCCTCCTGCCCCGGACAACGGCATGAGCCCGCTTAGTTCGTCTGGTACACGTATGGCTTTTGCGGTACACGCCCGGCGCGATACCCATCTTGGAGTTCCGGATCAATTTGCTTGTCCCAAAGACGTCCACGCCCTTCGCGCTGACGCGCCTCGGTATCAGGATGCTCTGCCTTGTACTTTTTCAGAAACTGAGTAATTTCTGACTCGAAATTCTTTGCCATAATGCGTAAAGACCAAATATGGTTAACCGACGAAACCCAAGTTTACTTCACTCGAGCTGAACTGAGTGCCTAATGCCCACTGAGACCGCCTACCCGACACCCGAACTTTCCGTAGAACCGATCTCCCCGCGCGAACGCAGCGCAATCCGCATGATACCGTTTATCGTGGGCTGCGCACTGTTCATGCAGATGCTGGACGCCACCGTCGTGGCCACCGCGCTGCCGGCCATGGCGCTTTCGCTGGACACCTCCGTCGTGCACATGAACGTCGCCATCACCAGCTATCTGCTCGCCGTAGCGGTATTTGTCCCGATCAGCGGCTGGGCCGCTGATCGCTACGGGGCAAGACGGGTTTTTATCGCGGCCATCCTGCTCTTCACTCTCAGTTCCATAGCCTGCGCCGCCTCCCAAAGCATTGCCCAGCTTGTTGTGGCACGCGTGGTGCAGGGCTTGGCAGGCGCCATGATGGTCCCCGTCGGACGCGTCATTTTGCTGCGCAAGATACCTAAGACCGAATTGCTCAAGGCCATGGCCTTCCTGTCGCTTCCGGCCTTGCTGGGTCCCCTGATAGGGCCGCCCCTGGGCGGGTTCCTGGTCACCTATGCGTCATGGCACTGGATATTCCTGATCAATATCCCGGTGGGTGTGCTGGGCATCGGGTTGGTGATCTACTACATACGCGATGACTTCCCGGTGACCGCGCCCCGGCTCGATTGGGTCGGCTTCATCCTTAGCGGTGTCAGCCTGGCCACGCTGGTGTCCAGCTTCGAGGCCGTCGGCCATCAGTCCTTGTCGCTGCCGCAGCTCTTGATCATGGTGGCGGTGGGGCTGACGTGCGGCGCACTCTATATCTGGCACGCCCGGCGCATCGAACACCCCATCATCGACTTGTCCCTGTTACGGGTTCCCACTTTTGCCATCGCCACACTGGGCGGGAATCTGTGCCGCTTTGCCGTCGGCGCCAGCCCCTTCCTGCTTGCCATTCTGCTGCAAGTAGGCTTTGGCTTGACGCCGTTTTCGGCCGGCATGATCACCTTCACCAGCGCGGCCGGGGCTATGGTCATGAAGTTCGTCGCCACGCCGATCATCAGGCGCTATGGATTCAAGCGCGTGCTTGTCACCAACGCCGTCCTGACCGCTGCCTTCATCATGCTATGCGGACTGTTCCGCGCCGATACGCCGTTGTGGATCATGATTGCCATTCTGGTCATCGGCGGCTTTTTCCGCTCGCTGCAATTCACGGCGGTCAATACGCTGACTTATGCCGACCTTGGCTCGGCGGACATGGCCCGCGCGAGCAGCTTTGCCGCCATGGCGCAGCAATTGGGCATCAGCCTGGGCGTGGCCTGCGCCGCCGTCACCATGAATCTCAGCATGCAATGGCGCGGCGCATCGGAATTGGCGCTGGCCGATATTGTGTGGGGTTTCATCGTTATCGGCCTGATCACCGCCGCGTCCGCCATTTCGTTCTCGCGCCTGCCGGCCACGGCAGGCAATAACTTGCACAAGACCAAATCGGTTGGCCGAGTTTGAGTGGAAATGCTCTACGCCTGGTGCTGCAGGCGGCAGCAGTCATTGCGGCCAAACCGCCACCCAATTGCGTGGCGGCATCAGTCGCAGCTTAAGGGTATTCCTGGCGGGCGTGCACGACGTTCATAACTTCGATGGCCGAGTACGTCACTTTGTACACAATGATGTAGTTTGGGTGTGCGACGATTTCGCGTGTGCCGGATATACGACCAGGCTTATACAAGTAGGGGTGTTCTGCAACCGGCAGCAGGGCGCTTTCAATGTGCCGTCTGATATTACGAGCCGCTTGGGGGCTGCGTTCGGCAATGTAGGTGATAATTTCCGCTAAATCACGTTTAGCAGTGGAAAGCCAGGTAATAGTCAGCATGGTTATTAGGTCGCGCGTGAGACACAGGCTTATTTAGCCGTCACGACCTTTATAGTGCGCGTGTTTTATTCTTGGCTTGGTGGCGTTTTTCCGCTTCTTCGATAATGGCGTCCATGTGAGCCATCACTTCATCGTGGGGGATGCGCGGGCTGGTGTCTGCCAAGCTAGCTTGCACTTTCGCACGAAGCCAGCGGTCATAGCTGGCCGCTTGTTCTTCGGTCTCGAATTCCGAGACAATGGGAGAGAGGGCAACGCTCATGGAAAAGCTCCTTGTTGACTGTTCCTCTAGTTTAAAACAATTGAGCACAACCGGGGCAGTTTCCTGTTTTTCGCGGGTTTGCGTTATTGCAAGCATTTACCCATGACAAAAACAACAATCACCCCCTAAATTCTGGAGGTTCGGTCTCGACTTGAATCGGAAGACGACCCAATCGTCCCATTATCCAGCAGCATCACAAGCTTGCAGTCCGGCCGCGTTGCCAGGCGGAAAGTGATCTGCTGGTAGCTCAAAGCGCCCGATACGGGATGCTGGAACTCGCGAAGGCCGCCTTCGCGGTCCACGACCGCATGCCGCGTCCACCAGTGTGCGAACACGGGACTGGACTGCAGCAATTCATCCAGCAAAGCGCGCACGTCGGGCTCGTCGGCGTGTGCGGCCGCATCGGCCCTGAACTCAGCCACGACTCGGCTGGCCCGCTGGTCCCAGTCCACCACCAGCTGGCGGGCCGCAGGATCCAGAAAGATATACCGCAACAGATTGGGCCTTGCGTCGCGATCGGGCCAGCCATCGAAAAGATGCAATAAGGCTTCATTGCGAGCCAGCACATTCCAGCACCGATCGAGGATGTAGGCAGGTGCAATGATGCTGTGCACGCAATCGGCGAGCCCCTCGGGCAGGGGATGCGCATGCTCGCGGCCATGCTCGGGGTCGGTACACTCCGCAAGTTCGAACAGATAATGGCGCTCGGCGCGCGACAGTGCCAATACCGAGGCCAGCCGGGCCCACACGCTGGGCGACACGGAGACATCTCGGCCTTGCTCTATCCATGTGTACCAGGTGACGCTGATACTGCAGAGCTGTGCCACTTCTTCACGGCGCAGCCCGGGCGTACGGCGCCGCACGCCGGCGGGCAGCCCCATGGTTTCGGGCTGTACGCGAGCGCGAGCGCTGCGCAGAAAGTCACCCAGCGCTTTGCGCCGCGCCGAGTTGACCTGGTCCGCCGACGGCGGCGCGCCCTTGGCCTGCATGGACTACCTCCGTTACGCCAGGCCTATCTCAACAGGCTTGCCAGGCTGCGGCGCACATCGTCTTCATCGCGTCCGCTGCGTTGCACATAGTCCTTGACCTGGTCATCGCCTATGTTGCCAACATTGAAATACTGCGACATGGGATGGCTGAAATAAAAGCCCGATACGCTGGAAGCCGGATACATGGCATAACTGTCGGTCAATTGCATGTCGATATCCTCGCATTCCATCACCCGGAACATTTCTTTCTTGACCACATGCTCGGGGCATGCCGGGTAGCCGGGCGCCGGGCGTATACCCTGGTATTTCTCGGCAATGATCTCCGCATCGGGCAGATCTTCGTGGGGTACATATCCCCACAGGTCGCGACGTACCCGGGCATGCAGGGTTTCGGCAAATCCTTCGGCAAGGCGGTCGGCGATCGCCTTGAGCATGATGCTGGAATAATCGTCGTTATCGTCCAGGAAGCGCTTGTCGTGCTTTTCAATACCCAGGCCGCCGGTCACCGCGAACATCCCGATGTAATCGGCCACGCCGCTGGATTTGGGTGCAATGTAGTCAGCCAGGCATTTGTAATCGACGCCTTCGCGCTTTTCCTGCTGCTGGCGCACATTGCGCCATGTGAACAGGACTTCCGAGCGTGTCTCGTCGCGATAGATCTCGATGTCTTCATCATTGACCGTATTGGCCGGATAGAAGGCGATGACGCCATTGGCCGTCAGCCAGCGCCCGTCCACCACCTTCTTCATCATGGCCTGCCCTTCCTCGAAGAGCTTGCGTGCCTGCTCGCCCACGACCTTGTCCTGCAGAATGGCGGGATACTGGCCGAAGAGGCTCCAGGTCTGGAAAAACGGCGTCCAGTCCAGGAATTTAAGAATCTCGGAGAGATCGTAGTTCTTGAATGTGCGGCGCCCGATGAATTTTGGCCGCGGTGGTGTGTAGCTGGACCAATCTATGGCCGGGCGTCCGGCCCGTGCCTCGGCCAGGCTCACCAGGGGGGTTGCCTTGCGATTGGCATGGCGCGTGCGCACCGTTTCGTATTCTTCCGCAAGATTCGCCAACCAGGTGTCGGCGCCGTCGGACATCAAGTGCGTGGCCACGCCCACCGAACGACTTGCATCCGGCACATAGATGACCGGCCCCTCGTAGTTGGGTGCTATCTTCACCGCCGTGTGCACACGGCTGGTCGTAGCCCCACCCACGAGCAGAGGCATTTTTCGGCTGCGAAAGTAATCGTCGCGCTGCATTTCCGACGCCACATAGGCCATCTCTTCCAGGCTGGGCGTAATCAGGCCGGAGAGCCCGACCATGTCGGCCTTCTCTTCCTTGGCCTTGGCCAGTATCTGGGTGCAAGGCACCATGACGCCCATATTCACTACTTCGAAGTTATTGCACTGCAAAACCACGGTCACGATATTCTTGCCGATATCGTGTACGTCGCCCTTGACGGTGGCAATCACGATCTTGCCCTTGGCGCGCACGTCGCCGCCTGCCGCTTCGATCTGCCGTTTCTCTTCCTCGATGAAGGGCACCAAATGAGCGACCGACAGTTTCATGACACGTGCCGATTTCACGACCTGGGGAAGAAACATTTTTCCCGCGCCGAACAAATCGCCAACGATGTTCATGCCGTCCATCAACGGTCCTTCGATCACCTGGATCGGACGTCCGCCCGCATCGGCGATTTTCTGGCGCACCTCCTCGGTGTCTTCGACGATGAATGTCGTAATGCCATGAACGAGCGCATGCGACAGCCGGGCCTCGACCGATTGTTCGCGCCATGTCAGGTCTTCCTCCTTCTTCGCGCCGGATCCCTTTACCGTTTCCGCCAGCTCGACCAGCCGCTCGGTCGGGCTGCGCTCATCGGCGGGTTCAGTCTTGCCCAGGGGCACGGGGCGATCCAGCACCACGTCTTCGACCATGTCGCGCAGCGTGTTGTCCAGGTCGCTGTACACCCCAAGCTGACCCGCATTGACGATGCCCATGGTGAGCCCTTCCTGGATCGCGTAGTACAGGAAGACCGCATGAATGGCCTCGCGCATGGCTTCGTTGCCACGGAAGGAAAAGCTGACATTGGAGATGCCGCCGGACACGCGTGCATGCGGCAGATTGTCCGTGATCCAGCGCGTCGCCTCGATAAAGTCGACCGCATAATGGTTGTGTTCGTCGATACCAGTGGCAATGGCAAATACGTTAGGATCGAAAATGATATCTTCGGGTGGAAAGCCGACCTCATTGACGAGCAAGTCGTAGGCGCGCCGGCATATGGCCTTGCGCTTTTCGAGGTTGTCGGCCTGACCCTCTTCGTCGAATGCCATGACCACAGCCGCGGCGCCGTACTTGCGGCACAGGCGTGCATGCTCGAGGAAAGGACCCTCGCCTTCTTTCATGGATATGGAATTGACCACCGCCTTGCCTTGCACGCAACGCAGCCCTGTTTCGATGACGTCCCATTTCGAGCTGTCGATCATGATGGGGACCCGTGCAATATCAGGCTCGGACGCCACCATGTTCAGGAAGCGATGCATGCAGGCGGCCGAGTCCAGCATGGCCTCGTCCATATTGATGTCTATGATCTGCGCGCCGTTCTCGACCTGCTGGCGGGCAACGGTCAAGGCTTCATCGTATTTCTCCTCGCGTATCAGGCGCAGGAACATCTTGCTGCCCGTCACGTTGGTGCGTTCGCCGACGTTGACGAACAGCGAATCGCGATCGATATTCAAGGCCTCCAGTCCCGACAATCGTGTCTTGACGGGCACCACGGGCGGTTGCCGCACGGGCAGGCCGGCCACTTTTTCCGCAATGGCCTTGATATGCTCGGGCGTGGTCCCGCAACATCCGCCGGCCATATTGACCAGACCGGACAGGGCGAATTCTTCCAGCAGCGCCGAGGTATCGGCGGGCGCTTCGTCGAAGCCGGTGTCGGCCATGGGGTTGGGCAGGCCCGCATTGGGATACACGCACAGATAGGTGTCGCACAGCTTGGACAGTTCGGCGACATAGGGACGCATCAACGCGGCGCCCAGTGCGCAGTTCAGCCCTATCGTTACAGGTCGGGCATGCCGCACGGAATTCCAGAACGCTTCGACCGTCTGGCCCGACAGGATGCGTCCGGACGCATCGGTGACCGTACCGGAAATCATGACAGGCAAGCGCACGCCACGTTCTTCGAACACGCTTTCGACAGCAAAGATGGCCGCCTTGGCATTCAAGGTATCGAAGATGGTTTCGATCAGGACGATGTCTATGCCGCCATCGAGCAAGCCATTGAGCTGTTCGCTGTAAGCCGCGCGCAACTGTTCGAAGGTGACGTTGCGGGCCGCCGGGTCGTTGACGTCCGGAGAGATGGACGCGGTTTTGGGCTGCGGGCCCAGGGCTCCCGCGACGAAACGCGGGCGGTCGGGGGTGCTGAAGGCATCACAGGCTTCGCGTGCCAGCCTGGCTGAAACGACGTTCAGCTCGTAGGCGATTTCGGGCAAGCCGTAGTCGCCCTGGGCAATGGAGGTGGCGCCAAAGGTATTGGTTTCGATGACGTCGGCGCCGGCTTCGAGGTATTGGCGATGAATATCGCCAATGATGTCGGGGCGCACGATGGAGAGCAGTTCGTTATTGCCTTTGACGTCCTTACCGTGATCCGCGAAGCGTTGGCCCCGGAAGTCGGTCTCGCTGAGCTTGTATTGCTGGATCATGGTGCCCATGGCACCGTCGAGGATCAGGATACGCTGGGCGAGCTGGCGCGGGAATTCGGCGCCATGAGTGTAGGAGGAGATGGGGTAAGGCAAGGACGGATAGGGCACTGGGTCACCTGGCAGTGTGCAGGACAGGCATACAAGTGGGCATGCCCTGCGGGCTTTGCATAGTGCTTTGGATGCGTTATGCAAGGAGCGGTTTGTTTAGTACTGGGTTGGGGATGGTTTAGGTCTATTGTATCGTTCCGGGTTTTTTGGCGCCGGAGTGCCGTATGCCGGCACCCCGGCGTTACGTTAGAGGGTAGCGGCGATATCGGTGCTGCGTCTCAAACAAAGTCCACGACGACCAGCTCGCCGTAGGCCAGTTTCATGGTGGTGGAAGCAGCGTGATGGGCGATGGCTTGGGGTTGGATGTGGAGCTGGCAGGCCAGGAGCAGGCGGATGGTGCCGGCGTGGCAAATGATAATGGCGTCTTGCTGCGCAGCGCGCATCTGGGTGTGAAAGGACTGGACGCGATGGGCCATTTCCAGGACGGTTTCGCCGGCGCCGGGGCGGTATGTGACGAGATCGGCGGTCCAGGCGTCGATTTCGATGCGGGGGATCAGGTCCCAGCTTTTTTGTTCCCACGTTCCGAAGTTCATTTCGACCAGTCTTTCGTCGAAGGTGAGTGTCGTGGCGTCGAGCGCGATGGCGAGGGGTTCGGCCAGGCACCGGCACCGCTGCAGGGGACTGGAGTAAAGAGGAAGGCCTCGCGGCAAGTGTGTTTGGGGGCTGATCAGGAACGGCTTCTGCGCGGCTTGACGCGATCCCGCAAGATTCTGGGCGGGGCTCCGGGAAGAAGGGTCTGTTTGGAGGGCGAGGACGCGCGCAAGCTCCTGAGGGGCCACGGCGATGTCGGTGGCCCCGTAACAGACGGAGGGCGGCAGAAGCGGCGCAGGATGTCGGATCAGGTAGAGACGCATGGCTAGCAATGTGTCAGTGTGGAGTGCTGTATAGGTTGTTACTGTAAAGATAGGCAAGGATGCCGAGGTAGATGGCAACTTCGGATAGCTGCTGGACGGCGCCCAGGCAGTCGCCGGTGAAGCCGCCGATGCGGCGCTGGAAGTAGCGGGCCAGCCATGCCGTGGCCAGGACGCCGGCGGCAATGCCACCCAGGATGGCGGCCCAGGGAATCCAGCCGCCCAGGACTATTGCGGCCAGTGGCAGAAGCGTGGTCAGGGCGGCTATGCTGATTTCCGGGGTCGACATGGTCTGGGCCAGGGGCTTGGCCTTGCCTTCGTCCCTGGCATACTCCATGCGCCAGATCAGCAACGCGGAAAGCAGGCGCGACGAGGGGTGGGCAACGAACAAGGCCGCAATGACGGCATGGGGCGGCAGGTGTGCGAGCGTGGTGCATTTCAGAAGCAGGAGCAGTCCTATGCCTATTGCACCGTAGGCGCCCACGCGTGAGTCTTTCATGATTTCCAGGACGCGTTCCCGGGTATAGCCACCGCCAAAGCCGTCGCAGACGTCCGCAAATCCATCTTCGTGAAAGGCGCCGGTAAGGTAAATGCCGGCTATGGTCGACATCAGCACCGCAATGGCGGGCGGCAGAATCAGGGCCGATAAGAAGTAAACCAAACCAGTGACCACCGCCACGACGAGGCCGACCAGAGGGTAATAGCGCGATGCGTGCTGCAGCCAGGCAGGCTGATACCCCACCCAGCCGGGTGTGGGTATGCGAGTGAAAAACTGCAGCGCGATGAAGAAGAGGCGCGACTGGTGTACGGCGGCTTGAGCCAGCGTAGCGGACCCTGGGCCTGCTGGGTCAGCCATGGTGTGAATCCTGTTGCCCGCGACTGGCGGGCAGGATGGCATTCGCCTGGACTGATGACTCCGACTTTGTGCAGACCTGGGCCGAGTCAAAGGTGGCCATCTGGGAGAGAAAGTTCACAGCAGCTTGCAGGATAGGCAAAGCCAGTGCGCAGCCGGTGCCTTCGCCCAGGCGCAGATCCAGTTGCAGGATGGGCGTGGCGTGCAGCTTTTTCAGGACGTGGCGATGTCCATGCTCGTTGGAGCAGTGGCAGAACACGCAGTAATCGAGGATGGAAGGCTGCAGCCGCGCCGCCACGAGCAAGGCGGATGTCACGATGAAACCGTCGATCAACAACATCATTCGCCGCTCGGCCGCCTTCAACATGGCGCCGACCATCATTGCAATCTCGAATCCGCCGAACGTGGCAAGCACGTCCAGCGGCGCGGTCGCATGCGAGTGATGCGCCACGGCCATTTCTATCACGCGTCCCTTGTGCAGTATCGCATCCGCCGACAGGCCCGTGCCCGCTCCAATGCAATCGGCAATAGGCGTGTCGGCAAGTTTGTGGATGATGGCTGCCGCCGCCGTCGTATTGCCGATGCCCATCTCGCCAAAGCCCAATACATTCGCATTCGCACCAAGATCTGCGACCAGTGCCATGCCGTGGCGCAGCGCCGTCTCACATTCGCCAGCCGTCATCGCCGGCTGCTGCGCAAAATTGCGGGTACCGGGTCCCACCTTGCGCGAAATGAGGCCATCCCGTTTGCCGAAGTCGTGATTGACCCCAGCATCAATGATGTGCAGGGCCATGCCGCTCTGGCGCGCGAACACATTGATGGCCGCGCCGCCCGCCAGGAAGTTCTCCACCATCTGCCAAGTCACGCTTTGCGGATAGGCGGATACGCCCTCTTCGACTACACCATGGTCGCCGGCGAATACCAGCATCGACGCCCCGTGAAGCCGGGGGCTCGTCGTTCCTTGAACCAGCCCCGCTTGAAGGGCCAGCGATTCCAGCATACCCAGGCTGCCTCGCGGCTTCGTCTTGTTGTCTATGGCGGCGATCAAGGCCTGCGATAGCGCGGCATCCCGGGTTGAAGGCAAAAACGGAACTTCCATGAAGGTCACATCCCAAGTAGGGTTACGGGACGGCATTATAGGAGGCTTGTGATATATTTCGCGACGACAAAGGTGCTTTCGGAGTAGAAAAACGCGGCCGTAGCCTTATACCGCCCACACTCTGCGAAAGTTAAACGGGAAACAGATGCGCGCTTGCCCTCAGCAAGAACCACGCGCCCAGACTGTGCTGCCCCCGCAACGGTAAGCATGCCTCGCATGCCAGCCCGACACCGGCCTTCATCACCCCTTAGTCCATTTCCAGTTCCGTTCTATGCCAGCCGCAACCTTCGGCTGCTATGCGGAAGCAGAAATGTCTTATCGCTTACAACGTGCGGGGACGCGCGTTTTCCAGGGTTTCTCATGCCTTTCATCTTAAACCGGCAAGCGCTTGCCGTAATCAGCTGCTCGCTCTCTGCCGCCGCCACAGCTCAATCGGCCAGCCCCGTTTCCAAACTCGATCAAATCGTCGTCACCGCCTCACGCAGCGCGCAACTGCAAAAAGAAGTGCTGGGCGATGTCAGCGTAATCAGCAAGGACCAGCTGCAAAAATCCGGACAGGACAGCGTGGCCGAGATTCTCTCGCGTCAGCCCGGCGTCCAGTTCTACAGCAATGGCGGCCCTCAGACCACGACTGGCGTATTCCTGCGCGGAACGAATCCTAACCAGAGCCTGGTGCTGGTCGACGGCATACGGATCAACAGTTCCACGCAGGGCGGCGCCAACTGGGCCGCCATCGATCCGAATACCATAGAGCGCATTGAAATCGTGCGCGGTGCGGCCAGCAGCCTGTATGGATCCGACGCCATCGGCGGCGTGGTGAACATCATCACGAAGAAACCGGATGGCGATCGGCCGCTCGCCGCCTGGGGCAGTGTCGGCTACGGCTCTTACGATACCTTCAAGTCCAGCGCCGGCATTTCGGGCGCGCAGGACGGCTGGGACTATGCCCTGTCCAGCAGCATGGCGGACAGCAGTGGCTTCAACGCCACCAACCCGGACAATATCTACAGTTATCACCCGGATCGGGACGGCTACCGGCAGCACTCCTTGTCGGGCTCTTTGGGCTACACCTGGAAGCGAGGCCACCATGTCGGGCTCACGGCCTATAACGGCTATATGAATGGCGACTACGATGCGGGCGAGTATACAAGCCCGGCATACGGCATTACGCGTCAGCAGGCCTATACCCTGACCAGCACGGACGATATCACCGACTACTGGCAAAGCATTCTACGCTTTGGCCTGAGCAAAGAGTACGTGGAGAACCGCGCCTACGATTCACACTACAGCAGCCTGCAGCGTTCGTATACCTGGCAGAACAATATCCAGCTGACCGATAGCCAGCGGATTTCAACCGTTCTTGAGCGCCTCGAAGAGCGCCCGGCACATTCGTCATCCAGCTATTCGGTCAATCGCCGCGACACGAACTCGGCGGGCCTGGTCTACCGCGGCGACTTCTCAGCCCATCATCTTCAGGCCAGCGTACGCAATGACAATATTTCAGGTTACGGCAATCAGGCCACAGGCGGACTGGCCTATGACTACGATTTGAATGAGCGATGGAGCATAGGTGTGGCCGGCAATACCGGCTTTCGTGCGCCGACATTTTCAGATCTTTACAGCCCCTACGCGCCCAATCCGGACCTGCAGCCCGAGAAGTCCCGGAATCTGGAATTCAATCTTCGTTATGTAACGGACACTACCCGGCTGGGCCTTGTCGCCTACCAGAACAAGATACGCGACCTGATCACGCTAGACCCCAACCGGAACTGGGCAGCGTACAACATCGATACGGCGACCATACGGGGCGTGACCCTTACCGGCGAACATGATTTTGGCGACACCTCCTTGCGCGCCAGTGCCGATTTCATGAATCCGCGCGACGATGCCAGCGGCAAGCAATTGCGCTGGCGAGCCCGACAGGTTTACCGCGCCAGCGTGGACCATCGCTTCGACGCCGTAACAGTGGGGGCCGAGTACCAGTTCACCGGAAAGCGCTACGACGATGCCGGCAACCAGATCAGCCTGGGCGGATATGGCCTGCTCGGCCTGACCGCGGGATACGATTTCAGCAAGGCCGTCGGCGTCCAGGTGCGCTGGAATAATATTCTGGGCAAGGACTACACCAATGCTTACGGCTACAACATGCCCGGCTCCAATGTGTTCGTGAATGTTTCTTTCAGGATGTAGTCAATTGACGGCTCAGGCGGGGGAGCAGATTAAGGTCGCGGCGCGAAGCCGGGCTATTGTTCCGCTAATGCATGCCTGCAGCTTGGCAGCGTTGGCGGCCCTCACTGCGCTTGCATTCAATGCTCCAGCAGCGGCGGCCGGAGACACAGCGACGGCGAACGCGACGGCGAACGCGACGGCGCATGCGGCGCCTGTGCGCGCCATCACGCTGACTCCGCACATCACGGAGCTCATCTTTGCGGCCGGCGCGGGTGACCGCATCGTCGCCACCGTGACCAGCAGCGACTACCCCGCCACTGCTCTTGCCATTCCACGGATCGGCGACGGTGTGAACATCAGCATAGAGAAGGCCTTGTCGTTCCGTCCCGACCTGGTGGTGGCGTGGCAGGCATCTGCCGCCGCGGTCACGCTGGCACCAGCCATGGCCCGGCTGCACATACCGCTGCTCTATTCCGCGCCCCGCAGCCTCGCCGACATTCCTGGGGAAGTCAGGCGTTTCGGCGCCCTATTCGAGACGCAAGGCATTGCCGAGACGGCTGCCCAGGAACTGAGCATACGCCTGCAGGGGCTGGAAACCCGGTACGCCGGGCGTGAACGCGTTGCCGTCTTCATGGAGATCGGAGCCAATCCGGTCTACACACTCGGCAACGATCCCTTGCTCAATGACGCCCTGCGCATTTGCGGGGCACACAACGTCTACGCCGACGCTTTCATCGCTGCACCGCAGGTCAGCGCCGAAAGCGTCCTGGTGGCGCAACCCGCGGTCATCATTACGTCGGCGATCGATCACGAAGCGCTACAGGCCGCCACCGCGCGCTGGGCCGCGCTGCGCCTGCCGGCCGCCCTGAAGGGCCATGTTTACGGGATAGATCCTGACAAGCTATTCCGCCCAGGCCCCCGCCTGATCGACGCGGTTGAAGAACTCTGTCGATACATCGATAAATCACGCTAGACATAATGGTCGCTCGTCAGGCGGTGGCGGCGCGTCTCCTGTATTGTGGATTGGATCCTCTTGCGAGGGCGCCGAGCCACATGCGGCGGCGCCGAAGTTGAGCATTCGAATTAGCCCAACAGCACGCCAGCATCGTAAATGGATTATGCTTTTACATAGGACTCGCACAGCCCAACGCGAATATCGTCGTCGTTGCGGTCTACCCACCCGCGCATAGAACCATGAACCAAACAGACACCCTTACCATTGCAGGTCGCACGTTTACTTCACGCCTACTCGTGGGCACCGGAAAGTATAAAGATTTCGAGGAAACCCGCCAGGCCATTGACGCCAGCGGTGCGCAGATCGTGACCGTTGCCATACGCCGCACCAACATCGGCCAAAATGCGGGCGAACCCAACTTGCTGGATTTCCTTCCTTTATCGCAATTCACTATCCTGCCCAATACGGCCGGCTGCTACACCTCCCAGGACGCTGTGCGTACGCTGCGCCTGGCGCGCGAGCTGCTCGACGGCCATGACCTGGTCAAGCTGGAAGTCCTGGGCGATAAAGACAATCTTTTCCCCAATATGCCCGCAACGCTCGAAGCGGCGCGTACTCTGGTTGCCGATGGCTTCAAGGTCATGGTGTACTGCACGGACGATCCTATCCAGTGCCGCATGCTCGAAGACATCGGTTGCGTCGCCATCATGCCGCTGGCCTCGCTGATCGGCTCCGGCATGGGCATCCTGAACCCCTGGAATCTCCGCCTGGTCATCGATCAGTCCAAGGTCCCCGTGCTGGTGGACGCGGGCGTCGGTACCGCCTCCGATGCGGCTGTAGCCATGGAACTGGGCTGTGATGCCATCCTGATGAATACCGCCATTGCCGGAGCCAAGAATCCGGTCCTTATGGCCAGTGCTATGAACAAGGCGGTGCAGGCGGGACGCGAAGCCTTCCTGGCCGGCCGGGTACCGCGCAAGTTCTACAGCGCCGATCCCAGCTCGCCCACCGAAGGCTTGATCCAGTCCAAGGCCTGACCCCATGATCCCGAATACCCTTACCATCGCCGGCGTAGATCCGTCCGGCGGTGCTGGCATACTGGCCGACATCAAGGCCATGAGCGCGCTGGGCGCGTACGGCACAGCCGTGGTCGCGGCGCTAACTGCGCAAAATACCCAGGGCGTCACTGCCATCTCGGCGGTTCCGCATGAATTCGTCACCGCGCAAATCGATACCTTGTTCGCCGATGTGCGGATCGACGCAGTGAAAATCGGCATGCTGGGACAGAAGCTGGTGACGCGCGCCGTTGCGGAGCGCATGGAGCACTGGAGGCCCACCCACCTCGTGCTGGACCCGGTCATGGTGGCCAAAAGCGGTGACCATCTGCTGGAACGCGCCGCGGTCAATGAATTGCGCGACAGCCTGTTGCCGCAGGCCACCATGCTTACCCCCAACCTGCCCGAGGCCGGCGTGTTGCTAGGATCCAGCTCCGCGGATTCCGTGCGCGAGATGCGTCGCGTGGCTGAAAAATTGCGCCGCCTGCTGGACGATCGCGGCGAGCGCTGGGTGTTTCTTAAAGGCGGCCATCTTCCAGGCAATGACACCATCGACATCCTTCACGATGGCGACCGCATGATCGAACTTCCCGGAACCCGCATCATTACACCCAACACGCATGGCACCGGCTGTACGTTGTCGGCCGCCCTGGCTGCATTGCTGCCCCAGGTCAACGACGTGCCGGAAGCGGCAAAGCGCGCCAAGGCGTATCTGGTGGCGGCTATCGCCCGCTCGGGCGAGCTCAGTGTAGGCAGCGGACATGGCCCGGTGCAGCACTTTCACGCATGGTGGCCGGCGCCCTGAAGCCGGGCCATTCGTCCAAATGGGCTATAGTACATACCATCGGCGCCCGCGGCGTATGGCACGCGCAGGCCATCCGGCATACAATTTATTACCCTTTTGTTTTTCTCTATAGAAGCTATGAACGTCACTGCGCTTTCAGAAATCGAACAAGCCCGGTTCAATATGGTCGAACAACAAATCCGACCGTGGGAAGTGCTTGATTTCAAGGTCCTGCAAGCCCTTTTCGAAGTACGCCGCGAACGTTTCGTGCCCGCGCCCATGCAGGCCCTGGCCTTCTCCGACGTCGAATTGCCGCTCATCATCAACTCGGTGGACACGCGCGAGACCATGCTTTCGCCCAAGGTGGAAGCCCGGCTCGCACAGGAACTGCAACTTAAACCTACCGACTGCATACTCGAAATCGGCACGGGTTCGGGCTATCAGGCGGCACTGCTATCCAGATTGGCCCAGCAAATCACCAGCGTCGAAGTCGACAGCCGGTTGGCTGCATTTGCGCTGCAAAACCTGCAACGCAACCATATCGACAACGTTACGGTTGAAACTGGCGACGCGCACGCAGGCTGGGGCACCACCGAATACGATGCCATCCTGCTGACTGGTTCCGTCCCTGCCGTACCCGACGCACTGAAGTATCAGTTGCGCATAGGCGGGCGCCTGGTCGTGGTCGTGGGCCAGAGCCCGGTCATGACGGCCTGTCGCATCACGCGCACCAGCGCCGCCAGCTTCGACACAAAGTACTTGTTCGACACGGTCATCAAGCCGCTGCGCGGCGCAACAGTGTCCCAGTTCAAATTCTAGAATGCCCATGGCCTCCCTGTACGCGAGGCTATCCCTGGCATTGGCGCTTATCGCCGGTGCCGTCCCGGCACAGGCACAGGCACAGGCACAGGCACAGGCACAGGCACAGGATCTCCTGCAAGTATGGCAAAAGGCCCTGCAACGCGATCCCGTTCATGCCGCCAACAGCGCCAGCCGTAATGCCGACCAGGAACGCGTCCCGCAGGCACGCGCCCGGCTGCTCCCGTATATCACGGCAGACGGCGTCGCCGAAGTCGACAACAGTCGCCGCTTGCGCGGCCTGGGCAACAGCAATAGCCAGCGCCGCGCCTTGTGGGCGCTTACCCTGGTGCAGCCGGTCGTCAACATCGGCGCCTGGGGCGAACTCAAGCGGGCCGACTACATCGCCAAGTCGGGCGACGTGGCACAGGCAGCGTCCTACCAGGACCTCGTCCTGCGGGTTGCACAAGCGTATTTCGACGTCCTGGCGGCCCAGGACACCCTGCGGGCCCTGGAAGCCCAGAAAAGCGCCGTGCAGTCCCAGTTGCGCGCCGCCAGGCAAGGTTTCGAGCTGGGCAGCACGACCATCGCCGATACCTATGAGGCACAGGCACGCCTAGATCTGCTCAATGCCAGCGAGTTCCAGGCCCGCAATGTATTGCAAGTCAGCGAAGATCTGCTCGCCCGCATCATCAACGAACGGCCGGGCAAGTTGGCTGAATTGGCCCCGGATACGGTATTGCCCGGGCCCACGCCCAACCGCCTGACCGACTGGACGGCGCAATCATCACACGCCAACCTGGCGGTGGCGCAGGCCGACCTGGCCGCCAAGATTGTCGAGAAGCAGATCGATATTGCCAAGAGCCAGCACTATCCTACACTGCACCTGCAAGCGCAGACGGGCAGCGCATCGGACAACGGGCTTTACAGTCCCAACGGCGGCCCGCGATCGCTGGACACCACGGTTGGTTTGCAACTGTCCATTCCCATCTTTACAGGTGGCGAGATTTCCTCGGTCGTGCGCGAACAGTCGTCGCGATTGCAGCAGGCACGCTATCAGCTCGAAGACGCCCGGCGCCACGCCGTCCAGTCGACGCAGCAGTATTTTTCCGGCGTCACGTCCGGCCTGGCCCAGATCGAAGCGCTCCAGTCAGCCGAGAAATCCAGCCTTGCATCGCTGAACGCCAACCGAACTGGCTACGAGATCGGCGTGCGTATCAATATCGACGTGCTCAACGCTCAGCAACAGCTGTATGAAACCCAACGCAGCCTGTCCCGTGCACGCTACGATACGCTGATGAACAGCCTCAGGCTCAAGGCCAGCAGCGGCATCCTGAGCGACCAGGACATCGTCGCGGTCAACCACCTGCTTACGGTCAAGCGCTGACTGCGCGTCACACGACGCAAACGCGGCACCGTTCAAGGGTGCCGCGTTCGCAAGCCGGCAATGTTCAGCCGCGTATCTTGTTCAACAAGCGCGTGGTTGAGCGTTCGAACTCGAAAGGAATAGCCACGGCCCTGCCGCCCCAGCTCTTGACGCTGGCGGTTTCAGGAAGGGTGTCCATGTCGTAGTCGCCTCCCTTCACGATCAGGTCGGGTCGCAACTGTTCGATAAGGCTTTGCGGCGTATCTTCGCTGAAGTCAGTCACCACCGACACGCAAGCCAGTGCGGCAATCAGGGCAGCACGATCAGCCAGTGTGTTGAGCGGGCGGTCCGCCCCCTTGCCCAGGCGGCGCACCGAATCGTCGGTGTTGAGCGCCACGATAAGGGTGGCGCCCAGTTGCGCCGCCTGATCCAGGTAAGTGGCATGGCCGCGATGCAGGATATCGAACACCCCGTTGGTGAAGACCAGCGGACGCGCAAGGCGTCCGCTCTGGACGGCGGCTATGCACGCGTCACGCGTGAGTATCTTGGACTCGAAGCGCGTTGCCATTATGCCGGCGTGGCGTCCTTGATCAGCGCCTTGCGGTACCGGTTCAGGTCTTGAACCGTGTTGAAGCTGGTTTCCATCAGCAACGACATATTGTGCAGAATGCGCGAGCTGACCTTGCCTTCCCATTCCTTGTCGAAGTGGATCTGGTTATCGAGCCAATTCTCGAGCCAACCGGGCGACGGCAGCTTGGACTGAACCGTATCGAGCGGGTACATGTCTTTATTGACGTGCAGGTTGGTGGGGTGCAAGGCCTGCGGTGTACGATGCGCCGACGCCATCAAGACGCCGATCTTGGCGAAGGCCATGCGGGCGCTGGCGCCGAATTCCTTGCTTTGGTTCAAGAGCGCGCGCTTCATGTAGCGCAGGTAAGCACCCGCATGACGCGCCTCGTCTTGCGCAATGATCTTGTAGATGGATTTAATGACCGGCTCGGTATGCCAGTCGGAGGCGCGACGATACCAATGGTTCAGGCGCACTTCACCGCAGAAATGCAGCATCAGTGTTTCCATGGCCGGTGCCGGGTCGAATTCGAAGCGCACTTTATGCAGCTCTTCTTCGGTCGGCACGAGTTCGGGCCGGAAACGGCGCAAGTATTCGATAAGGGCCAGCGAATGCTTTTGTTCCTCGAAGAACCATATGGACATGAACGCGCAAAAATCGCTGTCGTCACGGTTGTCGCGCAGGAACATTTCCGTTGCCGGCAACGCCGCCCACTCGGTGATGGCGTTCATTTTGATGGTATACGCCTGGTCGTCTGTCAGCTTGGTGCCGTCAAACTCGTCCCAAGGGATATCGGTGCCCATGTTCCAGCGTACCGCTTCCATTGATTTGAACAATTCAGGATAAAGCATGGGAATCTCTCTTAAATATGACGCGTAAGCGCCCAAATGGCCACACCCAAGGCCACCGCCACGACGGCCGTCAGCACCGTCAAAAGCCGATTCGTCTGTTGCTGGGCCAGACGAAGGCGCTCAAGCTCCAAGTTTAACCTAGGCCCGGTGTCCGGCCTGTTAAGGTTCGTGTACACCAGCCGCGGTATCTGGGGCAGGATCTGTGCCCACTGGCTGGCTTCTTTGTTGAGGCGCTTGCGCAGGCCGGGAAGACCTATGCGCTCGTGCATCCAATTCTCTAGGTAAGGCTTGGCGGTCTGCCATAGATCCAGGTTGGGATCCAGTTCGCGCCCCATGCCCTCGACATTCAGCAATGTTTTCTGCAGCAGCACCAATTGAGGCTGGATCTCGACATTGAACCGGCGCGAGGTCTGGAACAAGCGTAACAGCACCTGTCCCAGTGATATCTCGGACAGCGGACGATCGAAATAAGGCTCGCAAACCGCACGCACCGCGCCTTCGAGGTCTTCTTCCCGTGTCGTTGCGGGAACCCAGCCCGACTCGATATGCAGTTGCGCCACCCGACGGTAATCGCGCTGGAAGAAAGCCAGGAAGTTCTGCGCAAGATAGTTTTTGTCGAATTCGGACAGCGAGCCGACAATACCGAAATCCAGCGCAATGTACCGGCCCAGCGTTTCGGGTGCATCCGACACGTAGATATTACCTGGATGCATATCGGCATGGAAGAAGCCGTCGGCAAAAACCTGGGTGAAGAAAATTTCCACGCCGGTGCGGGCCAGTGCCTTTATGTCGATATTGGCCGCCTGCAGTCGCTGGATCTGGCTGACCGGAATGCCGCGCATGCGCTCCATGGTGAACACTGTCGTGGCGCAGTATTCCCAGACGACTTCGGGCACCATGAGCAAGCCGTCCCTGTTC
The DNA here is from genome assembly GCF_002849615.1 of Pollutimonas nitritireducens. Classification (GTDB taxonomy): domain Bacteria; phylum Pseudomonadota; class Gammaproteobacteria; order Burkholderiales; family Burkholderiaceae_B; genus Pollutimonas; species Pollutimonas nitritireducens. Next base: position 70,744 of record NZ_PDNV01000013.1, read on the forward strand.
GTATCGGGGCCAAAGTTGCGCCGCAGCTGGCTGCAATTGGACGCCTCGCGAATAAGGTCGAGTTCGTCATGCAGGTAGATATCAAATTCGGCAACGACCTGGCGCGGCTTCAGCCGGCGCGCATCGGCAGCCAGGCGTTCCACCAGCCCAGCCAGTGCGCGCATCAGGGTGACGTCTTTTTCGATCACCTCCCGCATGCCTGGACGCAACACTTTGACGGCAACCTCGCGGCCGTCGTGCAATACGGCAAAGTGCACTTGGGCAATGGAGGCCGACGCAACAGGATCGGCTTCGAAGTGCTTGAACAGGGTATGAGGCGACGCGCCCAGGGCGGCTTCGATGAGCGCGGCAGACTGGTCCGAAGGGAATGGCGGTACGCGGTCCTGCAGCAGCGCAAGCTCGATGGCGATATCCAGAGGGATCAGATCGCGACGCGTGGATAGCACTTGTCCGAACTTGACGAAGATGGGACCCAAGGATTCAAGCGCCACCCGCAGCCGTACGCCGCGGGCCATTTTGGGTTTGCGTCCCAGGCGGACGATACGCAACAAACCGTAGGCAATGGGATGCTTGATGCCGGAAAGTACCAGGTCGTCGAGCCGGTAGCGCAAAGCAATGATGATGATATGTATGAGCCGAAAGAAGGTAAACATGCTCAGCCCTTGCGCAAAGGGCTGGCGAGCCTGGCCACCCTGGCATCAAGCTGGTCCAGTCTTGTGGACATCGCCCGCAGCAGCGCGGTGTTGTCCTCGAAAGCCGGCCGGCTTGCCATCATGCCGCTTTCATGGACTAAAAACTCGCTGATATTGCCGGCCAGGCGTTCCGCCGAAGATTGCACGCCGGCGGCGATATTCCTTCCGGTTTGCAGCAGGCGCCGTGCTGCGACGTCGCCAAGTACCCTGGACAGATCATCTTCGACGTCCCACCGCAGGTCGCGCGCCAGGTCTGAAACCAGATGCGCCAACCCCGCGTCGCCTTCAATATGCAACAGCTCGGTCAGCAGCGATGGATCGCCGGCGCGCAGCACCGCGGGCAACTGCGCCATCTTGCCGGCCGGTATCGTAAGCGTGACATCGGGCACGATGGCCGGGTCGGACGATTGCACCAATCCGCCTGCCCGCACCGTCAGGCTCGTCTTGATGCTGCCCACGATGAAACGTGCCGTTTTGCCAGCATGGCGGCTTAACCGGTCTCGCGCCCAGTCTTCGCGCTGCAGCAGCGTGTTGAGCATGCGCGCGTGGATTGCCGCTGGAGCAAGGAAAGAAGGCAAAGAAAGCATGTCGATGGTTTGCGGCAAAGCCGGATCAGGTAAGCGTGTAAGGCAAGAACTCAAGTTTAACGGTTTTACGTGAACACAACCCTGGGAACAGACGAGGAGCGCGGTGCCGGCGCACGATGACAAAGGGGCACCATTGCGGTGCCCCTTTTTTACGACTTATGTCTTTATCGCACGCTTAGCTAGCGTACTCGACCGGAATCTGCTGAATACCGGCCAACAGCCAACCTTCGTTGTCGCCTTTGTACAAGTTCCAGACTTCTTCGAAGCGGAAGGCTTCGGCTTCCTTGGCTTCGCGCAGCATGCCTGAATAGCGCACGCTAGCAAGGTGGCCGCCCGAAACCGCTTCAATGCCCAGGAGTTCGGCGTTAAGCAATACCACCTGGGTTTCATTGCCTTCACTGCGTGCCAGGATTTCCGGCTTGACTTCGGCAATGAGATCATCGGTCATGTATTCGCGCAGCTTATCGAGATCGCCACTGTCCCACACCTGCTGGATTTCGATGAACTGTTTCTTGGCATTGGCCAGGAAAGCGGAACTATCGAAGTCGCCGGGAATGAACCACTTGTCGTCCACCGGCGGTGCAGGAACTGCAGCGACAGCGGCTGCCGTCGCGGCCGACGTTGCGGCGGTAGTCGACGCGGAGGCAGGCTGGCTGGACTCGCGCCAGGTGTTCTGCGACTGAGTTCCTTGCGACTGCGAGTGCTGGCGATGCAGGGGACCAGGCGCGCCACCGGCTGCGGCTTGCTGCGTGGCCGGACGGGCGGCGCCGCCGCGCAGCTTGCGAACAATGAAGATCACGGCAAAAACAAGCAGGCCGATGAGCAACAGGCTGGACATCATTTCAAGAAACGCGCCGGACAAGCCCATGCTGGACAACAGTGCGGCAATACCGAGGCCGGCTGCTATGCCCGCGATGGGACCCAGAAAGCGCGACATGCCGCTTTTGGCGGCCGTGCCCGCTGCCGCCGCGCCAGCGGCGGGCGCCGCATTGCGGGTCATGTTGTTAGTGGCAGGCGGCGTAACGGCCTGGCGTTGTTGCGTCACATTGGACGACTGGCGGCCGAAGCTCTTGCCTCCGCCCGCACGGCGCGCTTCGGCGTCGAAGGACACCGAAAGCATTGCGCCGGCCGAGACGACCATTAGCGCAATGGCGATAAACCGTGAAAACCCATGGGTCATGTAGTGCTCCTGTAGTGTGGCGCCAGACGAGCGCCACCGAAATATAGATTTCGTCGTGATGAATTCAGTGCCAGCAATAATCTTACTGGAACCTGAACGTTAGCATAAATTAAGACGCGGCAACACCTAAAAAGTTTCGTCGCGCAAGAAGAAAACCCCTTGCGGAGCAACAATCGTGCATGCTGCGGGGCGTATCAGCCCAGGTTGACGCCTTCATGCAAAGCGACCATGCCAGCGCTAAGATTGAAATAGCGCACCCGCGACAGACCGGCGGTTTCGAGCATGCCCGCCAGTGTTGCCTGATCGGGGTGCATGCGTATGGATTCGGCCAGATAACGGTAGCTTTCTTCGTCGCCGGCCACTTTCTTGCCCAACCACGGAAGGATATTGAAGGAATACCAATCGTAGGCAGGCGCCAGCGGCTTGGCCACGCGAGAGAATTCCAGCACCAGCAATTTGCCGCCCGGCTTCAGCACGCGCCGCATTTCAGCAAGCGCGCGGTCTTTGTGCGTCATGTTGCGTAAACCGAAAGCAACACTTACGCGGTCGAAATACCCTGATGGATAGGGCAATTTTTCGGCGTCGCATACCGCGGTGGGAATAAGCATGCCACTGTCGGTGAGGCGATCGCGCCCCACCCTGAGCATGGAATCATTGATATCGGTAAGCCAGACTTCCCCCGATGGCCCAGCCCTCTTGGCAAATGCGCGGGCAAGGTCGCCCGTACCGCCCGCGATATCGAGTACCTTCATGCCGGGGCGTACGTCGGCGCGGCCTATGGTGAATGCCTTCCAGACCCGATGCAGACCGACCGACATGAGGTCGTTCATGATGTCGTAACGACTGGCCACCGAGTGGAAAACCTCGGCGACCTTGCCCGCCTTTTCCTTTTCGCCTACGGTCTTGAAACCGAAATGCGTGCTGGCTTCGGCGGACGAAGCAGATGGGCCGTTGTCGGGTGCAGGAGTACGGGTATTTTGCATGGTTCGATTATCGTACAACATTTCTGTCTGCCCTCAAGGCGAAAAACCTTGGAAGAACGTGACGGTTTTCACAAACCTGAAATATTGGCGCCATATTATGCCTGGTATGCGTTTTTCCTGAACTATCATTCATCTTCAATACTGACCAGACCCTATGAGCACCACCATACTAGTTGTAGAGGACGAGCCGGCCATCCAGGAACTGATCGCGGTGAACCTATCGTTCGCCGGTCACAAGGTGCTGCGCGCCTTCGATGCCGAGCAGGCTCAAACATTGATCCGCGCCGAGCTGCCCGACCTCATCGTCCTGGATTGGATGCTGCCCGGCGCCTCCGGCATTACGCTGGCGCGGCAATTGCGGTCCGATGAACGCACACGCCAGGTCCCGGTCATCATGCTTACCGCCAAGGGCGCCGAGCATGACAAGATCGAGGGACTTGAGGCCGGTGCGGACGATTACATCACCAAGCCGTTTTCGCCCAAGGAACTGATGGCGCGCATCAAGGCGGTATTGCGCCGGCGCGCTCCCCAGCTTACCGACGACCTGATTCAAATCGGCACCTTGTTCCTGGACCCTGCAACGCACCGGGTCAGGGGCGGAGAAATATCGTTGACCGTCGGTCCGACCGAGTTCCGCCTGCTACACTTTTTCATGACGCACACCGAGCGCGTCTTTTCGCGGGCCCAATTGCTGGACCAGGTCTGGGGCGATCACGTCTTCGTCGAGGAACGCACGGTGGATGTACATATACGGCGCCTGCGCAAAGCACTGGAACCCAGCCAGCACGAGAACCATATCGAGACCGTGCGCGGCGCAGGCTATCGGTTCACTGCCCAGCCACTCAAATTCGCGTAGCCTGCCCACCCTAAGCACCCACCACAGCCCCTTGAAACCTTGCATAAATGACTAAGACATTGATAACCATAGGTATATGGGCGGTATTGGGGTGGTTGGCGGGTTCTTGGCTAGGCGTAGGCACCGGCTGGGGAGTATTCGCTTTCGGTCTGCTTCTGATGATAGTGGTCAGCGGCCTGCAGCTGTCACGCATATCGAACTGGGTCAGGGATATCGAGGCGCCGCCGCCGCCCTCTGTCGGGCCCTGGGATGTAGTGCTGGCGCCCATATACCGCAAGCTGCGCCAGGACAAGAAGGCAATCGAAGAGCTGACCCGCCAGGTGGATAGCATCATGCTGGCCGCCGAGGCCTTGCCCGACGGCGCCATCACGCTGAACGAGTCCATGCTATTGACCTGGTGCAACCAGACGGCCTGCGACCATATCGGCCTGCAGCTGGAAAAGGATCGCAACCACAGCATCTTCAACATACTGCGCGCTCCGGAATTCAACCGGTATGCCCGCCAACCCTCCTGGCCCGGACCCGTATTGCTGCATCTCCAGAAGGATGGCCAGGAAAAATCCTTGCTAGTCCAATTGACGCCATACGGCGTGGGCCAATTCCTGATCGTCACGCGCGATGTCACCCAGGTCGAAAAGCTGGAAACCACGCGCAAGGACTTCGTAGCCAATGTGTCACATGAACTGCGCACGCCGCTGACCGTATTGTCCGGTTTCCTTGAAACCATGCGCGACATGCCCGCCGACTCGCTGAGCGCGGAACAGAAAGAGCGCTATCAGAACATGATGCTGGAACAGGCCCACCGCATGCAGGCAATCGTGGCCGACCTGCTGACCCTGTCCACGCTGGAGTCCGCGCCCACGGCCAGCGGCGAACCTGTGCGCATGAGTACCGTCATTCACGAAGCGCTCCAGCAAGCGCAAATACTGTCCAACGGCCAGCATGTCTTTGTCGAGAATATCGCCGCCGATCTGTGCATCACCGGCATGGAAACCGAATTGGCGTCGGCGGTGTCCAATCTTCTGACCAATGCCATCCGCTACACCCCCAAGGATGGCACGATCACGGTAAGCTGGTATCGCACCGAAAGCGGCCACGCCTGCTACTCGGTGCAGGACACTGGAATTGGGATTGCATCGCACGATATTCCACGCCTGACCGAGCGCTTTTACCGGGTGGACCGGGGCCGTTCGCGCGCCACCGGCGGTACAGGCCTGGGCCTGGCTATTACCAAGCATGTGGCCATGCGCCACAACGCCGAACTCACCATACACAGCCGCCTGGGAGCGGGCAGTATTTTCTCTGTGGCATTCCCTCCAGGCCGGGTCAGTATCGAGGAGGCGTAGGCAGCCCTGTCATTCGCAGCAATGTTTGTGGAAATACCATTAAAATGGCCGCTGACCTCATACGGAGCCTCTGATGTCGCAAACCACCATTCCCCCATTCCACCTTGCATTCCCCGTACGCGACCTGGCCGAGGCTCGCGCATTTTATGGTGAATTGCTGGGCTGTCCCGAAGGCCGTTCATCCAATGAATGGGTCGATTTCAATTTCTTCGGCCACCAGATCGTCACGCATCTGTCCCCCGATGAATGTGGCAGTACTGTCACCAACAATGTGGACGACCATAACGTTCCCGTACGCCACTTCGGCGCCGTGCTCGACATGAACGTCTGGGAAGCGCTGGCCGACAAACTCAAGGCTGCGGGCACCAAGTTCGTCATCGAACCCTATGTGCGCTTCAAGGGCGAAGTCGGCGAGCAAGCCACCATGTTCTTCCTGGATCCCTCGGGCAATGCGCTGGAGTTCAAGGCATTCAAGAATATTGAATCCCTGTTTGCCAAATAAGGACGCCGCAACGCATGTCCTGCCTCTCCCCTGAAGGTTCCCGTGCCTGGGAAATCGTACCGCAAGGCGATCGCAGCCTGGTGCTGGTCTTCGGGGACGAGGTCGACATCGAAATCGGCCGGCGGTGCATCACCGCCGCTGCCGCGCTGCGCGGCGCCCGCATCAAGGGAATCAGCGACATCGTCCCAACGTTCAATTCGGTCGCGTTGCACTATCAACCCCGCCTGTTCGGGGCCAGCACGAGCTTCAGGCACCTGGCCGGTGAAATCGATAAAGTATTGGAACAGACATTCGCCCAGGATGCCCCGGCGCCCACCCCTGCCCGGCAAATAGACATTCCCGTATGCTATGGCGACGTATATGGGCCCGATCTGGCCCACGTGGCACAACACTGCCAGCTTACGCAAGACGAGGTGATGCGCCTGCACAGTGAAACCCCGGCCTACGTGTTCATGCTGGGATTCGCACCGGGCGCACCGTATATCGGCATGCACGACCCGCGGCTCGCCATCGGTCGGCGCAGTACCCCGCGCACCGACGTACCCGCCGGTTCGGTGGCCATCGCCAATTTGCAGACCATGATCTACCCCAACATGAGCCCGGGCGGCTGGCATATCATCGGCGCAACACCGCTGGTGCTGTTCGACCCGCTCGAAGATCCGCCCACCTTGCTGGCGCCCGGCGATACCGTCAGGTTCATTCCCATCAGCGCCGAGGAATTCCTTGCAGCGCGGCACGAGCGCACATGAGCATTACCGTTATAAAGCCCGGCTTGTTGTCCAGCTTCCAGGACCTCGGCCGATTCGGTCATCAGCACCTGGGCGTGCCGGCAAGCGGCGCCATGGACAGCCGGGCTCATCGACTTGCCAATTTGCTCGCAGGCAATACTGAAAACGAAGCCACGCTGGAAATTACACTGGTCGGCCCGACCCTGCGCTTCGACGCGCCGGGCTGCATTGCCATCAGCGGAGCTCACCTGAGTCCCACGCTGAATAACGAACCGATACCCAATAACCGGCCCCTTATCGTCCGTGCCGGCGACATCCTTGCATTTGGCGCCCGGAGCGCCGGGTTGCGCTCCTATATCGCCTGGAATGGCGGCATTGCACTGCCTTCGGTACTGGGCAGCCGCAGCACTTACCTGCGCGGCGGCTTCGGTGGCTTCCATGGGCGGGCGCTGCGAAAAGGCGATGTGCTGAATATGCTGTCCACACTGGACGCGGGCGTACTCGACGACCTGGAGCACGAACTCTGGAAGATCAAGGTGTATCTGCCGGCAATTCTGGGCCTGGTGCCAAGGACCGGAATACGCGTCATGCGCGGCGCACACACCGGCTTGTTCACCGACGCCTCGATCGCCGACTTTTTTGCCGGCGACTACCGGATCGGCCCTCAATCCGAACGCATGGGCTACCGCCTGCAGGGCCCCCAGCTGTCGTTGAAAAGCAGCACCCAGCTGCTGTCGGAGGCCACCAGTTTTGGCAGCATACAGGTCCCCCCGGACGGCAACCCGATCGTGCTGATGGCCGACCGCCAGACCACCGGCGGCTACGCGAAGATAGGGCATGTAGCCACAGTAGACCTACCCAGCATAGCGCAATGCATGCCGGGAGAAACCTTGCGCTTTACAGAAATTGCACTGTCCCAGGCTCAACAGCTTGATGGCCAACGGGAAGACGCATTCGGGCGTCTGCACCAGACGCTTGCCCCACTGCGCGCGCTCTTCGAGCGCTAAAGGAACAACTGGTAGGCGGGATTCTCGGATTCATTCCAGTAAGGATAGCCCAGGCCGTCCAGGAAAGTCCTGAATTCCTTCTTGTCCGCGGGCGGCACCTGTATGCCCACCAGGATGCGGCCGTAGTCGTCGCCTTGATTGCGATAATGGAACAGGCTGATGTTCCAGTCCGGACTCATGGCGCCCAGAAATTTGATCAAGGCGCCGGGTCGCTCGGGGAATTCGAAACGGAACAGCAGCTCGTGCTCGGCCAGTGCCGAGCGCCCACCCACCATATAGCGCAAATGAGTCTTGGCCATTTCGTTGCCAGTCAGATCCAAAGTGGGAAAGCCCTTCTTGCGAAAGCTGTTGGCCAGCTTATCTGGCTCCGCCGCCGAACTGATCTGCAGGCCCACGAACACATGCGCCTGCTCCGCATCGGAAATGCGATAGTTGAATTCGGTCACGCTGCGATTGCCCACCGCCTCGCAAAGGCGCAGGAAACTGCCTCGCTTTTCCGGCAACGTCAGCGCAAACAGGGCCTCGCGGGCCTCGCCCACGTCGGCGCGTTCGGCCACGAAACGCAGCCGGTCGAAATTCATGTTGGCGCCACAGGTGACGGCCACCAGCGTCTTGCCCTTCCACTTGTGCTCCGCGGCATAACGCTTGGCGCCTGCCAGGGCAAGGGCTCCGGCCGGCTCCAGCACGCTGCGCGTGTCCTGGAACACGTCCTTGATGCCCGCGCAGATGGCGTCCGTATCGACCAGTACAAAGTCGTCGACGTATTTCCGCGTGAGCTTGAAGGTTTCGGCACCCACCTGCTTGACGGCCGTGCCATCCGAAAACAGGCCAACATCGGTGAGTGTGATGCGCCGACCGGCCTTGATGCTGCGCACCATGGCGTCTGAATCGAACGTCTGCACGCCGATGACCATGGTCTCTGGCCGCAACTGCTTGATATAGGCCGCCACACCGGAAATCAGGCCACCGCCGCCTATTGCCACGAAGACAGCATCAATGTGCCCGCTATGCTGGCGCAGGATTTCCATGCCCACCGTACCCTGGCCCGCAATCACATCGGGGTCGTCAAAGGGATGAACGAAGGTCAGCTTCTCTTTTTTTTCCAGTTCCCTGGCATGTGCGTGCGCGTCGGAAAAACTATCGCCGAACAGCACCACTTCGCCACCAAAACCACGCACCGCATCAATCTTGACACTAGGCGTGGTGACCGGCATGACGATGACGGCGCGACAGCCCAGGCGCTTGGCCGACAAGGCGACGCCCTGGGCATGATTGCCCGCCGAGGCCGCAATCACACCACGTTTCAGGTCTGCAGGGCTGAGATTGGCCATCTTGTTATACGCCCCGCGCAGCTTGAAACTGAACACCGGTTGCGTATCTTCGCGCTTCAACAGAATCTTGTTATCAATTCGAGCCGAGATCAAGGGAGCAAAATCCAGGGGTGACTCGATAGCGACGTCGTAAACCTTGGAGTTCAGGATGCGCTTAAGATAATCTGTTGACATGGAAAAAGAAGTGGTCCATAGGTAAACAAGCAGAATACCATAGCACCCGCGACACATCGGTACAGGCGCGAACCGGCATTTCAGCGATACACTATCGCGCTATGGAAGCAATGTTGCATTCGTCAATACACTGGCTGCTCCTTACGCTTGCCTTGCCAAGCGTAGGGCTCAGTGCCATTTTCATCGTCAGCATCATCTCCGCAACCCTGCTTCCCCTGGGTTCCGAACCGGCCGTCTTCGGATTCGTGAAGATTGCGCCCGACATGTTCTGGCCCGCCATCCTCGTGGCCACCCTGGGCAACACCACGGGCGGGGCCATCAGCTACGGCATGGGCCTGGGTGCTGAGAAAGCCTACGAACGCTGGCGCGAGAAACATCCGGAAAAGCATCATCACAAGGCCGGCGGCCGATGGCATGACTACATCAGCTACTGGCTGCACCGACTGGGTCCGCCCGTACTGTTTTTCTCATGGGTCCCGATTATTGGCGATCTGCTGTGCGCAGTGGCAGGGTGGTTGCGCATTCCCTTCTGGCCCAGCGTGGCCTATATGGCACTCGGAAAGTTCATGCGCTACGCCATCATGACGGCGGCGCTCATTTGGTTTTTCCCCGGAAAAGTCTGAACCGTTTGGTCTAAACCTGTCCTTATCCCTTACACTGTGTATTTAAGAGCCACACTCTTTTTCCCCACACATGAACGCCCCCATAGCCAGCCAATTACTCGCCGCCACGCTCCCACTTTCGGCGACCACGCGTCTGCGTGAAATTCCCTACAACTACACGTCGTATTCCGACCGTGAAATTGTCTTGCGCCTGTTGGGGGCCGAAGCGTGGCAAATGCTTTCCGAACTTCGCGACGAACGCCGCACCGGTCGTTCCGCCCGCATGCTGTTCGAAGTACTGGGCGATATCTGGGTGGTGCGGCGCAATCCCTACCTGCTCGACGACCTGCTCGACAACCCCAAGCGGCAGAACCTGCTCATCCAGGCGCTGAACCACCGGCTGGGCGAAGTAGACAACCGGCGCGACAACAGCATGGCCGAACGCGACAGCAAAGTGGCCCGCCTGCTGGCTGCGGCGCGCACCGCCGTCGCCGAATTCGAAGAAGAGTTTTCCCGTACCCGCGATCTGCGCAAAAAGGCAGTTCGCACGCTGTCGCGCATCACCGCCAAAGACAACATCAAGTTCGACGGGCTGTCGCGCGTCTCGCACGTCACCGACGCCACCGACTGGCGTGTCGAATACCCCTTCCTGGTTCTCACGCCCGACACGGAAAACGAAATGGCCGCCCTGGTGCGCGCCTGTATCGAGCTCGAGCTGACCATCATCCCGCGTGGGGGCGGCACCGGCTACACGGGCGGCGCCATTCCCCTCACCTGGCGCTCGGCCGTCATCAATACCGAAAAGCTGGACACCCTGGGCGCGGTCGAAGTCTCGCAGCTGCCTGGCGTCACCGACCCGGTGCGCACCATACACACCGGCGCGGGCGTCGTCACGCGCCGCATTGCCGAAGCTGCCGAAGCTGCGGGTTATGTATTCGCCGTCGACCCCACATCCGCCGACGCCTCGTGCGCGGGCGGAAACGTCGCCATGAATGCCGGCGGCAAGAAAGCCGTGCTGTGGGGCACCGCCCTGGACAACCTGGCCGGCTGGCGTATGGTCGATCCCGACGGCAATTGGCTGGATGTCACCCGCCTGGATCACAACATGGGCAAGATCCACGACGCGGCCCAGGCACGGTTCCTGTTGCAGTGGTCCGACGGCAAGGCGTTGCCGGGTGCCGTGCCCTTGCGCCACGAAACCCTGGTCATTGACGGCTCGCGTTTCCGAAAGGCCGGGCTGGGCAAGGATGTTACCGACAAATTCCTGTCCGGTCTGCCCGGGGTTCAGAAAGAAGGCTGTGACGGTCTGATTACCTCGGCGCGATGGGTGCTGCACCGCATGCCCGCCCATACGCGCACCGTCTGCATGGAATTCTTCGGCCAGGCGCGTGACGCCGTGCCGTCCATCGTCGAGGTCAAAGACTACCTCGACGGGCCGGGTCGCGCACGCGGCGCCATTCTGGCCGGCCTGGAACACCTGGACGAGCGCTACCTGCGCGCCGTGGGCTATGCCACCAAAAGCAAGCGCGGCGGTCTGCCCAAAATGGTTCTCATTGGCGATATCGTGGGCGATGATGCCGACGCCGTGGCCGTCGCCGCCAGCGAAGTCGTACGCATCGCCAACACCCGCCATGGCGAAGGCTTCGTTGCGGTCAGTCCAGAAGCCCGCAAGAAATTCTGGCTCGATCGTGCCCGCACTGCCGCGATTGCACGCCATACCAATGCGTTCAAGATCAATGAAGACGTCGTCATCCCCCTGAATCGCATGGGCGAATACACCGACGCCATCGAACGCATCAACATCGAACTGTCCACACGCAACAAGCTGCGCCTGCTCGACAAGCTGGAAGACTTCCTCAATGGCGATCTGCCCATCGGCAAGATCGAAGACCATGACGACGCCGAACACACGCGCGCGGAAATCCTGGCCGGCCGCACACAGGACGCCATAGCCACCATCCAGGCCGTGCGCCGGCGCTGGACATGGCTGCTGGAAAACATGGATGCGCCGCTCGCCCAGAACCTGGGCGTATTCAGCTCCCTGGGCATGGACGAACTGGCGCCCATGCTCGCCCAGCGCCTGGCCGACCAGGCGCACGCCCGCGTGTTCGACGTAGTCCAGGACCGCAGCATACGCGTGTCCTGGAAGACCGAAGTCCGCGCCCTGATGGAACGCTATTTCGCCGGCGCCGATTGCGCCGCCGTCCTGGCCGAGCTGCAGGCCATCCACGACCGCGTGCTGAAAGGACGCGTATTCGTGGCGCTGCACATGCACGCCGGCGACGGCAATGTGCACACCAACATTCCAGTCAACTCCGACGACTATGAAATGCTGCGCGAAGCCAACGAGGCCGTGGCGCGTATCATGCAGATCGCCCGCGACCTGGACGGCGTGATCTCCGGCGAACACGGCATTGGGCTGACCAAATACGAATACCTTACGCAGGAAGAGCTGCAACCCTTCCAGGACTACAAGCAGCGCATCGACCCCGAGGGCCGCTTCAACAAGGGCAAGCTCATGCCCGGCGCCGACCTGCGCCATGCCTGGACGCCCAGCTTCAACCTGCTGGGCCACGAATCGCTGATCATGCAGCGCAGTGAAATCGGCTCCATTTCCAACGCCATCAAAGACTGCCTGCGTTGCGGCAAGTGCAAGCCGGTGTGTGCCACCCACGTGCCGCGCGCCAACCTGCTGTATTCGCCTCGCAACAAGATACTGGCCACCTCCTTGCTGATCGAAGCCTTCCTGTACGAAGAGCAGACCCGGCGCGGTGTCAGCCTGAAGCACTGGGAAGAATTCGAAGACGTCGCCGACCACTGCACCGTCTGCCACAAATGCTACAATCCCTGTCCGGTCGACATCGACTTTGGCGACGTCTCCATGGAAATGCGCGCCCTGCTGCGCGGCATGGGCAAGAAATCGTTCAATCCCGGCACGACCGCCGCCATGTTCTTCCTGAATGCCAAAGATCCACGCGTCATCAAGGCGACGCGCACGGCCATGATAGACATCGGCTACAAGGCACAACGCCTGGCCCATGACGTTCTCGCCCTGCCCGCCCGCAAACAGGTTGCCGCGCCACCGGCCACCGTGGGCAAGGCCCCGATGCGCGAACAGGTGATTCACTTCATCAACAAGAAAATGCCCGGCGGCCTGCCCAAACAGACTGCCCGCAAGCTGCTCGACATCGAAGATGCCGACTACGTCCCCATCATCCGCAATCCGGCCGCCACCTCAGCCGAAACCGAAGCCGTCTTCTATTTCCCCGGCTGCGGTTCCGAGCGCCTGTTTTCCCAGGTCGGTCTGGCCACCCAGGCCATGCTGTGGCATGCTGGCGTACAAACCGTGCTGCCGCCCGGCTACCTATGCTGCGGCTACCCCCAGCGCGGCAACGGCATGACCGACAAAGCCGAAAAAATCATCACCGACAACCGCGTCCTGTTCCACCGCATGGCCACCACGCTGAACTACCTCGACATCAAAACCGTCGTCGTCAGCTGCGGCACCTGCTATGACCAGCTGGCCGGCTATGAATTCGAAAAAATATTCCCCGGATGCCGCCTTATAGACATCCATGAATACCTGCTGGAAAAAGGCATAGAGATTCACGGCGTGCAAGGCGTGCGCTACATGTACCACGACCCCTGCCACAGTCCCATGAAACTGCAGGAACCCATGAAAACGGTCAAGGCGCTGGTGGGCGACACCGCCATCAAAGCCGACCGATGCTGCGGCGAATCCGGCACCCTGGCCGTATCGCGCCCCGACATCTCCACCCAGATACGCTTTCGCAAGCAAGAGGAACTGGCCAAGAACACCGCCACCATACGCGCCGACGGCTTCGAGGGTGAAGTGAAAATCCTCACGTCCTGTCCGTCCTGCCTGCAAGGCCTCGCGCGCTTCGAGGGCGACACCGGCATGGACGCCGACTACATCGTCGTGGAAATGGCCCGCCACATCCTGGGTCCCGACTGGATGCAAGATTACGTGCGCGACGCCAACGCAGGGGGCATCGAGCGGGTGCTGGTATAGCTGACGCTTCATAGCGAGATCACCTTTCGCTATGTCGCACAACCCGGTGTGAGTTCGTGTTGCCGCAAGAGAAGATTGGCAGCAGGCCGATCATCCGGGCCTTGGCCGACCTGGCCACGTCGCCCACGGTATCTTCGTCCAGACTCTTGCTTACCGAGCGCCGCCAATTAACTTTCGCCCGCCATATTCAGCAAGCCCTATCCCCGCCAGGATCATCATCAAGGCAGCCGCGTGATAAACGTGAAATACCTCTCCGAGTAGAGTGACCGCCAGCAATGCGCCCCAAACGGGCAGCAGGTTGATGAACAGGCCAGCCCGATTGGCCCCGATCAGCTCGACAGCCCGAATGTAGAAGACCTGTCCCAAAAAAGTCGGGAATATGACGATATAAACAATCGTGGACCAACCCCGCAGATCCGGGAACACGGTCGCCCCTTGCGCCATTTCAAACATCAGCAAAGGCACAGACGCCAATGTTGCCCCGAGGCAGAGAATGAACATCAAACTAGTCCAGTGCACCTGGGGCTTGCTACGTAGCGCAGCGGTATAGACACCATAGGAGATGATCGCGACAAGCATAAGCGCATCACCAACATTGATGTTCAGAGCAATCAAATCAGCGAAGTCACCCCGCACAGCGATGACGATCACCCCTACAAAAGAAATCAAGAATCCTACCGCCTGCGCCCGGCCGATGCGGCTGCCAAACAAAATGAAGCTGGCGCAAAATACGAACAGCGGCATGCCCCCTTGCAAAATGCTGGTATTGATAGCGGTGGTATAGACCAATGCGTAATAGAGCGCGACGCTGAAACCGGTGAAACCCATCGCCCCCAGCAATAACAAATAGACCAGCCGTGACCGGATCACCGGCCAATCTGCAGCGATCTGTTGTCTCTTGAAGAAATACAGTGCCACCATCACGCTTGCCCAGCGAATAGTGACAAGAACCATGGGCGAGACATGCCCGACCGCCAACTTTCCCGCGATCGAATTACCCGCCCAGAACAGTGTTGTTAATGCGAGAAGCGCATAGGCTTTATAAATCACAGCAGCCGCTACTTAGTAATAAACGGGCAAAAGATAAATGGATATCAGATAAACGACAACGACAACCTTCATTTTCTTTCTTCATTGGCTTCGTCGTCCGATATCCACATCTGCAAGGCGCCGGTGGCCGCTGCGGGCCAGGCGAAATTTGAGCGCGCCCTGCGGTCGGCCTGGATCGGGGATACAAGCCCGCGCTGTCCGAGCGGGACGCTTACGGACAGCCAGTGGCTGTCCGTTCCGCGAGTTCGCGGGCGCCCCGATCCGGGCCGACCGCAGGGTCTGCCCCGGCGAAGCACGGGGCCGCAGCGATATTGAGCAGGGTCCGCAGCGGCCACCGGCGCCGGATAAAGAACCGGAAAACGACAACTCCAGCGCCACTTAAGAGTCGAAATAGACGGCTTCATTAAAAATCGCCCCCAGCTTAAACCGCCGGCCAGCAACATTAAGCACCCGCCAAAATCACAAGATCCTTAATCCCCTTCGAACGAGCAAACCGTATAAATATCCAACCCGGTTTCTTTCAGCGCCGTCGACCCGCCCAAATAAGGCAAATCGATAATCGCCGCCGCTTCCACCACATTCGCTCCAAGACGCTGCAGCAACTTCGACGCCGCCACCATCGTACCGCCGGTCGCGATCAAGTCATCGATCAGCAACACCCGCTGGCCAGGACGCACCGAATCCGTATGCATTTCAACCGTGGCATTTCCATACTCCAGCGAATACTCTTCCGCCACCGTATCGAAAGGCAACTTTCCCTTCTTGCGCACCGGCACGAACCCCAAATTCAGCTCATACGCCAGCACCGAACCCAGGATAAAGCCACGTGCATCCACCCCCGCAACCAGATCCAGGCGTTGCCGCATATACCGGTATACGAATAAATCGATAAGTACCCGGAACGAACGCGGATCCTGGAGCACAGGCGTGATATCGCGAAAGGTTATGCCAGGCTTCGGCCAATTGGGAACGCTACGAATCGCTTTGCGAACGTGGTCGGCAGGATCAATATGCATGTGTTTTCGCCAAGACTGTAAAAACTGAAAAGAAGACAGCCCCCATTTTCGCATGCGCACCGGCATGCTGGAGCCAGCCATAACTATACGCGGCCCCTGCATCGTGGGATTCCACAATCTGCGCTTTTACAAATAAACCACATAAGCACGCGGTGCAAGTCACC
This sequence comes from Pollutimonas nitritireducens, assembly GCF_002849615.1. Taxonomy (GTDB): domain Bacteria; phylum Pseudomonadota; class Gammaproteobacteria; order Burkholderiales; family Burkholderiaceae_B; genus Pollutimonas; species Pollutimonas nitritireducens. Next base: position 86,995 of record NZ_PDNV01000013.1, read on the forward strand.
CATGCCTCGCAATCATCGTCGGTACACAGCCATGGATGTACGTTTAAAATCACCGCATGGATAAAACAACTACCACCGTAACGACCACCCCGACAGGCGAAACGTTGGCCTCCGCGCACCGCACTTTCGCCATCGAGATTGCCGCGCTGCAGGCGCTGGACGCCTCCCTGGACGACACATTCCGCCAGGCCGTCTCCATGCTGCTAGACTGCCAGGGCCGCGTCGTGGTCACCGGTATTGGAAAATCCGGGCATATTGCCCGCAAGATCGCCGCAACCCTGGCCTCCACCGGCACGCCCGCGTTCTTCATGCACGGCGCCGAAGCCGTCCATGGCGACCTGGGCATGCTCACCCGCCAGGACATCGTCCTGGCCATCTCCTATTCCGGCGCCGGCCAGGAACTGCTCACCGTCCTGTCCGTGGCCAAGCGTATGGGCGCGGCCATGATCTCCATCACCGGCTATCCCGAGTCCGAGCTCGCACGCAACGCCGACCTGCACCTGAACGCCCACGTCGCACAAGAAGCCTGCCCCTTGAACCTGGCCCCCACGGCCAGCACCACCGCCGCCCTGGTGCTGGGCGACGCGCTCGCCGTCGCCTGCCTAGAGGCGCGCGGATTCAGTCGCGAAGACTTCGCGCGCTCCCACCCAGGCGGAGCACTCGGGCGGCGCCTGCTTACCTTCGTGCGCGATGTCATGCGCCAGGGCAGCGCACTGCCCATCGTGACAGTCGATACCAAGGTCCCCGACGCGCTGGTCGAAATGTCGGCCAAAGGCATGGGCATGACCATAGTCGTGGACGACAAGCAGGCACCGGTGGGAATTTTCACCGATGGTGACCTGCGCCGCCTGATTGCACGCCACGGCGACATCCGCCTGCTGACCGTAGCCGACGGCATGAGCCGCAATCCGAAGAGCGTGCCGCCCGGAGCGCTGGCCATCGAGGCAGCCACGCTCATGGATGCGGGCCGCCTGAACCAGATGCTCGTGCTCGACGATACCGGGCTATTATTAGGTGCTTTACATATGCATGACCTGCTCGCTGCCAAGGTCATCTAGAACCCGCGTGCCCAAATGAACTTTCCCACCATTTCACATCCCGTCGAAGCACTCATCCTGGCCAAGATCGCGCCCGCGGTAATCGAGCGTGCGCGCCAGGTCCGCGTTATGGTCTTTGACGTCGACGGCGTACTGACCGACGGCTGCCTCTGGTATGGGGAACACGGTGAACTCATGAAGCGATTCAACGCCCTGGACGGCCATGGCCTGCGCCTGCTGCGGGAAAGCGGCATAACGGTCGCCCTGATCACGGGCCGCGAAGGCCCAATACTGGCGCGTCGTGCCGCCGAGCTGGGCATAGCGCTGGTCCAGCAAGGCGTGCGCGACAAATCGCAGGCCGTTACAGCACTTGCCCGCGAGCAAGGATGCTCCCTCAGCGAAGTGGGCTATATGGGTGACGACATCATCGACCTGCCGGCGCTGCAGCGCGTGGGGTTTGCCGCCAGCGTGCCGAACGCCCCCGCGTATATCTCACAGCTGGCGCACTGGATCTCTACCAAGCCGGGCGGGTCGGGCGCCGCGCGCGAATGCTGCGATGTCATCCTGGCCGCCCAGGGCCGCCTTGGCGCGTTCCTTAACCCCGGAGCCATGTTGATGAGTGGCGCCATCCAGTAAGGCCATGAAAGAACGCGCCCCCGCCCTTATTGCTGTTGGCTTGCTGATCGCCCTGGTGTTCGGCACCTTCTGGGCGGCCGACTATGCGCAACGGGCCATTGCCATCGACCCGCCGCGACGCATCACGCACGAACCCGATTCCTGGGCCGACAATTTCATCATGATACGTACCGACCCGGGCGGCGTTGCCATCAACCGCATGGAAGGCACTTATATGCAACATTTTCCGGATAACGACTCCTACGAGATCACTAATGCAAAAGCCATAGGACAGCAACCGAATTCGCCGATTACCATAGGCACGTCCGACAAAGCCGTCATGGATCAGAACGGCGAGCGCATCATCATGACGGGCAATGCTCATGTACACCGCATGCCGGGTGAAGACAGGGCCGCGATGGACGTCAAGAGCGAAGTCCTTACCATCAGGCCGGATGACAATATATTATTCACCGATCAACCGGCACTGGTAGTCAATGGCAATTCGACCATGAACGGCAAAGGAATGCATTACGATAACAATACCCGCCAGTTGCAAGTCTTTTCCGCGACCGACGTAAAAATATCCGGTCAAGATGCCCGGCCAGGCTCCTCCACCAAACCTGAGACGACAAAATAAAAACCATGAACCTTAAGCGACCTATTTCCTTTGCCGCCTGGCTGATCGCATTCGTGCTGGCGGGTGTTGCCGGCACGGCGCACGCCCAGGCGGCGGCTAAAGCGCCGTCCCAGCAGTCCACGCCCGCTGCGGGCGCATCGGCTACCCCGCCCGCCGAAGAACCCGATACTCTGATACTGTCGGATACCCTGAATTACGATGACATCAAGAAAGAAAGTGTCTTCACGGGCAACGTCATCATGACGCGCGGCCTCATGACCCTGCAGTCGGACAAGCTCACGATGCGCGAAGATGCGCAAGGCTTCCAGTTCGGCACCGCCACCGTCGAACCGGGCAAGCTTGTATTCATACGCGAAGAAAACCCCGAGAAGTTCGAAGTCCTTGAAGCACGTGGCATACGCGCCGAATACGACGGCAAGAAAGAGCAGATCGAAATGATAGGCCAGGCCGTGGTCACGCGCTACATCTGCGGCAAGGCCTTCGACAACGTCAAGGGCGAGCGCGTCATCTACCACCAGAACAGCGGCACCTACCAGGCCTACGGCGGCGCCAACTCCGCGGCCGCGGGCGGCAGGGTGCGCTCGATGGCCCGGCCCCAGGCCAAGGCCGACGCCGCTGCCGCGGAGTGCCGCGAAAAGTCGGCACCGCGCAAATAATTACGCCGCTACGCAGTCCGCTTGCGCCCCGGTCTTACCTGCTATCAGAAAGTACCCGTTTATGTTTTCTTCGAATAAGCCGGCCTCCGGCGGAACCCGCTCTCCCAGCGCCGCGGCCGGCAGCCTGCACGCCACGGGGCTGCGCAAGTCCTACGGCAAGCGTACCGTCGTGCACGACGTCTCGCTGTCGGTCGACAGCGGCGAAGTCGTAGGATTGCTCGGGCCCAACGGCGCGGGCAAAACCACCAGTTTCTACATGATCGTGGGCATCATTCCCACCGATGCCGGGCGTATCGAAATCGACGGAAAACCTATTACCAGCATGCCCATGCACAAGCGGGCGCGCATGGGCTTGTCCTATCTGCCCCAAGACGCGTCGGTGTTCCGGCGGCTTACAGTCGAAGAAAACATCCGAGCCGTGCTCGAACTCCAGCTGGACGACGCGGGCAGGCCGCTGACCTCCGCGGTCATCGGCGAACACCTCGAATCGCTCATCGACGAGTTGCAGATCGGTCATATCCGGCGCAATACCGCCATATCTCTATCGGGCGGCGAGCGGCGCCGGGTAGAGATCGCCCGTGCCCTGGCGACGCATCCACGCTTCATCCTTCTTGACGAACCCTTTGCTGGCGTGGACCCCATCGCCGTCATCGAAATCCAGCGCATCGTCCACTTTCTGAAGAGCCGAAATATCGGCGTGCTGATAACCGACCACAACGTCCGGGAAACCCTTGGAATTTGCGATCGCGCCTATATCATCAGCGAAGGCAAGGTGCTGATCAACGGCCACCCCAATGAAATCATCGACAACGAGGCCGTACGCAAGGTTTACCTGGGCAAGAACTTCAAAATGTAGGCGGACGCATCACCCCTCTGTTGATCTGGCGCACTTGATTTACTCTGCATAATCTATACACTGAAATCATTAACAACGCATTACAAGGAGAACCATCACAACCCTGAACGCGCATACCGCGCACCCCTCATTTCTGCAAGGAGATCACAATATGAACCTGAGTCTTACTGGCCGTCACCTAGAAGTCACTCCCGCTATACGCGAGTACGTATTGAACAAAATGGCACGCATCACGCGGCATTTTGACAGCGTTATCGACACCCAGGTCATTCTCTCGATCGAGCGTCTCAATCACACCGCCGAAATCACCATGCGCGTGCCTGGAAAAGACATCCACTGCGCTGCCGTCGACGAAAACCTCTATGCAGCCATCGACTTGCTTGCCGACAAAATAGACCGGCAGGTCATCAAGTATAAGTCCAAGGTGCAAGACCACGCTCACGAGCCTGTCAAGCGGCAAGAAATTCCTGCCGTGGAATAATCCCACCCGGCTTTACGCGCGCCCTGGCCGGCCCTGCCGCGCCTACCCTGACTAGCGCCTCGTAAACCTGGCAAACTGGCCTCAATCGCCGCAAGTGATTGGGGCCTTGGTTATCCTGCTTTGTATGGCGGCACCCAAACCCCATATAATAACCCTCATGAACTTAATGTCGCGTATCTTGCCGCTGTCGAACGTTGTGCTTGATTTGCCTGCCACCAGCAAGAAAAGAGCCTTCGAACAAGCCGGCCTGCTCTTCGAAAATCAACACGGAATAGCCCGCACGGCAGTTTTCCAAAGCCTTATTGCCCGCGAAAGGCTCGGCTCCACAGCGCTCGGCCATCACGTGGCAGTACCGCACGGCCGCATCAAGGACCTCAAAGAGCCTTGTGCCGCGTTTATTCGGCTGGCCGACCCGGTGCGCTTCGACGCCACCGACGGACGCCTGGCCAGCCTGTTGTTCATACTGCTGGTACCCGAAACGGCCACACAAACGCACCTAGACCTGCTGGCCGAGATCGCCAAGCTCATGTCCGACCCCAAGCTGCGGCAAACGCTGTCCACCGAAACCGATCCCGCCGCCGTCCACAGGCTTCTTACCACTTCGCCGCCTGAGGCCATCCATGCTGACCATACATGAGCTCGTCAGTGACAACGCGGACAAGATCCCGTTCACCTGGATCGCCGGCGCCGATTCGGCCAACCGCCTCATACCCGACGTAGGCATGTCGGGCGCCGACCTGGTGGGTCACCTGAATCTCATCCACCCGGCGCGCATCCAGGTGTTCGGCGCGGAAGAACTCTCTTACTACACACGGTTCGAGATCAAACGGCGCGTTCACCACCTGGAAGATCTCGTCACCGGCGGCGTGCCAGCCATACTCATAGCCGATGGCATGTCTCCGCCCGACGACCTGCGCGACTTCTGCAACCAGCAAAATATCCCCTTGCTGTCGACCACCATAGAAGCGGCCCAGCTCATCGATCTGCTGCGCATCTACCTGGGCAAGCGGCTGGCGCCGAAAACCACCGTGCATGGCGTGTTCATGGACGTACTGGGGGTGGGCGTGCTCATTACGGGCGAGTCCGGACTGGGAAAAAGCGAACTCGCCCTTGAACTGATTTCACGCGGCCACGGTCTGGTGGCCGACGACGCGGTCGAACTTTCGCGCACGGCGCCCAACATGATCGAGGGCCACTGCCCGCCTCTGTTGCAGAACCTGCTGGAAGTCCGCGGCCTGGGCCTGCTGGATATACGCACCATTTTCGGCGAAACATCAGTGCGCCGGAAAATGAAGCTCAATCTGTTGGTACACCTCATCCGCTCGACCCCCGATGCCTTCGAACGCCTGCCGGTCCAGGATCAAACCGAAGACATTCTGGGCATACCAATACGCCGCGTCATGCTGCAGGTGGCAGCCGGGCGCAATCTGGCCGTACTCGTCGAAGCCGCGGTGCGCAACACCATACTTGCCTTGCGCGGCATCGACACCATGGGCGAATTCATCGAGCGCCAGGCCCTGGCCATCATGGAAAGCAGTCGTCGCGAATAAACCAGGCCCAGCCGCGTTGCGGCTTGCTTTATTCTTCAAATACCTGGGACGCAGACCACTCACTGCATCCTTCAACGTGGAACCCCCCATCGTCATGTTGAACATCGTCCTGATCACAGGAATCTCCGGCTCCGGTAAATCGGTTGCACTGCGCTTGCTTGAAGACGCGGGCTACACCTGTGTCGACAACCTGCCCGTGCGGTTTCTGCACGATTTCATCGCCAGCACGCGCGAAAGCGGCCTGGAGCGTGTTGCCGTGTCCATCGATGTGCGTTCACCCGGCGAAATCAATGAGCTACCCGATGTGATCACCGGCCTACGGTCTATGGGAACCGCATTCCGGGTCATTTTCCTGGATGCCAACGACCACACCCTGCAGCAGCGCTATTCCGAGTCGCGGCGCCGCCATCCCCTGACCAACCGGTTGCAGGCTGGCGGGAAATCGCCTTCCCTGCAAGAATGCATCGATACCGAACGCGAAATGCTGGCGCCACTGCGCGAGCAGGAACACGTAATCGACACCTCTGACCTGACGCCCGGACAGCTGCGCGCCTGGGTACGCGACTTGGTCCAGGCCGACCGCGCGCCTGTCGTGCTGACCTTTGAATCGTTCGCCTACAAGCGCGGCGTGCCAGGCGACGCCGACTTGGTGTTCGATGTGCGGTGCCTGCCGAACCCTCATTACGACAGTGCCTTGCGCCCGTTGACCGGACGTGACGAACCCGTTGCCAAATGGCTGGGGCAATTCGGCAGCGTTGAAACCATGATTGAAGACATTGCCGGATTCATTCGGCGCTGGTTGCCACTTTATATGCAAGATACCCGCAACTACCTCACAGTGGCCATCGGTTGCACGGGCGGCAAGCACCGATCAGTCTACGTCACCGAGCAGCTTGCCCAGCGCTTTGCCGATCATTCTCCCCTGCTGATCAGGCACCGCAACCAGCCGCCCCCCGATACGCCATGACATCACCACGCTACCTGATCCCCCTTGCCCTATGCATCATTCTCGCCATACTTGCCGGCTGCTCCACGCCCAAGACTGGAACCAAGGTCGGCAGCAGCAGCGGCGCCACACGCGGTGGCGGCTACTACAAGGATGACGGACCCGGCTCGAACATCCCGCCCGGCATCGAGAACATCCCCGACGCCGTTCCCCAGGTCGAACCCCATTCCCCGTCCAACTTCCGGCCTTATGTTGTATTTGGCAAAAAGTACGTTCCAGTCAGCGATGAAAAGCCCTTTCGCCAGGAAGGCACGGCATCCTGGTACGGACGCAAGTTTCACGGCAAAAAAACCGCCAATGGCGAAACCTACGATATGTACGCCATGTCGGCAGCCCACCCGACATTGCCCATACCCAGCTATGCGCGCGTCACCCATGCCAAGACCGGGAATTCCGTGATTGTGCGCGTCAATGATCGAGGGCCGTTCCATAGCAGCCGCATCATCGATGTCTCCTACGTGGCGGCGGCCAAGCTGGGCCTGATAGGCCCCGGCAGCGGCCAGGTCATCGTCGAGGCCATTACCAACGACGATATACGGAATACGCGTATGGCCAGTGCACCGGCCGCGCCCCGGACGACACAGGTCAGCGTAGCGCAGCCTGTCGAGGCCCGAGAGGCACCGTCGAGGATCGCCGCAAACAAGCAGCCGCTGCCCGATGCGCTAGAGGTACTTCGGCTCAGCGAGGCTAAACCTGCAGCAGCTCAATCCACAAGCGCCCGACCTGGCGTAGCCCAACCTGACGCGCTGCAAGCGCTCCTGACCGATGATCGGATCGGCCACATCTCCGCGGCCAGCACAGGCACTCAGGCCCAGATGGCGCAGTCCCCGTCCAGCCCAGGACAGATCTATCTTCAATTCGGCGCGTTCAGTGCCCCGCACACCGCCAATGGCCTGGCTCAGAAAATCAACCAGCAAATCAGCCATGTCGAAAGCCGACCGGCCAGGATACGCACTGCCAATGAACTGTATAAAGTTCAGATAGGTCCTTATTCTTCGCGCACCGAGGCTGTGAATGCGGCCTTCCGCATCCGTGAAGTCACGGGCATGCAAGCCACGCTTGCCTTGAGCTAGAAGTTTTTCGACGCTGCCCGGCTTCGATGACGTTGCCCGGGGTGGGTGGGGGCAGTCCGGCGGCGTGCTTGTTTCCGCGTCTGCCTCGTCCAGCCGGGCGTCGGCCGAACTCCCTGCGCTTCGCTCCGGTCAGACAACGGCCGACGACACCCCCCGGCTTCCCTTCGTCAGCCCGCGGCGCACGCCTACACGCCGCACTGCCCCCACCCACCCCGTACAACTGCGCAATAAGAAACTTGCCGGCCTTACACTGGCAAGCGCAGGCAATCCGTGGTGAAAAATTTCTGGCCGAGAGGGATGCAAATGGTCCTTGGCCAGGCCCACCGCGTTGATCGTACCGGTCTATCTCTAGAAGTGTGGAATCCGTGGTTGGCTTGGCGTACACGATGGTTAGCACGCTCGTCCAAGCCTCGCTCCTGCAAAAAGGTGGGTGTGTCGGGGACTGTGCAGGCGCCTCGCGCACGCCGTTTCGGTCAGTCCCATCGAGGAGGCAAGACCGCGGCTGTCTGAGCCCGGCGGGTGTCGGGCCACTGGCCCGACCGGGCGAGTTCCGCGGTCGCCTCGATGGGGCTGGCCGAAACGGGTACCCGTGGCAACGCCACGGGCGTAGCGCGTGAAGCCGAAACAGGCCGCGACACACCCGCCTTTCTTAAGAACGAATAGCCGACCCAATGAACGAATAGCCGTCCCAATGAACGAATAACCGTCCCCAACGCCTCCGCGCTGCAGCGAGCCGCATAAGCACCTCGACCAAAAATCCTAGCCCGTCTTCTGACGCCCCAGCGCCAAAGCGTATAAAGTATCCCGCGGCATTCCCGTGACTTTGGCAGCCACCTTGGTCGCATCCCGCAATGACATGGTCTCCAGCAAAGCGTCCAGCAATACCAAGGCCGACGGATCGACATCTTCCGTAGCCCGGGCGTTGTCGGCTTCATGCACGATCAGCACAAATTCCCCCTGGCTGCGATGGGCATCCCCGGCCAGCCACGCCGCCGCATCGGCCAGCGGCATGGTGACCACCTGCTCGAAGCGCTTGGTCAATTCGCGCGCGATTGTCAATTTGCGCAAAGGCCCGCAAACCTGCAGCATGTCCTTCACGGCAGCGGCCAGTCGATGGGGCGATTCGAACATCACGATAGGCGCTGGCACGGCGCACCAGCGCTGCAACCACTTCTGGCGGGCACCGGCCTTGGGCGGCATGAAACCGGCAAACACATAGGCCGGATTCTCGTCCGACGTAACGCCGCTGGCCATCAGCGCCGCAATGACCGCGCTGGCGCCTGGAATGGCAATCACGCCATAACCCGCCTCGCGTGCGGCGCGCACGATGCGGGCTCCCGGGTCGCTGACTGCCGGAGCCCCCGCATCTGACACCAGCGCCACCCGTTCCCCGCGCGACAAACGATCGACGATCGCCTGAGCCGCCTCGGCTTCGTTATGCCGATGTGCCGCAATCAGAGGCGTGCTGACGCCCCAGGCATCCATCAGCGGCCGGCTTGCGCGCGTGTCTTCGGCGGCGATCACGTCACAGCGGGCCAGCGTCTGCCAGGCCCGCAAACTGAGATCGCCCAGGTTTCCTATGGGCGTTGCCACGACATAGAGCGTGGCGGCGGGCCAGTGCTGCGCGTCCACCCGTTCGGTGAGACGTTTCCATGTCGTAGGCGTATCTGAAAAATCGGGTGTTTCACTCATACTGGGAAACAAAGCCTTTAGAAGGATAAAAAGATGGACCCTGAACAACGCCTGTATGACCTGGCGCAAGCCGCGCAGAAGGTGGCCCTGCGCAAGCGACGGCGCATCGAACGCCGCAAAATCCGGGAAGCAATGCTGGCGCCGGAAACCGGCGCTGAACGACCGCAACCGCGGCGTTCGCCGACGCAGAAAGCGGGCCACCAGGGCGAGGAACAGGCCCGCCGGCATCTGCAGGCCCATGGCCTGATCATAGTAAGCCGAAACCTGGCGGCCAAGACCGGCGAAATCGACCTGGTGGCGCTGGAAGGCGACATACTAGTGTTTATCGAGGTCCGCCAAAGGCACACGCAGCAATACGGCGGCGCGGCCGCCAGTGTAAACCGGGACAAGCAGCGCCGCCTTATTCATACTGCACAGTATTTCCTGCCACGACTGACCCTGCGCTACTGCGGTGGTGTTACACCCGCCTGCCGCTTCGACGTAGTCAGCCTGGAACCCGCGGGCCTGGTTTGGACAAAGGCCGCATTTACCCTGTAGTCGCGCCGCATCGCTTCGCGTCACATGCGTGACAGAAGATTACTTCCGTTCACGAATTTTGCATTCGAACATGAGATAATGGTGAGTATGGACATGACCTCTCACATGACGTCGCATTTCAACGACGCTATCGACGCTTTCAAAGTCAGCGCGCGCGAACTTGCCGCGCCCTTGTCCGCTTCCGTAGACCTGGTCTTCGGCTCGCTGGCCAATAACGGCAAGATCCTCGCTTGCGGTAATGGCGGCTCGGCGGCCGACGCGCAGCACTTTATCGCCGAACTCGTCGGCCGCTTCGAACGCGACCGCCTGCCACTGGGCGGCGTGGCGCTCAATACCGACACCTCCATCATGACCGCCGTCGGCAACGACTACGGATTCGACGCTATTTTTGAACGCCAGGTCATTGCATTGGGCCAGCCGGGCGATGTCCTGGTGGCCATATCCACCAGCGGCAATTCCGCAAACGTCATCCGGGCCATTGAAGCCGCACACGATCGCGAAATGCCGGTCATCGCGCTCACAGGGAAAGGCGGCGGAAAAATCAGCGAAATCCTGTTCGACACCGATATCCATTTATGCGTTCCGCACGACCGCACCATGCGCATCCAGGAAGTACATATCGTGCTGCTGCACGCCTTGTGCGACGGTATCGACGCGCTATTACTAGGAGACACGCTTTAATGTCTACACCACAACGCGCTCCACGCCTAATGCTGGCCACCCTTGCCCTGGCCGGCATCACCGCCCTATCGGGCTGCGGATTGCTGGTGGTGGGCGGAACCGCCGCCACCACCGCCTCGGTTGCCACTGACCGGCGCACAACCGGTGAACAGGTCGAAGACCAGGCCATCGAAATGAAAGTGGCCGCCGAAATGCGCAAGCTGTTCCCCGGCGACAATGCACGAGTCAATGTCACGTCCTACGGTGGCATTGTGCTGCTGACGGGCGATATTCCCGTCGGCCAGGACAAAGAGCGGGCAACCGCCGTGGCCAAGCAGGTCGAGAAAGTCAAAAACGTTGTCAACGAGCTTCGCGCCGGCGAGGTCACTCCCATCAGCGTCCGAAGCAATGACACCTGGCTCACCTCCAAGGTGAAAGCCACGCTCATCAACACCAAGGGCGTCCCCACGCGAACCATCAATGTCACCACAGAACGCGGCATTGTTTATCTTCTCGGCAGGGTCACCGCCGCCGAAGGGCAAATGGCGGGCACCGCGGCGTCCGGGGTCAGCGGCGTGAACAAGGTAGTAAAATTATTCGAGATCGTTCCGGCATCAAGCATCAACGAACCCATCGCAGCGCCGGCAGCCCCCGTGCAAAGCGGCGGTTCCACCTCCTCGCCGTCACAGCCCGCCGGTGCTGGTAGCGGCGCCGGCGGCGTAGAAACCATGCCGGTTCAATAAACAGGCATGGTCGAATGAACATGAAAAAAGCGCTCATAGGCATCGTCGTCGTGCTTGCCCTGGCAGGGGCGGGCATTTGGCAATTCGCGGGCTCGGCCAAAACGGTGCCCGACCTTACTTTCACGTCGTTGACGGGCGAAAAGATCACCACGCAAGATCTGCGGGGCAAGGTGGTGCTGGTCAAGTTCTGGGCAACCAGCTGTGTCACGTGCATTGCACAAATGCCCGATACCATACAGAACCATATCGACTTATCGCCAAAGGGCTTCGAGACCATCGCCGTTGCCATGCAATACGACCCGCCCAATTACGTCAAGAACTACGCCGACACGCGCAAGCTGCCATTTACCGTGGCCATCGACTCGCAAGGCGACATTGCCAAGGCTTTTGGCGATGTAAAACTGACCCCCACCACTTTCCTGATCGACAAGGAAGGCCACATCATCAAGCGTTACCTCGGCAATTACGATAAAGCCGCTTTCCTGAGCACCGTCAACAAGGCGCTCGGGTAAGTTGGGCAGCCAGTCGGGCCCATATGGCCAGTTTCATATTCAGCACCCGGGAATGCCCAGCATCCCGGGTTTTGCACATCTAACGGGCCAGCAAGCCCCAACCTTGAAAAGCGGACATGACCATTACTAGCGATTCCACAAGCCATTCTTCCACTGTCAAGGCAGCCGTACTGTCGGAGGCGCTGCCCTATATACGCCAGTTCCACGGCAAGACGGTCGTCATCAAATACGGCGGCAACGCCATGATCGAAGAATCGCTGCAACGCAGCTTCGCCCACGATGTCGTCTTGCTCAAGCTGGTCGGCCTCAACCCCGTGGTGGTGCATGGCGGCGGTCCGCAAATCAATGCCGCGCTCAAGCGCATCGGCAAGGAAGGCACCTTCATCCAGGGCATGCGCGTCACCGATGCCGACACGATGGAAGTGGTCGAATGGGTACTGGGTGGCCAGGTGCAGCAAGACATCGTCATGATGATCAATGAAGCCGGCGGCAAGGCCGTGGGGCTCACCGGCAAAGACGGCTGCCTGATCCAGGCCAAGAAGATGATGATGGAAGACAAGGAACACCCGGGCCAGATGCTGGACATTGGCTTCGTGGGCGACATCACGCGCATCGAACCCGCTGTGGTCAAGGCCTTGCAGGACGATCAGTTCATTCCGGTCATATCGTCCATAGGCTATGGCGAAGACGGCACGGCCTACAACATCAACGCCGACGTGGTCGCCGGCAAGATGGCCGAGGTCCTGGGTGCTGAAAAACTCATCATGATGACCAACACGCCCGGCGTACTGGACAAGAACGGCGAACTGCTGCGCAAGTTGTCGGCCCAGTCGATAGACGAACTCTTCGCGGACGGCACGATCTCGGGCGGCATGCTGCCCAAGATCTCGTCGGCGCTGGAGGCGGCGCGCAATGGCGTCAATGCGGTCCATGTGGTCGATGGCCGCGTACCCCATTGCCTGCTGCTGGAAATCCTGACCGACCGCGGCGTCGGCACCATGATCAGTTCGCACTGAGCGCCATGCGGGCACTTCGAACCGTTGTTGCGTCGCATCGCCCGTCGGCTCCGGCGGGCGCCGCCGGTGCGACGGGCTCAGCCCAGACAGTCTGGCTCTTCGATCTGGACAATACGCTGCACGACTGCTCCAAGGGCATATTCGGCGCCATCGACGCGGCCATGGCCCAGGCCGTGGCCACGACGCTGGATATCGACATGGACGCGGCCAACGTGCTGCGCAAGACCTACTGGAAGCGCTACGGCGCTACGGTAATCGGCATGGCGCGCCATCATGACGTGGACGCTGGCGCCTTTCTCGAACTGAGCCACAACTTCGACATCGCCCCGCTGGTGCATTGTGAAAACGGCCTGTCGCGCAAGCTGCATCTGTTGAAAGGCCGAAAAATCGTCCTGACCAACGCGCCCTTGAAGTATGCCCGCGAGGTGCTCAAGACACTGGGCATCCTGCATCATTTCGAAGGCCTGTGGGCCATCGATCACATGCGGCTGCAAGGACACATGCGCCCCAAACCGTCAGCGGCGCTTATGCGGCAGATCGTGGCCCGGCTGCGGGTGCCGGCCAGCCAGGTGGTTCTGGTGGAAGACACATTGCGCAACCTGAAAACCGCCCGCCAGGTCGGCATGCGCACCGTGCATATCTTTCATCCGGGCACGCCTTTTTCCAGCCTGCACAAAGGCCGCGGCCAATATGTGGATGTGCGCGTCAACTCTGTCGGAAAACTGCTGTCCGGCCGGCATCAGCTAGGCCATCGCGGTCGCCCGTTGCGTCGCCACCTTGGCGATGCCCACATACCGGGCATGCCGGATCACGCTTAAAGCGTATGGTGTTCCATTGCATGGTCAGCGCGTCCAGGCACAGCATGCGCCCGACCAGCGGCTCGCCCATGCCGGTCAATACCTTGATGGCCTCGGCGGCCTGTGTGCTCCCCACGATGCCCACCAGGGGCGCCAGCACGCCGGTGGTGGCGCAGCGCAGCTCTTCCACGTCGTCGGCTTCGGGAAACAGGCAGTGATAGCAGGGCGCGTCATCGTGCCGCAAATCAAAGACGCTGATCTGCCCGGCAAACCGTATGGCCGCGCCTGATACCAGGGGCTTGCGATGCGCCACGCACGCCCGGTTGACCGCGTGCCGGGTGGCAAAGTTGTCGCAGCAATCAAGGACCAGGTCCACAGCCGCCACCTGCTCGGCCAGATCGTGGTCGTCCAGGCGACGCACCAGAGCCTGCACCTGAATCTCGGGATTCAACGCTGCCAGGGTCTTCTTGCCGGATTCGGCCTTGAACGCGCCTATGCGGTCGGTGGTATGCAGGATTTGCCGCTGAAGATTGCCCAGATCGACCTCGTCGTCGTCGGCCAGCACGATATGCCCCACCCCCGATGACGCCATGTAGAACGCGGCTGGCGATCCCAGCCCGCCCGCCCCGACAATGAGCACCCGGGCCGCGAGCAGGCGCTCCTGGGCTTCGATGCCGAACTCGTCCAGCAGGATATGCCTGGCATAGCGCAACAACTGCTGGTCGTCCATCATGGTGTCTTGATCAGGCCGTCCGGTGTGATTCTGTAACGCTCCAGCTGGCTCTCATTCGGATTCACTGGGCTTTTTTTTTCAGCGGCTGGCGCAGTCTTGCTGGCCGGTGAAATGATTTTTTCGGGGATGCCAGGCTCGCCGGATTTGGCCGTTTCACTGGCCTTTCCGGCTTTCAGCGCCAGCGAGGGATCTGTCTTTTTGACAGGCCGCCCCTCGAGGAAATTGATTGCCTGCTTCAGCTGATAGTCGTCGGCGCCCCCGAACTCGAACATTTTAGGTTCGATCTTGTCTTCTTCGGCGGCGGACTTGGCAGCTGCTACTTCGGCCTGTGCACCATTGACCAGGTGCCTTTGCAGGTCGACTTCGCGCGGCAGGCGGAACAAGTCCCCCTGCGCGGTGTCATCGACCTCGATGTCGGGCTCGACGCCCGTCACCTGGATGGAACGGCCGGCCGGTGTGTAATAACGCGCGGTGGTCAGCTTGATGCCGGTGTCTTCGCTAAGCGGCAACACACTTTGCACCGAGCCTTTGCCGAACGTGCGATTGCCTATGACCTTGGCCCGCTTGTGATCCTGCAGGGCGCCCGCCACGATTTCGGATGCGGACGCGGAGCCGACGTTGACCAGCACCACCATGGGTACCGTTTTGCTCCAGGGAGCGATATTGGCCAGGGAATCGGACGGACCGCCGTTCAGGAACCCGCGCATGTAGTCGGACGGCTTGGCGAAGTATTCGCGATTGGACGATGGCACGCGGCCTTTGGTGGATACGACCAGCACGTTGGGTTGCAGGAAGGCCGACGACACGCCGATGGCGCTATCGAGCAAGCCGCCAGGGTCGTTGCGAAGGTCGAGCACCAGCGCTTTCGGGGGCGCCTTGGCGCCCAATGCTGTCAGCTGCGTGGCCAAGTCGGACGCGGTGCGCTCCTGGAATTGCGCAATACGTATGTATGCAATGTTGTCGTCCAGCATCTTGCTGCGCACGCTACGCACCTTGATCAGGTCGCGCACGACGGTGACAACCACGGGTTTGTCGCGGCCCTGGCGCATGATGGTCAGGATGATGGACGTTTGCGGTTCGCCGCGCATCAGCTTGATGGCGTCGTTGAGCGTCATGCCCTTGGTGGGCTTGCCGTCGATGTGGGTGATCAGGTCGCCGCTGAGTATGCCGGCGCGCGCCGCGGGCGTGTCTTCGATTGGCGCAATGACCTTGGGCATGCCGTCTTCGCTGCCGATTTCAATGCCGAGCCCGCCGAAGCCGCCCTGGGTGATGGCTTCCATTTCCTTGAACGCCTCGGCATCCAGGTAGGTGGAATGCGGGTCAAGGTCGGCGAACATGCCCTTGATGGCGTCGCCGATCAGCTGCTGGTCGCCCACGGGCTCGACGTAGCTGCTTTTTATGGCCGCGAACACATTGGCGAACTGCTGGAGTTCTTTAAGCGGCAAGGGTTCGCCGCGTTGCGCGGCTGCCGTTATACCCAGGCTGATCAGAACGCCGCCAAGCGCGCCCGCCACTACCAACCCAAAACCGCCAAACCTGCGAGCGCTCATGCACATTCCCGAATTAATTGAACTGAAATTACCGCCGCCACAACCCCGCAGGGTGTCATATCAACGTCGTTATACAAATAGTACCGAATTTACTGACGTAACCAAAGCAGCGGATTCACCGGCGTGCCCTGGTGCCGGATTTCAAAGTATAGACCCGAGTCCACCTGCCCGCCCGTGGCGCCCACCGTCGCGATCGTGTCACCAGTATCGACGATGTCGCCTACACGTTTCAATAGGCTCTGGTTATGGCCATAGACACTAAGGTACTTGGCACCGTGATCCACGATGATCAGGTTGCCGAACCCCCCCAGCCAATTGGCATAGACGACCCGTCCCGGCGCAATAACGCGCACCTTGGTGCCTTCGGGCGAACGCAGCACAATGCCGCGCCATAGCCCGCCCTCGGGCCGTTCTGCACCGAAACGCCCCAGCACGTCGCTGCTGCGCACCGGATACGGCGCGCCCCGCTTCAGTCCAGAAAAACCGCCGGGTGGCGCCAACTGCGGTTGCGCAATGCCGGGCGCGGATCCCTTTATGGATTCCGTACCCAGGTTTTCCGGTGGCGGCGTGGGCTTGGGCGGCGGGCGGGCTGCCGCCTCTTCGGCGGCCCGAGCCTCGGCACGGGCACGTTCCACTTGCAGCCTGGCTCTTTCCGCCTCTTTTTCGTCCTGCAGGCGTCGTGCGCGCTCTTGGGCCGCCCTGGCGTCCTGCTCGGCCTTGCGAGCCGTCGCACGTGCACGTTCGAGTTCACGGCGCCGCTCCAGCGCCGCCTGCCTGACCTGTTCAGCTTTGCGCGCCTCGTCGGCCTTGCGTTTTTCCTCGGCTAACCGCGCTTCCTCGGCCTGGCGGGCAATGGCTTTTTCCAGACCCTCGACCAGATCGCCCAGGCGCTGGTCGTTACGCTGCAGGCGCTCGGCCTGGTTGCGCTGTTCTTTCAATGCACCGCTGATGCGCTCGAGCACTTTCTCGCGCTCGGTTTTCTGCTCTTCCAGCGCCTCTTTTTGCTTGGCTGTATCTTTTTCAAGGCGCACCAGTTCTTTCTGATGCGCTTCGGAGCTGGCCTGCAACACGGCAAGCTCATCCAGGGCTTGGCGCACGGCGCGCACGGCCTCGGCCTGCGCCTTGGAGATATAGCCCAGATAACTGAGGTCGCGTCCGATGGTTTGCGGATCGTCGCCCGACAGCAATGCCGTCCAGGGCGACAGACCGCTGGCGTACTGCGCCCGCAGCTGGTCGCCCAGTTCCTGCTGGCGCGTCCCCAGCTGCTTTTTCTGCTTCGCGATTTGCGTCGCCAGCTTTTTCAGTTCGAGCTCGACGCGATCCTGACGCCCAGCCAGTTCCGTCAATTGGCGATTGGTGGACGAAATCGCCGATTCGGATTCCTTCAGATCGTTGGCCGCATCCCGACGCGAGGATTCCTGGCTGTCGATTTCCTTTTGCAGCGCCTGGATGCGCGCGCGCAATTCGGACTGCTGTTTCCTGGCCTCGGCCTGCTTCTGCGCAAGCGTGGGCTCGGCCGAACAGGCGATTCCCGCCCACAAGGCCAGTACAACAGAACCGAACGCACGTCGCATGCTATTCCTTGGACGCCTTGCCCTGATTGGCCACGGCAGCCATTGCCGCTTCGATCTCGGCCGGGTCGCCCAGATAGTAGTGGCGTATCGGGCGCAAGTCGTCGTCCAGTTCGTACACCAGGGGCTGACCCGTAGGTATATTCATGTGGACAATGTCTTCGTCAGATATGCCGTCCAGATGCTTGATGAGCGCGCGCAGGCTGTTGCCATGCGCGGACACCAGCACCCGGCGGCCGGCCCGGATGGCGGGCGCGATGGATTCATTCCAGAAAGGCAACACGCGTTCCACCGTGTCGGCCAGGCATTCGGTGGCGGGCAGCTTGTCGGCGGCGATTTTGGCATAGCGGCGGTCGAAACGCGGATGACGCGGATCATCGTAGGCCAGCGGTTCGGGTGCAATGGCATAGGCCCGACGCCAGATCAGTACTTGTTCATCGCCAAACTTCTGCGCCGTCTCGGCTTTGTTCAGGCCCTGCAAGGCGCCGTAATGGCGTTCGTTCAGGCGCCAGCTAAGACCCGTGGGGGTATGCATGGCATCCATGGCGTCCAGTGCGATCCACAACGTGCGGATGGCGCGTTTGAGGACCGAGCAATACGCCAGGTCGAACTCAAACCCCTTTTGCTTGAGCAGCTCGCCGGCCAGCCTGGCCTGTTCGCGTCCGGTTTCAGTCAGGTCGACGTCGGTCCAGCCGGTGAATCGGTTTTCGAGATTCCACTGGCTCTCGCCGTGTCGCATCAGAACAAGTTTATGCATAAGAAAAAACGCCTAAAAGTTGAAATTCGCTGTCCATTTTATAATCGTCTGATTCTGTCCTTTTTCCAAGGACATATTCGGGATATATCGTGGACTTTTTTCTAGATCAGAACAACCTTATTGTCATATTCGTTGCCATCGCGTCGGGCGTCATGCTGTTGTTGCCCAGCATACTGAAAGGTGGCGGAAAATCCGTCAGCGTGCAGGAAGCCGTGCAGC
Source organism: Pollutimonas nitritireducens (assembly GCF_002849615.1). Classification (GTDB taxonomy): domain Bacteria; phylum Pseudomonadota; class Gammaproteobacteria; order Burkholderiales; family Burkholderiaceae_B; genus Pollutimonas; species Pollutimonas nitritireducens. Next base: position 105,696 of record NZ_PDNV01000013.1, read on the forward strand.
TGGTCAACCACAAGCAAGGCACTTTCCTGGACATACGCAGCGCAGATGCCTTCAAGACCGCAAGCATACCGCAGGCGCGCAATTTGCCGGCCGCCGATGTAACGAACAAGCTGGGCACCTTGCCCAAGAACAAGCCTATCATCGTCGTATGCGACCAGGGCCGGGAGTCCGCGAGAATTGCGGGCTCCTTGCGCAAACAGGGCTACGAAGAAGCCGTCAGCCTTGCCGGCGGCTTGCAGGCATGGATCAAAGACGGCCTGCCCTTGTCCAAGAAATCCTGATCGCTTGTTTTTTCATCCCTAGGAATCATCATGGCAACCGTAACAATGTACAGTACCGGCGTATGTCCATACTGCGTCCGTGCCGAAATGCTGCTCAAGCAGCGCGGCGTGACCGAAATCGAAAAAATCCGCATCGACCTGAACCCCGAACAGCGCGCCATCATGATGGAACGCACCGGCCGGCGTACGGTGCCCCAGATCTATATTGGCGACACGCATGTGGGCGGCTACGACGACCTGGCAGCGCTGGATCGCGCCGACGGCCTGATGCCCCTGCTTACCGCCTGATATTCATGGCAATCCATTAATCCACACCCCTTTCAGGAAACACTATGGCCGACCAGAACCAAAACAGCCACGGCAACGAAGACAGCCAGGACCCCAGCTTCAGCCTGCAGCGCACCTACGTCAAAGACCTGTCGCTCGAAATGCCCAATGCACCGCAGATCTTCCTGGAACAGGAAAGCCCCACCGTCGAAGTGTCGATCAACGTCGGCGGCCAGCGCCTTGCCGAGACCGTCTACGAAGCCACCGTAACGGCCACGGTCACCACGCGCGTCGGCGACAAGGTCCTGTACCTGGTCGAAGCCACGCAAGCCGGTATTTTCGAAGCGGCCAACATTCCAGCCGACCAGCTGGATCCGCTCATCGGCATCGTGTGCCCCACCATGCTCTATCCCTACCTGCGTGCCAACATGGCCGATGCCATCACGCGTACGTCGCTGCCGCCACTGCACCTGGCCGAGGTCAACTTCCAGGGCTTGTACGAACAGCGCATCGCCCAGTTGGCCGAAGAACAGAAGGGCCAGCCGGACTCCGGCCTGATCCTTCCTCCCGGCATGACCCGCCAGTAAGGCTGCACATGAGCGCTTCAACCCAGCGTACTCGCGTGGCGGTACTCGGCGCGGGCAGCTGGGGCACGGCGCTCGCGGCACTGGCCTGTTCGCAGGCCGACACCCTTATCTGGGCGCGCGATCCGGCAGTCGCACTGGAACTGAATCAGCAGCACCGCAACGCGCGCTATCTGCCCGACATCGCCCTGCCCGGCACCCTGCGCGCCACGTCAAGGCTGCAGGAAGCCATCGAACACGTATGCGCAGACGACGTCGAACACGGCTTGATCATCCTCGGCGTGCCCGTGGCGGGTCTGCATGATGCCTGCACGCAGATCGCCGCCGCGCTGGACAGGCGTCGCGGTACGCGTTGTGACGCGCATGCCGGAACACCTGGCGACGCGCCGTCCAGCGCGCGTTGCGAGGCGCTTTGCGGGGAACGCATTACCATCATCTGGACCTGCAAGGGCTTCCAGCACGAAACCGGTTTGCTGCCCCACCAGATCGCACAGAATGCGCTTTCCCAATGGCCGGAGCTGAACCTGGGCGTACTCTCGGGCCCGTCCTTCGCCCACGAGGTCGCACAGGGGCTTCCCGTTGCCCTTACCCTGGCAACCCTCGGGCCGCAGCACGAGAACGCCGCATCCGACGTTCTGGCCGCCCTGCACGGCACGAATGCCCGTATCTATACCAGCACAGATGTCATCGGCGTGGAAGTCGGCGGAGCATTGAAGAACATCATGGCCATCGCCTGCGGCATTTCCGACGGCCTGGGTCTGGGCACCAATGCGCGCGCCGCGCTCATAACCCGGGGCCTTGCGGAGATGCAGCGCCTGGGGCTCGCCCTGGGCGGGCAGCCCGAGACGTTCGCTGGCTTGACCGGCCTGGGCGACCTGGTACTTACCGCCACCGGCGCGCTGTCGCGCAACCGCCAGGTGGGGTTGGCCATAGGCCAGGGCCAGACACTGGACCAGATACTGGCGGGCGGCGTCACGGCAGAAGGCGTGCGCTGCGCACGCGCAGCTCGCGACCTGGGCCGCCTGCACAATGTGGATTTACCCATCACCGCCGCCGTCTGCGGCGTACTTTTTGACGGTCTCGCTCCGCGCGAAGCCGTATCCAGCTTGCTCGCGCGCGAAGCCCGCGCCGAAGCGGCCTGACGCCTATCTCAACAAGGAAATCCCGATGACTGGCTTTTCAACGATGCGACGCCATTTGAATTTGTCCGTGCTCAGCCTGGCCACACTCGGTGCGCTGCTGCTTGCGCCGGCTGCGGGCGCCGCCGACTGGCCCAGCCGACCCGTGCAGTTGGTCGTCCCCTTCCCGGCGGGTTCCTCGCCAGACACACTGGCGCGCGCGATTGCAGAGCCTTTGGCCAAAGACCTGGGCCAGCCAGTGGTCGTGGAAAACAAGCCGGGCGCCGGCGGCAATATCGGCACGCGCCACGCCAGCAAAGCCAAGCCCGACGGCTACACCTTGCTGCTGACGATCAATGGGCCCATGGTCACCGCGCCCACGCTCTACAAGAACTCGCTGGGATACGACCCGCTGACCGACCTGGATCCCATCAGCCTGGTGGGCACCAGCCCCAACGTGCTGGTCGTGCCCAAAGACTCGCCGGCCAAGAATCTGAAGGAATTCGTGCAACTGGTCAAAGACCAGCCGGGTGCGCTGAACTACGGCACCGTAGGCCCTGGAAGCTCATCGCATTTGGGCATGGCCATGCTGGAACAGGAAGCCGGCATCACGCTGCAGCAGATTCCGTACACCGGTTTTCCGCAAATCACCACGTCCATCATTGCCGGCGACATCCAGGCCGGGTTCATGGTGCCGGGCGTAGCCATGCCGCAAGTCAATGCCGGGAAGATGCGCGCGCTGGCCATTACCAGCCTGGAAAGCAGCGAACTGCTGCCCGGCGTCCCGACCATGGCATCGCAAGGTTATCCGGGCTTCGAATCGATTTCCTGGGATGCTATCTTCGTACCCGCCGGCACGCCGGTCGATATCGTGGGGCGCCTGAACACGTCTATAACCAAGATATTGGCGATGCCCGATGTGAAGCAGAAAATGGCATCGCTGTACTTCACCCCGGCGCCTTCGACGCCGGCAGAACTGACGGCGATGATCAAGGCTGAGAAAACACGCTGGGATGAAGTGATTGAACGCCTGAACCTATCGCTGGATTGATCTGATTGACCTAAATCCAAGACAAGCCGGGTTGGGTGCCGAAGTGCCACAACCCGACGGTTCGTCTACACGCTGCCCGCGAAGCCTGACTGGCGCCAGGCTTCGAATACCGTCACCGCCACGGCGTTGGACAGATTAAGGCTGCGCTGCTGGGGCATCATCGGCAGGCGCAGACGCTGTTCTGGCGGAAAGAATGCCATCTGTTCGGGCGTCATCCCGGCCGTTTCCCGGCCAAATACAAAAACGTCACCCGGCAGAAATTGAGCCTTGCCGATCAGTTGCGTGCCTTTGGTCGTCAGGGCAAATCGCCGTTCCGGCGCCCCGCCTATTTTTTCAAACGCCAGGGCAAGATTGTCATGCACCTGCATGGTGGCCCATTCGTGATAATCCAGGCCGGCGCGCTTCATGCGCTTGTCGTCCAGCTCGAAGCCCAGGGGTCGAACCAGGTGCAGACTGGCGCCGGTGTTGGCCGCCAGCCGGATCACATTGCCGGTATTCGGTGGGATTTCAGGCGAGACAAGAACGATATGAAACATGCGCGGCAGGGCCGATCAGGAACGCGCGGTCCAGGCAACCAGATCGGTCACCAGGTTCTTGAACAGCTCGCGCAATACCGGGTAACCCCCGGTAGGTCGCAGCGTGATTTCGTCCATGTACAGCTTGCGATTGACTTCCAGCTGCAAACTATGACGGTTATTGGCCGGGTCGCCATAGCGGCGAACCAGTTCCACGCCTTTGTACGGCGCGTTGATGGAGACTTCGTAGCCGCGTTCACGCAGCCATGCGCCTACGAATTCGCGAAATTCAGGGGCGCTGGTGGTGCCGTCGCGATCGCCCAGGACAAAGTCGGGGTGCACCAGGCCAGGCGTGTCGGTGGCATAGGCCCCGGCAACGCTGGGCATGGAGTGGCAGTTGATATGCCAGACTTTGCCGTGCTTTGCATGGACGGCGTCCAGCGTTTGCTTGACGGCGCCATGGTATGGCTTCCAGCACGCGTCGATACGGTGCCGGACTTCATCGATGGACAGCTTGCGGTCGTACAGCGGCGTGCCGTCGTCCAGCATGCGCCAGATCAGACCCTTGCCCAGGCGTACCTTGGGCGAATCGGGTACCGGTTCAGGCCACGGCGCGTCGAGCAGCAGCGCGTCGATTTCTTCTTCACTGCGGTTGGCGTCTATGTAGGCACGCGGAAAGCGCGCCTCGACCAGAGGAACGCCCAGCGCCGGGGCATCGCCCCAGAGATCGGCGACCCAGGTATCTTCAGCGGTACGCAGCACACCCGCCGGCACCGCGGAATCGAAATCCGGCGGATAGGTCGTGCCGCTGTGCGGCGAATCCAGTACCAATGCTGCCGGACTGGATTCCGGCATATGGAGCCGGTACGAAAGAGGATGGGTGTGCGTGTGCAACGTCATAGTGAACCAGATACGGTAAAGAAAGGGTTAGTCGATGGAAATACCGGCTTGCTTGGCGACGACAGCGCTCTGGTCGATACGGTCGGAGATTTGCTTGGCAAATTCAGCCGGCGTATTGCCGATAGGAGCCGCGCCCAGGGAAGCAAGGCGTTCGATGACCTCGGGCGACTTCAAGACCTTCACCGTGGCGGCATTGAGCTTTTCCAGGATGTCGGCAGGCAGGCCAGCTGGGGCAATAAGCCCGAACCACGAGGCATCGTTGACTTCAGGAAGGCCGACTTCGGCGAAGGTGGGGACGTCCGGCAGGGCGGCAACCCGCTGCGGCCAGGCCACGGCCAGGGCGCGCAGCTTGCCGGATTTCACGTGTGGCAGCGAGGTAGGCAGGTTGTCGAAAAAGGTGTCAACTTGTCCGGCCAAGGTATCGGTCAGTGCGGGGCCCGAACCACGATACGGCACGTGCAGCAGGTCGGTCTTGGATGCCATCTTGAACAGTTCGCCCATCATGTTGGCGACGGATCCATGGCCTGCCGATGCGTAGCTGAGCGCGCCTGGCTCTGCCTTGGCCAGTGCCACGAATTCCTGCATGTTCTGCGCCTTCACCTTCGGATTCACCGTCACGATGTTGGGTACGGCGGCCACGTTGGTGATGGGAGTGAAGTCTTTCTTGGCGTCGAAGGGCAGCTTTTTGTAGACAGCCGGGTTGATACCGTGCGTGCTGACCGTGGCAATGCCCAGCGTGTAGCCGTCGGGCTTGGCCTTGGCAATGGCATTGCTGCCGATGGAGCCGCCCGCGCCGCCGCGGTTTTCCGCGACAACGGTCTGGCCCAGTTCAGCGGTCAGGCGTTCGGCCACGATGCGACCGACCACGTCGGTGGTGCCGCCTGCGGGAAACGGAATGATCAATGTAATAGGACGGCTGGGATAGCTTTCGGCCTGGGCGGATGCAACCATGGGCATTACTGCCAGGGCGCCGATCATAAGGCCGAGAATACGTTTCTGGTGTCGCATGGGATGTAGCTCCTGAAGGTAAAACGGATCGTCGATGACGCCGCATGGACCGATTCTAAGTCCCGCACATTGTTGCAGCGACGTAACAATGGCACAAGCGAAAGAAAGTGCGTATCATATTCCTGATTGGAATACCTGAAATCCGTTGCTTTCATCGTGCACAACAAGGAATTTCTTTGCGTCGCCACTGTCCTTCCCTGGTTGCCCTGCAGGCTTTCGAGGCCGTTGCCTGCCACGGCAGTCTGACGCGCGCGGCGCAGTCGCTGCACATCAGTCAGGGTGCGGTCAGCAAACAGATCAAGCAACTGGAATCGTTCCTTAGTATCCCGCTTTTCCAAAGGCAACGCTACGGCCTGGAACTCACTGCCGCCGGCCAGCGCTATCTCGAGGAAATCGCACCGGCGCTCAGCCGCATCGAAGCCGCCACGATGGACGCCATGGCGCCGCCCGTCAAGGGCGGCGTGCTGCGCATCACGTGCATGCCCACTTTGGGCGCGAAGTGGCTCATACCAAAGCTGCCCGATTTCATGCAGCGGTGGCCCGACATCAACCTGACCTTCCTGCCCCACCGGTACGGCTACGACTTTTCGGCGCCGCAGGTCGATGCTTCCATGCGCTTTGGCGATGGTCTCTGGCCGGATTGCCAGGCGGACTATGTCGTGGGCAGGGCTATCGTGCCCGTGGCCAAGCCGGGAATCTTTCCGGTGCCGGTGACCAGCCCCGAACAGCTTGCCGCCATGCCGCTGTTGCAGCACGTGTCGGCGCCGCATGCATGGCACGATTGGATGCACGCCGTGGCGGCCCACCCCAAGCAACTGAATACAGGCCCCAGCTTCGACCAGTTTTCGCTATTGACCGAAGCCGCCATTGCCGGCCTGGGCGTAGCCCTGATACCTGCGTGCCTGATCGAAGAAGAGCTGCGCAGCGGCAAGCTGGAACAGGTCTACGACATGGCCATCCTGGATCGCCAGGGCTACTACCTGTGCTACCCGCCCGATCGCGCCCAATTACCGGAACTGCTGGTATTTCGCGCGTGGCTCCGGGAACAGGGCCTGGAAAACCAGACGCGCATGCGGCTGGCCGTCATGCATCATTGACCGGGCGGCTTCGGGCCTGGATACGGCGTGCGCGCCAACACCAGCCCATACACGGCCGCCGCCCCCACCGCCTTGAACTGCTGCGCGATACGATGCAAGGTGCTGCCTGTGGTCAAAACATCGTCGACCACGGCGATGGCGGCGCCATCGACACGCCGGGGACAGTCATACAGGTGCTGCACACTGGCGGCGCGTTCAAGCCGGGTAAGGTGAGTCTGGCGCCCGCCTTCCCGGGCACGAAGCAGCAAGCCTGGCTGGCAGTCCATATGAAGCTCGCGCGCCAGGCCGCGGGCAATTTCCGCCGCCGGATTGAAGCCTCGCGCCAGTATGGAGGCCTTGCTGGCGGGTACGGGCACCAATAGGGCGTTTTCGGGCAAACGGGGCGCCTTGTCGCGCACCGTCTCGGCCAGCATGCCTGCCAGCATGACAGCGCTGGTAAAGCGCCGACCCACTTTCAAGTGATGGATCAACAAATCGCCGGGCGGCGCGTAATCGAAGGCGGCAATGATGCGGTCGAACGCTGGCGGGCGGGCGGCGCAATCGGCACAAACGCCTTGGTCCGCCAACGCCAGGCAGCAGATCGGGCAGCGCGTCGTGTCAGAATTCATTGAACGCAAGACCGCGGCATGGCAGAACCGGCACAGCGAACCGCCACGGGCGCCGCCCTGGCACAAGCCGCAAGCACTGGGTATGCGCGCCAGGCACGCCCGGCCCGCCAGCTTGAGCCGGCGGCGCATTCCCGCAAGACGGGCATGCCCGGACTCGCACCGCGCGGACAGATCGGCCATAATAGATCCCTGATTACAATTTCGTTGCGCATGGCGAGTATCGCGGCGGCGCCCTTTCGGTATCTCAGCACGTTCCAGTTCCCTATTCCATACCTTTGCCCATAAATGTCACAGCCTCCTTCACTGCGTGTAAGTTCAGACCATGTCCGCCAACAGTTCGCCCGGCGCAGTCCGCTGGACACTGCCCAATTCCTGTACGGTGAAATCGCGCAACGGATGCTGCAGCGCTTAAGCTATATACGGATACAGCCGGTCTCCGTGCTGGATGCCGGCTGCGGGGCAGGTCATGCGCTTGAACCCTTGCGCGGCCGTTATCCTGAAATGCATTACAAAGGCCTGGACAACTGCGCGCCATTGCTGGACGCGGCGCGTCAGCGCTTCCAGGCCAAGCCGGGCTTCTGGCACAAATTGCGCAACAAGCCGACGTCGCCGGCCGAATTCATCCAGGCCGACATGGCCGAATCCGGCCTGCCCCCGGAAAGCCTGGACCTGGTCTGGTCCAACATGGCCCTGCACTGGCATCCCGAACCCCACCAGGTATTGAGCGAATGGCGGCGCATCCTGAAGCCGGGCGCCCTGGTCATGTTTTCCTGCCTTGGCCCCGGTTCGCTTGCCGAAGTGCGCCGCGCCATTGTCGACGCCGACCTGCTCACCACGACGCCGCAGTATGTAGACATGCACGACTTCGGCGACCTGCTGATCGAACGTGGTTTTTCCGACCCGGTCATGGACCAGGAAATTCTTACCCTTACGTATCGCACCCCCGAAAAACTCTTGGAAGATATCCAGGCCCTGGGCGGCAATCCCAGCCTGGACCGCAAGCGCGGCCTGTCCGGTCAGCAATGGAAGCACAGGCTGCTGGACGCGCTGGAAAGCCAGCGCCAGCTGGACGGCACCATCCACCTGACCATGGAAGTGGCCTATGGCCATGCCTGGCGCTCGGCCGGCGTGCGCGGCAGACCCGGCGAAACGCGGATCTCGGTGGGGTCGATAGGCCGCCCTGCGGGGCAGCCCTTCGCGGCCGGCCCCGGCAATAAGACGGGGCCTACCGTCAGGCCCCGCAAAACAGACGAATAATGACGATCAGAACGCCAGACTGATACCCTGGCGCGGGCCTTCAGGACGCAAGATTCTTCTTGCGTGACGACTCGATTCCCAGCTGCTTGAGCTTGCGGTACAAATGCGTGCGCTCCAGGCCGGTTTTTTCGGACACGCGCGTCATGCTGTGATTTTCGCGGCCAAGGTGATATTCGAAATAGATGCGCTCGAATTCGTCTCGCGCATCGCGCAAAGGCTGGTCCAGCGAGATGCTGCCCAACAGCGAATGATTCGGTTCAGGCGCGATATCGGCTACCGCCATGACCGGACTGCTGGTGACCAGGGGCTGGTTTGCCTCGAAGGCATGGCGTTCAACAGGCATGCGCGCATTAGTGACTTGCGATCCCCTTACCACCGGCCGCGCCAGACCCGCCGCCACCGTTTTCAGCAGCTTCTGCAGCGTAATGGGCTTTTCAAGAAAATCCACCGCGCCGATGCGCGTCGCCTCGACCGCGGTATCGACCGTAGCGTGCCCGCTCATCATGATCACCGGCATATCGAGCAAGCCTTGCGAGCTCCATTCCTTCAGCAAGCTGACACCGTCGGTGTCGGGCATCCAAATATCCAGCAGGACAAGGTCCGGCCGTGCGCGCAAACGCGCCGCGCGCGCCTGCGCGGCGTTTTCAGCAAGTTCTATTGTGTGTCCTTCGTCGTAAAGAATCTCGGACAAGAGCTCACGGATACCAATTTCGTCGTCAACAACCAGGATTCTGGCCATAAAGCGTCACCTACCTATTTTTTCGCATTATCGTTCCCTTGCGTAGCTACGTCCAGCGACGCAGCATCGACAAGGCGCGTCAAGAGGATGGAAATGCGAGCTCCCCCTTCACGGCGGTTGGAAATGTCTATTCGTCCGCCATGCTCCTCGATGATCTTCTTAACTATAGCAAGTCCCAGTCCGGTGCCGGTCGCCTTGGTGGTGACATAAGGCTCGAACACACGTGCCAACACTTGCGGTGCAAAACCGGGACCATTATCGGACACCGTAAGACGCACTGCCAAATGCTCGGCGCCGTCGTCGGTTCCTGTCTTGGTCAACCTAGTCTGCACATAAATGCGCGCGTCGGCAAGTGGATGGCTTAGAAGGGCCGCATCACGCGCATTGGCAAGCAGATTATGAATCACCTGGCGCAACTGCGTCATGTCGCCTTCGATGGCCGGCACCTCGGGATCAAACTCCACGGCGATGGGTACGCTCCCGCCCGCTTCACGAACCGCCCCGCCGGCGGGATCCCAACCATACAAGCCCAGCACTTCGCCGATCAGGTTGTTGATATTGATCTGCTGCATCTGTGCCGGCGGTGTGCGCGCATACTCGCGAAAATCGTCCACCATTTTCTTGAGCGAGGCCACCTGGTTCACGATGGTATTCGTCGAACGGGTCAGAATTGCCGAATCGGTTTCATTCAGGTGCCCGGCCAATTTCATGGCAAGGCGCTCGGCCGATAATTGAATGGGCGTCAGCGGATTCTTGATTTCGTGCGCCAGCCGTCGCGCGACCTCGCCCCAGGCCACGGTGCGATTGGCCGAAATCACTTCGCTGATATCGTCGAACACCACCAGGTAGCCGTTGCCGCGCCCGTCCACGCTCAGATGCGTGCCGCGCGCCAGCAAGGTCACGATGTGTTTCTTGGTTTCGTTGTCGACGGCCGCCTCGAGCTCCAGCTCGAACTGCTGTTGCCAGTACAGCTTTTCCGAGCCCACCGCGGTATGCGCGGCAAATGCCTGCCGTATCAGCTGCGACAACGCAAAGGCGCCGTCCACGGTTTCAAGCGGACGGCCTTTCACCGAGCGCAGGTCGACGCGAAGTATGCTCTGCGCGCCCTGGTTGAACATGGTCACGCGGAACATCTCGTCGAAGACCAGCACACCCGACGAAAGATTGCTGAGCACCGATTCGAGATACACGTTCGATCGCTCAAGCTGCTGGCGGTTGTTCTCGACCATATGCCGCGCCTCGTCCAGTTGACGCGTCATGGCGTTGAACGAACGCGTCAGTTGGCCGATCTCGTCTTTCTCCGGCGGTTCTGGCAGCGGCCGGTAGTCGCCCACGCCCACGGCCTGCGTGCCGGCCGCAAGCGTCAGCAAGGGCCGCACCAGCCGCCTGGACACCCCCAGGGCCACCGCCACCGCCGCGAACACCGCAAAGATCAGTGCCAGGGTCAGGGTGATGCCATACAGCTTGCGCAGCCCCAGGCGCGACAGGGCCAGTTCCTGGTAATCGCGAAAGCCCTGCTGCACCTGGTTGGCATTGCGCGCAATCTGGTCGGGCACCGGTTGGATGACCTGCAGCCAGCGCGTGTCTGAGGCCACACCCAGCGTGGTCGTCAGCCGGTCGGGCGTGACGATCGGCGTGACGACCCGCAAGTGCAGGCCGGTATCATCCGGCGCGTCGGGATCGGTGCCGGCGGTACGGATTTCGTCCGTCTCGGCGGCGGAGTAGCCGCGGGAAACCCGCAACTGGTTCATCACGCTGGATGGCGGGAGATCGGGCAGCAATTGTCCATAGGCGGCCGATGAAAACGCCACCAGCCGGCCATTGCCGGTAAACACCAGCGCTTCGGATACATCACTGCCTTCGCGCAGGCGGGTGATGGCCATGGCCATATCGGCATCGCTGCCACTGCCCAGGCGGTTGGCCATATCCCTGGCGCGTGAATTCAAGTCGGCAAGTTGTGAATCGAGCGCGGCCCGGCCAAGGTTGAGTCCTGCCTCCAGCGCGCTGTCGACCCGCACGTTGAACCAGGATTCGATGGACTTGGACATGAATTGCACGGACAGTACGTAAATGAAGGCGCCGGGCAATACCCCGATCAGCGTGAAATACAAGGCGAAGCGGGCAGTAAGGCGGGCGCCGAACTGGCGCCGGCGTATTTGTCGCAGCAGCCGCGCGGCCAGTATGGCCACCCACGAAATCAGCGCGACGGCCAGTATGCCGTTGAGTATCAGCAAGGCTTCGTATTGCTGGGCATACCGCGACGCATTGCCGGTGGACCACACCAGCAATGCGAGCAGCGCCAGCGCGCTGCATGCAGCGACGAACAGGGCCACCCGCAAGCCCCAGCGTACTAAGGTCGGGGCTCGTCGAGCGAGATTGAAAAAGTGAAATTTTTCCATGGGGTAGCAAGAGACCACGCACTGCTGTTAAAGGCATCGACCTGAAATGGGCGTGCCAGCAGCGATGTGTTCAGACGCAATCGCAGCTTTCCTTCGTAGAGCTCATCGGTTTCCAGGTCCTTGATATCGGCCACGGCCCAGCCGCGTATATTGCGCAGCAACGACAGGGCATCGTCCAGCGACGACTCGGGCAAGGACAAATCACCCGACCCCACGCGCCACTGGCGGGTCAGGGCGTTGTAGACCACGCGCCAGGTTTTTTGTTCGCTGATCACTGCCTTGTCGAACCACCACCAGCGCTTGGACACGACTTCCAGGTCGGCGGTGAAATAAATGGGAACCCCCTTCTGCGCGGCGTTACGCAGATCGCCACTGACGGCGAATTCAATGTCGGCGTCGATATACAACTTGCCCTCGCGCACGATGGGTTCAACGCGCGCCACGCGCTCGGCTTGCGGCTGCGCGCTGGTGTCAACGACGGCGACCAGCGACAGACACAGGAATACAGACAGCAAGAGTCGTAGCATTACCACTCAGCGATACCCTATAAGAGGAAAATCCATCCGTTATTTTTGACGACTCATGTTTTCTTGGCAAACAAGGCGTAGAAAAAACCGTCGCAAGACAGCAATGGGTCTTTCGCCAACGGCAGCAACTGTCCCGGCGCGCGTTTGCGAACCGCGTCCGCGTGGCGTTCCGTGAAGTGCGACGCCTGTTGTTCGCCTTCCTGGGGAAAGATGGAGCATGTTGCATACAGCAAATGCCCTCCCGGCTTCACAGTGTGCCACAAGGCGTCGACGATGCCGGCCTGCAAGGCCGCTGTACTGGCAATGTCGGTCTCGCGGCGCAACCAGCGGATATCCGGATGGCGGCGCACCACCCCCGATGCGGTGCACGGCACGTCGGCCAATACTGCATCAAAATGGCGCCCGTCCCACCATGCGTCCAGATCCATGGCATCCGCACAGCGCAGGCTTACATTGGCGCCGCCCAGGCCCAGGCGTTGAAGATTCTGTTCGACCCGTTCCAGTCGCAATGCGTCGGAATCCAGTGCCAGCAGCTCAATGTCGGCGCGCTCCAGCAAATGAGCCATCTTGCCGCCCGGCGCGGCGCAGGCGTCCAACACGCGCATGCCGGGTTCAATGGGAAGCAGCTGTGCGGCCTGCTGGGCGGCAAGGTCCTGCACCGACCACCAGCCCTGCTCGAATCCCGGCACCGACTGGACCGGACGTGGCGTGGAAAGAACAATCGCCCCCGGGGCGGGCGACAGGGCCTGAATGCCGGCCGCATCCAGTTCGACAAGCATCTTTTCGACCGACGAACGCCTGGCATTCACCCGCAGCGTCATAGGGCCGGGACGGTTGGCGGCCGACAACAGTTCCTGCCATTGAGCCGGGTAAGCACGGCGCACCTGGGCGATCCACCACTTGGGATGATTGAAAACCGCTACCGGGTTTTGCCGGGCCTGGGCTAAAATAGCGCTTCTTTCCCGAATAAAGCCCCTTAGTGTCGCGTTGAGCAAGCCTTTATAGGACTGCATCTTGCGTTGGCCCGCCACGGCATTTACCGCCTGGTCCACCACCGTATGCACGGCGTAAACGGGTACATCGCGGCGCGCAACGTGGTCGGGCGACGCCTCGTCGGCAAATTCCACCGCGGCATCCAGCAATGCCAACGACACCAGCAGCACGGCGTCGAACAGGGCATTGGGCGGCGTGCGTTGCACCAGTATCTGTTTTATTTCACGCACCAGTCCCAGGCGCCGCATTACATGAAACGCAATGGCCTGGCTGGCGGCGCGCAGTGGCGCAGGGGTGGTCGCAAGGCTGTCGGTCAACGATGCGCCGGCCAACACGGCTTGCACGTTTTGCGCGCTGGCCAGGATGGTGTCGGACAAGGTTACGGAGTTACGAAGAGGTTGGGAAGAAATATCGGTCACAAGGCAAAGACCTAAACAGGATTTGCTCTCGACTTTATCATCAATTGGCCAATGGCCCCGCGGCAGCACCCCCTGAAGCCGCTAAAATTCTTTTTCTTTATCGAGCCTGCGGCTCAACGAGGTTATACATACATGAGTTCCCCAAAAGTCGGCTTTGTCAGTCTGGGATGCCCCAAAGCGTTGGTTGACTCCGAACGCATTCTGACGCAACTGCGCACTGAAGGCTATATCATCACGCCCGATTACGACAATGCCGACGTCGTGGTGGTCAACACCTGCGGCTTCATCGACAGCGCCAAGGCCGAATCGCTGGATGCCATCGGCGAAGCCATAGCCGAGAACGGCAAGGTCATCGTCACCGGCTGCATGGGTGTCGACGAATCGCTGATCCGTGAAATCCACCCGGCGGTGCTTTCCGTGACCGGCCCGCAGCAGTACGAGCAAGTGGTGCGCGCCGTGCACGAAGCCGCGCCGCCAAATCTTAATCACGACCCGTATATCGACCTGGTGCCGCCCCAGGGCATCAAGCTGACCCCGCGCCACTACGCCTATCTGAAAATATCCGAAGGATGCAACCACCGCTGCAGCTTCTGCATTATTCCGTCGATGCGCGGCGACCTGGTCAGCCGCCCGATCGGCGACGTCATGGGCGAAGCCGAGCGCCTGGTCAAGGCCGGCGTCAAGGAACTGCTGGTCATCTCACAGGACACCAGCGCCTATGGCGTGGACGTCAAGTTCCGCAGCGGTTTCTGGAACGGCCGTCCCATCAAGACCCACATGACGCAGCTTAGCGAAGCCTTGTCCGAATTCGGCGTATGGACGCGGCTGCACTACGTCTATCCCTATCCGCATGTGGACGAAATCATTCCCCTGATGGCCGACGGCAAGATTTTGCCCTATCTGGACATCCCCTTCCAGCATGCCAGCCCCCGGATCCTGAAACTCATGAAGCGCCCGGCCTTCGAAGATCGCACCATGGCGCGCATCAAGCGCTGGCGCGAAGCCTGTCCGGACTTGACCCTGCGCTCAACCTTCATCGTGGGATTCCCTGGCGAAACCGAAGAAGAATTCCAGTACCTGCTGGACTGGATGACCGAGGCTCAGCTGGACCGCGTGGGCTGCTTCCAGTACTCACCCGTGCAGGGCGCGCGGGCCAACGACCTGCCCGACCACGTGCCGGACGAGGTCAAGCAGGAACGCTGGGACCGCTTCATGGCACACCAGCAGGCCATTTCCACGGCCCGCCTGGCGCAGAAAGTCGGCCGCGACATCGACGTATTGATCGATGAAGTCAATGAAGACGGCGCCATCGGACGATCCAGCGCCGATGCACCCGAAATCGACGGCAATGTCTTCGTGGATAGCGAACGCGTGCTCAAGCCCGGCGACATGGTGCGCGCACGCGTCACTGATTCGGACGAGTACGACCTGTATGCCAAGGCCTGAGGGGCAGTGCCATGTGGCATCGCCTTACACGCTGGAAACCATGAAAACTGCCAACAATACGCCCGCGCTCAATCCCACGCGCTTATGGGAGCGCGTCGATGCCCTTGCCCAATACACCGTCGCCGGCCAGCCCTGGACACGCCGCGCCTTTTCCGACCTGTTCCTGCAAGCAAGGGCCTGGCTGACCACGCAATTCGAAGCCGCCGGGCTGACCGTTCACCTGGATGCCGCCGGTAACCTGGTGGGACGGCGCGAAGGCCGCAACCCCAACGCCAAGCCCATCGTCACCGGATCACATTGCGATACCGTCCTGAGCGGCGGGCGCTTTGACGGCATCATAGGCGTGCTCGCCGGCATCGAAGTCGCTCACGCCCTGCACGAACAAGGCGTCATCCTGGACCACCCCTTCGAAGTCATCGACTTCCTGTCCGAAGAACCCAGCGACTACGGCATTTCCTGCGTCGGCAGCCGTGCGATCGCCGGGCTGCTGGACGAAACCATGCTGAATGCGCGCGACCAAACAGGTGAAACGCTGGCCGCGGGCATAGCACGCGTGGGCGGTAACCCTCCCGCGCTGTCCATGCCCTTGCGCCCCACCGGCAGCACGGCCGCATTCGTCGAACTGCACATCGAACAGGGGCCGGTGCTCGAAACCAAGGGCTTGCCCATTGGCATCGTCACGAATATCGTCGGCATCCGGCGTTACAAGGTCATGATCGACGGCCAGCCCGACCATGCCGGCACCACGCCCATGAACATCCGCCGCGATGCGCTGGTGGGCGCGGCCCGCGTCATCGAAGTCGTCAATGGCCATGCACGCAGCATGCTGGACGGCCCGGACTATGTCGTGGCAACCATCGGACACCTGGTGCTTACGCCCAATGCGTCGAACGCGGTGCCCGGCCATGTCGAGATGATGCTGGAAGTGCGCAGCGACAGCCCGGCCGTCCTGCGAACCTTTGCCGACGACGTCATGTCGGGGGTACGCGACAGGGTCGAATCCCTGGGCTTGCAGCTGGTCTGCACACAAGTCAGTGATTCCCTGCCGACCCACTGCACACCCTTCATGGTGGACCTGATCGAACAAGCCGCCACAAACCTGGGTTATGCCTGCCTGCGCATGCCCAGCGGCGCCGGGCACGATGCCGTCTACCTGGCCAAGACAGGTCCCATGGGGATGATTTTCATACCCTGCCTGAAAGGTCGCAGCCACTGTCCCGAAGAATGGATAGAACCCCGGCAACTGCTGGACGGCACACGCGTCCTCTATGAAACCGTAATGGCGCTGGACCGCAGCCTGCCGGTGAACTGAATTAGTCCCCCGGCTGCCCCAGCTCGAGGGAACCCTGGGGCGGCGTCCACCCCAGCCCAGCCCCACGGGATCTGGCCACATAAACCGCGGCATTTCGATTATGCACATCCAGGCGCTGATATAAGCCTTCTGTGTGCGCCTTCGTGGTGGCCACGGTGATATTCAAGCGGCGCGCGATGGTTTTCAAGGCATCGCCGCGGGCCAACAGCACCAGGACCTCATACTGCCGTGGCGTGAGTCCCAGCAACGACGACTCGTCGCGCGCCGCCGCCGGCAAGCAATCCGGTACATCCGGGGTCGGATCGATGGAAATCACGTCTGGCGACGATTCACTGGAGTAGACACGCGCAGGCGCTTGCAAGCGCGATGGGGGTCGGGCCGGCAATGACACCGCGACGGCCGTTGCCAGCGGCGCCGGATCCAAAAGCCAGGGAGCCGCCTTGCATCCTGCTAGAACAGCACGGATGCGAGCCAGGAAGGTCTCGGGGGCCACCGCCTTGTCGACGAATCCGACCACGATAGGCGACAGCCCGTGCATGAACGATGGCGCCGGCTCACCGTCCAGCATAAGGATGATGCCCTTGGGCGCAAAAGCACGTTCACTGGCCAGAATAAGCGAATCACGTCTTTCGGGCGACGGTATGGACAAGAATACAAGACCGCCTTGCCTGGATTCGTCGGGCGGCTGATCCAGCGCCACGTAACCCAGCCCTTCAATCATGGAATCCAGCAACACGTGCGAGAGCAATTGCACAATTCCTGTGCGCAGCATGACATTCCGCTCTAGCACTATGATCTTTACCATACTCACTCTTTTGCCGCAGCCAGTAAGCTGGCGGCAACAATTAGCATAGGGGATCGTCCCTCGAACTTTGATAATAGAGATAGATATTTGAAGTCGCAAGCGTTACGTCTGCAAACAAGGGAAAGTGCTAATAACACAACACAGCCGGTCATCAAGCGCCGGCTGTGTTGTGTCATTCTAGAATGTCCAGCGAACCGTTGCCCTGGCGCCGTGATCCTGCCGGCCAGCCGAATAACGGCCCGCATAACCGACGCCCAGGCTTACCGCCTTGGTCAGATCCGCTTGCATGGAAAGCTCCATGGACCACGCCCGACGCGTCACCGGCAGCCCTTCCGACGCGAAGACAGTCTGGCGCGCGCTATCCCGAAAATACTGATGACTGAAAGCCCGAAGGTCGCCGCCGGCATGATGCCACGCCAGTTGGCCTTGCCATTGCGCCGAACCTGCAGGCGTGTCCCACACATGGGCCGCCTGCAAACCCAGCGTAGAGAACAGCAGCGATTGTCGGGCCGGCAATACGTGGGTCGCCGCCGCCCCGCCTGATTCCACAAAACCGTCGGTTCGACCTTGTACCCACGCCATCCGCACAAAGGGACTTATCGTTGATGCCGGCGTACCCAGCGCCTTGGCAAGCCATCGCATGGGTGCGACGATCTCGCCAAAAAGCTGCATCGTCCGCCCGCGATAGTTGCCCGAGAGCGCATCGTGCAGCCCGGCCACGGCGACTTTCCTGTGGCTGTGTATCTTGTGCCAAGTGCGCGCCAGCCCCAGCGTCACATCTGTATTCCAGATCCGGGTGGCCAGCGCCAGACCAGCGTGCATGCTCTGGACCTTGGCATCGGCTACCGCAAGGCGACGCCGGCTTAGGCTTTGCTGCACGCCAAGGAAACCGCCCAGCCTCACTGCAGAACTGATAGGCCGCTCCATGCCCATGACCAATCCGCCGATATCGCGTTCGTCGGCCGGCGTACCGCCTGTGGATGCGCGGTTGGCCGACGAATAGAACGCATGCGACCAGGATGGCGATGTACCCGCGTTGCGCAGCACCGCCTCACGCACGAAGCGGCTGTCTTCCAGCAAGCCTGAACGCACAGAAGCCGTCCAATTTCCCGACAACTGATTGAAAGCAACGCTGGCCTGCGGCTTGTCCATCACCACAATGCGATCATGCAACTGCTGGTTGTCTTTTTGCGGGGCCGGGGACACATTCTCATCGACCACATCCGCGACGTCATCCTCGGTCGGGGTTTCGCCGCCTTCACCCAGCGGCGTGCCGTTACGATCCAGGCGAAGCCGCACCGTGGTGTCGTCGTAACTGAGCGTTGGCGTCAAGAAAGCCAGGTTCGTTGCCACCGACGCAAAACGCGTCCCCTGGAAACCGTCGGTCGCCTGCAGTATTGAATAACTTGTACTGGGCTGCCAGTCACCGTCGCCGGCGCGCGTCATCACATGACCGTCCAGCAAGGCCGTACCGGCCACCAACACCGAATCGGCCGGGCCCGCCGCCGTCGCATCCACTTCAAAAATGGCGCCGGGCTGAAACTCCAATTTTTCCGTCACGGTAAAAGCCGCCGTGTGACCCGTGCCGCTGCCGGGCGACAACACGCCTGCTGCATGGATGATCGCCTGGCGAACCGTGCCGCTGCCCTCCAGACGCGCATTGCTGTTGACCCGCACCGTGCCAGCCAGATGCCAATCCACGTCCAGCGCGCCCTCGTTGACCGTAACGAAAGACGGGAAGCTTGCAATGCCGGTATAACGCAGCGTGCCAGGGCCAAGTTTCACGACAGGTATTGATCCCACCATATTGCCGGCCTGCACCGCCACACCCGAATCCACGCGCCATTGCACACTATCGGCCAGCGCCCATGACGCCGGGTCCGTAGACCCGTCGGGCGCCGCCGTATTGTCGCCGCGCAGATGCAATTGATTGAAAACCGTGGCGCCGGGTGCATAGCTGAGGACGCTGCCCTGGTACGCCAGCAAGGCGTTGGTGCGTTTGCCCAAGGCATCGCTGCCCGCAATATGCAGCGTACCATCGCGCAACTGGGTGTTGCCATGGAAAGTATTGAGCCCGGACAAGGCCAACCGCCCCGGCCCCAGCTTTTCCAGGCCCGCGGTCGAGCCATTGACGCTGGACACCACCCCGCTTAAATGCAAGCCCGTATCGCCCTTTACATGTATGGCGGCCACCGCGTCATCGATCCGTACCCCGCGCGCGGATTCAAAGCTGCCACCGATATACAAGGTGCTGTCGGACAAAAGAAAAGGCGCATCGGGGGGACCCCACTGCGCCTCGTCGTGTATCCATTCCTGCCCTGGCGATGGGGGTGACCACAAGACCCCGGACAGGAAGGCGAGCGCCGTCATCTTCTTCATGCCACCCACCAGGGTGGCGCCTACGATCATCCTTCCATGCTTGGTACTACTGACATCCAACAGCAACAGCGGAACATTCTGAAACTTCATAGCGTTCTCCGGTTGATGAATATGTCACGGACGTGACAAGCCGGATTATGTAACTAAAAGATTCATCCAGTCGTGGATAACCATTTACCCGTTAAGGTTTCGCGATTCACGTACGCTACCCCCAATACTTCCGATGCATGCTGAAACCACGTCGCAAGCGCAGCGGCAGCCGCGTATAGCTTTTCCCCAGCTTATAGCCAAGTATCTTCAGGAAATTATGCACGCAAGCCCTCGGCAGCCAAGCCGGGGCACGGCTCACCAGATAACGAAACTCCGACATCAGAAAGCGCTTTCCTTCGCCACCCGCTCCGCCAAATTCTCGTCCAATCCAAGCTTCATCATGGTGAAAAACGCCAATATCGAAGTAGCGTCGAAATTCTTCCAAGGGCGTGTAGTTATGCGAGTGCAATACTGTCGCATCCGCCACATAGGCAACCTTATGACCGGCCATCACCGCCTTTGCAGCGAAATACATGTCTTCGCTGAGTATGCTCTTCTCGGGAAAGCCCCCCAGGTCCTTGAAGACCGACATACGGTAGGCCGCAAACGAATTGGACGCGAAAACTGCCTTCAGCCCCATGGACCGGCCGTCATCCTTGCCGACGATGTAGCCGCGTTCGCGGTAATTGAAAGACCGCGCGTGCGCGGCAATAGGATTGGCGTCTGCATGAGGAAGCTGACGGCCATACGCCACCGCCACGGCCGGATCGCTGAACGCGCATAGCAATTCCCGCAACGATGCGTCGGAAGCCAGAATCGCGTCTTGCGTCAAGAAAACGACAACGTCGGGTTCGCCACCCAGGCCGGCGCAGGCCGTATTGCGTGTGCCGGCATGATTGAAGTCTCGCGGGTCTATGCGCTGCAGCGCGAAACCGCCAGCTTGCGCCACGGCCGCCGTGTCATCGGTAGACGAAGAATCCACCACCAGAATGCCCGCCACCTGCGGGGTTCGAGCACAGGCGGCCTGCAAGGCATGTGCGCACGCTTTCCAGACCGTGCCTCCGTTGTAGGTGGGAATAATGACGTGCGCGCGCAACGGCGTACATTCACTCATGCGCAGGGTCCAGACATAAACCGATCACGGCTGCCCATTGAAAAAACCTTTATATATCGTCTGGGAAATGATCTTCAAGTCCAACCCCAAGGACCAGTTGTTGATATACCAAAGATCGTATTCAACACGCTTTTCCATTTTCTCCAGCGTATCGGTTTCGCCACGAAAGCCATTGACCTGCGCCCATCCCGTAATGCCAGGCTTCACCTTGTGGCGCTGCATATAGGATTCGACCTGGTCTTTATAGTGTTCGTTATGCGACAAGGCATGAGGCCTTGGCCCCACAATTGACATACGTCCTTGCAACACATTGTAAAACTGAGGGAGCTCATCCAAGCTGGTACGGCGCAGAAATGCGCCCAGTTTCGTAATGCGCGGGTCGCCGTAATGCGCCTGGGTAATCAGATTCGTGCCCTCCTCGTGCACCTCCATGGACCTGAACTTGTATACCTTGAAGCGACGGCCATTGATGCCAGTGCGATACTGCTTGAAGATGACAGGACCGGTCGACGTACACTTGATGGCGATGGCGATCACCACGCAAACCGGTACGACCCCTATGGATATGATGGATCCCAATATCAAGTCTTCAAGCCGCTTGATCAGTCTGGCCGGACCCTCCATAGGGCTCCGGCTGATGTCCAGCGCATACAGGCCCGCTATCTCGCTGACACGGTGATTCAACAGTGGCAAGTCACCCAGATCGGGAAGGTAGCGAATATCGACCGTCTGGTGGCGCAAGGCATACAGAATCGTCTTGATGGACTCCCCCTCGTGCAAGGGCAGGCAAAGCCACACTTCGTGGACGCCTGTTTCAACGACCTCGCCAACCAGGCGGTCCATCCAGGCCTGGCTGTTTTCCAGCGGCAAGGTTTTGGCGACCTGGTAACCATATTCGGAAAGCTCACCCCGTTTGGCCCTGAGGTTACCCGCCGAGTTGCCCGCCTCTACAATCAATGCCCGCTTGAGGTTGCGCCCCCTCGTCCGCACGCGGCGCAACAGCAGAAAGATAAGAAAGCGGAACATCGTGATCAGCAAGACGGCAGCGGCCAAGGTGCTGACCAGCCAGATGCGCGAATAGGTTTCCGAAACCTTAAGGAACACCGCCAAGCTGGTGACCATGGCCAGCGCCAACAGCCACGCCGTGTAGACCCGGCCAAGCTGCCAGAAAAAATGTCTGCCGCGCCAGGATGAATAGTTACCGAGAAGTATCTGGCAAAGCACCACCGTCAAGGCAATGATGAAAGTCGCCGCCAGGTAGTGCTCCAGCATGTACCAGTCGCCGAAACGCAGGTGGTGGGCAATGTAGCTGCCGGCAACGATCAATATGAATTCCATCACCGCGGCCAGGAACGCAAGGGGGTAGCGTTCGGCTAGGAGAGGGATGGAATGTGAAGTGGGCTTCATGAAGCGGCTAAGGTGACCAAAGTGAAAATCAGATGTGATAGCCAGAGATTGTAGTCCGCCCACGCATTACAGGCACTAATCTGCTACGTATCGGTCACCGAATAGCCAACATGATCTTCCTGAGAAAAAAAGAAATGATATTCAGATCCGGCAGAAAATGCTTAGCCATCATGTAATTGGCCCAAAATTCTTGTCGGTAACGGCGGAATCCCAATATCTTTCGGAAGATTACACCCACACCCCACTGCCTTGCGCCCACAACATTGCCCGAATGTTGCCGGTACAGGATAGTCGCGGAATGCAGTGGTATCAGCTTTCCCTTGCCCTGCAAAATTTTTAGACCACACCACCAATCGTGCATGACGGCGACCTCCGGGACAGGAAGGCAGACAGAAAGCGCCGATTTGTTCATAAGCAGCGTGCAGCCCGTTATACAGTTGCGAACGGCCAGATTCTCGATAGAAGCGACCAAACGCTGGGGCCGAAGGTTCTGAAACGCCCAGAACGACGGCGCGACGACCTCAAGCTCTTCGTCCACCACCACAAGGTCGGTAAAAACGGCCACGGGCATGTGCTTACCCAACCGTTTTTCTTCCGCCATCAAGAGGTCCATGGAGTGTTGAACTTTATTCGGCAACCATATATCGTCCTGATCGGCCAGCATAACGTAGCCGGCGGTGGCATGCCCCATCAAGTGAGCAAAATTGTGCTTTGCGCTACCATGCGCTATGCCATCATCCATTAGGGTGATTTGCTTGGGAAAGCGCAAAGCATAATCACGGACCAGCTGTACCGTGCCATCGCTGGAACCGTCATCGTGGATGACAAGGCGCCAATTCCTATAGCTTTGAGCCAATATCGACTCGATTTGGGCCGCTAAAAAGGGCGCGCCGTTGTATGTTGCCATTAAAATTTCGACCAGCGGCGCTTGCATCCTGCTCCCGTACTTCTGACTTGTAGCGTTTTGTATGCAAAGCAGGTTCAACTTTCTAGTGTAAACCCTAATATAATACCCGTCGCATTAGCACAATTCAGCGAAATGTTACAATCTCGCGCCTTCATTATGCGTTCAACAGGTATCTTATAAGCCGTTGCATTTTATACCTGTTCATTCTGCTCGTTGCCCTGCAGACGGTATCGTTTTTACGACAGTAGCTGACAGGACAATGAATATCACTTTTATCCGCGGAAAATCTCCGGCAGGACGTACAGGAAATCTGAGAACATGAGTATTTTAGTTACCGGCGGCGCCGGGTTTATCGGCTCGAATTTTGTGCTTGACTGGCTAAGCGTTAGTGACGAATCAGTCATCAATCTTGATAAGCTAACTTACGCAGGTAACCTTGAGAACCTTGCCACTTTGGAAGGCAAGCAACAACATACATTTGTTCGCGGCGACATTGGCGATGCGGATCTGATTACACAGCTGTTGACGGAACACAAGCCGCGCGCTGTGATTAATTTCGCTGCAGAAAGCCATGTGGACCGGTCCATACACGGTCCGGAAGATTTCATCCAGACCAATATCGTCGGCACCTTCCATTTGCTGGAGTCGGTGCGCGCCTATTGGAACGAACTGAAAGGCGAAGCAAAGAACCTATTTCGCTTTTTGCATGTTTCCACTGATGAGGTCTATGGTTCGCTAAGCAAGACAGACCCTGCGTTCAGCGAAACCAATCGCTACGAGCCCAACAGCCCCTATTCTGCAAGTAAAGCCGCCTCAGATCATTTGGTACGCGCCTATCACCATACCTACGGCTTGCCGGTTTTGACCACCAATTGCTCCAATAACTACGGGCCCTACCATTTCCCAGAAAAACTGATTCCGCTTTGCATATTGAATGCCCTCGCCGGCAAGCCTCTTCCCATCTACGGCGATGGACAGCAGGTTCGTGATTGGCTATATGTCAAAGACCATTGCAGCGCCATTCGGCGCGTTCTGGAGGCCGGCAGACTGGGCGAGGTTTACAACGTAGGGGGCTGGAATGAAAAGGCCAATCTGGATGTAGTAAATACACTGTGCACCATCCTGGATGAACTGCAGCCGCGCGCTGACGGCAAGCCATACAGCACCCAGATTACTTTCATTAAAGACCGTGCAGGCCACGATAGGCGCTATGCTATAGACGCATCGAAGCTGGAGAAAGATCTGGGTTGGAAGCCGGCAGAAACATTTGAGACTGGGATCCGCAAGACCGTGCAATGGTATCTCGACAACCAGCCATGGGTTGCCAATGTAAGCAGCGGTGCTTATCAAGACTGGGTGAACAAACAATACACCATATGAAAATACTGCTATTAGGCAAAAATGGCCAAGTGGGCCACGAGCTTCAACGCGCCCTACTGCCGTTGGGTGAAGTTGTGGCTCTAGGCCGCAAAGAAGCTAACTTAGAAAGCCCTGCCAGCATCAAACGGGTGCTGGACGGGTACGCGCCGAGTATTATTGTGAACGCGGCGGCCTATACCGCTGTAGACAAGGCGGAAAACGACGAAGCTACAGCATTGACCGTAAACGCCGAATCAGTAAAGGCAATGGCGCAGCATGCCAACAAGACCAACGCCCTATTAGTGCACTATTCGACCGACTATGTATACGATGGCGAAAAGGCGGGCACTTATACAGAAGCCGACACGACAAATCCACAAAGTGCCTACGGGCGTACCAAATTGGCGGGCGAACAGGCAATATTGACCAGCGGCTGCCAGGCGTTGATTTTTCGCACTAGCTGGGTTTTTTCGGCCCATGGCGGCAATTTCGTCAAAACCATCATACGCTTGGCCTCAGAGCGCGACAGCCTTGGAATTGTCGCCGATCAAGTAGGAGCGCCAACATCCGCAGAGCTAATCGCCGACGTTACTGCTCTTGCTATTGCCGCGCATAAGAAAAACGCCATTGCCAATGGCATCTACCACTTGACCGGTACGGGCCATGTCAGTTGGCATGGTTTTGCCATGCACATCGTTGCACGACTAAAAGAAAACGGTGCAGCGCTGAAACTAGGCACTGAGCGGATCCGTCCTATCGGAACAGAAGAATATCCACTACCAGCCAAACGGCCGAAAAACTCTCGTCTGGACACCGGCAAACTCAGTAAAGCACTGGGACTGGAAATTCCCCACTGGTCGATCTATGCTGATCGCACCATAGCTCAGCTTACAAAAACGGAAATTTAAATGAAGCGCAAAGGCATTATCTTGGCAGGAGGCTCCGGCACGCGTCTACATCCCGCGACACTAGCTATTAGCAAACAGCTGTTGCCGGTATATGATAAGCCCATGGTGTACTACCCACTAAGCACCCTCATGCTTGCCGGCATACGCGATATTCTTATTATCTCTACACCACAAGACACTCCCCGCTTCGAGCAACTATTGGGTGACGGAAGCCAATGGGGCTTGAACTTACAGTATGCCGTCCAGGCCAGTCCCGATGGTCTGGCCCAAGCTTTCATTATCGGCGAAAATTTTATTGGCAACGACCTTTCAGCCCTGGTTCTTGGCGATAACATCTTTTACGGCCACGATTTTCAAAAACCATTGACCAGCGCAATGCAACGCAGTAAAGGCGCCAGCGTCTTTGCCTACCATGTGCACGATCCTGAACGCTACGGCGTCGCTGAATTCAATGTCGATGGAAAAGTCCTAACGCTAGAAGAAAAGCCGACCAAACCCAAATCCAACTATGCGGTCACGGGCTTGTACTTTTACGATCGCCAGGTAGTGAATATGGCCAAAGATCTAAAGCCATCAGCACGCGGAGAACTGGAGGTCACCGACTTGAACCGCTTATATCTGGAACAAGGCGAACTGAATGTCGAAATTATGGGCCGCGGATATGCGTGGCTGGATACAGGCACACATGAATCGTTGCTGGATGCCAGCCAATTCATTGCTACGCTGGAAAACCGTCAAGGGCTGAAGGTCTCCTGTCCAGAAGAAATCGCCTATCGGCAACAATGGATAGACGCCGCACAATTAGAAAAACTGGCAAAGCCATTAACCAAGAATGGTTATGGCCAGTACTTGCTGCAACTACTTAAAGAAACCGTCTACTAATGAAAGTTACGCCGCTTGCAATTCCCGACGTTATCTTGCTTGAACCCAACGTGTTCGGCGATGACCGAGGATTCTTCTTTGAAAGCTTCAATCAGGCGCAGTTTGAAGCGGCCACAGGAAAAAAACTCAATTTCGTTCAAGACAACCACTCGCGTTCAACTCAAAACGTATTGCGCGGCTTACACTACCAGATCAAGCAGCCTCAAGGCAAATTGGTGCGTGTGGTTGCCGGCTCAGTATTTGACGTTGCCGTCGATATTCGTAAAAACTCACCCACTTTCGGCCAATGGGTCGGCGAAGTCCTAAGCTCAGAAAACAAAAAACAGCTTTGGGTGCCCGAAGGCTTTGCGCATGGCTTTTTGACGTTAAGCGACAAGGCCGAGTTTCTTTACAAAACAACGGATTACTATGCCCCGAAATTCGAACGCTGCATACTTTGGAACGACTCAGAAATTAACGTTCAGTGGCCTCTTGATGGCGAACCGATCCTATCTGAAAAAGACAAACGGGCGCCTTCGCTTCTGAAATCGGAAGTCTTCGAATGACATCTGCTCTACAAGGAATGAATCCACATATCGCGCCACCAACCAGCCCTGCTTCTTTGGCTTGCAGCCTGTGGCGTAATCGCAATCTTATTTTGCAAATGACAAAGCGCGAAGTCGTAGGCCGTTACCGCGGATCGGTTATGGGTTTAGCGTGGTCATTTTTTAACCCCATCTTCATGTTACTGGTGTACACCTTTGTTTTTGCAGTGGTGTTCAAAGCACGGTGGGGCGCGAGTAACATCGAAGAAAGCCGAACCTTGTTCGCCATAGTCTTATTTGTAGGACTAATTGTGCACGGCCTGTTCGCCGAGGTTCTAAATCGGGCGCCGGGCCTTATCATTTCCAACGTAAATTACGTAAAAAAGGTAATTTTCCCGTTGGAAGTATTGCCTGTAGTGGCAATGGGAGCAGCGCTATTCCATAGCACAATCAGCTTGATTGTATTGCTAGCGGCATTTGCACTATTCAACGGCTATATCCACTGGACTGTCATTTTCTTTCCCCTGGTCTTGCTGCCTCTAATCATCATCACTCTCGGACTAGCATGGATCCTTGCTTCCCTGGGCGTTTTCTTACGAGATGTAGGTCAAACCATCAGTATCATCACTATGGTTATGCTATTCATGGCGCCAGTTTTCTACCCTATAACGGCGGTACCACGGCAGCTTCGCTCAATTATCATGGCTAATCCTCTTACAGTCATTATTGAGCAGGCGCGCGAAGTACTGATATGGGGGCGCCTCCCTAACTGGACACTGCTAAGTCTTTATACCGTAGTGGCCCTTGCAGTCGCATGGGTAGGCTATGCCTGGTTTCAGAAAACTAGGAAAGGATTTGCCGATGTCATCTAATGATATAGCGGTACGAGCGCAGAATATTGGCAAGTGCTATCAAATCTATGATGCACCGCGAGATCGACTAAAGCAATTTGTCATGCCTCGATTACAACGTATGGTTGGGGGTGAATCAAAGCCGTACTTTCGCGAATTTAGGGCACTTGACGATGTGTCATTTGAGATAAAAAAGGGCGAAACGGTAGGCATTATCGGGCGCAATGGATCCGGCAAGTCAACGTTGCTACAGATAATCTGCGGCACCCTTACCCCCACGACCGGTGTCGTCGAAACTCGTGGGCGCATTGCAGCGCTATTGGAATTGGGCTCCGGTTTCAACCAAGAATTCACGGGGCGCGAGAACGTATATATGTATGCGGCAGTACTGGGGTTGGGCAAAAAGGAAATCGGGGAACGGTTCGATGCCATTGTTGATTTTGCCGACATAGGTGAGTTCATCGATCAACCAGTAAAAACATACTCCAGCGGCATGATAGTACGGCTGGCATTCGCGGTAATTGCCCATGTCGATGCCGATATACTGATCATTGACGAAGCGCTAGCTGTAGGCGATGCTTTCTTCGTACAAAAGTGCATGCGATTTTTACGCAATTTCATGAAGACCGGCACTATTTTATTTGTAAGCCACGACACCAGCGCCATCAAGAGCCTTTGTAATCGCGCTGTATGGTTAGAGAAAGGAAAAGTAATTGACGCCGGAAGTCCTAAAGATATATCGGAATCTTACCTAAAGGCCTTTTACGAAGAGCAACAAGGGAAAAGCCGTATCATTCCCAGTAAAAAAAGAAATACTGCAAAACCGCAACGGGATCAGCGCCTGACCCTGATCAACGCCAGTAATTTGCGTAATGATTTAGCCATATTCAAATTTGACCCCGAGGCCGCGTCTTTTGGCAAAGGTGGTGCACATATAACCGATGTTGTATTTTGCGACAACGAAGGCGAGCCTCTTTCGTGGATCGTGGGTGGAGAGCCCGTCACTATCGCCATACAAGCCATCGCGAATACATTTATCCGGGAAACCATCATCGGTTTCACCGTTAAAGACAGACTCGGACAGGCAATCTTTGGCGATAATACGTATTTAAGTCACATTGACACCCCCGTATCCTGTCATGAAGATGAACAAATTCGGGCAGAATTCAGGTTCTTCATGCCCATTCTGCCTCCCGGCAACTACAGCATTAGCGTTGCCATCGCCGACGGCACTCAACAAGACCATATCCAGCATCACTGGATATCAGATGCGTTATTGTTCAAGTCTGAATCCAGCAGCGTCGCGACAGGGCTAGTTGGTATCCCAATGCAAGAAATAACACTCCTCGCAGGGTGATTTATAGACAAACAGGAGTGTAAGTATGGAATTCACTGGCGAACGGTTCGTTCCGGAAACCCACGGTGAAATTGAACTAGAGCATCTTCATCGCTATCTGCTGGCATGTGAGATCGTCGCAGGTAAAGCCGTGCTCGATATAGCGAGCGGTGAAGGCTATGGTTCCGCCATGATGGCTAAGACAGCAGCTTCGGTAATTGGTGTTGATATTTCAGCCGAAGCCATCGAGCACGCGAATACCCGGTATCTTCAAGAAAATCTGAAATTTTTGACCGGAACTTGCAGCGCCATTCCCTTACGTGATGCCAGCGTAGACATCGTAGTCAGTTTTGAGACCATCGAGCATCACAATGAACACGAGCAGATGATGTCAGAAATACGGCGAGTGCTACGCCCCGAAGGCGTGCTTTTCATTTCCAGTCCCGATAAGCAGAATTACTCAATAGAACCAGATTTTACGAATGAATTTCATGTGAAGGAGTTGTTCGAGCAGGAATTTAAAGATTTGCTGGAATCACATTTTCAAAATACTCAATATTTTGGACAACGTATTATTTACGGTTCGGGCATACTGACAGACGCAGCCGAAACTATGGTCGTAACGTACAAACGCGACGACTGGGACGTAGTGCGCGGCGCTGGCCTTACCAAGCCTATTTATTGGGTAGCTATAGCCTCCAACGGCCCACTGCCTGCGGTGCCTTCCGGTATATTCGAAGAGTCAATAGAATTGGTGTTGGCGCGAAAAGATAACGACTGGGGAATCAGGGTCGAAAATACCGCAGCCGACTTTCGACGAGAAATAGATAGGATCGTTGCTGAGCGCGATCAAATGTTAGTTGATAAGGATATTTCATATCAACGGGAAATTGATCTACTCTCTACGAAGTTAGTTGATAAGGATATTTCATATCAACGGGAAATTGATCTACTCTCTACGAAGTTAGTTGATAAGGATATTTCATATCAACGGGAAATTGATCTACTCTCTACGAAGTTAGTT
Organism: Pollutimonas nitritireducens; assembly: GCF_002849615.1. Taxonomy (GTDB): domain Bacteria; phylum Pseudomonadota; class Gammaproteobacteria; order Burkholderiales; family Burkholderiaceae_B; genus Pollutimonas; species Pollutimonas nitritireducens. The sequence goes on from NZ_PDNV01000013.1 coordinate 135,743, forward strand.
GACAAGGATATTTCATATCAGCGGGAGATTGATCTACTCTCTACGAAATACGAGCAAATGCTGGCTAGTAGCGAATCCATGAGTGTACGCTTATCTCACTTTACGCCAAAAGTGAGCGTTGTAATCGTCAATTATAATGGCAAACATTTCTTAGATAACCTACTAAAAAGTATTAAAATCCAGACTGAGCAACCAGCCGAAGTCATTATTGTCGATAACGCCTCTACGGACGGCTCGGTAGATTACCTCCGTGAACATTATTCTTGGGTAAAGGTCATTCAAAGCAAAGAGAATCTAGGCTTCGCCGAAGGTAATAACGTAGGTGTCAGGGCAGCTTCGTCTGCTTTGATTGCCTTATTGAATAATGATGCCATTGCCGAGCCGCAATGGCTTGAGTACCTACTTGAGTCATGGGTCGACTACATTGGAAAAGGTGTTCCCATCGGAGCTGTGTCCCCCAAGATAAGGTATTTGACCAAATTTCTAAATATCCAGATTTCATCTGACACCTCCATTGCTAATGGAAATGATGGTCGGCCTCTGGGGATTGCGGTAGACCTTAACGAAACCCGTATTTTGGATTGCGACTATATAAAACCGCTTCCGCAGTCCGGTTTCCATAACGAAGAAAACTGGCCAAATCAAAGAATTGTGCGCTGGACTAACGGAACAGCTAATCTGTTGCTACCAATTGAAGATCTTGGCCAATCATCACCCGTATTGCGTATAACCAGCGCGCGGCCTGGCGGCCTCATGAGAACAACCGTAACAATAAGTTGTGAAGGAACATTACTTGGCGAATTCGTCTCAACTGCCGACTTTCAAAGTATCGATCTTCGCCTACCCGATACCATCCATGAGAAGTCATTCTGGGTATTGAATAATGCCGGCAGTACACTTGACGAGCGCGGCAATGCTGCAGACATCGGAATTAATCAGCGCGACCTCAATCAATTTGATCAAGTAAAATCGATAAATGCATTTTGTGGATGCAGCCTGCTTTTCGAGCGTAAGGTTTTTCTGGCGTTAAATGGCTTTGATGAGCGGTTCTTTATGTACTACGAAGACGCCGACCTTGCTTGGCGCATGCGTAAGGCCGGCCTGTATTTCGCCTTTGATGCCCGGTCTATAGTGCGTCATATACATGCTGGCAGCAGCATAGAATGGTCGCCCAGCTTCCGGTACCACGTTACCCGTAATCAGCGCCTGATCGCCCTAAAAAATGCGCCAGCCCAAGCTATTCCAAAGCTAATTATCTCTTTAGCAAAAGCATATCTGCGAGGCAAGAAAACCAGGATATCGAACGACCCCTCAAGGCCTTTAAACGAGCTTACATCAACCGAAATCGAGCACAAAGCCATTTATGATGCAGCCCGCTTGGCGCCTCAGATACTTGTGCAACGAGCCTTATTCATAGTTAAATAAAAATCATAATATGAAAATAGGCATATACAACCGCTACTGGAACACCTACGGTGGTGGTGAAAACTATACAGGCACCGTCGCGCAGATACTATCGCTCGATCATGACGTCGAACTTATTTCTGTGGAACCTGTGGATTGGAATCACTTACAGGCTCGGCTACGTCTTGATTTTTCCCGATGTACGACAACATGCTGGCCCAACGTGCCTTGTGAGCGGTTATCGCCATTGACGTCTGAATATGATTTATTCATTAATAGTACTTACGGTTCGTCTATTAGGCCACAGTCTCGGCTATCAGCCATGATCTGCTATTTTCCGCATCAATTATCTAGCCGGTCCCGGCTAAAATCTATCGTGAAGGCGGTAATTAAAAAAACTCGATCCACTGCCTTTGAAATACGCCAGTCGCTTAACAAGCGACTACCTCAATTTGTCGCAATAGCAGGCGCATTTCACCTGGAACCAAACAACTGTGTATGGCTGGATACTAACGCTCTTGTAGCGCTCCCGGTGCAAAAAACAGGAACAGCTCAGATTCCTTTGTGGCCCAAAGCCTATTGCGGGGTACGTAAAGTTACCATTGACGGCGTCCAATGCGATTTTCAAGTATCGGAATTGATGATAAGCATAACTCTGCCTCCGGGCAACGATAGCCATCGTATCGCACATATTGAGTCTGTTCCCGCCAAAATTGATCAAGAGGGCCCATTCAGCGACGGGCGCAGTCTGGGCATTTGTATTGACGCTAGAGAAATTTTGTGGATGTCCGCACCCAGGGCGGTAGAACAAGTGCTGCCTCCAGTTACGCCCATAGCGGCACTGGCCGCTTATAGCCGTATCATTTCGATTTCTAATTTTACAAGCGAATGGATTGCCAACCGCTGGCAGCTTGAATCAACAGAACTACAGCCACCGATTGACACAGACTCTTTCAATTACGACTCACAAAAGCCTCGCGCCCGATTTATTCTTTCGGTAGGCCGCTTTTTTGCTGGTGGGCACAATAAAAAGCACCGAGAAATGGCTGAGGCCTTTATCAAAATGAGGAAGGAAGGTTGTATTCCAGATGACTGGCGTTTAGTGCTGGTAGGGGCTCGCCACCAGGAACACCAGATCCATCTCGATTACTTTGCCGACCTACAAAAAATCTGTGAAGGGCACCCGATTGACATTAAAGCCGACCTTCCTTTTGCTCAACTGGTTGAACACTACCAAACTGCAACGATATATTGGCACGCCGCCGGATGGGGAGAAAATCACTCCGATTTTCCAGAGCGCCTCGAACACTTCGGCATGACAACTTGCGAAGCTATGGCCTGTGGCTGTGTCCCTGTAGTGATTAACGCTGCAGGCCAAAAGGAAATCGTGAACGATGGCAAGAACGGCTATGTCTTCGACGACTACGACACATTGGCGCTACATATAAAAGAGTTGACAGACCCCTTGGCGGAACCCAAGCTGCAGGAACTAAGACTCAACGCTCGGGAATCCGTCCTTAAGTATGCGCGCAGCGATTTCCAAGCCCGTGTTATCAAGGCATTTGACGGACTCGCTTATTGACGCTGCCAGCAATACCAGTAAACAACTTCTGAATATGCTGGAGGCTCGTTTGTTAATTCTGCGTAAGGTTCAGAACTTGCATAAGCAAGTAGGATGGAGAGGCGTGCGGCGGAAAGTAGCCTCTGTACTTAAAAGGCATATAGAAGCTTTCACAGGCTTTGACCGTAATAACTATGGTGAATGGCTACGCCGGTATGGCGCCCTGAATAACAAAAGACGCTCAGTCATTATGGGCAGCATCGAAAAAATGCCCGCTCAATTGATATCAGTGATCATCCCTGTGTCCATGCCCGACGCGAAGCTCGAGCTTATGGCTGATGCCATAAGCTCGGTCCAGGCCCAGCTATATCCACATTGGCAATTACATATTGTTGGCGCGTCTTTTGCGTCGCCCATATTCCGGCAACAGATCGAGCAGCTTTGCCGGGGCGATACGCGCATCAAGTTGCTGCTCGACACGCAAGCTAGCCCTATTTCTGCCGCGATCAACCGAGGACTCAGCGCAACCAGCGCGCAGTGGGTAGCCATGCTAGGCCAGCATGACGTACTTTCAGAGCACGCACTCTACTATGTTGCGCAGACAATCTTGACTAATCCCGACGCAGCCATTATCTATTCAGATGAAGACAAAATAGACACAGCGGGTACTCGGCACGAACCTGCTTTCAAGCCTGATTGGAACCCTGAATTACTCCTATCCGGTAACACAATAGGCAACCTCACGATTTATCAGCGCAAGCTTATTAATACGCTAGGAGGTGTTCGGGCTGACTATGACGGTGCACACTATTACGACTTGACGCTGCGTTGCGTTGAGCAAGTCAAGCCTACTCAAATCATCCATATCCCCAGAGTTTTGTACCACAGCCGCTCAGATCAAGCCAAAATACCTAAGTCCAAAATCTTGGCCTTAAATGAGATAACGCAAGGTCTGCGGGCTATTACTGATCACCTCGAGCGCACTGAGGTCGTTGCAAGCGCTGAAGTCACGACCTTCGGTTCCTATCGCGTGAAATACTCTTTGCCTCCAGCTCAACCCATGGTCAGCATGATTATTCCTACTCGCAACGGTTTGCAATTAATCCAGCAATGCATAGGTAGCATACTTGCCAAGACCCTCTACGAAAACTACGAAATCCTCGTCATTGACAACAATTCCAGCGATCCAGCCACCTTACGATATTTGGCTAGCCTGGAAAGCGAAGAAAAATTGCATGTTGTACGGGATGCCCGTCCATTTAACTACTCAGCGCTAAACAATAACGCAATTAATATCGCCCAAGGCGATTACCTATGCCTACTCAATAACGACATCGAAGTCATCTCACCTGATTGGCTTAACGAGATGCTTGGCCTTGCCATACAACCAGGGATCGGCGCGGTGGGAGCACGACTCTGGTATCCCGACAACACTTTGCAACACGCTGGAGTAATAACCGGCATCGGTGGAATTGCAGGCCATGTCCATAGGCGGCTTGTGCGCGACAGCCCGGGTTACCTTGGCCGCGCGCAACGAACTCAGTCATTCTCGGCTGTTACTGCGGCCTGCCTCTTGGTAAAAAAACAGATTTACCAAGAAGTTGGCGGACTAGACGAAGAGAACCTAGCCGTCGCATTTAATGATGTAGATTTCTGCCTGCGCGTCAAACAAGCGGGCTACCGAAACGTATGGACCCCTTATGCCGAGCTTTATCACCACGAATCAGCTTCGCGCGGACGGGAGGATACCTTGGAGAAATATGACCGCTTTTCTCAAGAAGTTCAATACATGAAGCAACGTTGGGGCGATAACCTAAAAAACGACCCGGCATACAACCCCAATTTGACTCTGGAGCATGAAGATTGCAGTCTTGCTTGGCCACCACGCGAGCAAGAGTTAGAGGCTTTATGGAATGATAAGCGAGTATGTTGACAAGCCATGGGCGTTTCCTGAAAAGTGATACTGCTTGGGCTATACTTTTAAAGCTTTGCGCTATTGCTGTCGACGAGTGCAGTGTTGATTTATGGGTAGATTAACTAGATAGTTCTATACATCATTACACTAGGCGATGTATCTCGCTCAGCGGATAAGGAATATGACAAGCAAATTAATTCCAACAATTTTATGCGGCGGCGCAGGCTCGAGATTGTGGCCAGTGTCACGCGAACAACATCCTAAGCCGTTTATTCGTTTAGCTGACAACATGAGCCTGTTGCAAAAGGCCTTCGTGCGAGGCGCGGCCCTGCCAGAAGTTGCAGAGGTATTAACGGTTACAAACCGTGAGCTTTTTTTTAAAACTGAAGACGAGTTCAAACAGGTCAATAGGACGGGGATCGCGGTTAGTTACATCCTCGAGCCTTTTGGCCGCAACACCGCAGCCGCTGTTGCTTGTGCCGCACTGCAAATCAGCAGTAAACACGGCAACGACGCCATTATGCTGGTGTTGGCGGCAGACCATCTTATTGCAGATCAGCACGCGTTCGCACACGCCGTCACACGAGCCATGGTACTTGCCAAACAAGGTCAACTAGTCACCTTCGGCATCCGACCCGACGCACCAGAAACAGGCTATGGCTACATCGAAGCTGATGGCGAACGCGCAATACGGTTTGTCGAAAAGCCCACGCTTGAGGTTGCCCAGGAATACCTGGATTCTCGACGCTTTCTATGGAATTCAGGAATGTTCTGCATGCAGGCAGGAATAGTTCTGAGCGAATTAGAGCGCTACTGCCCCGACGTATTAAACGCCGCCAAGAATTGTCTGGCTCTATCACGAGAGGCGCAAAGCAATAATTTTGTGCAACTTACTCTGGACGCGGACACCTTTGCCAACGTGCCAGATATATCTATCGATTATGCCTTAATGGAGAAATCAACTCAGGTATCAGTCATCCCTTGCGACATTGGCTGGAGCGACATCGGCTCATGGACTGCCTTAAGCGGCCTCAGCGAAGGCGATGCTCAAGGGAATGCTATCGAGGGCGAAGCCGTCCTACATAATGTAGAAAACTGCTACATCCAAAGCCATGATCGCCTAGTGGGTGCGGTCGGAATAAAAGACCTGATTATTGTCGATACACCGGACGCCCTTCTTGTTGCTGCCAAAAACTGTACCCAAGATGTCAAAAACATTTATGCAACTTTAAAAGCACGAGGGAATGACGCTTATAAATTGCATCGCACTGTTTACAGGCCATGGGGCAGTTACACAGTACTAGAAGAGGGCAACCGCTTCAAAATGAAGCGCCTGGAAGTCAAGCCTGGTGGTCGTCTCAGCTTGCAAATGCATCATCACCGCAGTGAACACTGGATTGTAGTCAGTGGAATGGCACGCGTCATTAATGGTGAACACGAAGCCTTGATTAATACCAACGAGTCGACTTACATTCCCGCCGGGCATCAGCACCGCCTGGAAAACCCGGGAGTTATTGACCTGGTACTGATCGAAGTACAAAGCGGAGAATATCTTGGCGAAGATGACATCATACGTTTTGAAGACGTCTATGGCCGCGAATAGCTCATTGTTATGCGCCTTTAATTTTTTGAAAGAAGAAGAATGACTATCTCACCCCGTACCGCAATTGTTACCGGCATTACTGGCCAGGATGGAGCATATCTTGCAGAGTTATTGCTTCAAAAAGGCTATATTGTTTACGGCACATACCGACGCACAAGCTCGGTAAACTTCTGGCGCATTGAAGAGCTCGGCGTGCACTCTAATGCGAATTTACACCTAGTTGAATATGACCTTACAGATCTTGGCGCGAGCATCACCTTGCTTCAAAAGGTGCAGCCCGACGAAATTTATAACTTAGCCGCGCAAAGTTTTGTTGGAGTCAGTTTTGATCAACCGACTACAACGGCGCAAATTACAGGGCTGGGCGCTGTAAACCTGCTAGAAGCCATACGGCTAACCAATAGGAAGATCCGCTTTTATCAAGCCTCAACGTCTGAGATGTTTGGTAAGGTGCAGGCTATCCCACAGCAAGAAGACACCCCGTTCTACCCTCGTAGTCCTTACGGCGCCGCCAAACTATACGCTCACTGGATGACTGTCAATTACCGCGAAAGCTACGATATTTTTGGTAGTAGCGGCATTCTGTTTAACCATGAGTCTCCCCTTCGAGGGAGGGAGTTCGTGACACGAAAAATCACAGACTCCGTCGCCAAGATCAAATTGGGCAAACTTGATGTATTAGAACTAGGCAATCTAGATGCCAAACGCGATTGGGGCTTCGCCAAAGAGTACGTCGATGCCATGTGGCGCATGCTCCAGATCGACACGCCTGATACCTTCGTCGTCGCAACGAATCGTACAGAAACAGTACGTGACTTTGTTTCCATGGCGTTCAAATCAGCTGGCTATGAGCTCGAATTCAAGGGCACTGCTGACAGCGAAATAGCACTTGATGCGGCAACAGGTAAAGTGTTGGTACGCGTAAATCCCAAGTTTTACCGCCCTGCCGAAGTTGAATTGTTAATTGGAAATCCAGCCAAGGCTAAGGCTAAGCTAGGTTGGTCGCCGCAAACATCACTGGAAGATCTTTGCAAAATGATGGTGCTAGAAGACTTGCGCCGCAATAAAGAAGGGTTTTCGTTTTGATGCCTACCAACAAAACGGCCCTGATTACAGGCATTCAGGGCTTCACGGGCAGCTACATGCAAGCCGAGCTCACAGCAGCCGGATATCGGGTTGTCGGACTCGGCTCTCATGCCGGTCCCGACCAAGACGACTATCGCCAAGTGAATCTGGTGGATGGTGCGGCGGTAAAGCAGACAATACAAGATATCCAGCCCAGTGTAATCGTGCACCTTGCAGCAGTAGCGTTCGTAGGACATGGGAACGCCAATGCATTCTATGAAGTCAATCTAATAGGGACACGTAATTTACTCGAAGGCATTGCAGCAATGGACAGCATTCCTGACTGTGTGCTATTGGCGAGCAGCGCAAATGTATATGGCAATGCGCAGGAAGGCATTTTGAGCGAAGATACTGTTCCCGCCCCTGCAAACCACTACGCGGTCAGCAAGCTCGCTATGGAACATATGGCCACATTATATAGTGCCATCTTCCCAATCGTTATTGCGCGTCCATTCAACTACACAGGGCTTGGACAGTCAGATAAATTCCTAATTCCGAAAATCGTCTCACATTTCCGCTCTAAAGCGCCAATAATAGAACTAGGCAACCTAGATGTATGGCGCGACTTTAGCGATGTGCGCTCGATAGCGCAAGCATATCGGCGCCTACTAGAAGTACCTTCGGCAGCCGGGCAAACCGTAAATGTATGTTCGGGTGAAACGTACTCCTTGCGCGAAATAATAGATATATGCAGCACAATCACCGGCCACAGTCTCAATGTCCATGTCAACCCAGCGTTTGTCAGATCCAACGAAATCAAGAGCCTATGCGGTGATGGAAGCCGCTTACGCGGCCTGATAGGCGTATGGAAATCAGTGCCATTGGCAAAGACTTTGCAATGGATGTTGGCGGTTAATTAATAATCAAAAATGCAAAATGCAACCATGAACCGGCCAATGCGGCAGAGTTACATCTTTTTTTGGCGTGAAATAATTTTTTCTGTATTTATATTGCTTGCAACATTCAGTTGCCGTGCACAGCCTGCGACGCCGGTTTTCCTGCATTTTTTCGATTGGTTTCACACGACGGAGTGGCAAGAAGATAAATTTGTTGACCCGCTTGACTGGCAGGCTATTGGCCTACGGGGAGAAGACCGGTCATCCGAAGACTTCTATTTTAAGCAATTCCAATATATTAAGTCGCTTGGAATAGATGCAATCGCGTGGGAATACCACCTACAGAGTGGCGCACCTGCTACCTATCCCGCCCCAGAAGCGATCCGTGCTCTTGAACGAAGCCAGCTAAAAATTGCTCCATTCTATGATTGGGGAATTTCAGCCAAAGTTCGCAATCAACCTGGAGAACAGCGATTGCCCACGCTGTCGAATCCAGGCTCCATCCGCCCCGACTCTGCTACAGCAAATCTTATTATTGCTGAGTTAGGGACCTTCTTTCAGAAGGTCCCTCGACATTTACAAGCACGCGATAAAAAGGGACGCACAGTCATATTCGTATTTGGCTATGGTTTTGATGATTCTGATCCCGATCCAGTAGCGTGGCAAACATTTGGCGAAGCACTTCGCAAGGGGGTCGCAGAGTTCTCCGAAGTGTCACCTATGTTCTATTGGACGGCTAAAAACTCAATATTTCAGGAACATTTGTTCTTACATCATCGGGAGAATTTCACTCCTTTCCAATTCGTTTTAGACACGCCTCAAAGCCAGTTCGGGCATGAATCAGTTACCTGGAACTTCGGTTTCGATAACTTAGGAATACAAAAACGCGATGCAATGCAGCGAGTTATCAGGCTCGACCTTCGCTATATAAAGGAGATGGGCTGGATGTCAAAGGCGACCGACCCCTCTCTGGTATTTGTCTACAGCTGGAATGAACCTTTTGAAGGCTCCATGCTACTGCCTACCCAGCAATGGGGAGACACAAAGGCACAATTAGCCAAAGCTTATATCCGCCGCATGAAAATCGGTCGAGATCCTTTACTTCCCAAAACCCTACTTATCGTTGACGATCTGGACGAATATTGGAAGAGCCGAAAAAATGATTGGCATCTCGTCATGTTGCGGGAATTGCTTCTATATCCTATGCGACGGTTTGTGCCACAGGCAGACGTCAGGATGTCGGCCGAAGTGACGCCAGAATTATTAGACCAATATTCATACGTTATCGATCTAACAACAAGCAAGGTGACTCAGGTATCCTCATGGCTAATAGAGAGGATGAACTCTCATCGCATCATGATATTCGATCCATTGGCGTCAAGTACGGGCAGCACCATCACAGCTGGTTTCGCTAAATTGGGCAAATCACCGACCATTAATCGAGAGGTCCTCCTTGGAAAAGGCAAAGGAAAACTGTTTGTACGAGATGATGTAAACCGCGCGCGAGTATGTCAAGAGTGTCAAGTAAAGCTAACAGTTGACCTTCCTGTATCAGGGAAAGTTACAGCAACAGTTCCTTTGGTGGTGACAAAAGGGGATGATGTATGGGTCAATGCATACACTAACAACCAAGAAGTATTGGCCTCGGCCTTTGCCTCCTTGTATGGCCGGCCCCTGGGAGTCAGCATTCTTTATGGAGAGGCATATGCAAGTCAAAGACTTGAAATTGATGGAAAGACGGGTCAAGTGACCCATAACCGCTTGAATCGTTACTCAATCAATGATCATTGGGATATACCCGCTAACATAGATTGGCATCGGATGCCCGCAGAAGTATCTCCCGAGCACTACAATTTCATCTTTGGCGTCAATTAGTGAAGGACGCACACCTGTAGCAGCTACATGCTTTTGGTAATCTAGATACATAGCGGGGGCCAATCCGATAACTTTAGATTAAGATTCAAACCACCACATATTATCTTTAGCCACGATACCTAAAAGTGACCCCCAGATAACGCTATATTCTGAGCTAGTTTTCGAGCTATTCGGTCGGCATTGGCCATAATCGTTAGTGTATGCGATTTTTCGGTGAGGATCGGGAGACTTGCTCCGTCAGCGATATAGATTCCTCTTATTCCAAAAAGTGCTCCGTCTGCGTTCGTTTCGCCGACAGTTGGTGCTTCTCGCATAGGCAATGAGCACGCGTAATGTATATCGCTACCAGGTTTGCCAAGAGTAAAACTTTTCGGTAGCAGTACAGCGCCTAGCTTCCAAAAGGCCTTGCGCAGACGTTTCTCAGATAAATGCATTAAAGAGGAAACCTTTTGGCTGTATCTGCCTTCTATGTTTAAGTAATTATTGGCCTTTAAAGAAAGGGTCGCTGTAGTTAAGTTTCCCGGCAAGAATATATTTCCGACAACACAAGAGCTTAACAGCGCACTCAGAAAGTCAATTCCATACCTTTTGCGCAACGGTAGGTATCTTAAAAACTCGGCAACTGAAATTCCTGTTGGATTGAAGAGAGAGCCGAAACCTGATATTTCACCTGGTAGTGATAATACAAATGACAATTGACCCAGACCAAACGCAGATTCGCGCTGTTTTCCTAGCGCAGCTGGCAGCCAAAGCATGAACGCGGCCGTAGGGCACGAGTGCATTGCTACTGGCTTTTCGAAATTGAGAGCCTGGAGAGCCAATTTTGTGGTAGCTATGGTACCTGCGGCCAAGATGACTTTCTTTGCATTAAATATTCGTTTGCCAGTTATGTCGGTCCCAAATATCGCGGGATTACCTTCTGTATATATGATCTTCTCTACAATAAAACCGCTTTTATACGTAAAGTTTGCATATCTTATAAGAAGCCTGAGATCTTCTGTTGCCGCGTATAGCGCCCGGCGGTCGCACCCCCACAAACAGTTCCCACTTAAGTCACAGGCGTGCCGGTCGCCTATACTTTCTGAAAGCGCAGCAACACGCGAATGCCCCAAACGCATGCCAAGCGACGTCACTTTAGATCTTCTTTTAACGTAACGATCTAATAAGCTACTCTGTAGGTTGTCCATCTGAATGGGTGGGCTAGCCCATTGATCGAGGCCAAAGTATTGCGAAAGGTCATCGTCAATACCGCCGCTAACGCCGATACGACGAGTGACCGTTGCATACGACTGTTCAATTTCGGATGAGGCGAAGGGAAAATGGCGTAGTTCTTCAACTGACAGCCGAGCAACACCACACCCCCACGCGTTCGACAGCCCTCCTTGTGCAAGCGAGCCAACCACCACAAAATCATTGGGCTCAATTTTATTAAAGAGATTGAATTTTTCGAATACGGATGCATGTGTCGGCGCTCTAAGTTTCGGCGAAACAGCATCCATATTACGCAATGCATGGTAGTTTCTTCCGACCATCCACTCCCACTGGTTTTCATCTTCCAATCGACTTACCAAATACGGCTTCGAGGGTGGGGAAATGGTAGAGTCCCTTCCTCCATCCACAAGCAATACCTTGAGTCCCGCTTCTACCAATGGAAAAGCGCTAGAAACACCCGCGGGCCCACTGCCAACTATAATTATGTCGAAGTCAGAGCTCATCGTCATAGCTCCGTGCTACGCCGTCGCAACTTCATAAACAAGTTTGCCCCCAATCTCGAAGCTCGCCAAAATATTTCCAAAACAACAGCTGACAGCATTGCCGAGAGACAGACGGGTAGTCCCATATGACTACCGAGGGCTAGAAAACGTCGCGCCCCCTGTGTCGTAGCCTCAGCCAAAACGACTGCCGCATTTAAACGCAGGGCGAACTCGGCATGCGATCCGTCTGTTTTTAGGCCTGGCTCATCGAGAAACCCAAAGAGGAAGGGCCAACGATACATCATGGAAGATATTGTGAGTGGTTGACCTTCTCTAACGCTCTCTACATAACGGACATATCTTTTAATCAATGCTATAGAAGGAGTCGTTTTTAAAATATATGTGAGAAGGCCCTTGCCTTCACGAATAAGATTGCGCCGTCGATTACGCCCTGAAAGCGTCATTCCTGATGTTATTGGTCGAAGTGAAATTCCTAATAATTTCAAGTCGTGCGCTGTTTTCATGCTCGGAAGATCAAATAGAGACATGAGTCTATCCAACCCGAATTTGGATCGTAAGTGTTCCCCGATTACAACCCCTACCATTCGGACAAGAGCAATGGGTACAGGCACCAGCAGCCGATATCTTTGCACTCTTTCCTTGGCAATGATACGTAGAAAGCTTGTGAATGAGATCGGCTTGGGCGCACCCAAACAAATTATCGACAACTTGAATTCCTCCGATTCAGCACACAGAACGAGTGCTAGAGCTAGATCGTCGACATGAATGGGTTGTATCTTTGGAGCAGGCAAAAATACTGGTATTACTAAAAGTCGGCGCACTGTATTAACAAGCATCCCGAACAAACCGCGTTCAGTTCCCCCATACACTTGTCCGGGTCTCACTGCTATGCCCCCTGCCTCGCGAACTAGTCTTTCAATCTCATATTTCGTCTTACCGTATGCCGTTGGTGCAGTTTGACTAGCAGTTTGGCTTGATAGAAAAATAAATTTTGCACTGACCTGTTTTGCTGCGTGTATAAGACTTTCGGCTGCGCGCACCTCCATTGCGGAGTCCAATGCCCTCAAGTCTGTTGTAGCGGCAAGATGCAGGACTACATCGATACTATCAGGTAGTCGAATAGCGAACGGCGAGTTAAGGTCAAACGGAAGCCAAGTTACGTGCTCATTTATGGGTTTCCGTGATGCAGCAATTACTTCATGTCCGCGCGATAAGGCCTGACAAATGAGGCGTGACCCGATGTACCCTGTCGCACCTGTTATCAATAGCCTCATTACCTGTCACCTCGCTTTGTATTCGAATTGAGTGAGTTATCGCGAGGCTTACAAAAAACATATGTCTTGCTAAGCCAATATGTTAGGAGCAAGCAAATCGCATCAGATATGACTTTTCCGTATAGGGGATACGAAATGGCCAACAATACCAAGAGAAGCACCAGAGAAGACAGAGGAATATTAAGGCCTAAGAGCGCAAAATATCGGATAGCTTGCTCACCATGCTTTATCTTTTGCGTGGATTGAAAGGTAAAATTCCTGTGTGCGATAAACGCAAATACTCCGGCGACAATCTTTCCAAAAACATTTGAAATGATCGGATCGGCCCCTAACAGTTTAAACCCAATAAGAAACCCTCCAATATCCAATCCATAAGCAAGAACCTGCACAACGAGATATCTGAAAAAAGTCATACCACTACTTTTTTTAGAACCACCACATGATGGAGAGCCAACCATCGATTAAGCGGCGACAACATCCATTGCAAAATCGATATAATTGGACTAGCCCAATTAGGACACATCTGCCTAAAATTTAGTCCACCAGAAAGCATGTATTTCAGATAATTGGGGCAAGTTTGCTGGTGAACAATTTTTAAAGTAGGGAATTTACATTCAAAACTTTGCCGATCTCTTATGAAAACGATATAACTTAGAGCTTGATTGGCGCCATTCATGGGGCCAATTAGTGGTGTTTCCCACGACTGAAACTTTTTATCGTAGCCTTCGGTTCTGAAAAGCCTCTTGAACAAAAAAGTAGCGAACGGACCATAATAAGGCTCTAGTAGTATCGCACCTCCGCCGGGGGGCAGCACTTTCTCAAGCTGTTGAAAGAAACGGTCAGGATGGGGGAAATGGTGAAAGCAGTTCTGGCCAAACACAACTCGAACCGATCCACTTTCCAAATCCATGTCTTCCGCATTAAGTGTCCGATCAAGGCCCGGTCCAGAAACGATATCTGTAGCAAGAACATCAGCGTATGATTCACGAATTGGCGCGACGCCTGCACCGATTTCAATCCTCAGGCCTTTCGCGGATAAGAATTGTTCGTCCAGACTGTGAAATAGATGGTGGAATTCGCTAAAGACTTCACGCAACAACCGCTTGCGCCTCAACACGCTGCTATGGGCAATGAGACGACCCTCACCGTCCACATCAAGTATTTTAACCGACGGATCCCTTAACCAATCAAACAAACTTTTCATCGCTCAACTCCCTAAATCACCTAACGTTTCATTAGAGCGCTTCCGATGTCGAGGCCTTTTAGGTATAGCGGCAATGTCGTAGCCGATAAACGCAAGGACTAGTTGCAATCCCATAAGTATAGGCATGGCAGCCAACATGACAGTCCCTGCAGGCGTAGGCACCCCAGCTTGACTCGATTCAAACCATTGGTATCCGCCTAGGCTTATTCCAAAAATCAACATTAGCAGACCAAGAGGCAATTCAATGGAAGCCAATGATACATCGCGTAGATAATAGGAATAGAAAAGTCGCTTGATAAAATTTCGAATATGCTTAATAAAAAATTCACCTACTATTTTTGAAATTTTGAGGTTACTTACTTCACTGCCATAAGAGGCATCCATTGGAATGTCAACAACTACTGCACGTAGAATGTTAAGGCGGAATAGCATATCCGTTTCAAAAAAATAGCGCTGACTTATTTTTTTAAACGGAAGGTAACGCGCAACATCGCTATGGATCGCCGTATAACCATTGGTTGGGTCGAATACATCCCAATATCCAGAGGAAAGTTTGGTCATGAAGGACAATGCCGCGTTGCCAAGAAGTCGGGCGGGCGGCATTGCATGAATCTCTTTTAAGTCAAAAAAACGATTGCCTTTGGTGTAGTCGGCCTCACCAGCCACGATGGGAGCGACAAAATTGGGTATTAAGCCTGGGTCCATCTGTCCGTCACCATCTACCTTGACGATTATTTCCATGCCATCCCCCTCTGTCACAATAGATGTCCGGTCACTTGAACCTAATAGATGAGGGGGCGGTTGGAGTGTTTTCATGTCCGCCTATAGCCCTGAGCTCAAAGAGCAAATCGTCAGGAAAATGATGCCACCTAA
>NZ_PDNV01000014.1 GCF_002849615.1 Pollutimonas nitritireducens
CAATTAATAAATCTCTGATTCCTAAGATAGAATTTACTGGGGACATCGGCATTGCTTCCATTAAACGTGTTTCGTCGCAAAAACAAGTCTAATGAATGTCGGCGTCCCCCGTTAATGATGAAGAGCCCGCTGTGGTCGCGTTCCGCTTACGACCCTAAGCGGACACTGGCTTCGCGGCGAATGATCACGAAAGTGTCCGTTCCTAAAAGCTGTTGTTCCGGTGGTTTTCACGTGCGATGCGAAGTTCCTTTGCCTTCTCCAGTTTTTCCAACAGTGCTACTGGAACTGAACTGGGACTCTCATCGTCAAAGATCCAGTCAAAGTATTCCATAACAATTACGACTAATTCGTACATTAAAAAATGGAATGACTTGGTGTCTATAGCGTATTGCGGGCCAAAAAAATATGAATAATATGAGCTTATTTCACGCGGCCCGACGGATACCTTTAGCTTTTCACGCGGTGAAAAATGCTTGCTACCGTTTGCGATACCGCGAATGGCGTGTCTCACTTCCTTTAGATGAGAGTGAGCGTCGGCAATTTTACGTAGTGAATGATTAGGTTTTTCTATAGCGTTGTTGCCTAGCCAGTCGTGATGTAAATGCCATGCCGTCACAAAGAAGTTAAATGCTTCGTATTCCTCAAGTCGCTGCTCTTCCGTATTCTCTGGGCGTTGCCTGAGCAGCAGATCGCGATCATGTTCCAGTTTGCCGAATAAATCACGAGCAGTCGCGAGGCCAAATTTCGCAGTGTTCGGCGCCATATATCTTCCACCATGTGTCATGACATACTCTCATTAGAGCCTACTTCTTGCGCGAAGGCCGCTTCTGGCCGAATGTAGCGAAAGCCACGTGGTCCTTAATGTTGAATTCACCGACCGGGCAAGTGGAGCTTCACCGGTCCGGTGGAATTAGTGGTTACGGGCTTCTCAATCACAATTCAAATGCTCGAAGATCGGGGTTTATCTGCCGATCCATCGTATGGACCATGTGGCGCAATGCCTTTGAGTCGGCCTCGAACTTGGCAAGGAAGCCGCCGCAATGACCGCAAGCGCAACATAAGATTGTGGTGTCAGATTCGTTCTTGATGTTCTCAATGCCCTCTAGTCCAGCCGCCTCACGGAAATAGAGCTCTTTGACTCTTCTTAGTTTCTTTTCGCGCTCCGGCGACTCAAGCTTGTGGGCGAGTTCATTTCGTAATGAATTGATTGCGGCAATCAGTTCCCACTCACGCATTGACTCATCATATTTGCTACCGATGATGAACTGTTGCCTCATGTAATGTGTTACCCGTCGGATGGGCCGACGGGAGCCCATCTCGAGCGCCTGGGTGTCAAATCAGATTTAACCATGTGGCATTGAACAGAATGACAACCGAACCGTCGGAAAAACTTGTTGGGGCGCTGGTGGGTGGCCTTCGTGTGCTTCGTTATCTGAGCGCGTCGGTAGCGCCGGTTGGCGTGACGAGGGTGGCTCGCGATCTCCAGTTGAATTCCAGCACTTGTTACAACCTGTTGAAGACTCTCGTGCACGAAGGTTACGTCAATTTCGACGAGGGACTAAAACCTACACCGTCGCCCTTGGCCTGGTTGAATTGGCCAAGAGGGTGCTTGAGCAGGCGTCGTATGTGAGGCTGGTTCATCCGCTGCTGGAAGGAATCGCCCAACGTCACCGCGTCACCGCGACCTTGTGGCAACGGACGCGAAGCGAAAGAGTCGTACTGGTGGATCGCGCCGACAACGATAGCTCCATACGCGTGCACATGAGCGTGGGACAGCGATTGCCCATGTATATTGCAGCGCTGGGTCGTTGTATGGCTGCCAACTCAGGGCTCTCAAAGAACGAACTGAAAAAGAGGTTTGAGGAACTGCGGTGGGATGACAAGCCATCATTCGAAGAATACATGGTCGGTGTGGAGGAGGCGGCGAAAAAAGGCTATGCCACGGACTCCGGAAACTACGTCAAGGGCGTCAGTACGGTTTCCGCCGCCGTGCGAAATGAATTCGGGCAACCGGTCATGGCGATCAGCGCCGTCGGTTTTAGCGCTCAATTCACGGGGCCCGCGCTCCTCGCGCTGGGTGAAGACCTGCGCGACCGGGCGGCCGAAGTGACCCAGGCTCTGTCTGGAGGGCGATCCTGATTCGCTCGCATATGACACCACCTTGAAATAACGCCTCCCCTCAGTGCGTCACCTTGCGGACGATCTGGCTGTCTGTTCTCCTCGACCGGTTCATCGTCAATCAGGCTATTCAGGACAAAGCACCTGAGGCCGTCACGGCTAAAGGATTACCCTAGTACACAAAAATTTTCAGGTAATTTGTTTGACATGCCAACGGCTAGGTTCTAGTATAAATATGAACCGTGCTTCATGATTCGTAATTCATAATAAATGTGCCTCGCTTCGATCTTTGCGGCACACAAATGAACGAGACAATATCCGCTTATGTTAGTGCTCAAAGACTCTGATTCAAAAACAGTCGATACCGCCGAAAAGCCAGCCTTGCTCCAACCGTTCACAATGCGCAGTGTTGTACTGAAGAACCGGATCATGGTTTCGCCCATGTCCATGTACAGCACGGAGAACGGTTGCGTTAGGGATTTCCATCTTGTGCACTTGGGCCGTTTCGCTCTCGGCGGTGCCGCCATGGTCATGATGGAAGCCACGGCTGTTACGGAAACCGGGCGGGGAACTCATGGTTGCACGGGCATATGGACGGACGAACAGCTTCCCGGCCTGAAACGTATAACGGAATTTTTGCGTACACACGGCAGTGTGGCGGGCATCCAGTTAGGCCATAGCGGTCCCAAGGGGGCATCGCAGCGGCCGTGGCACGGTTTTGGAACGATCGATGAAAGCGACGCGAGTTTGCGCGGCGAGCTTCCGTGGGCTCTGGTTTCATCAACAGATCAGCCATTTGACCAAGGATGGCAAGTGCCTGCCGCGTTGTCAGCAGCGGATATGGACGCACTGGTCGAGGACTTCCGCGCGGCGGCAAGTCGCGCCGCCAAGGCAGGTTTCCAAGTTATCGAGCTTCACTGCGCTCACGGTTATCTCCTGCATTCGTTCTTGTCCCCATTGGTGAATACTCGCGATGATGAATATGGAGGATCCCTCCAGAATCGCATGCGCTTTCCCTTGCGGGTTTTCGACGCCGTCCGGGCAGCCTTTCCTTCCGAGCTGCCCGTCATGGTCCGTATCTCGGCCGTTGACGGTATCGATGTCGGTTGGTCGATCGAAGATTCCATCAAATTCGCCGCCGAGTTGGCCGACCATGGTGCTGATGCAATCGCCTGTTCGTCGGGTGGCGTACGGCTGGAGAGAGGTCAGGTGCTCGTCTCGCGCAACCCTGGATTCCAGGTGCCGTTTGCCAATGAACTGCGGAACAAGGCAGGCATTCCTACTGTTGCAGTCGGCATGCTATTAAGCGCGCAACAAGCGAACGAAATCGTAAAACAGGGGAAAGCCGATTTGGTCGCTCTTGGTCGAGAAATGCTTGCAAACCCCAACTGGGCGGCGCAGGCAGCAGTGGACCTTAAAGGTGAATCAGGTTGGGATGACTGGCCGGAAGTTTTTGGTTGGTGGTTGAAACGTCGTGCACGTCAGCTGGCGCGGCGCTAGTTAACTACGCACGGCGGGCTGGCGCGCTAGCGTGCGTCACTAGTAAATGGGGAAGACGACAGAGACACCGTCGGCCCTTTGGTTCTTGAACGGAAGAAGGGATCAGCTAAATGAACAAGATCGTGTCGTTGGTCAAACGCCAAGCCGGACTGTCGGTTGCAGAATTCCAGCGTTATTGGCAGGAAACACACGCACCGATAGCGGCGCAGCTGCCCGGCTTGAAGCGATACTCCTTATCGCTGCCGCTTGCGCAGGGCTACAGGAAAGGCGAGTTGCTCTTTGACGGGATGAGCGAAATGTGGTTCGACTCGTACCCAGCCTACCTTGGTGCGCTAGGTTCGCCCGACGCAGTTGCAATGGCCCATGATCAAGGTAACTTCATGGACAGAAACGCCACAGTCATCATGCCCGTAGATATACACGTCATTAAGGACGGGGCTATTCCCGCCGATGCAGTTAAGAATATAGAGTTTGTGAACCAGCGACCTGGCATGGATCGTGATGCGTTCCGTCATCATTGGCGCGAGATTCATGGACCTATCGCTTCAAAAATCGAGGCAGTGCAACGCTACGAGCAGAACCACCTTAGTTTGGAGGAGTACGCGCGCGATTCTCGGCCTCGTTTTGATGGCTTGGCGATTACATGGTTCGATTCGACGGCAGCCATGCGCCAGGGCGCAACCACCCCCGAATACGCAGTTACGCGAGCCGACGAGCCCAACTTTCTTCCGGACGGCCACCTTCCCATCATTATTACCAAAGAAGTCGTTGTAATTTCGTAGTGTGCATTCCAAGCCTTTGACCGCCTGAAGGCGGCATCTTTTCCCTAAGAATTCAGGAGACAGAACATGACTAAGAAAGTAGGAGTGAAAACCGAAGCTGAGCAGACACGACGCCAGCTTCTGATAGGCGGCGCCGCACTGGGCGCGACTACCCTCTTGGGCTTTCCCTCTATTTTGCGGGCGCAGACCAATCAGGCGATCAAAATCGGTGTGCCAACCATATTGTCAGGAAGGGTGGCGCAGCTGGGAATTTCATCTCGCAATGCCATTAACCTTTCATTCGACAAGTTCAACAAAGCCGGTGGCCTTAATGGCCGCCAGGTCGAACTGATTTTCCGCGATTCAAAGGGTAAACCGGAAGAAGCCGCGCGCCTGGCACGCGACATGATCAACACGGACGGATGCGACATTATTCTTGATGCCGAAGCTTCGACAACGGCATTTGCCGTCCATGAAGTCGTACGTGATCTCGGGACGCCTTGCGTTCACACGAACAGTGAAACGTCGTCGCTGACTGCTGATCCCAAACTTCGTATTCCCAATGCCGTGCGGGTTTGCCGTCAAGGCGCTCACGATACGATCGCCGGTGGTTTCTATGCTGCCAAGGTCGCCAAAGACAAGGGGCTCAAGACCTGGGCTACCGTGTCTCCCGATTATGCGTATGGTCGCGACATGGTTCAGCAGTTCGTTAAGTACTTGAAAAAATTCAACGACCAAGCCGAGGTCAAAGCCGAAATTTGGCCCAAAGTCTTCCAGCCCGACTACACCGAAGTTATTACACGTGTGCTTAAGGAAAAGCCCGACGCTCTGTTCACTGCGTTGTGGGGCGGTGATTTAGTGGCATTCATTGACCAAGCCAACCTATATGGTCTGTTCAAGAACATCGAGCTTTTTGCCATCAACCTGGGCGACTACACCACGCTCACGGCCTTGACCAAACTGCCGGTGGGTGCGCACTCTGGTAATCGCTATCTGGCGAACTTCCCGGATACGCCCGAGAACCAGGCTTGGGCCGACGAGTACTCCAAACTCTACAAGGATCTGCCCACCAATTGGTCGTGGCAGTCGGCTGCGGGTGCTGACTATCTGATCCAAGCGATGCGACAGACCAATTCGGTCGACGGCAAGAAGCTGTCCGAAGCGCTCATCGGTATGACCATGGATTCTCCGTTTGGCGCCAACGGCAAGCTCACCATCCGTGCGGAAGATCACACTTTGGTCAACTACGCTATTGGTTGGGGTCCGCTCATCGCTAAAGCGCCTTACATCAGCGATATGACGGCCGTTGACTGGGATGTGATTACTGAACTCGAGACGGAGTGGAAAAAGGAAATGGGCTACATCTGATCGCTTGATTAGCGTATCTCGTGTTGGAGCATCTGCCTTCGTGCAGATGCCAACGATTCTTTATTGGAGACCACACCGTGGACCTTGGTGAGTTATTAGGCTGTGTATCGTCGGCCTCATGTGTAATGGCCCAGACGACCAACGGGTTGATCGTAGGCATGCTGCTGTTTCTTGTTGCGTCCGGTTTGTCCCTGATATTTGGCGTGTTGAAAGTAATCAATTTTACGCACGGCTCACTTTATATGATGGGTGCGTTCGCCTCGTTGTATGTTTATCGTCTGACCGACAACTATTTCTATGCAGTTATCGGTGGCACTGCGGCTATAGCGCTGTTCGGCGTGCTGCTCGAACGTTTATTCATCAGTCGCGTATATAAAAGCGACATCCTGATGCAGTTGTTGGTGTGCTACGCCTGGATATTAATCCTTGATGACTTCGTGACCATTGTTTTCGGCGCTGAGTTCCAGTCGCTTGGAATGCCTGAAACCTTTGCTGTTCCACCCGTTTTCGTCTTCGATACACCCGTTCCGCCTTTTTACATTTTTTTAATTACGATCAGCTTCGCCGTAGCAGTCGGCGTTTGGCTTTTCATGGAGAAAAGCGCGTTCGGTCGGAAGGTGCGCGCTGCCGCTGCGAACAGTTCCATGACGTCGGTATTGGGCATTAACACCACGGCTTTGTACGCCATTGTGTTCGCCGTGGGTGCAGCCCTTGCCGGCTTTGCCGGTGCATTGGCGGCACCTGTGCGATCCCTTACCTCTGGCATGGGGTTTTCGATCCTGATCGAATCGTTCATTGTGACAGTAATAGGCGGTCTTGGATCCATCATCGGTGCACTGGTTGCAGGCATTTTGATCGGCTTGGTGCGCTCCTTCGGCAGCGTGGGTTTTCCCTTGTTTGTGGACGGTCTGGTGTTTCTGATGATGGCTGTCGTATTGGTTATCTGGCCTAACGGACTTTTCGGCAAGAGGGGGACATGATGAAGCAGTTACCAGATTCAGCAGTAACTCTACTTTGGGTTGTGTTCGGCTTTGTCGTAGTAGGAGGCTTGACCGCATTGACTGGCTCGCGAATGGTTGCTGACATCATTATTCACGTGTCGATCCTGGGTTTATTTGCCGTGTCGTTGAACATTCTCGTCGGATACACCGGACTGGTGTCGTTTGGCCATGCCATGTTCTTTGCATCGGGTGCTTACGGTTTTGGACTGATGATGCAGTCGGGCGGGTTTTCTATACCTTTTGCGTTGGTCTTGTCCATGTTGATTTCGGCGGCCATTTCACTGGTTGTAGGCTACATCTGCCTGAAAACCCGTGAAATTTATTTCGCCTTTCTCACACTGGCTATACAAATGCTTTTCTACAGCAGCTTGCTCAGTTGGGTGGATTTGACCGGTGGAGACCAGGGGCTGACCGGTGGGTTTGACAAGCCGGCTTTCATGGGAATCGATCTGGGCAATCAGAACCACCTGTTCCTGTTCATCCTGTTTGTGTCGATAGTTTCGCTGGGCGTGTTGTGGCATATCACCAAAACACCGTTCGGCTATACGCTGCGCATGATACGGGACAATGCCACCCGGGTCGAAGCGTTTGGTCTGAATGTGAATCGCTACCGTCTTGCCGCGTTTGTTATCGCCTCGAGCGCGGCCAGTGTGGCCGGCGCGCTGATGTGCGTATACGTTTCGGCGGCTTATCCCAACTTCGGCTACTGGACCATGTCTGGCGAGGCCATTTTCATGATCATGCTGGGGGGGCTGAATTCCTTCCTTGGTCCCTTGGTCGGCGCAGCGATTCTTACTCTGCTTAACCACTGGATAACGGCTTACACCGAGCTTTATGGTCTGGTACTGGGGACCATCATTTTGATCTATGTGCTGGTTCTCCGCCAGGGCTTGCTTGATATGGTCCTTGGAAAGTGGCGCGTAAGACAATCTCGACTCCGAACATCAGAACTGCCAATCAGCGCAGTGAAAAGCGAGACATACAAATGAATGACACTACTCAAAGGATTGTCGTGGTCACGGGCGGAGCCAGCGGAATCGGTGCAGCCTGTGCTTCGGAATTGGCCCGGGCTGGATGGAAAGTGGTGGTCGCTGATATCGATTTCGAAAACGCACGTGAAGTCGCTGCTGAAATTGGCGGCGTGGCGCAGCGCATCGATGTTGCTGATGACGCAAGTGTGAACGACGCCGCCGCGACGATCGAGGAAGCCGTGGGCCCCGTGTACGGGTTGGTGAACTCGGCCGGTATTATTCAAAAGCCCGTACCACCCCACGAGATGGATATGGCGGTGTGGGATCGAATCCAGCAAGTGAATTACCGAGGATCCTACATTGCCGGGTTGGCGTTCGCCCGCAACATGCTGGCTCGTGGCCAAGGCAGTATCGTTAACATTACATCGATCACTGACCAAGTCGCGACGCCGTTGCACGGGTATGGTCCTTCGAAGTTCGCCGTTGTGGGCATGACCAAATGCCTGGCCGCAGAGTGGGGGCCGTCAGGAATTCGGGTCAACGCCGTGGCGCCCGGGTATACCTTGACGCCGGCGCTTGTCGGCGCCATTGAACGCGGCGAACGCGACCTTTCGGCTCTGGAACGTAATGCCGCGCTTCAACGCGCAGTGCGGCCCTCGGAAATCGGCTCGGCCGTCGAGTTCTTGTTGTCAGACCGTGCTGCGGCAATAACGGGTGTCGACCTGCCAGTTGATTGCGGATGGCTGGTAGCTAATCCATGGCATACCTACGGCGGCCTGCGCAAAAGTGCGCTCGCCCCGGTTTTGTCTTCGTCGACGTAAGGGGCCGCGAATCATGCTGAAACTGACCAATGTGAAAAAGTCGTTCGGTGGCGTACTGGCAACGAACGACCTGTCTATCGATTTTACGCCCGGAAGCCTGTCAGCAATCATCGGCCCGAATGGGGCAGGCAAAACGACGCTGTTCAACTTGATTGCCGGACGCTTGCGTCCAGATTCGGGCAGCATCGTGTTCAACAACGAAGAGATCTCGGGTCTGCCTGCCACCGAAATCGTGCACAAAGGAATTGCGCGGGCGTTCCAGGTTGCCAGCCTGTTTCCTTCGTTCTCCGTACAAGATTCCTTCGAAGCGGCTGTTCTCGCGCGCCATCGCAAGATGAATGACATCGTAAGGCCGTTTTCGCAGGCCGAATCGCGCGACCGTGCCCATCATCTTATGCAAATGGTCGGCCTTGAAAGCCGGGCACGCACCTTGGCGAAACATTTGCCGCACGGAGAGCAGAAGCTTTTGGATATCGGCCTCGCACTGGCGCTGGAACCCCGACTTCTACTGCTTGACGAACCGACGGCAGGCATGGGGCCCGAAGAGCGGTTTCAGATGATCGAACGTGTGCACGAACTGTGGGAACGTGAACAACTCACGCTCATTTTCATTGAACACGACATGGACATCGTGTTCGCCCATGCTCAAGTCATTCGTGTGCTGTATTACGGTGCCTTATTGGCGGAAGGGACTCCGGCGGAAATACGCAACAACCAGGCTGTTATCGACGCGTATCTCGGTGCCGGCTTCGAGGAGGAGGTAGCGTGAGCGATCCGATTCTGCAGGTTGTTGATCTTAAGGTGCATTACGGCGCCAGCCAGGTTTTGTTTGGAGTCAACTTCGAGCTGCAACGGGGCCAATGCCTGACATTGTTAGGACGAAATGGCGCAGGCAAGTCGACGACAATGAAGGCCATCGCGGGCGTACATCCCGCTACGAACGGGCAGATCATTTTCAATGGTCGCAATATTGTCAAAGACAAGTCGTATCGAATCGCACGTGACGGCCTGGGCTTCGTGCCAGAGGACCGTCAGGCCTTTCCCGAGCATACCGTCGAAGAAAATCTGTTGGTAGCAGAAAAGCTGGGTGTGAACGGGCAGGCAGATTGGACGCTCCAGCGCGTCTATGACACGTTTCCTTTGCTCACGCCCCTGAAACAGCGCGAAGCGGGTCTGCTTTCGGGCGGTGAACAGCAAATGCTGGTTATTGCGCGCGCCCTTATGGGCAACCCCAGTGTGTTGTTGCTGGACGAGCCTAGCGAAGGCCTGGCCCCAGTCATTGTGCAGCAAATTGCACGTTGCGTAACAGGCTTGCTAAACGCCGGAGCGACCATTTTGATGGCCGAGCAAAATATGCATTTCTGCCTGCACATCTCTACACACGTTGCGGTAATCGACAAGGGCAGCATTGTCTTCACCGGTACGACGCAGGATCTGCGTGATAACGAAGATGTCACGGCCAAGTACCTGTCTGTGTGATGACGGGCAGGGCGCGCGAAATTATAGGAATCAATCGATATGGTTAGTCAACGCAAGCGGGACAAACAGCTTCGGCTCTACAAGACGATGCGGCTGGTTCGTATTGTCGAAACACAGCTTTCCAAGTTGTTTGCAGACAGCGAGGTGCCCGGCTTCATTCATCTGAGCATCGGCCAGGAAGCCATCTCTAGCGGCGTAATGACCGCTCTTGATGAGCGAGATACCATGGCCACCAACCACCGCGGCCATGGGCATGTCATCGCTCGGGGACTCGACCTGGAACGCTTCTTCATGGAGATTATGGGCAAGGCGGGTGGAATTTGCGGTGGACGCGGCGGTTCCATGCACGTGGCCGATATGGAATTGGGCATATTGGGTGCTAACGGCATTGTCGGTGCGGGCATCCCGATCGCAATGGGAAGTGCGCTCGCGCACCAGGTCCGTGGCACGGGAGGCGTTGCTGTTGTTTTTTTCGGTGATGGCGCCATGGCTGAGGGCGTGTTGCACGAAAGCCTGAACATGGCGTCCCTCTGGAAGCTTCCTATGGTTTTCGTATGTGAAAACAATGGGTGGTCGGAGTTTTCCCCGACCAAAGATCAGTTCGCAGCCGCGTTGAGTGACCTGGCCGCCGCCTTCAAAATTCCACATACGCTGGTTGACGGCAATGATGTATGGGAGGTATCGCAGGCGGCCGAATCGCTTGTCAAGGAAGCCCGTAACAACGGACCCCAAGTGCTGGAGTGCAAGACCTTTCGCGTTCGTGGTCACTACGAGGGAGATCCTCAGAAGTATCGTCCCGAGGACGAAATCAACTCCTTGAGCGACATCGATCCGCTCGCACGTGCAGAGCGTAGCTTGATAGAGCAGGGCGTGTCTCAGGACGAATTGAACGCCGTTATGTCCGACATCGACCAACGTGTTGCGGCGGCGGTCGAGGTAGCACGCGCTGACGATCTGCCTGAGTTCTCGGCAGCCTTGTCCGATGTCTACACACTTAAAGTAAAAGGATAAGAGCAATGGCTGAGTTGCGTTATGTACAAGCTGTCAATCAAGCATTGATGGACTCCATGCAAGCAGATGAATCGGTCGTTGTATTTGGCGAAGATATTGCCCTCGCGGGTGGTTCATTCAAGGCAACCCGCGGATTGCTGGATGCCTTCGGTTCATCGCGCGTGCGCGATACGCCCATTTCGGAAGCCAGTATTGTTTCCGCTGCTGTTGGGGCTGCTATGTCCGGCCTTAAGCCGGTTGTTGAAATTATGTTCATGGACTTTATGGCCATTGCCATGGACGGTTTAGTGAATCAAGCCGCCAAGGCACGATTCATGTTCGGTGGACGTAGCAGCGTGCCGATGGTGTTACGTACGCCACACGGCGGCGGTTTAAATGCCGGCCCGCAGCACTCCCAATGCCTAGAGGCCTGGGTGGCCCACGTGCCGGGGCTCAAGGTCGTGTGCCCATCGAATGCCCAAGACGCGTACAGCTTATTGCGGGCGGCCATACAAGATCCGGATCCGGTAGTTTTTGTCGAACACAAGGGTATGTATGGGCGCAAGGGCAGCGTCGACATTGAGCAGCTGGCAGAGATCGGCAAGGCGTCCATCGTCCGCTCCGGAACCGACGTTACCTTAGTCACTTACGGGGCGACCGTGCATCTGGCTCTGGAGGCAGCCCAACAACTCGAAGGCGAGAACATCCGGGTCGAGGTCCTTGATTTGCGTTCTTTGCAGCCTTGGGATCACGCGGCCGTCTTTGAGTCGGTTGCTCGTACACACCGTGTCGTGATCGCGCATGAGGCCGTCCAAGCCTTTGGCGCTGGGGCTGAAATTGCGGCCTGGATATCCGAAGAGGCGTTTGACGAGCTCGACGCGCCAGTCGTGCGCGTTGGTGCGCCATTCATGCCTGTGCCGTTCGCCACCTCCTTGGAAAAACAGTATGCGGTCAATACCGACCGTTTGATCGCCGCCATCCGAAAAACACTTGCGTGACAATGGGAAAGAACATGAACATGGAAAACGTTACGACGAAAGTCGAGGGACCGCTGGGTGTTATCACGATCAATCGTCCCCAACAGTTAAATGCACTTGATGTGCCCACCTTGGAACAGCTCGAAGCCGCTCTGGCGGAGTTCGAGCGCAACAACGAAGTGCGAGTCATTCTGGTGACCGGAGCGGGCGACAAAGCCTTCGTGGCCGGAGGCGATATCGCGGATTTAAACAGCCGCAAAGGACTTGCTCATTACAACGAGTTTGCCGAAGTCGTGCATCGGGTTTTCCGCCGATTCGAAGAGTGCGATAAACCTACGATCGGTGTGATCAATGGCTGGGCACTGGGCGGTGGCACCGAATTGCTGCTTGCGCTGGATATCCGCCTGGTTGCTGAGGAAGCCAAACTGGGGTTGCCCGAAATTACGCTAGGGCTCTTCCCGGGGGCGGGCGGCACGCAGCGCATTATTCGTCAGATTCCCTTGTGCCGCGCCAAAGAGCTCATGTTCACGGGCGACCACATAACGGCGGGCGAGGCCGTATCGCTGGGCCTGTGTAACCGTGCGGTGCCGCGCGATCAATTGTGGAACGAGGCGACTGAGTTGGCACGCCGTATCGCTACCAAGTCACCTCTTGTTCTCAAGCTACTTAAGCGCAACTTGCGTCACGGAAGCGAAATGCCTTTGGGCGCTGCGTTGGCGCATGAGCAGGCCATGATCGGTCTAGTACTCGACTCAAACGACGCGCACGAGGGTTGCGAGGCCTTTCTGGATAAACGGGCACCTAGCTTCAAAGGAAACTAAAGCATGTCGAATCCGTTGCTGATGCCGAAGCTGGGACTCACCATGACCGAGGGAACGCTTTCGGAATGGTCGATTCAGGCGGGCGATTCTTTTAATATCGGAAATGTCCTGTTCGTAGTCGAAACGGATAAGGTAGCGACCGAAGTGCAGGCGGAATCCGACGGCGTACTGTCGAGTATCTCGGTACAGCAGGGCGAGACAGTTGCTGTCGGAACGGTAGTAGGACACTGGGTCCGCTCGGGCGAAGCCATACGCAACACCGAAACATCCGAGAAAGCCGAGAAAGCCGAGAAAGCCGAGAAAGCCGGAACACCCGACGAAGCCGTCCCGTCCGTGTCTTCAGCCAGCACAAGCGCGCGCTTGCTGGCCACACCGCTGGCGCGACGCATGGCACGTCAAGCCGGTATAGACTTGAATCGCGTCAGCGGGACAGGTCCGCGCGGACGCGTCAAAGCTGATGACGTTCAGGCAGCCTTGGCGTATGCCGAAGTGGGAGTGGCAGCGCCTGCGCCTGCAACGCGGCTCGAACCGGCTGCGGCTGTTGGCATTGACCTCGGGGTGCGCTCGAGGCCGAATTCAATACGCAGTGCCATTGCCCGCCGCCTGACCGACGTCAAGCAAACCGTCCCTCATTTCTACCTTTCAGTGGATGCGGACGTATCGGCGCTGCTGGATATGCGTACACAAGTCAGCGATATGGCTCATCCTGAACGCGTCACGGTAACGCATTTCATTCTGGCGGCCGTAGGTAGGGCCTTGCGTGATGAACCTGATGCCAACCGTGTCTGGTCCAACAACGAGATCGTGGCCTTCAGCCATACCGACGTCGGTATGGCGGTGAATACCGAGAACGGTTTGTTTGCGCCCATCGTGCGAGGCGCGGGACACGTGTCTCTGATGGAACTCAGCCGACGAGCAACGGCGAGCGTGTCAGGCGCCAAGTCTGGTTCTTTGTCAGGCGACGATTTCCATGGCGGAGCCATTACTGTTTCCAATGCCGGGATGCACCGGGTTCGCTACCTTACTCCCATTATCAACCCCGGGCAAAGCATGATACTTGGCGTGGGGAGCGTGAATCGGGTTTTCCGTCCCGATGAGCAGGGACAACCCGTGCTGCGCCAAGAATTGGGGCTCGTCTTGGCGGCGGACCATCGTATTCATGACGGCGTATCAGGACTTGTATTTCTTAACCGGGTAGTCGGCTACCTGGAGCAACCTATGCGGCTGTTAGTCGGTTACTAACCAGCTGCGGAGATCAAAACGTGGATTTTTCTTTAACTGAAGAGCAGCAGATGATGGTCGAGACTGCGAGCCGTATTGGCACGGAGTTTGGTCTGAACTATTGGCGCGACCTTGATGGGCGTAAGGCCTTTCCGACAGAATTGTGGCAGGCAATTTGCGATGCGGGCCTGTGCGGCGTGGCCTTGCCTGAGGAGTATGGTGGTAGCAATTTGGGCATGCTGGATATGGCTCTGGTTGTCGAGGCACTGTCACAAGGCGGGGGCGGCTCGACGCTGGGTCAGCTATTCATGGTGAACCCCATTTTCGGAGGCGTGTCGCTGTCGAAGTTTGGAACCGCGCATCAATGCAAGGAATTGATACCGAAGCTCATTACTGGAGAGCTGAATTTTTGCATGGCGTTGACCGAACCCGATGCGGGAAGCAATACACTGGAAATGAAAACATTTGCGGAGCGCGACGGGGATGGATGGCGATTGCGAGGCCAGAAGATCTGGATTACCGCTGTCCCGACGTCGCAGAAGATGCTGGTAGTAGCGCGTACGAAACGTATTGAGGAGACGACGCGGCGCACTCAGGGCATTAGCATGTTCATGGTCGATACGGATCGCGAAGGGCTGAGCCATAGCGCCATCGATAAAGTCGGCACGGCCACGCTTCCTTCGAGCTCGGTGTTCTTTGACAACGTTCGGGTCGAACCCGACGAGCTGCTCGGGACGCTCGACAACGGTTGGCCCGAATTGCTGGAGGTGCTGAATACCGAGCGGATCGTGACCACGGCGGGCCTGGTAGGGGCCGGGCGGTTGGCGATTCAGCTGGCTGTTCAGTATGCCAACGATAGGAAGGTGTTCGGCGGACGACCTGTGGGTTCATACCAAGGCGTCCAGTTTCCCTTGGCCCAGGCCTATGCCGAACTGGAGTGCGCAAGGTTGATGAATTATCGTGCTGCCAACAATTGCGATCGTGGTCTGCCGTATGGAAGTGATGCGAACGTGGGCAAGCTGATAGCGGCTCAGGCCGCCGCCGATGCAACCGAGCGATCAATGCAAGCCATGGGAGGCATGGGCTACTCGAAGGAGTATCACGTTGAACGCCTTTGGCGGGATGCGCGTTTGTTCCGTTTTGCCCCAGTGGCCGAGGAGATGGTATTGAATTTCATCGCGGTTCACGACTTGGGTATGCCCAAGTCGTACTAATCCGAGTGCTGGTTGATCTGCTATTGCAGACCGGTCGGATACGTCTCAACGCCTAATCATCTATCGAAACGTTATGGTTAATCTCAGCGCGCAAATTCTCTATCATGCGGCCAGTTCGCCCGAAAAACTCGCCATCGTTTACGACTCGGAACGCATTACCTACGGTGAGTTTGCGACCCGAGTCCTGAGTATGGCTGGCTATCTGCAAAGCCGGGGAGTGGAGGCCGGCCAGGTGGTCGCGGTCGTGATGAAAAACAGCACGGCCTTTCTCGAGATTGCGTATGCCCTCAGCCATATTGGGGGGGTTTTTCTGCCGGTCAACTTCCGGCTGTCGAATTCAGAGGTGGCATACATCCTCGAAGATGCCGAAGCCAAGCTACTGATTGCCGACGAGGAGTTCCATGAGTCGGTCCAAGGAATTCTTGACGCGACGGTACTGCTTGATGAAGCGGCACAGCACGATACGCGTAAGCTCACCGCGAATGCAGACAAGCCGGGAATGTTCCCGCAGGTGCCCGAGGATCTTTTTCGCCTTATGTACACGTCTGGTACCACCGACCGTCCCAAGGGTGTCATGCACACGTACCAGAACTACTATTGGAAGTGCCTGGACCATATCGCGTCGCTGTCGCTTACGCGGGACGATATCCTTTTGGTCGTTGGGCCCTTGTATCACGTGGGCGCGTTCGATCTTCCTGGTACGGCGCTACTCTATTTGGGCGGCACCCTGATCGTGCAGCGAAATTTCGATGAAAACGAAGTGCTGGCTTCCATCGATCGCGAAAAAATCACCTGCGCGTGGCTGGCCCCGGTTATGGCGGGACGTCTGCTGTCAGTACCTGACCGCGACAAGTACGACCTGCGCAGTTTCAAGTGGTGTATAGGCGGTGGCGAGAAAACGCCCGAGAATCGTATCCAGGAATTTTCTATGCTATTTCCTTGCGGTCGTTACATTGATGCGTATGGCTTAACCGAATCCTGCGGCGGGGACACGTTCATGGAGCCAGGTCGGGAAATAGAAAAAATCGGGTCCACTGGCCGCGCTGTACCTCACCTGCAAATCAGCATAGTCGATGATAATGGTATGTCGCTGCCTGCCGGTCAGAGCGGAGAAATCTGTCTTCGCGGGCCCAAGGTGACAAAACGCTATTGGAAGCAAGAAGAGAAAACGCGCAACAGCTTCTTTGGTGATTGGTTCCGTACCGGGGATGTCGGCTATCTGGATGAAGACGGTTTTCTGTTTCTCACAGACCGCAAAAAAGACATGATCATAAGCGGTGGCGAGAACGTCGCGTCGTCAGAGGTGGAGCGCGTTATTTTCATGCTGCCGCAGATTGCCGATGTGGCGGTAATTGGGCTGGCCGATGAGCGTTGGGGCGAATCGGTGGCTGCGGTGGCGGTACTGCTATCAGGGCATACCCTGGAACTTAATGAATTGGCCGCACATTGCCGCAAGCATCTGGCCAGTTTCAAGGTGCCAAAGCGCCTAATCTTGCTTGATGAACTGCCTCGCAATCCAAGCGGCAAGGTTCTTAAAAGAGTCTTGCGCGCCAAGATCTGCACTTGACGTCCACCTCGCTTAACTGGAGACCCAAATGACTTTGAGCCAGTCGATTGCTGTGTTCATCACGCAGCTCGATCATTCTAATATTCCCTCGGATGTCCTCGAAAAAGCCAAGACATGTTTGTTGAACGGTTATGGTATCGGTTTGGGATGCCACAACACACCTTACGCGCCCGTGGCGCGTCGCGCTGCGTTGGCCATGAATGGCGAGTGGAAGCACGGCGGCGCTACCTTGTTGGGCGATGGCCGGCGCACCTCGGTGGCAGGTGCTGCGCTGGCGAATTCCGCGCTTTTTCATGGTCGCGCACAGGAAGACACTTGTGGTGCTGCCCACTTCGGTGCCATTTTGATTCCCTTATTGACCGCTATGATCGAGGCCGACGTTTATCCCCTTGAGCGCCTGTTGCCGTCGCTGTTGGCGGGTTATGAAGCGGGAGGCTTGCTGGAACAGGCCTATGCCGGAATAACCACACCGGCGGGCTTCCGAGCGTCTGCAGTGTATGGCACGGTAGCCGCTGCGGCGGCGGCAGCCAAGCTTATGAATCTTCCCGTGGAACAGACCGCTGCGGCGCTGTCCAACGCAGCGTCGTTTGCGGGAGGGCTGCTTCAATCATTTGCCGATGGAACTGACGAATGGCGTTATCAGGTTGGCGTGGCCGGACAGACCGGCTATACGGCCGCGCAGCTGGCACGCGCAGGTTCCGTGTCAGCGCCGGGCGCCTTCGAAGGCGATGCAGGTTTTATCAAGGCGTTTACTGGCCAGAAATGTGATGCCGAGGCGCTTGCCGCGCGACTGGGAAAAGACTGGGCCATGCACAGGGTCACGTTCAAGCCCTTTCCCGTATGTGCGTTCAATCAAACGCCGGTAACGGCGGGACTAGTGGTGCGCGAGCAACTGAAGGGACATGCTCTGGAAAGCATACGTCGTATTATTGTTCGAATGAATCCGTACGAAACAGGCTATGCAGGTATGGACTCAAAAGGACCATTCAACAGTATCTCTGGTACGTTGATGAGCATTCCGTTTTGCATTGCGAACACGTTGCTGTACGGCATCCCCGACATGAAGGCCATGACCGCGTATGACGATGCGAGGGTTAACGATCTGATGACCCGCATTGACTTGGTCTCTGACGAAAACGTTAAAAAATTATGCTGTGCTATCCGGGTCGAACTCCCCAATGACGAGGTAATCGATCATCAACAGCTAATGGAGTTTGCCGATTACGCGTACGACCGTGCCGGCGTATCCGAACTGATACGTCGCGTCGGGGCTGAAAGCGATCTACCGGGGTCTTTATATGATGGTCTTGAGGCCTTCACGCTGGCACCTGAGAACCATAGAATTGCCGATGTAATTAATTGCTTTTCCGCTCTACCGGGGTCAACGGCTTGGAGTGCGAACAATGGCTGAATTGTCATTCGACCTAATCGTAATTGGAGGTGGGCCCGGCGGATATGTAGCCGCCATTCGCGCGGCGCAACTTGGTATGAAAGTGGCCGTGGTTGAGAAGGAGCATCTGGGCGGTGTTTGCTTGAATTGGGGCTGTATTCCGACCAAAGCACTTTTGCACACCGCAGAGGTATATCGGGAAGTCCAGAATGCCGATCAACTAGGGTTGTCGGTCGAAGGAGTGTCCGTAGACTTTCCAAAAGTAATCGAGCGTTCACGTCTTGTAGCTGACCAGCTTAGTCAGGGCGTGCAATATTTGATGAGGAAAAATAAAGTAAGCGTCGTCCGCGGTACGGGGTCGCTATTGCCGGATCGTAGTGTTCAGGTAACGGACAATGAAGGGAAGTGCCAGCTATTGCGATGCAAGCACGTGGTGATTGCCACCGGTGCGCGCCCGCGCCAACTCACCGGGCATGCCGCCGACGGAATCCGTGTGTGGAACTATCGCCATGCCTTGTCAGCACCTTTATGCCCAAGCTCCATGCTGATCGTTGGTGCCGGAGCGATCGGCATGGAATTTGCCAGTTTTTACAGCACTATGGGTAGCCGCGTTACTGTAGTGGAGACGCAGGAAAATATTTTGCCCACAGAAGACGCTGAGATCTCCGCGATGGTTCGCCAAGCGTTCGAACGCCAGGGCGTCGCTTTTGAAACGGGTACCAGGCTGACAGAGATCAAGAAAAGTGCATCCGGAGTAACGGTGAACTTCGCAAAAGACGATACCCTGAAGCAGGCTTCGTTCGACGTCATGCTGGTGTCGATTGGCGTCGAGGGCAACAGCGACGGCTTGGGGCTTCAGGAAGCTGGCGTACAGACACAGGCCGGTTTCATTGTGACCGACGAGCACGGTGCGACCAGTTTAAGCCATGTTTATGCCATCGGGGACGTAGCCGGTGGACCGTGTCTGGCACACAAGGCCAGCCATGAGGCAGTGGCTTGTGTTGAGTACATTGCACAGAAGGGCGAAAGCGCGTCTATGGATCGCGATTGGATACCGACATGCACGTATTGCCATCCACAAGTCGCCAGTGTCGGGCTGACCGAGGCGCGGGCGCGTGACTCAGGCTACCGCGTGAAGGTAGGTCGTTTCCCATTCTCGGCCAACGGCAAGGCGCTTGCAATGGGTGATGCTGATGGCTTGGTAAAGTTGTTGTTTGACGAAGCGACAGGGCAATTGTTGGGCGCCCA
This sequence comes from Pollutimonas nitritireducens, assembly GCF_002849615.1. Classification (GTDB taxonomy): domain Bacteria; phylum Pseudomonadota; class Gammaproteobacteria; order Burkholderiales; family Burkholderiaceae_B; genus Pollutimonas; species Pollutimonas nitritireducens. Next base: position 19,448 of record NZ_PDNV01000014.1, read on the forward strand.
TCTGGTTGGCCCCAATGTTACGGAACTGATCCATGGGTTGTCGCTGGCCCATACCCTGGAGACCACCGAATTAGAATTGCTACAAACCATCTTCCCGCATCCGACGTTGTCTGAGTCGATACATGAATCGGTGTTGCAGGCATATGATAGGCCGCTGCATGTATAAATATTGTTTTCTTCACGGTAGTCCACGATGAGCGCAGTTACCAAACATAGGCCCAGTCAGTCCCCGGGGGCGACAAAAAAGCGGTCGATTCATAAACAGGTGCCTAGCCATTGGCAGGCGGGACGCAGTCGGCGTGAAAAATCTGAGTTGGTTCGCGATAACTTGTTATGGGCAGCGGCAGAGGTGGTTGGCGAGGTCGGTTATGCCGCAGCATCGATTACCCTTATTACCCAAAAAGCGGGTGTGGCCCAAGGCACGTTTTACAACTATTTCGATTCACGCCAGGACATTCTTGACGTGTTATTGCCCAGTTTGGGCAGCAGGATGCTTGATCATATCCGGCACAAGGCGCTAGGAGGACGCAACTTTGCTGAGCTCGAAGAGCGCGGTTTCCTTGGTTTTTTTGATTTTCTCGAGCAGGAACCGCACTTTTTCCGCATATTGAACGAAGCGGAAAGCTTTGCTCCAACTGCGCATAAATCACACTTTGATGCGATGGCCCAGCAATATGTGCACTTTTTGCAGCGCTCGTATCGGCAAGGCGAATTTCCCGCCTACGAGGCCGACGAGCTGGAAGCAGTCGTATTTATGCTGATGGCGGCACGAAGTTACTTGGCAATCCGCTATGTGTACGGACACGACGCGCATGCCAAGTTACCCCATTCGGTGGCAGCCACCTACATGAAGTTCGTGCGCTACGGCCTTGAGGGCGTTCCTCCATCATCGGAAAAGCAATCACCATGAGTTCCGCGGTCGCGCGTGCGCAGGCGATACAAGGAAATCGGGGTCTGTGAATCATGGAGTGTTGAGAATTTTTATCGGTAGACATAATCGTTGAGCTATTGTTGGTTCCTCAATACCACATGAGACGTGTGGGTATGTGACCTGCTTTCGAGAGTTTCGTGCCGGTCAAGCGTTCCGGGACTACTACGAGACATCACTCGATACCAGTGTTGATTAACGATATACGGTTGAAGGGTGCAAGGGTAATCCTCCCTACATGGACGCTCCCAGTTTGCCAAGCTTTCAATTCGTAATGGTTTAAGGATTGCACCCGTAGATTCGGACTTTTGCTGAGGAGTAAGCCTCTGTCCCTGATGGAATGTGCTGGTTGGTGCCCCAATTGTTTTTACGCGCTTACTACGCGACTTGGAAAGTCAAAATAGGCTGTATTCTCAGGGTAAATTTTTTTGGCCACTTTATGCTTTATGTCGTCCCGTTTGGCCAAGATATGCTTTATCAGCGTTTAATATCAGGCTTATCTAGCCCAGACTAAGTAGGTTTTCGCCGGGATTTTGGCCAGTTTATGCTTTATTTCTGGTCAGTTTATGGTTAACGGCACATCTTCTTCCTGATACTGTAGACGATGGCGGGTCCAGTCCGCAAAAGAGCCGCAGGTGCACGTTCGCTTCAGGCTACTTAGTCGCAGCAACCGCCTTCAGGTCTGTCCGGCTCCGGCGAGCACTGATCCGTTCCTGCGTTACTGCTGCCGCACGATGTTGATCCCCAGTTCGACGACGATGGCGACGCGATCATCTGGCTGGCCGCGATCAGCCCCGCTCTGATGAATTGCTCTTCGGGAATTGTCTCGTAAGTGCGCCCGTCAACTTCGAGTGTTCGGCAATCCGAGGTGCCGCACACGGAACAGCAGCGGCTCATGCCAACGGCGGCGCCGAGCCACTCTTCGAGGGGTTTGCCCGCGATCCACACGCGGTTGGATTCGGGGGTATTGGCCTTGAACGCGGGTTCGTCGATTTCCTGTGTTTCGAGCACCGGCTCGATTCCCAGCGGTTGCAGTGCGGCCGCGAGTTTGGCCACCGCCGCTTCGAGTTGGCGACCGGTATCCTCGCACCGGGTACACGTCTCACCGCCCATGACGAGGCGCTTCCACAAAATTGGCATCGCTTTCATCTCAATCTCCTTGAAATTCCTGGTGGACAGCCGATTGCAGTATCAACTCAAGGCTCAACATGAGCCCGTTATGCGGGGTGTACTTGCGCTGCACGTTTCATGTGCGAACGTAGTCAGGGCGCTTTATTCGGGAAGCTTTGCGGCATTGGGTAGGTCTTTCAATGCCGGGGCCGGAGGCAGACCCGTGACGTCGAGAATTTCCTTCTCATCAAGCGTCTCGCGCGACAACAGGGCTTCCACTAGAGCATCGAGTTGTTTTCGATGATTATGCAGGAGTTGCCTTGCTTGGTCATGACTGTCATGGATGATTTTCTGAACCTCCGCGTCAATGAGCGCGGCGGTGTGTTCGCTTATCTGCGCGTCACGTCCCAGGCCGGCTCCCAGGAACTGGTTCTGCCGCGAAGCAAGTTGCACCATGCCAAGCTTGTCGCTCATTCCCCAGCGGGTCACCATGTTCCTTGCCAGCTGCGTTGCCTGTTCGATATCGCTTTCGGCACCGGAGGTGCGTGTTCCATAGACAACCTCTTCCGCCGCTCGACCGCCGAGCATGCCGACAATTCTGGCCCTCAGATACGCTTCAGGGTAGTTATACCGATCCGTTGCGGGACGCTGGTACGTCACGCCCAGCGCTTGCCCGCGCGGCACGATCGTAACGCGATGGACGGGATCGGCCCCAGGCACAAGCAGCCCCAAAATCGCGTGGCCGCTTTCATGGTACGCAATCCGTTCCCGATCTGCCTGGCTCAACACAATGGGTCGTTCAGGTCCCAGAACGAGCTTTTCCAATGCATCCAGGAAGTCTTTCTGACGGACCGCCTCCTGATCGCGGCGTGCAGCGAGCAATGCCGCCTCGTTGACGAGATTCTTGAGATCGGCCCCCGATAGGCCGGGCGTGGATGAGGCGAGTTCGGCAAGCTGTACACCGGCATCGAGTGGCACCTTGCGGGTGTGCACCTTCAAGATTGCCTCGCGCCCCACTTTGTCGGGCAGGTTCACTACCACGCGCCGATCGAAGCGGCCCGCTCTCAATAAAGCCTTATCAAGCACATCGGGCTGGTTGGTTGCAGCCAGGACGATGACCCCTTCCTTACCCGAGAATCCATCCATCTCGGTAAGGATCTGGTTCAGGGTTTGTTCTTGTTCGCTGGCGCCGCCCAAGACAGTCTGGCCTCGGGCGCGGCCGATAGAGTCAATTTCGTCGATGAAGATAATAGACGGTGCATGCTCGCGTGCTTGCTTGAATAAATCACGAACCCTTGCGGCGCCCACGCCCACGATCATTTCGACGAATTCCGATGCGCTCATGGAGAAAAACGGAACGTTGGACTCGCCGGCCACCGCTTTGGCCAGCAGGGTTTTTCCCGTACCCGGCGCACCGACGAGCAAAATGCCTTTGGGTGCGCTACCGCCCAGCCGGGTGTACTTTTGCGGATTTCTCAGGAAATCGACGATCTCTACCAGTTCGTTTTCGGCTTCATCGATGCCCGCGACATCATCGAAGGAAACCTTCTTTTCCTGATCTTGGTCATAGCGACGCGCCTTGCTTTTCCCCATTCCAAATATGGCGCCGCCCATCCCGCCTGCCTGGCTCGCCGCACGACGATACATCCATACATAGAAGCCGATGATAAGTAGCGCGGGGCCGAAGCCGAATAACATCGTGGCCCAAGGGCTTGGGGCTTTGATCGGAACGGCGCGAATTTCGACCTCATGGTCTATCAGGAATGATTCGAAGCCGGGATCGACAAAATCGGGAAGCAGGGTGGTGAAGGTCGTAGCCGTGACGGAAGGCCCGGCAGGTGGCTTCTGCCCCGGCGCGGCAGCCTCGGCTGGGGGAAGGGCAACGGGCGTCACGAACTGCCCCTCGATGTTCTGTCCCTGGCTATAGATCGATTTTACGTTGCCTTGCGAGACCTGTTGTTTGAACACTGTGTAAGGTATCGTCACGGCCTGGTCAGCACCGGGTGACAACAGTCGCATGAGGTAGTAGTTGACCAACAGCACGGCGACGAAGATCCACCAGGTCTTGCGGGGCGGTACCGTGGGTTGACCGGAGGAACCGGGCATGCCGGCCTTGGTATTGGCGGGCGGGAGCGGCCCGCCGCTGCCGCGTTGATCTTTGCGCATACACCGTCCTATTGAGTAAATAGAGGCATAGTCGGATCTTACCTTATGACTCTTGGTGCCGCTTCTGGTATTTGCTCTTTCGGTTGCGCTTTGATGGATGACGATGACAGTCTCTGTCAGGGTATTGAATTTGGCCGCCGGCCGTTTACCGCTCAGTCGTATAATTCGCCGCGTCGCATCGTAAATGTGAAACTCGGGCTGGCTTACTCGAATCCTCGTCGCTTTGCGTTCAGCTTGCGTTCGAGCTTGGTGATGTATTGCTGGACAATGAAGTTCATGGGATTGGAGAGATTGACGAATGCAAATCCCAGGAAGCGTGAAGGCTTCCCATTGGGTAGTGAGTCGTCGTGCGATCTAACAATCTGCAGATCGGTAATGACAGTGCCCGCTTCGGGGAGGTCGAGCCGGCACGCCTTGAAAAGCGTGTGCAGCGTGTTGTCCAGGGCGTGATCATTGTCCATCACCGAAATTCCGCCCGCGCTGATATCTCTTATCTCGAGCTTGAACTGCTTTGCTTGCTTATTTCCGGGCGTAGACAGGGTGCATGTAGCCCGATTGCTTATCGGGATGTCTACACGGTAGTATTCGCGACGCTGGATGCGGGTGACACTGGTTGGCGACGAGGCACACAGAGCGGGACGGCCATCCTGCATGCACGCGTCCACCTTGGCGACGGAAAACCCGATTCTGACTTTGTCGAGCGACGTCTCGAACGTGACGGCGTCGGCGCTTACTACCCGGCGATTGAAATCTTCTTCGGCTGAGTTATCGACGATGAACGTGGCGTTATCGGTATCGACGGCGAGTATCGTCGTGATGATCGCAACGCTACGGCCTTCTATGTGCATTCGCAGCAGGGCGCCCTTTGCCGCAATGGAGCGCAACAGTGCATGAATCTCTAGAGGAGAGGTGACCAGGAAAGGATTTTCCTCATCATCATGAATACCAGCAGTAGCAATGGACATTTTTTGTAGCAAGATTGTTATGACGAGAGGGGTGGATGTGTTGCCAGATGCATAGTCTACCTCATTATCCAAGGCGTTCAGAGGGGTTTGATGGCCCTCAATGCGCAGCGCGCGCTAGCCAAGTCCCATGCTGCACATCCCACTGTCTTGAAGACAATCGGCTCTTCGTAGCGGACTCCGCCAGCCAGTGCGTCGGCCAAGGATTGCACGCCGCTCCAATCCACATTTGCCTGGATCAGGTCGCCAGCCTCGTGCCGTGCACCAGCTGGATCGTCGACATAGATTTGACTGTCCCTCAGGGTGTTCGCGCCGATTTCGGCGAGTTCGGGTTTGAACGCTCCCACGCCTATCACGAGCATTCCGGCCTTGGCCGTCCGCGTGTAAACGGGGGTAGCGCTTGTTGTCAGGGTAATGACGGCGTCGACATCGTCGGGAACGGCGGTGGCAGCCAGCATTTCCAACGGCATGTGGCGACGTGCGTCGACAAAAGCCAGTGCTTTTTCCCGACTGGAACCCACGACGACGACGTGCAGGCCCGGGAAGATGGCCGCGAGTGCCATGACATGGCCGGCCGACTGGATGCCTGTACCAATCAGCACGACACGCTCGGGGGCGCTCGGCAAAAACGTCTTCAGGCCCAGCATGGATACCGCCGCGGTACGTCTTGCCGTCACGGTTGGCCCATCGAGCACGAACAGTGCGCGTCCTGTCTGGCCATCATAGACAGACACAATCCCGTTTATGGTCGGTAGATGGCGAACGCGGTTCCCTGGAACCACATTCACGAGCTTGTGAATGCCAATATCGTGGGCTGTCGCCGGCATGGACAGCATGACGCCGCCCTGTGGAAGCGGCAGCACTTGCCTTTCGGGCGACTGGATAGCTCCATTGGCATATTCACCTGCAGCGACCGCCAGTGCGTCGAGTAGGCTCGGGAAGCCGAGGAGCTCGGCCGTTTGCTCGGCATTGAAGACGCTGATGGTTGGCTTGGACATGGGGACTCGCGATAGTGGCGGTGATAAGGCAGAGGCCCGGACGGGCACGGTACCGGCCCGACGATTATAGTAGTGTGCTTGGAATGCAACGTGTACGGATTACTCAGAGGGCGAGAATGAATATTGACGACGTGCTGGCGGAATTTGGACTGGATGCTACGCGCATGCAAAATGGTAGTTTGTCGGTTCGCTCACCCATTGACGGCACGCAAGTCGCTCGCCTGGCAGAGCACTCGACGGCGGATGCTCACTTGGCCATTGATGCCGCCCACACGGCGTTCATGGCATGGCGCATGGTACCCGCTCCACGTCGCGGTGAACTCGTGCGTTTGCTGGGCGACGAGCTACGGGCCCATAAACAGGGGCTGGGACGGCTGGTGTCCATCGAGGCGGGCAAGATTCTGGCTGAAGGAGCAGGCGAGGTCCAGGAAATGATCGATATTTGCGACTTCGCCGTGGGTTTGTCGCGGCAGTTGCACGGCCTGACGATAGCCTCGGAGCGCCCGGGTCATCGCATGATGGAAACCTGGCATCCACTGGGCGTAGTGGGCGTTATTTCAGCGTTCAATTTTCCTGTTGCGGTCTGGTCGTGGAATGCTGCCCTTGCACTCATCTGTGGTGACGCCGTGGTATGGAAGCCGTCCGAAAAGACTCCGCTTACCGCATTGGCCTGCCAGGTGCTCTTTAACCGTGCGATGGAAAAGTTCGGTGATGCCCCGGCGAACCTGTCGCAAGTCTTGATAGGCGGGCGGGAAATCGGACAAGCACTGGCTGCACATTACCGTGTGGCACTGGTGTCCGCCACCGGTTCCACGCGAATGGGACGCGAACTGAGTCCCATCGTCGCGGCACGCTTTGGTCGGTGCCTGCTGGAGCTGGGCGGTAATAACGCCATCATCGTGGGACCGACGGCCGACCTTGATATGGCCTTGCGTGGGATTCTCTTTGGAGCGGTTGGTACCGCGGGCCAGCGGTGCACCACCACCCGTCGTCTCATTGTGCACGAGAGCGTCGCGGATGAATTGCTTGGCCGCTTGAAGCGGGCTTACTCGAGCGCGCGCATAGGCAGCCCGCTGGAACCTGGCACATTGGTCGGTCCGCTTATCGATCGTGCTGCCTACGACGGAATGCAGGCGGCGTTGGAAAGCGCGCGCCAGCAAGGTGGCAAGGTCGTGGGGGGCGAGCGTCGGCTGGCCGATCAGTATCCTCAAGCCTGGTATGTAAGCCCAGCATTGGTCGAGATGCCTGGGCAGACCAAGGTGGTGCTCCAAGAGACGTTTGCTCCGATCCTGTATGTCATGCGCTACACGACGTTCGACGAGGCCGTCGAAATGCAGAATGGCGTGCCGCAAGGCTTGTCATCGGCAGTTTTCACCAACGATCTGCGCGAGGCGGAATGGTTTATGTCGGCCGCCGGATCTGATTGCGGCATTGCCAATGTCAACATTGGGACGTCGGGAGCGGAGATCGGCGGTGCGTTTGGGGGTGAAAAAGAAACCGGTGGCGGGCGCGAGTCTGGTTCCGACGCATGGAAAGCGTATATGCGTCGCGCCACCAATACCGTAAATTTCTCCCGGGAACTGCCGCTGGCGCAAGGGATCAAGTTTGGCAGTGACACCTGATTCCTTGCGCCCTGCCGGCTAGTCGACTGCCTTGACCATGTCTTCAATCACTTTCTTGGCGTCGCCGAACACCATCATGGTCTTGTCCATGTAGAACAGCTCATTGTCCAGGCCGGCGTAGCCCGCCGCCATGGACCGCTTGTTCACGATGACGGTGCGCGCCTTATAGGCTTCAAGTATGGGCATGCCGGCAATGGGAGAGTGTGGGTCGTTCTTGGCGGCCGGGTTGACCACGTCATTGGCGCCCAGGACCAGGACAACGTCGGTCTGTCCGAATTCGCTATTGATGTCGTCCATTTCGAAGACCTGGTCATAGGGAACCTCGGCTTCGGCCAACAACACATTCATGTGGCCGGGCATGCGACCGGCGACTGGATGGATGGCGTATTTCACGGTAACCCCGTTGGCGGTAAGCTTTTCGGCGAGTTCTTTCAGTGCATGCTGTGCGCGCGCCACGGCAAGACCGTAACCGGGCACAATGGTGACGGATTCCGCATTGCTCATAAGAAATGCGGCATCGTCGGCACTGCCCGAACGGACATTGCGCTGGGTCTGGTCAGCTGCCGTGGCAGAACCCGGCGCCGCACCGAATCCGCCCAGTATCACGTTGAAGAACGAGCGGTTCATGGCCTTGCACATAATGTAGGACAGGATGGCGCCTGACGACCCGACCAGGGAGCCGGCAATGATCAGCATGGGGTTGTTCAGCGAGAAACCGATGCCGGCCGCCGCCCAGCCCGAGTAGCTGTTGAGCATGGACACCACCACAGGCATGTCGGCGCCGCCGATTGGAATGATGATGAGTACGCCCAGCACGAACGCGAGTACGGTCATGATGATGAACGGCAGCCATAGCTGCGTGGCCATGAACCACAGGCCGCAACCCAGCATGGCCAGGGCGAGAGCAAGGTTGACCATATGCTGGCCGGAAAACACAACGGGTGCGCCCTGAAAAAGGCGGAACTTGTACTTGCCCGATAACTTGCCGAAGGCAATGACGGAGCCGGAAAACGTGATGGCCCCGACGAACGTGCCGATAAACAGTTCAAGACGGTTACCGACCGGAATGGGAGCATCGGGTGCCGTAATATTGAAGGCATGGGGCTCGGCGACAATGGCCACCGCAATGGCGACGGCCGCCAAACCTATCATGCTGTGCATGAAGGCCACAAGTTCGGGCATTTTGGTCATTTCGACCCGCTGCGCCATGATGGTGCCTACGGTGCCACCCACCAGGAGGCCGAGCAGCACCCAGCCCAGCCCTATGCCGGTTCTGCCTTCAGTCGCCAGGCTGACAATGAGAGCCGCGGTAGTCAGCACGGCGATGGCCATGCCGGCCATGCCAAAGGCGTTGCCGCGCCGCGAGGTGGTCGGGTGGGACAGGCCTTTGAGTGCCTGGATGAAACACACCGACGCAATCAGGTAGAACATCGTGACCAGGTTGACGGAGATCATGCCTTGGCTCCCGCTTTCTTGTCTTTCTTCTTGAACATTTCAAGCATGCGACGGGTAACCAGGAAACCACCGAAGACATTCACCGCCGCCAACGCCACGGCAAACACTCCCATGTAGCGCGCCAGGCTGCTTTCAGTCAGTGCGGCGGCCAGCATGGCGCCCACAATGACGATGGCCGAGATGGCGTTGGTGACCGCCATGAGCGGCGTATGGAGGGCCGGCGTGACGTTCCACACGACATGGAAGCCCACATAGATGGCGAGCACAAAGATAATCAAGTTGATCAGGGTGGGGCTTACGGCTTCCATCAGGCGCTCCTTATGACTTTGCCGTCCGCGCACATGAGGCAGGCAGTGATGATTTCGTCTTCTTGTTGTATGGCAAGCTGGCCATCGGCGTTGGCAATGAGCTTCATGAAGTCCAGTACATTGCGCGCATACAGTGCGGAGGCATCGGTGGCGACCATGGCCGGCAGGTTGCTGTAGCCGATTAATGTGACGCCATGCTTTTCGACAACCTTATCCTTTTCCGACAGCGGACAGTTGCCGCCGCGTTCGACCGCAAGGTCGACAATGACGGAGCCTGGCTTCATGGCCTGCACCGTTTCAGCACTGATCAACACCGGGGCGGGGCGACCGGGGATAAGCGCGGTGCTGATGACGATATCGGCCTGTCGGCACCGCTCGGCCACGAGAAGAGCCTGGCGCGTCATCCAGCTTGCAGGCATGGGGCGGGCGTAGCCGCCTATGCCTTGTGCAATGTCGCGCTCTTCATCCGTTTCGAAGGGGACGTCGATGAACTTGGCCCCGAGCGATTCGATCTGTTCCTTGGCGGCAGGACGTACATCGGAGGCTTCGACCACCGCGCCCAGGCGCTTGGCGGTGGCGATGGCTTGCAGGCCCGCAACGCCTGCGCCCAGCACCACGACCCGGGCTGCCTTGAGGGTGCCTGCTGCCGTCATCATCATTGGTATGAGGCGTCCATACTGGTTTGCCGCCAGCAGTACCGCCTTATACCCGGCGAGATTGGCTTGTGAGGATAGTACGTCCAGGCTCTGCGCGCGCGTGATGCGCGGGGCGGCCTCGAGGGCGAAGGCGGTCACGCCAGTCTGCGCGAGCGCGGCGATTCCGGCGGCGTCGAAAGGATCAAGCATGCCGACAAGGAGGGCGCCCGGCTTTATGTGCTGGCGTTCCTGTGCGTCCGGGGCCCGTACTTTGAGGACGATGTCGGCACCGAGCGCCTGGGCAGCGTCGCCCAGTTGCGCGCCCGCTTCGGCATAGGCCGCATCAGGATAGTGAGCGGCAATGCCCGCACCTTGTTCGACCACGACCGTGTGTTTGTTCGCCAGATATTTCCTGACCGTTTCGGGCGTCGCGGCCACGCGCGCCTCGCCGGACAGGCGCTCTCTTGGAATTCCTATGTGCATGCAGCGTCTCCAACATTGTTTTTTTACTTTGGACCACGGCTACTATACTCGAACTCTTGACACGTGCTGACATCCATCGGGACACAAATCCTATAGACTCACACCGTCATGACGAAGGAGAAGCGAACATGGGACTTTTAGACTCGATTGTGGCCTCAATGAGCACAGAAAATCCGCAGCTGCGTGCTCAGGCCTCTCTGTTGCCCGCGCTGATCGAGCAAGTCAGCAAATACCCGGATGGGCTGCCCGGCATCGTGGAAAAATTCCAGCAAGGCGGCCTCGGTGGCCTCATTGCGTCCTGGGTTGGTACGGGTCCGAACGAGCCGGTGTCTGCGGAGCAGCTGCGTGGCGTGCTGGGCGATGACGTCATCCAGGGCCTTTCTGAACGATCAGGCCTGGATGTGACTTCAGTGTTGAACCATCTTAGCGTGATGCTTCCCAGTCTTGTCGACCAGGCCACGCCCGATGGGACAGTGCCGGACGTACAAGCCGGCGGTGGCTCCGTACTGGGAGCACTTTCAGGGATGCTGGGCCGGCTGTAGGCTTTGCCTGCTGGCAACTGTTTACCTGGCCGGCCCTTTGCTCAGGCTTTGCTGGCGTCCAGGGCCTGTGTCAGGTCGGCCAGGATATCGTCGATGTGTTCAAGACCGATGGACAGGCGCACCATGTCTTCACCGACGCCCGCCGCGGCCAGCTCTTGCGGATTCAATTGACGATGGGTCGTGGAAGCCGGGTGGCAGGCCAATGATTTGGCGTCCCCGATGTTGACCAGCCTGAGTATCAGGTTGAGCGCATCGATGAAACGGGCGCCGGCGGCGCTACCGCCCTTGATGCCGAAGCAGAGGATGCTGGCCGGTTTGCCGCCCAGGTATTTTTGCGCGAGATCATGTTCGGGATGATCGCTTAGGCCGGCATACTGCACCCAAGCAACTTGATCGTGCTCTCGAAGGAATTGCGCCACTTTAAGCGCGTTCGCGGTGTGGCGCTCCATGCGCAGTGAGAGCGTTTCAATCCCCTGCAGGATCAGGAAGGCATTGAACGGCGAAAGCGCAGCGCCGGTATTGCGCAGCGGCACCACCCGACAGCGCCCAATGAATGCGGCCGGCCCGAAGGCCTCGGTGTAGACCACGTCATGATAGGAGGGATCCGGTTCATTGAGCATGGGAAAGCGCTTCTTGTTTTCAGCCCACGGAAATTTGCCCGAGTCCACGACTGCGCCGGCAATGGTCGTGCCATGCCCGCCCATGTATTTGGTGAGCGCATGCACGATGATGTCGGCACCGTGTTCGAAAGGTCGGCACAATGCCGGCGATGCCACAGTATTGTCTACGATCAATGGCACACCATGCCTGTGGGCCGCATCGGCGAAAGCCTGGATATCGATGATGTTGCCGGCCGGATTTCCTATGGTTTCGCAGAAGACGGCCTTGGTGTTGTCATCGATCAGGGCCTCCAGTGCGGCGACGTCGTCGTGAGGCGCGAATTTGACGGTAATTCCCTGGCGCGGAAAGGTATGGGCGAACAGATTGTACGTTCCACCATACAGCTTACTTACCGATACAATGTTGTCGCCGGCTTGAGCGATAGTCTGTATAGCATAGGTAATTGCCGCCATTCCCGATGCGACCGCCAGCGCCGCCACGCCTCCTTCCAGTGCCGCCACGCGCTCTTCGAGCACAGCGTTGGTCGGATTCATGATTCGGGTGTAAATATTTCCGGCCACTTTCAGGTCGAATAAGTCGGCACCGTGTTGCGTGCTATCAAAGGCGTAGGACGTCGTCTGATAAATGGGAACGGCGACCGATTTGGTGGTCGGGTCGGGCTGATATCCGGCGTGGATGGCGAGTGTCTCGAATTTCATGTTCTCTCTTATAGGTTCGTGGAAGATGTAATAACACAGGTATCGTACCCAGCTATCGTGGCAGGCGCTAGAACGTTGTCTGATTTTAAAATAGCCGACAGTAATTAATGGCCGGAAATTGCTCGTATTTATACGCTTTGACTTGCTCCATCGCCACTACCGGCCGCGTTTCAAAATAAGACTGTCGACTTCGGTTAGCATTCTAGGTATTTACCATGTATCGTGCCGGGGAGCTCTCCCGTGGTTTTAGAGGCCGTAAATGAAATTTTGGTTCAAGAGGATACTGATCAGTATCGTCGTGGTATTCCTGGTGGCCCTGGTCGGCATTGCAATTTTCCTGCTGACCTTCGACCCGAATGCCTACAAGAATAAGCTAGAGGAAATTGTCTATAACCGCTATCAGCGCACTTTATCCATCAAGGGCGATATCGAGTTGTCGCTATTTCCACGCATAGGCCTGTCGTTGCAAGGGGTCTCCTTGTCCGATCGCAACAGCACCGATACCTTCGCGTCCGTCGACAGCGCACGTTTCGCGGTTGCTATCTGGCCGCTCATGTTTGATCGGTTCGTGGTCGATCACGTTGCCGTCACAGGGTTCAAGGCCTGGCTCATCCGGGACGAAAACGGTGAATACAATTTCCGGGATCTTATCGAGCATCGTCCAGCGTCCGCAGACGTTGCGGTTTCCTTGCCAGGTGCGTCGGCGGCAAACAGCGCCACTACCCAGTTGGTACAGCCAACTGTCCCGCCCGTCGCAGCCAGGCAGATGCCGGTGGTACTCGGTAATCGTACCGCCACGGGTACCGACTTCCAGATCGATATTGCCGGACTTGATCTCAAGAACGGCGAGATTCATCTTTTCGATAAGATAACGGGGTCCGTGGCACGCGTGACCCAGCTCAACGTCAATACTGGCCGGATGACATTCGACCAGGCCTTCGACGTGGCGCTGACCGGAAAACTCCTTGGCGACTTTCCGGTAGCCGATGCGAAGATCGAGGGACAAGCGGTGGTCAAGTTCAATCCTGACCAGCAAACCTACTCGGCGCAGAAGATCAATGTACTGGTGAACGGCAGTATCGGCGACCTTCAGGCAAAGTCCGCTTCCCTGCGTGGCAATCTCGCCTATAGCGCCTACTCCGAAATGTTCAGTGCAAGCAATGTCGAGTTTCTCGTGCAAGGAGAGCTCGGCGGAGACAGACCGATAAAGAATCTGGAAACGAGCCTGGTCGTACCGCAGTTGAAGATCGACCGCAGCCAGGCAGAGCTTCAGGTGGAAAAACTCGCGTATCGAGCCAAGGGCGATCTGCCCGACGAAAGTTTCGATATTGCATTCGATGCGCCCAGTCTTTCAGTGTCTCCGGAAGCGGCCAAGGGAGAGCCGGTGTCCGGCACGGTCAAGCTTCGGGGTAGCAATAAAACTCTGGGAGTGGCACTGACCTTGAGTGGTCTGGGGGGCGACGCAAAAAGGCTGTCACTGCGCGAGCTGAAGATTGACGGCGGACTCAAGCAGGGCGATCGTCTCGTCCAATTGAAGATGACGTCGCCCGCACACTGGGACCGTTTCGAAGACAAGGGCGCGTTGTCCGCGATGAAAGGCGATGTCCGCATCGAGGATGCAGCATTGCCAGGCGGCAGCTTCGAGATTCCCTTCATAGGGAGCCTGCAGGCAGACTTAGTCAAGGACGAGCTGGTCAGCGAAATCAATGCCGTGGTCAGCAGCAGCAAGCTCGATTTTCGTGTCAAGGCGACACAACTGAAGGATCCCAAGGTCGCTTTCGATCTGACCGCCGATCGGTTGGACTTCAACACCATATTTCCTCCTGTGGCTGCAAAGCCGGCACCACCTGCTGCGCCAGCCGATGGTGCAAAGCCTGCCGAGCCGGCAGCGAAACCGGCTGCTGACAAGGCCGCGGAAAAAGCGGCGCCGACGCGCGCCACTACAATCGACCTGGAATTTCTCGATTCGGTCGATATTATCGGCAACATTGCTGTCGGCGAGGTGAAAGTCAGGGAACTGGTGGCCAAACAATTTACCGCCGCATTGCGTGCCGTAGACGGCAATCTCTTGATCAGCGGATTGAAGGCCGACCTGTACGAAGGCAAGCTGGATGGAAAATTGACGGCGAATTCCAGGAATGCGCTGCAAGCCGATTTATCACTGACCAGCGTTGCGATGGGGCCATTGCTACAGGCATGGGATCAGCAAAGTCGTCTGTCCGGGCTGGGAACCGTAAAGGTCAAGGTGGCTGCCGAGGGCTCTACCTTGCCGGCCCTGAAAGCCGGGCTGATGGGTACCGTCCAGGTGCGCTTGCGTGATGGTTCGGTTCGTGGCATTAACGTGAGCCAGACATTGCGTGAAGTAAGGGCGGTCGTACGCAATATGTTCAGTGGCCAACTGCCCGATGTCGCGACGCAGTTCGATCGGGAGCGCAGTACCGAGTTCAGTTCCCTTAATGCCGATGTCGAATTCAATCATGGGCAGGGTACCGTGAAGACCTTGAACCTGATTTCACCCGTATTGCGCATCTCGCAAGGCACGCCGGCGTCGCTGGACATTGTGAATAATCAGCTCGACCTGATCATCAATGTGCGCGTTGCCAATACGGCTACGACACAAGACGGCAAAGAGCTTGCCGACCTCAGGAATGTCGCGATTCCCATCCGTATTTCCGGTCCGTTCGACAAACTCGGTTATCAGGTGCAATGGAAAGAAATCAGCAACCAGGCCATCAAGGACGCCGTGCAGGACGGGCTGCTGGACTTGTTGTCGAACAAGGCCGGCAATCTTGATCAGCCTCTGTTTCCCGACTCGCCTACGCCTCCTGCCCCGAAGAAGCCAATGGATCCTGTAAAGAGCATAGGCGATGCGTTAAAAGGACTACTAGGAAAATGACTCCAACATTCTATTATCCAATCGCTTCGTGCGCAGGTATAGCCGATCCCGAGGCTGCGGCGTATGACAGGAAATGGCTGATCATCGATGATGCCGATAATTGGCTAAGCCAACAGCAATGCCCGAAACTGGCTGCCATCCAGGTCAACCTCAGCATGGGTTGCCTGGTCATGCGGGCCGAAGGCATGTTGCGCCTGGACATCCCTCTGGACGTCATTGAGGACGATGACAGTGTGCGTCGGCAGGCCATCGTGGATGGCAAGCATGTGGACGTGGTGGACGAAGGCGAACTGGTAGCCACCTGGGTCTCGAAGTACCTGGAACGGCCCTGTCGCCTGGTGAAAGTCCATCCGGACGCACCACCTGTGCTGTGGCCGCCGGCATAGGCCGGGAAGGGCGTGCGGCGATCAGGCCGTGGCTGTCAGCCGGTGGTACTTCGAAAGAAGCATTTCTTTATTTTCGGAGTGATCAAGATCGAACACGATGCATTCAACCGGGCACACCACCTGGCATTGGGGCTCGTCGAAGTGCCCCACGCATTCGGTGCACTGCGAAGGTTCTATTTCGTAGATTTCGAGGCCCATCGAAATGGCATTGTTTGGGCATTGCGGTTCACAAACATCACAATTGATGCACTCTTCGGTAATACGCAGAGCCATGGTTTTTCCTACAAAAACGGGCCAATACGGCCAAATCGCAGCACGTGGCCTGGACTGGCAACAAGTTAGTGTAATTCCCAATAGGGGTATTGCGCCGTATTACCCCTTCCGGGATTGTTCCTGTTCTTCGCGTCGCGCTTTGGCTTTGCTATGCAACCAACGTTCCACCGAAGGAAAAACGAATTTGCTGACATCTCCGCCGAACATGGCAATTTCACGAACAATTGTGCCCGAGATGAATTGATACTGGTCGGACGGAGTCATGAACAAGGTCTCGACCTCGGGAAGCAAGTGGCGATTCATGCCCGCCATCTGGAATTCATATTCGAAATCGGAAACAGCGCGCAAGCCTCGCACGATAACCCGGCCATCTTGCTCTCGTACGAAATCCTTGAGCAGACCGTCGAAGCTTTTAACATCGACATTGGGATAGTGGCCAAGGACTTCTTGCGCTATCTCGACCCGTTCTTCGATGGAAAAATACGGTTTCTTGGCATGGCTGTGTGCGATGCCAACCACCACATGGTCGAACAGGCCGGCAGCCCGCCGGACCAGATCTTCGTGTCCACGGGTCAGGGGGTCGAACGTTCCGGGATAGACAGCAGTGATCATGCAGATTCCGAATTGTTAATGGGAGTGGATAGCGGTGAGCTGTCTCGACTGCCGGTGGATATGCGATTAATTTCGATTTCAGGATTATTGACTGTTTTTTGCAATGCAGCAAATCGAAGCAGCTGGAAATGCACATGGCCGGCACGCGACTGGCGTAGAACATCGAATTGCGCGGGCGCAAGGGTCATCTTTTCCGATTCAATATACAACAGACCGCCCGGCATGAGGACGGACGGCATTTTTACCCACAAACGATCCAACCATCCGCTATCAAACGGAGGGTCGAGCATGACGAGATCGAAAGGTGTATCGTTTACGCGGTCTAGTACGCTTAACGCGTTTCCAGCGTGTATGCGCACCGATTCGGCATTCAATCGGCTGCGCAGCGCACGAAGCGCCGTCACGGCGGCGGGATTGTTTTCCACCATCTGAACATGCGCGACACCGCGCGATGCGGCTTCGAAACCCAAGGCGCCAGTCCCGGCAAACAGGTCAAGCACTCTCTTTTGCGAGAAATCGCCGCTCCAAAGATGGTGCAACCAATTGAACAAGGTCTCGCGCACTCGGTCCGGCGTGGGACGCAGGCCCACTGCGTCGATCACGGGTATGGGAGTCCGGCGGTAATCACCGCCTACAATACGTACTACATGCTTTTTCATGCGCAGTCTGGGGTCATTCAGTGGCGTTATTCAAATATATTCGGGTAGTGTAAAACGTATGTTCAGTTTTTTTAAAAGAAAGAAACCTTCGGCTGTCGAAACCGATCAGCAGGACTCGGCTGCGCCCGGGGAAGACGTCTTATCTGACCAGCAGGAACCAGAACCGGAGCCGGGACCCGAACCGAAGCCAGAACGGGAACCGGAACCTGTGCCGGAATCACAGTGGACTGCAGATAGCCCTATAGAGCCGTCGTATTCTCCGCAGCAGCCGCAAGAATACGCCGCCACTCCGAAGCTCGCGGTTGAAAGCGAGGCGCCACAGGGCGTAGTGGATCTGGTTCCGCCCCCGGCACAGGTCGCCACCGATGCCGGGCAGGACGACGCTGCGCTGCAAGCCGATCTTCCGGCGACGTTGCCAGACCTGCCGTCCGAGAGATCGCTGAATACGCCTATCGAGACAGAAAAAAGCACGTGGCTCACACGGTTGAAAAAGGGGTTGTCACGCACCGGCCAGAACATTGGCGGACTGTTCGTCGGTGTAAAGGTCGATGAATCGCTGTTCGAAGACCTGGAAACCGCGCTTATCATGGCCGATGCCGGCGTCGAGGCGACCGAAAAGCTTCTCACCTCCCTGCGTGCGCGGGTGCGCAAGGAAAAGATCGCAGAAGCCGGGCAGGTGAAGGCAGCATTGCGCGATATATTGGCCGACCACCTCGCACCCTTGGAAAAGCCTTTTCCTTTGGGCAGTGCATCGCCGTTGGTCATCATGATCGCCGGCGTGAACGGCGCCGGCAAGACTACTTCCATAGGTAAGTTGGCGTATGCTTTCCAGGCTCAGGGTGCCAAAGTGCTGCTGGCCGCTGGCGATACGTTCCGCGCGGCGGCCCGTGAGCAACTCATGGAGTGGGGCGCGCGCAATAACGTGACGGTCATCGCACAGGATGGTGGCGACCCCGCCGCGGTAGCGTTCGATGCGGTGAATGCGGGCCGGGCGCGCCAGGCGAACGTGGTCATGGTGGACACGGCAGGTAGGCTGCCGACGCAATTGCACCTGATGGAAGAACTCAAGAAGATCAAACGGGTCATCGGCAAGGCCGATGGCGCCGCGCCTCATGAAGTATTACTGGTCATCGATGGCAATACCGGGCAGAACGCCATTGCGCAAATCCGCGCTTTCGATGCGGCCATTACGCTTACGGGACTTGTCGTAACTAAGTTGGACGGCACGGCAAAGGGGGGTACGCTGGCTGCCGTTGCGGCGGGCAGTCAGGGAGTGCGTCCCGTGCCCGTGTATTGGATAGGTGTCGGGGAAGCCTTGAATGACCTGCAGCCTTTCGTGGCCCGAGAGTTTGCGGCTGCGCTGATCGGCGATTGATCCGGCACAGCTTCAGGCCTTTTTCAGATGGCCCACGTTTCGCAGACGGATGAAATCGGCCTGCGCTTCGGCTTTCTTCTGCTCTTGCATGGCGCGCAACCAACCGACCGCGAAATGGGCTTGTGGCTGCGTGGCAATAAGCGATTGGTAGAAATCGTCGGCAATGTACAAGTCGTTCAGGTCGCCCAGGGTGTGCTGGAGGGTCGTCAGCGCTTCGCGCAGGCGCGCCAACCGTCTTTCCGCCAATAGGGTGCCTGAAAACTCCATGCTGTAGCGCAAGCCTTTCACCTGCTTGCGCAGGCGATGCTGTTCTTCTATGGGAAACTGCGAAAAATGCGCACCTTTTTCACCCAGCGCGTGAATGCGCTTGTTCAATCGTTTGGTCAGCGCTTTTCCCAGCTTGATTTCCGTTTTCTCCGGTTTTCGAAGCGCGAGCTTTGCGTCGGTAAGATGCTGAAGCAGTGTCAGCAATACTGACTGGAATTGCGGGCTGGCGGCAAGCGCCGAGGTGCTGTCGGCATCTGCGCGGGGTGGCAGGGTTGAATCAGGCATGCCCGCTGCAGCCAGGCGCGGTGCGATCGTCAGATGGATGATGTCGCTATCGCGTATCTGGCCGAACTTCGAAAAGTAGTTGCGCAGTTCCTTCCCCAACTGGGATTCGTTTAGCACCAGCCACTTTCCAAAAAACCTCCAGCATGACCGGATACGCCGTATTCCGACCCGGATCTGGTGCACATACTCGACGTGTGGGCTTCCCATGGCTTCTACGTTTTCTGTCGTCGCCAGCAGGGTCGTATTCCTGATGATCTGGTTCATGCAGTCGGTGGCGCAACGTTGGTACGCTTGCTGCATGGATAGGTCGGACGTCAGCACGATCGGACCTGCGCGACGTGGCTTGAACAACTGCGGCCACGGCGCAGCTTGCGCTGCCGGATTCGTACTGCCGGTGGGCGTGGCGATACGGGCGAGCGCATCGCCACGTTCTGCTTTGCTGCGCAAGTCCAGAATCAGGCCGTACTTTCTAAGCCATTGTGCGGCCAGTTTGAACAAGCTTGCCACCTCTCCACGCACCAGTTCCAGTTCCAGTTCACACAATGGCAATTCCAACGCGCCCGATTTAATAACGCCTTGGTCATAGGCCAGCTCCACCTCGTTGTCGTCGCAGTCCATCTTGAAAACGAGCCGGTGCACCTGGGTTTCATAGAGCAGTGTCAAGGGATGCTCGAGTCCGGCAAGCATGTCTTCTACCAAGGTGCCCTTGTAAAGACCCAGGTCGAGCGTGGGACCCGGCCGCGGGTGATTTATTTCAATCCGGGATAGTTCGTCGGGGCCGGGCGTCTTGATGGTTTGTACCCATAGCTCGCCTTCCTTGCGCACGCGCAGCGCGATCTTCCGCTTTGCGAGTTCATGTTCCGGGGTGTCAAAGTAACAGGCATGCAGGAGAAGATCTGTCGCACCGTTTTTGCGCAAACGCCTTTCCAGCGCGGCGCGCTTATGAGGGGGTACGTAGAATTTGAGTTCACGTTCGAGCATGATGTCCCCTGGCTGATGATGCGCGCATCTTACCGCGTTCCACGGCGTTCGATATGATCCATGCCAAGCCCCGGCGCGAGCGGCGCCAGGGTTTGGAGGTACGCAGCTGGGTCTACAGCAAGGCCTTGCGAGCCCGGGTGATGACGATTTCGGCGACGATGACAATACTGAAGATCAGCAGAAGGATCAGCGCGACTTTATCCCATTGGAACAGATCCATGGCACTGTTCAATGCCATGCCTATGCCACCGGCACCAACCAGTCCCAATACGGCGGACTCGCGGACATTGATATCCCATCGCAATAGTACGATAGACCAGAACGCAGGCCGGATTTGAGGCCAGTAGCCATAGCCGATAATGGACCCGGTGCTGGCACCGGTTGCCGTCAGCGCCTCGATGGGTCCGGGTTGCGCGTCGTCCAGCGCTTCCCCGAGCAGCTTGCCAATGAAGCCGATGGACCGAAATGCGATGGCGATCGTCCCGGCCAGCGGTCCCGGGCCGAAGATGGCAATGAACAGCAGCGCCCAGACAAGGGAGTTGATTGATCGGCTGGACACCAGGATAAGGCGTGCCAGAAAATTGACGGCCCTGTTGCGGGTGAGCTTTTCGGCTGCCAGCAGACCGACCGGCACGGCCAGGACCACCGCAAGTATGGTTCCCAGCGTGGCCATATGCAGTGTTTCGATCAAGGCCTTCTGGATGGACCCTTGGAAGCTTTGCCACGACACTGGCCACATTCGATGGAGAAGGTCGGCCATCTGGGTGGGGGCGTCGTAAAGGAATTCCGGGATGACATCGATCGTACGCATCGACTGGACGATGGCGAGGACAAAGAGCAGGTACAGGACGAAGCGCAGAACGCGCTGGCCGGGCGTATAGCGCATCCAGCGTCGAGGTTCCTGGTTTGGCAGGGCATGAGTGGTGTTCATGTGTCGCCCCCGACGGACCTTGCCATGCGGGGACGGTGCGCCTTGCCGCGTAAGAGCTCTGTGGGGGAGACGTTATCGAGCAGGATAGAGCGCACGACCCCGGCCAGGATTTCTCCGATCATGATGATTGCAATAATGGAAAGCAGAATGGTGCAGACGAAGTCGTAGTCGAAACGTTGAAACGCGGAGAAGAGCGTCCCGCCGATACCGCCGGCGCCGACGATGCCAACCATGGTGGAATTGCGTAGATTGGAGTCGAGCTGATAGGTTGAAAACCCGACGAACCGTGCAAAAACCTGCGGCATCACTGAAAAGATAATGACATTGGAAAACGACGCACCAGTGGCCCGCACCGCCTCGACCTGTTTCAGGGATATTTCCTCGATGGATTCGGTGAACAGTTTTCCGATGAAACCGATGGATGCGACCGTAAGTGCCAGCACGCCGGCCAGCGCGCCGAAGCCGACCGCCTTGACGAAGATGATGGCGACGATGACTGGATGCAGGGCTCGGCAAAGAGAGATGAGTGCACGCGCAGGCCAACTGGCCCATGCCGGCATCAGGTTTCGGGCGCCAAGTAGACTGAGCGGCAACGCCAGTATGATGCCCAGTGTCGTGGCCAGGACAGCAATTTCCAGGCTTTCGGCAATGCCTTTCCATAGCATGGCGCCACGTTCAAAATTGGGAGGGAACATCCGGGCAAGAAACTTGGCACCATGTTCCAGGCCTGCTTCGAAGCGGTCCCACGAGAAGCCGAGTTGTGTGGACGCGAAGAGCGTATAGGCAATGACGAGAAGGAGGGCGAACCTGGCGCGCGAGGATAGGGCGAAGGGTTTGCTGGACCGCGTTGCCGAGGGCGGGTTTAGCCTAGCCAAGACTCGCCTCCGTAGATTGTTTTTAATACTTCAGTGCTCAAGCCCGAGGCCTGGCCGTCATAGACCACGTTACCTCCCGACATGCCGATGATGCGCGTGGCATATCGCCTGGCCAGTTCAACGTCGTGGATATTGACGATGACGGGAATGTTGAACGCGCGACCTTGCTCGGTGAGCAATTCCATGATTTCAACCGAGGTTTTCGGATCGAGTGATGATGTGGGCTCATCAGCAAGCAATAGTTGCGGGCGTTGCATCAGCGCGCGCGCAATGCCGACCCTCTGGCGTTGTCCGCCTGAAAGCGCGTCGGCGCGCTGGTCGGCGAAGCCGGCCAGGCCGACGGTATCAAGCAGCTGGAAGGCATACTGGATGTCGTCGGGCTCGAAGCGGCGCCGCCAGGCATTGAATGCCGAGGTATAGCCCAGGCGTCCGGTCAGCAGGTTCTCCATGACAGTAAGTCGTTCAACCAGGTTGTATTCCTGGAAAACCATGCCGATACGACGCCGCGCGTACCTGAGCTGCGCTCCGCGGACCCGGGCGAGGTCGACCACACTGCCACCATCTTCAAGCAGGATGGTGCCTTGTGTGGGTTCGATAAGCCGGTTTATGCAGCGCAATAGCGTGCTTTTGCCGGTGCCGGAAGGCCCGATGATGGCGGTGAGGCCCTCACCGGTAAGATCCAGGCTTATGTCTTTCAATACTGGTTGATTAGTCCGGTATTCCTTGACCAGGTTCTTGATTTGCAGAGACGCACCCATAAAACTCAATTAGCCTTTTTGCTTGCTTTGTCATAGGCAGAGCGCGTGAAACTTTCGCCGCCCGCCTTGGCCACATCGCGCACAATTGCCCAATCTTTTTTGTAAGTGACGGGGTAGAAGCGGTCGGCACCGTCAAATGCTTTTTTCATTTCGGCCGGGAAGCGGTAGTCGTAGAAGCACTTCAGCATTTTGTCGCGGAACTTCGGTTCGAGGTCGTAGGCATACGCGAACGATGATGTCGGGAATTTCTCGCTGGTATAGAGGATGCGGAAATCGTCCGCCTTGACCTGCCCGCGCTCGGCCATGCGGTGAAAAACGTCGGATGCGACGGCGGCAGCGTCGTAGTCGCCCGAATTCACGCCCATGATGGACTGGTCGTGCTTGCCCGAATACAGAAATTCATAGTCTTTTCCAGGCACCAGGCCTTCTTTAGGGAAGAGGGCAATGGGAGCCATGTTTCCGGAGTTGGACGATGGCGAGGTGTGGGCTACCTTTTTACCTTTCAAATCGGAAACCGTCTTGTAGGGGCTGTCTTTCTTGACGATGAGGATCAGGTTGTAGCCCTGGAATCCGCTGGCATCGCCCTTGACGGCGAACGGCACCGCACCAGCAAGGTTGACGGCAAAATTTGTCGGACCGGTAGAAAACCCGCCCACGTGGAGTCGGCTCGAACGCATGGCCTCGATTTCAGCGGAGTTGCTCTGGACCTGATAGAACACGACCTTGCGATCGATGCACTGGGCCAGGTGTTTGGTGAACGGCGAGAAGATCTCGGCGTATACGGCGGGATCTTCGACCGGTGTGTAGGTGAACACGATGGTGGAGGGGGTTTTCTGTTTGCTGGGGTCGGTGGGGGTGTCGGCCACGAGATCCTTGTTGGCGTCACAATACATCGTGTCGAGATCGCCGCGTTCAGGGCAGGAGTCTTGCGCGTAAGCGAATTGGGATGCGCCAAGAAGCGCGACAAAGGCGCTCGTCAAGAGCAAGCTTGATGATTTCATTTTTTGTCTCCGGGATTAGGCGGTTTATTGGTTGGTTTTTAGAATTGCCGAGATCCGGTCCGGCGCGTCATAAAACTTGTAATAATTTTGTAATATAAGGGCGCAGTTTAGCGGTTTATCGTTCGGGCCGATATCCGAGTTTCCCCGAGATGGCCGCCGCGCATTCTTTCAACGCCAGGGCGATCGGACCTTGCGCGCGCGCATCGAACAGCGTGGCCGGCCCCAAGCTCGTCAAGGCCAGCACGATATTCCCGGAATGGTCGAACACCGGCACAGACAAGGCATCGATGCCGGGCAGTGGATTGCCCAATGCCTGTGCAATGCCTGTTGACCTGATCTGCGACAGTTGCGTTTCCAGCGCTGCGGCCGTGGGTCGCAGCGGGCTGATGCTGGTGACCACGGCGGTGTCGCCAGCCTCGCGTTCAATATAGTGGCGTGCAATCTTGGGAGGCAGCCACGCAGCGAAGACGTGGCCAGTGGCAGTGTGCAGCATTGACATCACGGTGCCTTTGCGCATGTTGACATGTACTGGGTAACTGGCCTCCGAGATGTGGATCATGGTCGGGCCGTGCGACCCCAGGACGGCGATAGCCAGGGTATGTCCGATTTCGCCGGCCAGCAGGTTGACCTGCGGCAGGGCGACCCGGACCGGATCCAGGCGCTGCAGGCTGACCAGCCCCATTTGCAAGGCAAAAGGCCCAAGCTCGTATTGACCGGTGGATGGATCTTGCTGGACCAGGCCGACACGAGTGAAGCTGACCAAGTAGGGGTGCGCTTTCGCCGACGTCATGCCTGCCCGCGTTGCCAGGTCCCGCAGCGTGAGTGCAGCGCCGGAATCGACCAGAGCCGCGAGCAAAGGAAAGCCGGTCTCGACGGACTGGATGCCGCGCCGACCATCGTTTCCGGGTTGCGGCGCTGTGATTTTTTCGCGCATGGTTGAATCGTGTTATGGTTTCAGCGGATATTACCCGGCTTTGCGCGACCTTACCCCGGAAGGCGTTAAAATGACCCAACTTTTTACTGAGCACATGTCATGAGCAAGCCTTCCGATCTGGATATCAACGCCATAGAGGCCTGCGATATCTCTCCCGTTACCGATATTGTGGCCGAGTTGCGCGCGGGCCGGCAAGTCATATTGGTGGATGAAGAAGATCGCGAAAATGAAGGCGATCTCCTCATGGCGGCCGAGTTCGTCACGCCTGAGGCTATCAATTTCATGGTCACTCATGCGCGCGGACTGGTGTGCCTGACCCTGACCGAAGAGCGCTGCCGACAGCTCGATCTGCCACTCATGGCCAGTCGCAATGGCACGCGGTTCGGCACGAATTTCACAATGTCCATCGAAGCCGCTGAAGGTGTCGATACCGGTATTTCGGCCGCCGACCGAGCCCGTACCATCCAGACGGCGGTGGCGCGCGACGCCAAGCCGTCCGATCTCGTCCAACCTGGTCATATTTTTCCCGTGCAGGCAGTACGTGGCGGCGTATTGGTGCGCGCCGGGCATACCGAAGCCGGTTGCGACCTCACCGCATTGGCCGGCCTTACTCCGGCTGCGGTCATCTGCGAGATCCTGAAACCTGACGGCACGATGGCGCGCTTGCCCGACCTGAAGCTATTCGCTCGCGAGCATGGCCTCAAAATTGGCACCATCGCCGACCTCATCCAGTACCGCAGCGAACACGAGTCCATGATCGAACGGCTGGCCAGCCGTCGTATGCAGACACCGTGGGGCGAATTCCAGGCCGTGGCCTATCGCGATTTGTCCTCGGGCGCGCCGCACCTGGCGTTGGTTCATGGCACCATCACACGCGATACCGAGACGCTGGTACGCGTACACGAGCCTTCGACCATGCTTGACGTGCTCTTCGAAGGCGCAACGTCGCATAGCTGGAGCGTGCAACAGGCCCTCAAGGCCATCGTCGCCTCGCCCTCGGGGGTCCTTATCATGTTGAACTGCCAAGGCTCGCCAGACCTGCTTTTCAGCCAGTTCGAATCCTGGAATCAGCCTGTTGACCATGAAAGCCGCGCTGGCGATCGCGAAAGTCGCTACGGACTGCTTACTTACGGCATCGGCGCTCAAATCATGCGCGACCTGAACGTTGGCCGTGCACGCCTGTTGGCCCGACCCCGAAAAATGCCCAGTATGGCAGGGTTTTCCCTGGCCGTAACGGGTTACGATAGCGAACCTCTTTCCACCCAATAACAGGAATTTCTGACTATGAACCCATATACTTTGTCTCCCGATCTGAATGGAGAGGGTCTGCATATAGGCATTGTGCGGGCTCGCTTCAACGAGCCGGTCGGGCAAGCCGAGCTTGAATCCTGCCTGGCCGAACTGGCCGAATTGGGCGTTGACGAACGCGATGTCATGCTGGTCTCGGTGCCCGGCGCGCTCGAGCTCGGTGTCGCACTGGCACAAATGGCAGAAACATTTGAATTCGATGCGCTGATCGCCTTGGGTGCGGTCATACGTGGCGACACCTATCACTTTGAAATCGTCAGCAATGAAAGCGCCGCAGCCATCAGCCGCGTTGCGCTCGAAACCGGCATCCCGGTGGCCAACGGCGTGCTGACGACCGATACCGACGAGCAGGCACAATCTCGTGCAACGGAAAAGGGGCGTGATTGCGCGCGGAGCGCTGTCGAGATGGCTAACCTTGTCGCGGCCCTCGAGCCCGAATCCGAAGACGACCTGGATGACGACGAAGACGACGAAGACGACGAGGACGACGAAGACGATATCGAGGACGAGGACGAAGATTTTGACGATAAATAACACGCCGGGTGCGTCGTCAGGCGCTTCCCCCCGGGCCAATAGTCGCAGCGCGCGGCGACGTGCGCGCGAGTTTGCACTGCAAGGTGTCTACTCATGGCTGCTGCATGGCGACACCGGATTACAGGAAGCGGGCGCCATCGATGCGCACATTCGCGACGACGAGGAGTTCCAGGAAGCCGATGCGACATGGTTCAAGACTCTGTTGCATGGCGTGTTGCGCGAGGCGCCGGCTTTGCGCGAAAGCTTCCAGCCTTACATCGACCGGCCACTTGCTGAACTTTCTCCTATCGAACACGGCATACTGCTGATAGGCAGCTTCGAGCTTATCCATCATACCGAAGTACCTTACAAGGTTGCGATCAACGAAGCGGTGGAACTGGCCAAGTCTTTTGGTGGCACAGACGGATTCAAATTCGTCAATGGCGTGCTCGACAGAATGGCCGCCGATGTTCGCCCGGCTGAAGTCCAGGCGGCTCCGCGGCGCTAGCCGGACACCGCTAAATGCCTTGGAGGGCGTGTTGAATTCCGAGTTCGGCCTGATAGCACGTTACTTCACGCGGCCTGCGCCGCCGGGTTTTCTTGGCGTGGGCGATGACTGTGCCTTGCTTCCGGTGGCGGCGGGTCACCATCTCGCCACCAGCACCGACCTCTTGATAGAAGGTCGGCATTTTTTTGCCGATGTCGACCCGGCTGCACTGGGACACAAGTCGCTGGCGGTCAATCTGTCCGATCTTGCCGCAATGGGCGCACAGCCGCTGGCTTGCCTGCTAAGCCTGTCCATTCCCAAGATCGACGATAATTGGTTGCAGCGTTTTGCCGATGGGTTTCACGCGCTGGCGCAAGCTTCTGCCTGCCCCCTCGTTGGCGGCGACACCGTAAAAAGTTTATCCGGCATTGTTATCAGCGTAACTGTCATGGGCCAGGTCAAGCCGCAGCTTGCCTTGCGCAGAAGCGCTGCGCGGGTGGGCGACGATATCTGGATCACGGGGACGCTGGGTGCCGCCGATATCGCCTTGCGTCTGCTGCAGAACCGGCTTCCGGTCAATCCCTCTTTGCTGGCTGCGACGCGGCACGCCCTGGAACGACCGCTCCCGCCCTGGCACTTTGCACAGCAACTGCCAGGCATCGCGCATGCCGCCCTGGATATCTCCGACGGCCTAATGCAAGACCTCGGTCATATCCTGAAAGCTAGTGACTGCGGCGCGGAGCTCGTCTACAATGCGCTGCCCGTCGCAGCGGCGCTGCACGGTCTGGACGATGAGCTGGTGCAAGATGCTGTCCTCTCAGGCGGCGATGTGTATCAACTATGTTTCACCGCTCCGACAGATGTCAGGGCGAGTATCGAAGCCTTGGCGCAGGGTGCCTCGATCCAGGTCACGCGCGTCGGCTCGATCGTGGCCCAGCCGGGCTTGCGCATCAAGGGTCCGGGTTCAACCTTCATCGTAACGAAGCAGGCTGGTTTCGATCATTTTTCCTGACGTTTCTTTCGGATTCTATTAGACCTTCGTATGCCGGCCTTCGACACTGATGCTCGTGCTGAACCTGCTTTCAAGCCCAGCGCCGCCTGGGTGTTCCGGTCCTTTCCGCGCATCATTTCATTCGGGCTGGGCAGCGGACTGATCCGTCCCGCCCCGGGCACGTGGGGCACGTTGCTGGGTTGGCTGTTGTGGGTAGGGGGGGTGTCACGCTTGTCTGATACCTACATTGCTGTCGTGCTGCTAGCGGCTTTTGCATTGGGCTGCTGGACCTGTCATCGAGTCGGCAAGGAAATGGGTAAGGCGGACGACGGCGGCATGGTATGGGACGAAGTGGTGGCCTTCTGGCTTGTATTATGGCTGACGCCTGACGTCCTTATGGCTCAAATGCTGGCTTTTGTCGTGTTTCGGTTTTTCGATATCATCAAGCCGCCTCCCATCAGCTTCTTCGATCGCCATTTCAAGAACGGCTTTGGCGTGATGTGGGACGATATCGTGGCGGCGGTCTACAGTTTGCTGGTAATTGCCATTCTCGTCAGACTTGAGGTTTTCCCATGAGCAATCACGAAACGTTGTCCTATGCGCCCGTTCTCGGGCAGCTCTTGCTCGATCAAGGCTTGATGTTTGCTTGCGCTGAATCATGCACTGGCGGATTGCTGGCGGCAGCGATGACCGATACACCAGGGTCCAGCCAATGGTTTGACCGTGGCTTCGTCACCTACAGCAATGCCGCCAAGGCCGAGGAACTGCAGGTCAGCGTCGATACGCTGGAGCGTTTCGGTGCGGTCAGCGAAGAAACCGCCATGGAGATGGCGTCCGGCGTGCTTACGGTTGCCACGCCTGCACATATTGCCATCTCGACCACTGGCATCGCCGGGCCCGATGGCGGCACGCCGGGCAAGCCCGTGGGTATGGTGTGTTTTGGATTCGCCCGGCGCACGTCCCAGGGTATTGTCACGCGCGCCATGACCAAGGTTTTTGAAGGGGACCGCAGGCAGATACGCAACGCGTCGGTCGCTTTCGCACTGGAAACCGCCATCGGCCTTATCGGGCAGCGTTGATCGCATCCCGGGTGTTCTTGGCGGCCAGTGCCGCTGCTTCGCGCCAGTCGTCGCCACCACTGGCATACAAAATGGCCCGCGATGAGTTGATCATCATACCGGTACCCTTGCTATCGATGCCGGCCTTCACGGTAGACGGGATGTCGCCGCCCTGCGCACCGATGCCGGGCACGAGCAAGGGCATGTCGCCCACACGCTCGCGGACTCTCGCAATTTCTTCCGGGAATGTGGCGCCGACAACCAGGGCACATTGACCGTTGGTATTCCAATGATCAGCAACCAGTCCGGCGACATGAAGGTATAAAGGAGTGTCGTCCTTGGATTCGATGAACTGGAGATCGGAACCGCCTTTGTTGGATGTTCGGCAAAGTACGATGACGCCTTTGCTGTTCCAGGCCAGATAAGGCTGTATCGTGTCGAAGCCCATATAGGGACTGACGGTCACGGCGTCCGCCTGGTAGCGCTCGTAAGCCTCGCGAGCGTACTGTTCGGCTGTGGACCCGATATCGCCCCGTTTGGCGTCAAGCACAATAGGGAGGCCGGGATGGTTTTCGTGGATATATTCGCAGAGTGCTTCCAGCTGTGCTTCGGCGCGCGTGGCCGAGAAGTAGGCAATCTGCGGTTTTATGCCACAGGCATACGGGGCGGTTACGTCGACGATGGCGCGACAGAACTCGAAAATGGCATTCGGGTGTCCTTGCAGTTCAGCGGGAAAGCGCTGTGGATCCGGGTCGAGTCCAACCATCAGCATGGAGTTGGAAGTCGCCCAGGCGTGTTCGAGTTTCTGTGTGAAGATCATGAATGCGTCGCAAGTTTTAGTAAGTATTACTAGGATATGAGGCTGCCGCCAGACATATGGGCGCCGATGACGCACAGCCAGACCAGGATGCACAGCCCGATTGACAGCATAACCGCTGCGCTGCCGAGGTCTTTCGCCCTCCCTATCATCGGGTGATGCTCTACAGTGATGCTGTCGGCAAGCGCCTCCAGGGCGGAATTCAGAATCTCGATGATCAGGACGAACAACATCGACCCGATCAGAAGCAGCATTTCGCCCACACTGCGGCTGATCCATAAGGCCACGGGTGCCAGCAACACGATCAGTAGCAGCTCTTGTCGAAATGCGGCCTCGTGCTTGAAGGCGGCACCAAATCCCTGCACGGAATAGCGCAAGGCCTTGAAAAGGCGGCCTACGCCGCCTTTACTTTTATAGGATGAATTGCTGGAAGTCATGGCGCCACGAAAAGATACTGCCTGCCACAGGGGCTAATGTGCCCCGGTCGGTACAATCGATATTATGCCTGCTAAACCATTACCGGCCCTTCGATGACACGACACTCCATAAGCTCGAACAGCGTGACCGTCCACGATGTGGCCCGCGTCGCCAATGTCTCGGCGATCACGGTATCACGCGCATTGAATAATCCAGGCCAGTTGTCCGCCTCGACACTTGCCCGGGTTTTGCAGGCGGTGGAGCAGACAGGATATGTGCCTAACCTGTTGGCCAAGGGCCTGAATGCAAAGAAAAGCGCGAGGTTGGTCGCGGCATTGATCCCTACGCTCTCCGGTCCTGTTTTTTCCGAAACGATACAGGCGCTGACGCAAACGCTTACGACTCACGGCTACCAACTCATACTCGGGCAAAGCGGCTACGACGGCGAACTGCAGGAAGACGCCTTGTTGAATGCCTTGATAGGCCGACGCCCCGACGGCATCGTGCTGACCGGTGTAATGCATTCCGATCAGGGTTGCAGGCGCTTGCGGGCAGCGGGCATCCCGGTCGTCGAAACATGGGATCTCAGCAATGCGCCGATAGACATGCTGGTGGGATTCTCGCACGAACAAGTCGGCATAAAGGTGTGTGAGTTTTTTCATCAGCGGGGTTTTCGTTTTCCCGCGCTGCTCTCCGCACAGGACGTTCGTGCGACCCGACGCAGCATGGCCTTTATACAGCGGGCAACCGAGTTGGGCATGGAGCCTGTGCGGCACCTTAAACTACCCGCCCCCACGACACTCGCCATCGGGCGGTCCGGATTATCGCAACTGATGCGAGAGTTCCCGGAGGTCGACAGCGTATTCTGTAGCTCCGATATGCTTGCATTGGGCGTATTGACAGAGGCGCAGGCACGAGGCCTGCGAGTACCTCAACAATTGGCGGTTGTCGGGTTTGGCGACCTCGATTTCGCGGCCAGCCTGTACCCGGCGTTGACGACGGTGCGTATCGACGGCAGCGCAATAGGTGCGAAAGCGGCGGATTTCATCATCGCGCGTGCCAACGGTCTCGATCCGGGGCTACGTATTGTTGACATTGGCTTCTCGATCATGGAACGGGAAAGTACCTAGTTGCTTCGTGCTATACGGGTAAACCACGATCTGATATTTTAGTGCCGCGTTCAAGCCTTACGTTATGATGGCAAAAATGTTAACGTTAACAGTCGAGGAGACAGGGTGATGAAGTTTAAATATATAGTGGCTGCGGCACTGTTATCAGTCACGACTTTTGCGCAGGCGGCTGATTATCCCGCGCGCCCCGTGACCATTGTCGTGCCATTCCCACCGGGCGGTTCCACCGATAATATCGGCCGCATCATCGGTGCAAAGTTGGCCACCAAGTTCGGACAAGCTTTTCCTATCGAAAACAAGCCAGGCGCGACAGGGGCGATCGGCGCTACTCAAGTTTCACGTGCCGCGCCCGACGGGTACACGTTGCTGGTTTCATCGTTGTCTGTGTTTGTGGTGAACCCGCATCTGCAAAAGACCCTGCAATATAATCCCACGAAAGATCTCGACCTGATCACCGTAGCGGTTCAGGCCCCCAACGTCCTGGTCGCCGGCCCGGCCGCCAAGGGCGGCGACACCGTCGCGGATATCGTCAAATACATGAAGCAGCACCCCGACGAAGTCACGTTCGCCACGTCGGGCAATGGGTCATCGGATCACCTGACCGCAGAATTGTTCTGGCAGGAAACCGGCACCAAAGGCGTCAATGTGCCATACAAGGGCGGCGCGCCTGCCCAGGCCGACCTGATGGGCGGGCAGGTTGCCTACTCCTTTCAAAACATCAATGCGGTCATCGGCCACATTCGCGGCGGCAAGATGAAGGCGCTGGCGGTCACCAGCGAAAAACGTTCGCCATTGCTTCCGGATGTACCAACGATGGAAGAAGCCGGCATCAAGAACGTGGTGGTGAATTCCTGGCAAGCGGTGGCAGCCCCCAAAGGCCTGCCCACGGATATCCGTAACAAGCTGCGCGATGGCATTGTCGAGGCCCTGAACGACCCCGCGGTCAAGCCCAATCTTCTGGGTGTCGGGTTCGAAATCGTAGGGAATACGCCCGAAGAGTTCGAGAAATTCCAGGCTCAAGAATTGGCCCGCTGGAAGAAGGTGATCGATACCGCCGGTATCGCCGCGAACTGATCCGCTGCTCCGGGCAGCACCAAGTCCGGTTACAAAGAATAGCCCCAGCGTTGATGTTCAATGCCGGGGTTTTTTCATGAAAAAGCGCGGCGTCTTTCAGTTTCTTCAACGTCATGGCAATCGTCGAAGCCAATGTGACAATGCATGCGGGGCCGTCCCTGGCATCAGCGAACCACTGATTGGTTCGAGCTCCTCGGCTCATATGAAAAAGGCCGGGTTCTGTGCAATACAGAACTCGGCCTGATCGACCCGGGCACAAGACCCGGGCCGGCAGAAGGTAGGGAATAAACTGGCTTAGAAGCCGCCCATTCCGCCCATACCGCCCATGCCACCCATATCGGGCATACCGCCACCCGCAGGTTTGTCTTCGACGATTTCGGCCACTGCGACCTCTGTCGTGAGCAACAGGCTGGCAATCGATGCTGCATTTTGCAATGCAGTGCGGGTTACCTTGGTGGGGTCCAGAACGCCTTGCTCGACCAGGTCACCGTACTCGCCAGTTGCAGCGTTGTAACCGTAGTTGCCTGTGCCGTTGGCCACATTGTTGACGACTACGCTGGGCTCGTCGCCAGCGTTGGCCACAATGGTGCGCAAAGGCGATTCGATAGCGCGCAGAACGAGCTTGATGCCGGCTTGCTGGTCAGGGTTGTCGCCCTTGACCAAAGCAACAGCGGCACGTGTACGGATCAAGGCTACACCACCGCCAGGAACAATGCCTTCTTCAACAGCGGCGCGTGTTGCATGCAGAGCATCTTCAACGCGTGCTTTCTTTTCTTTCATTTCGATTTCGGTAGCAGCACCGACACGAATCACTGCTACACCGCCAGCCAGCTTGGCAACGCGTTCTTGCAGTTTTTCGCGATCGTAGTCGGAAGTGGCTTCTTCGATCTGGACGCGGATCTGCTTGACGCGCGCTTCGATGGATTTGCCGTCGCCACCGCCATCGATGATCGTGGTGTTTTCTTTAGCCACTTCGATGCGCTTTGCCTGACCCAGCTCTTCCAGAGTCGCTTTTTCAAGCGACATGCCGGTTTCTTCCGAAATAACAGTGCCGCCCGTCAGGATGGCGATGTCTTCCAGCATGGCTTTGCGACGATCGCCGAAACCAGGTGCCTTGACAGCGGTCGTCTTGAGGATGCCGCGGATGTTGTTGACAACCAGCGTAGCCAAGGCTTCGCCTTCGACATCTTCAGCAACGATCAGCAGAGGACGGCTGGATTTGGCAACTTGTTCCAGGATAGGAAGCAGGTCGCGGATGTTGCTGATTTTCTTGTCGAATATCAGGACATACGGATCTTCAAGAACCGAGACTTGCTTGTCGGGGTTGTTGATGAAGTAAGGCGACAGGTAGCCGCGGTCGAATTGCATGCCTTCGACGACGTCGAGTTCGTTTTCCAGCGACTTGCCGTCTTCGACGGTAATAACGCCTTCTTTGCCGACCTTGTCCATGGCGTTGGCAATGATTTCCCCGATCGAAGCGTCGCTGTTAGCCGAAATGGAACCGACTTGAGCGATTTCCTTGCTGGTGGTGCAAGGCTTGGACAACTTCTTGAGTTCTTCGACAGCAACGGCAACCGCTTTGTCGATACCGCGCTTCAAGTCCATTGGGTTGATGCCGGCTGCAACGTACTTGAGGCCTTCTTCAACGATGGATTGAGCCAATACCGTTGCGGTTGTGGTACCGTCGCCAGCGGCATCGGATGTCTTGGAAGCGACTTCCTTGACCAGCTGCGCACCAATGTTTTCGTATTTGTCTTTGAGTTCGATTTCTTTGGCAACCGACACACCGTCTTTCGTTACGGTTGGGGAGCCGAAGGAGCGATCGAGGACAACGTTGCGGCCCTTGGGACCCAACGTCGTTTTAACAGCATTGGCGAGAATGTTGACGCCACGGACGATACGTACGCGTGCGTCATCACCAAATAGAACTTGCTTAGCAGCCATTGTAGAATTCCTTACTTGATTCGTTTGTAATTACAGGACCACGGCGAGGATTTCATCCTCGCGGATGACGAGCAATTCTTCGCCATCGATCTTGACAGACTGGCCGGCGTATTTGCCAAACAGAACTTTGTCGCCCGCTTTCAGGTCAACAGGAAGAATTTTGCCGTCTTCGGTTTTTTTACCGGGACCGACTGCAATGACTTCACCCTGATCGGGCTTTTCAGCGGCGCTCTCAGGGATAACAATACCCGAGGCTGTAGTGCGCTCGTTGTCCAGACGTTTGACGATCACGCGATCGTGCAAAGGACGCAGTGCCATGAAGGAACTCCTGTGTTATTGATAAAAATCGGGTTAGGGTGGCGTGTTAGCACTCCACCGCTACGAGTGCTAATTATAAGGACGATATGGATATCTTCAAGGGGGCTGGTATGTTTGTTACATTTCGAGATATATGTCGATTGTCGTCGTCTTACCAAGAGTAAGACAGGAACGTTCGCCTTCCGAAGCCAAATGTCAATGCCCAAAGCCGATCCAAAGCGGACGCCACAGACACGGCTCGTTCCAAATCTACAGTTGGACTCGGTTTGGGTCTTCCTGGTACTGAGCCGAGATGGCGGCGGGGGTCACGCGCGAAGGGTGGATGCGACGGCAAGGCTGGCTATGCGTACGGTTTCAAGAAGGGTGTCCTGTCCCTTTCCGGCGCGCGCCTGTGCGGAAAGGCCAATCATCAGCGTGCTGATGTACTCCGTAAGTTGCGGTGCATCTAAGGAGTGTCGAGCAGCGATGTAGGTGCGAATGACTTCGACGGCAGCAACATGCGCAGCGCGTGCAACAGCACGGGCCTCTTCGTCGCTGCACCGGCATCCCTCCAGCACTATGCATCCAGTGGCGGCGGGGTCGGTGGCATATCGGCGTGCCGCTTCTTCAAGCATTGCGGTGATGCACTCCACTACCGGGCGGTCGGGGCGCAGGATATCTGCAAGCGGGATGGCTCCGTGGTCGGCATACCGGTTGATGACGCGCTCATAAAGACCGGCTTTGCTTTGGAAGGCCGAATAGAAACTGGGTGTGTTGATGCCCAGCGCGTCGGTCACGTCCGACACGCTGACAGCTTCATAGCCCCGGGAATGGAACAGGCGCTGAGCAGTCGCGATGGCCTCATCAACATCGAATTTGCGAGGGCGACCTCGAGGTCGAATTAGTTTTTTAGTCATCACTATAAAAATAGATTGACATCATCGTCAATTCGTTTATTGTAGTCAATCCTACATATTTAATCCAGAGGTGTTTGATGGCTATGTTCGACAAGAAGTCTGTGCTGGTGCTGGGCGGAAGCCGTGGAATTGGAGCGGCAATTGTGCGGCGCTTTGTTGCGGATGGCGCAAACGTAACGTTCACCTACTCAGGCTCCCAGGCGGCGGCTGAGGAGCTTGCTGCTGAAACGACCAGCAAGGCAGTCCAAACGGACAGCGCTGACCGGGCCGCGGTCATCGCACAGGTGCGCGACAGCGGCCCACTAGATGTGTTGGTAGTGAATGCCGGAATTGCAATGTTCGGCGACGCGCTCGAACTTGATCCGGATGCCGTGGATCGGCTGTTCAAAATCAATGTGCATGCGCCATATCACGCGTCTGTCGAGGCGGCGCGCCGTATGCCCCAAGGTGGCCGAATCATCGTCATCGGATCGGTGAACGGAGACCGGATGCCCGTGCCTGGCATGGCAGCGTATGCACTCAGCAAGTCAGCTCTGCAGGGATTGGCCAGAGGCCTGGCGCGCGACTTCGGTCCGCGCGGCATCACCGTGAACGTCGTTCAGCCGGGCCCCATCGACACGGACGCTAATCCAGCCGATGGGCCGATGAAAGACTTGTTGCATGGATTCATGGCCATCAAGCGCCACGGCCAGCCAGGAGAGGTCGCGGCAATGGTGGCATGGCTGGCGGGTCCCGAGGCCGGCTTCGTGACTGGGGCGATGCACACGATAGACGGGGGATTCGGAGCTTGACGGATGACCCAATGCGCTCGCCGTTATGTAAAGCGTAGCGGAAGTTCGGTGATGCCATATGCTGATTTCCACACACGCAAATAGCAAAATCGGGATTGCATCGACGAAGCGCGCAATCCCGATCTTCACGACTGTGGAACCATCCTGGCTATTCGATCTTACCCATTTTATTAACGGCTTGAGCGATCGATGTAGAGTCCAGCTTCCAGTAGGCATCGAACTTTGCTGCGTCCAAGTAGTCCAGCGGGCTACCGATACCGAGCATGGTTTTCGCGAAAGCAGGGTTGGCCGCTATCTTGTTCAAGCTATTGTTCAGGGTATCGACGACTGATTGGGGAGCGTCTGCTGGAACAAAGACACCAGACCATTGTATGAACTGGGCGTTGTAGCCGGAAGAGCTTAGGCTGGGTACGTCGGGCAGGGACGCAAGAGGTTTGTCGCCCCAATGAGCCAGCGCGCGCAATTTACCCGCCTTGATCTGCTGGATGGCGCTGGCTGGCCCTGTCGCCAGTGCCTGAACATGGCCGCCGAGCAGTGATGCAACGGCCGGGCCTGCCCCGGTGTACGGGATATGCGTCAATTTTACGTCGGCCGCTTGTGCGAGCATTTCCATCGGCACATGCATCGTGCCATAAATGCCGGAACTACCGTAGGTGATGTCCCCAGGATTTTTCCTGGCGGCTTCGATAAATTCCTGAACGGTCTTCCACGGAGCGTCGGCCTTGACGACCAACACCGTGGGATCAGCTGTAATGCGGGCGATTGGCTTGAACTGATCGAGTCGAAAGGCGGGTTTGCGCTCAAGAATTTTGTCGGCCTCGGGCAGAATGGAGATGGACGACAGGCTTAACAAGATCGTGTAGCCATCGGGCTTGGCATTGGCTGCAGAGCCGATGCCAATGGCGCCGCCTGCACCGGCTCGATTTTCGATCACTACGGTTTGACCCAGGTCTTTGGACAGCGCGTCGGCCAAGGGCCGTGCAACAGTGTCGGCCACGCCGCCAGGCGGGAACGGCACGATCATGGTAATGGGACGCTCAGGATACTGCGCCAAGGCATAGCCAGAAAAGCTCAACGTCGCCGCCGCGCCCAGCAGCTTGAGTGTTGTTGTGGTGCCAGACCACTTTGTAAACTTGATACGCATGATTTGTCTCTTTTTTATAAGAATTAACAAGGCGGGGAAAGGATCACTTGAAGGTGTTTTCGAGAACGCCAATTCCATCAATTTCGATACGAACGACGTCGCCGGATTTAAGATATTGCGCAGGCTTCATACCCATGCCCACACCCGCAGGAGTGCCTGTGGCGATGATATCGCCGGGATAAAGCGTGATACCGCGCGAGCACGTCTCGATCAGCGTGGGCAAGTCGAAAATTAGATCCGGCGTTGCTCCGTCCTGGCGAAGTTCGCCATTGACCCAGCATCTCACACGGGTCTTGCTGCCATCCAGTTCATCGGCTGTAACGATCCAGGGTCCCATGGGGCAGAAGGTATCAAAAGACTTGCCCAGGTCCCACTGCTGGTGCCGAATCTGTACATCGCGTGCGGTGACATCATTGACAATGGTGTAGCCGAAAACGTGGCTCATGGCATCGTCTCGCGAAATGTTTTTACCGCCTTTGCCGATCACGATGGCAAGCTCCGCTTCGTAGTCAATCTGCTGTGATACTTCACCCGGCAATGCGACAGTGTCCAAATGACCAATGACGCACTCAGGCACCTTGGTGAACACGATAGGCCAGCTTTGCGGGTTTTTATCATTGTCCTTGAACACTGATGCGGCAAGTTCGTTTGCATGGGCGTGATAATTTCGGCCTACACAAAAAATATTACGGCGCGGCCGCTCGATAGGCGCCAATGCCTTTGCCTCGCTTAAGTCCTGGCCACCGGAAACAATAACGAGTTTGCCCTTGAGTTGGTCATAATCTTGTACCAATTGGTTCATGTCACCGTCGAACGTATCGATCAGATCCGTAACCGGCCAAAACCGATTTTTCGTCGAATCGATAACACAAACTTGTTTCTTTTCCTGGTAGCTTAGCGTTGCAAATTTCATTTTGTACTCGTCAGAATAAATACCAAAACGCAAATCTACCATACTCCCGATATCAAATTGGTCCACATTTGGGCTTTTATATCGAATTCTTACCCAATTGGTATAATTAAACAGGCGACAGATTGTCAAAAGGGGCAAGCGTGGGGGATACATCGACTTTACTGGAAGTTCGAACTCAGGGCGCGAGAAGGCTCGCCGATCATTTAATGGCTGAAATGACTAGGGGGAAACTGAGGAAGGGCATGAGACTGCCACCAGAGCGGGAGCTTGGCGAGCTTTTCGGCGTATCGCGCGGATCAGTACGACGGGTTTTAGCCCAGTTTTGTGATCAAGGCTTTATTAGCCAACGCGTGGGCAGCGGCACTTTTGTGCTGCCCAAGGCTGAAAATTTGTCTAGATCGCAAGAAATCATAGCGGCCACGCCCACCAGCCCTGCCGAGCTGATGGTGGCTCGACTGCTCATTGAGCCTTTAATGCCGGGATTGATCGTGCAGAATGCGACCAGCGCCGACTTCAAGCATATGTTTCAGTGCCTGGACCAGTCCGAGGCCGCCACGAGTATCGATGAATTCGAACATTGGGACGAGGAGCTGCACAAGGCGTTCGCATTTGCCACACATAATTCCTTTTTTGTGCAGTTGATGGACCTGACGAATAAAGTCCGGGAGCAAGGCGAGTGGGGGCGTTTGAAACGCATTTCATTGACTGCGGAAACCAGACAGCAATACGAATTGCAGCATCGGGCGATAGTTGACGCGCTCAAAGACCGAGATGCCCGCCTTGCCAAAAACTTACTGTTCGGGCACTTGCAACTAATCCAGCGGAATTTGTTTGGCGGTTGAACTCCCCTGAAGCGCTGAGCGACCACAAAGAATCCGCCGCGTTTTCAGGTAGTGTCCCGCGTTGTGTCGATGTCCCCTATGGACCCGATTTAACCCAAAACCATGCCATTGTGCCTATGGCCAACCAGAGCACGACGACCAGGATTGCCCCCATCCGGCTTGTCGGCTTCGTACCTTTCGCTTGTATCCACTCGTCTGCCTGGGCGCGGCATTCCATCAGTAGGTCCGAAGGCAGGAGCCGGATGGCTAACCAGATCAGGCCGGGAAGCAGCAATACGTCATCGACGTAACCGAGTATCGGTATGAAGTCGGGGATCAGGTCGATCGGACTCAGCGCATATGCCACCACGAACACCCCCAGTGCCTTCGCATACCAGGGGGTTCGAGGATGTTTGCCTGCGAACCAAAGCGTCACGCCGTCGCGCTTGATTCGACTGGCCCAGGCTTTTACATTGTCGCTGATACTCATCGGATTCGGGATGGACTGTCGCAGGGCGGGCCCTTATGCGGCGGCGCGTGTCCGCGTTACGTCTGTACCCGGCACATTGGCTTTTTCTGCGTGCAGCGTAAAGTTGAAGACAATGTGCGAAAACTCGCCATTCAGCCCGTATTTGGTAATTTCGGCAGGGTCGCTCACCTTGGTCAGGACCGGCACTAAGCCTTCCCGCGTGGCGAAGGCGAAATCGTCCCAGAGGTAGGGGTCGCCATCGATGTTGATCTGCGTTGTAAGTTTGCGGTGTCCGTCGGCCGTGACAAAAAAGTGGATATGGGCAGGGCGATTGCCATGGCGTCCCATTTTTTTCAGTATGGTATCGGTGGCCCCGTTGGGCGGAACGCTATAACCGACAGGTACCACGCTTTGGAAACGGTAGCGCCCATTTTCGTCAGTCCGGATGCCCCGTCGCAGGTTGAACGCTTCCTGCGACGGATCAAAGTATGAATAATTGCCGAGGTGATTGGCGTGCCAGACTTCGACCAGGGCATTTTTTAACGGTGTAACGCCGTCCTCGTCAAATACCTGACCTTCCATGACCAAAGGGTCGCCTATTTCTTGCTCGCCGCACAAGCGGGCAAACCCAACAGATACCGGTGCGCCTGCGACATACAGCGGGCCTTCAATTGTGCGTGGTGTGACATTCGGATTAAGCCCGGCTTTGGCCTCGGCCTCGTCCATGCGAATGTCCAGCAAGCGTTCGAAGCCCAGTCCTGCGGCGATAAGTCCGAACTCTTTCGAGCTGGTGCCCAGGAAGTTCAGCGCAGTCCAGAATTCACTGGGTGTAATGTCAAATTCTTCAATCGTATAAAACAAATCTTTAACGATGCGATTGGCGATGGCCTTGATACGCTCGTCGGTAACCGGGCCCTCGGTGCCTTCGATTTTTGTGATTAACTCGTCGATCAGTTGCTTGCTCAT
This sequence comes from Pollutimonas nitritireducens, assembly GCF_002849615.1. Classification (GTDB taxonomy): domain Bacteria; phylum Pseudomonadota; class Gammaproteobacteria; order Burkholderiales; family Burkholderiaceae_B; genus Pollutimonas; species Pollutimonas nitritireducens. The sequence continues at coordinate 60,266 of NZ_PDNV01000014.1, forward strand.
GGGTACGGTTCCTTTTTGATAGCCTGTGCCAGCGTGCGCAGTTGGCACCACGGTGTGGCTGTAACGGCTTGCTTGTGACACCAAGTATAAAAGTCGCCAATCGCGGGGTCTAATACTATTGAAGGCTCCCCGCATACCTTCAAGGTATTGGTTGGTTTGCGTAAAGCAGCTGTCAATGAGTAACTGATTTTAAGTTAGAGTAGAGTCCGGCCGTCTGCGCTGCGATACCCCCAAATAAAGACTTCAGAGACTCTCCATGATAAAGGCAGTGCCTGGCTGGCTGGAACCCATAGTGGCCATTTTCGTTCTGCAAACCACATCATCATTCCTGGCACGGTTCATTCCGATCATCGCTCCGGCAGTGTCTGAAGAGTTCGGGTGGGGCGGCAGTTCCATTGGATATCTCACGGCAGCCAATTCGCTCGGCGGGCTGGCCATCCTGGTTGGAGGCTCCGCCTTGCTCAAGCAAGTAGGCGGGATGCGCACCCTGCAGTTGAGTTTGGTTCTCGGTTCCGCCAGCATGGCGTTCTTCCTGAATTCCAGCCTGGGCATCGCGCTGGCTGCATGCTTCGTGATGGGGCTTAGCAATGGTGCGGCAAATCCGGCTGGCAGTGAGGTTCTGCAAAGATACTCGCCCCCGGGGAAACGCAATCTCATTTTTTCGATCAAGCAGGCCGGGGTCCCTCTGGGGGGAGTGATAGCCGGACTGATCATTCCGGCCATGGTTGTTCCTGCGGGGTGGCGCATTGCGCTTTTAGTATGTGCGTTGCTGGTCTTGGTGCCAACCTTGGCGACCTGGCGCATTAGCGCTCGACTGGATGAAACACCTTCGTCAGAGCGCTGGCGTTTCTCCATGCCGAATCTGCAGTCGCTGCATCAATTGCGGGTACCTTTGCAATCTCTTCTGGACAATCCTGGTCTATTGAAGATGTCCATCGTCGGAAGCCTGTTTGCGATTTCCCAAACCTGTTGGTTCACGTTCACGGTCATTTATCTGATCGACGCGCTGGGATTCTCGCTTGGGCTCGCCGGGGTCGTATTCGCCGTCATGCAAGCCGGGGGCGTGATCGGCCGCATTGCATTGGGATGGCTTTCTGACCACATGGGTTCGGCGACGGCATCGTTGTCGGTAGCGGCAATCCTGTCGGCAACCACAACGGTGCTGTTGGGATTGAGCAATCCCGAATGGCCGATATGGACCATTATCGTGCTGGCCTTCGTCGCCGGATGCTCGGCAGCCAGTTGGAACGGAGTGCAAATTGCCGAGGTGGCGCGTCGCTCACCGCCCGATCTGATTTCCGAAACCTCGGCAGGGTCCAGCATTCTTGTGAATGTGGTCAATATGCTGGTTCCGACGGCTTTTGCAGCCTTTGTGGCGTTCAGTGGCCGCTACGATTATGCCTTCGGATTCGCCGGCGCCTGCACCTTGTTGGTACTTATCTTCCTGCCGCGCGAACGTGAGTAAGGCCGCCGGGATCAGCGGCAGCTCGACTTCCATGCTATCAATCCCAATGGCATCGCGAGCGCTGCCCACGACACGGCATCGTGCCAGCCGTCGCCCACCAGTGCGGCGATCAGACCCATCGTTGTGATCAATGCCACGATGACTGGCACTTGCCATGTTTGCCGCATGTTGCCTTGCCTGCGCTGGTGGTCGTTGCCGGCCAGCATGGGCTTCGTGCGCGCGTTGGCCGAGGCCCGTCCTGGCCCGGCGGGTGCTTTTCGGCTGCGAGCGAGCCAGAGGTACAGGCCGCTGCCCAGTACGATGATGATGACGATGTCCAGCACAGCCCAAAGTATCTTCATGGGCAGTCCACCATAGTCACCGAAGTGCAGGGGCTCCGACAGGAGCAACGTGATCATGTACCACGGAAGGGGGCGGTTATCCGTCACTTGCAGCGTTTGGGCGTCGACCAATACGGGTTTCAACAGGCGCGATGTGAGCGGCTCGGTTCCGCGCATGAACACCGCATAGTGGTGCGGACTTGCCATGTTGGAACCCGGGTACGCGACAAAGCCCAGCTGCATGTTCGGTTCGAGCTGCTGGGCGGCACGCACCGCCTGTTGGAGCGACCCTGGTTGTGTCACCGGCGGATGGCCGGCATACGGCGCGACCATCTCGGCCATCTGGTCGGCTCGCCATGCACCGACTATCAGTTCAGCCCAGGTCGTGATCATTCCGGTGGCGCCGACGGTGCCGGCCCATACTAACGTGACTATGCCAAGCAGATTGTGCAGATCGAGCCATTTCAGGCGAGCGTTGCGATCACGGCGGACCTCGCCGAAATGCAGCCGCCGCATGAAGGGCGCATACAACACAACCCCGGATATGATCGCTGCCAGCAAGAGGAAAGCCATCAGTCCCAGAAACAGCTTGCCGGGCAGGTCCAAAAACAGATCGGTGTGCAGCCGCAGCATGAATGCCATGACGCCGCTGCGGTGTGCCGACGGATCAAGTACCTGGCCCGTGTAATAGTCGACAGTGACGGTGGTCCGATCGCCGCTACCGGCAACCGTATCGGCAAGGTTTACATACCAGAACCCGTCATCAGTGATATCGCCGACGAACATGACTGCCTTGTTTGGCGCCTGTTCCTTAGCCGCCAGGATGACGTCATCAAGATTGGCCATGGGCAGGCCGCTGGCGGCCGTGGTGTGCTGTTCGCCCTCGGTCAGCCAGTGTTCGATTTCATGCTCGAAGATTAAAGGCAGGCCGGTAAGGCACAGCATCAGCAGGAAAATGGTGCTGACCAGGCTGGTCCATTTATGGACGAAGGACCATTTGCGCAAGGCGACGGGAGACAACATCGTTAAGATCCAGCCGGTGTCGATAGCATGACTATGTCCCGGGCAGCATGGCCGGCGCGCGCACCGACATAAAAAGGAGAACAACCGACCATGGGAATTTCCGTATATAAAAATGGCCGGGAAAAATCCGGCTTTAATTGATTGATAATGGTATTGAGAACGATTGCTATCACCGCTCTTGCAAAATTATACATAGATCTGAGAGCGTGCACGCAGGTTTTCTCCCCCTGATTTCTTTCCCAAATGAGTGATTCCCATGTCCTATCTTCCCCAGTTCCGCCCGTCCCTGGCACGTCCGCTGACAGCAGCCGGCCTATTGTTTGCGTCTGGCGGGGCGTTCGCGCAGTCGGCGGCACCCGCCACTGTGTTGCCCGCGGTGACCGTCCAAGGCAGCCAGGGTGCTGTTCAGGTACAGCCGGCCTATGCGGGCGGGCAGGTGGCGCGGGGCGGCGGTCTTGGTTTGTTAGGGTCGGAAGACGTCATGGACACCCCTTTCAGCACCGTCAATTACACGGCGCAAATGATGGAGGACATCCAGGCCCGCACGCTGGCCGATGTCATCACCAATGACGCCTCAGTGCGTACGACGACCTCAACCGGCGGTTTTGGCGAAGACTTCCAGATCCGCGGCTTCAGCGTCGGAACGGGTGACGTGGGCCTCAACGGTCTCTATGGCTTGTTGTCAGCCAATCGCGTGCCGATGGAACTGGTGGAGCGAGTCGAATTGCTCAAGGGGCCAGGCACACTTATGCGCGGCATTCCACCCACGGGAAGCATAGGGGGCAGCGTCAACGTCGTGACCAAGCGTGCCCACGATGACCCACTGACGCGACTGACCACCACTTACACCAGCAAAGCCAATCTGGGCACCCATCTGGATATGGGCCGGCGCTTCGGCGAGAATAATGCCTGGGGCGTGCGCTTCAATGGCGTGGTGCGCGGCGGCGAAGCCTCCAACTATGACGGCGAACAGAATCTGGGCCTGGGCGCGCTTGCTCTGGACTACCAGGGGGATCGTCTGCGGTGGTCCCTGGATACCATTTACCAGGAGGACAAGGTGGACGATTTCCGCGCTCAGATCGGATTCCGGCCAGACATTACCGAGATTCCGGCAGCGCCTGATGGCCGCATCACCTTTTATCCCGATACCACGTTGACGCAACGCGACAAAACGATCGCTTCGCGACTCGAGTACGACCTTACCGACAATCTGACGGGCCATGTGGCTTTGGGCTACCGGGATAACGTCGTGCGACAGGTATTTCCCATCTCCGTCAACCCGGTCACGCTGGCGCGTCAAGGCGTCGACGCCGAGGGCAATTTCGGCGTCATGAACTCCTTTTACGATTCCTACTCGAAAACGCTTAGCGGCGATGTCGGGCTGACGGCCCGCTTTGATACAGGCGGCATCGGCCATTCAGTGGCCGTCGCCGTGACACGCATGAGCCAGGAGACGGGCAATGCCTACTCGCCGGGCTCGACGGCGGTCGCCTCGAATCTTTACGACCCTGCACCGCTACCTGCGAATGCGTCCTTGCGCAATCACATGCAGCGCGCGTCCGAGACCACACTGGACAGTATTGCCATTGCAGATACGCTGTCCTTTGCTCAAGACCGCGTGCTGCTTACCGTCGGCGCGCGCAGGCAGACAGTGGCTGTGGACAGCTACAACACGGCAACCGGGGCAAGATCGGGCACTTACAAGGCCGATGCCGTTTCTCCTGTCGCCGGGATCGTGGTCAAGCCTCTGGAGAACGTGTCGATATACAGCAACTTCACAGAGGGACTGACGCGCGGCACGGTGGTCGGGGCTACGTACGCGAACGCCGGCGAAGTACTGAACCCATACAAATCGAAGCAATACGAAGCTGGTGTCAAAGTGGACTGGGGTCGCGTGACGACCACCATGGCGATTTACCAATTGGCACGGCCGGCAGCCCAGGCCGACGAGTCGAACGTCTACGGCTACTTCGGCGAGCAGCGTAATCGGGGGGTCGAGTTGTCCGCCTATGGCGAGTTGCAACCTGGCCTGCGCATCATGGCCTCTGCGGCTTACACGCAGGGCAAGCTGACCACGACGCAAAACGGCATCAATGAGGGGAATAAGGCGCCAGGGGTGCCAAGCCACACCGTCAATCTCGGTCTCGACTGGGATACGCCCTGGGTGGACGGCCTGAGCCTCACTGGACGTGCGGCATACACATCGTCGTCCTATGTCAGCGCGGACAATACGCTTAGCCTGCCGGCAGTCACGACATTTGATGTGGGCGCCCGCTATCGGACCAAGGTGGCAGGCAAAGCGGTGGTGCTGCGTGCCAACATCGATAACCTGACGGACAAGAAGTATTGGCTGGCCAATGGTTCGTTTGCGACGAATGCCGCCGGTCGCACTGTCATGTTGTCGGCATCAGTCGATTTTTAGTGTGGGTACCTGCGGGTCGTTATCGAGGATTAAAGCGGATGTAAAAATCGGAACTTTCAGGGCGACGTGCAGTCCGACTTCTTCGCCACCATTTGCAAGGAGAACGAGTATGGTCAACAAGAACACCATTTGTCTCTGGTACGACGGCGCTGCGTTGGACGCCGCGACGTTCTACGCCGAGACGTTCCCGGACAGCGCGGTGCATGCGGTCCACCATGCGCCCGGGGACTATCCAGCGGGGAAAGAGGGTGATGTCTTGACGGTTGAGTTCACCGTGATGGGCGTTGTGCGCTGAGCTCAGGGGCACCAGTAACAATCTGGAAGGTGGTGCAAGAGTTTTGGCGTAACGCGCTCCATCCGACATTGACCGTCGTCGGAGTGACATGGCTCTATGGCTTCCGTTGCTTGCCGATCAATACCAGCACAATACCGCCGAGCACCGCGATGCATGCCAACACAAGCCGTAAGGTGAGCGGCTCTCCGAGAAGTCCCACACCTATCAGCGCTGTGAGGATGGGTACGCATAGTTGTACGGAACTGGCCTTCAACACGGTAAGCTTCTTGATGACGTCATACCAGATGGCGTACCCCATGCCTGATGCGATTGCGCCGGACAGTACGGCGTACAGCACCCCATAGCCGTCCCACTCCAGGGAATCCAGAAACGGCAGGGCCGTCAGCAGGGCCAGGGGTATAGCCCTGGCAAAATTGCCCGCCGTCGTGGCGAGCGGATTGGCGACAGCTTTGCCAAGCACGCTATACCATCCCCAGGATGCACCCGCCACAGTCATGAGCAATGCACTGCCCAAAGGCGGCGCGCTGCTGCCGGGCAGCAAAAGGTAGACGAGTCCTGCAATGCTGACGAACAGGCCCATTATGGAGAGTGGCGCAATCCGCTCGCCCTTGAGTATCCCGTACAACAGCATGGTGATTTGCACGGCTCCGAAAAGAATCAATGCCCCTACGCCTGCTTCGACATTCACGTACGCGAGCGAGAAGGTGATGGCATACAGATACAGTGATGCAGCCCCGGCCCAGCTTCCGGCCGATGGGACCGGGACGGGTGGAGCTTCGATCGTTCGCGCGTTATCCGGATCCGAACGCCGCTGCAGCAGTAGGTAAAGCACTATTGCGCCGCTGACCATTCGTAGCACGGTGAAACCGAATGGATCGATGCGGCCGTCTTTGAGGGCCAGCCGACAGAGTATCGAATTACCGGCAAACGCCAGCATGGCCAGGCCGGTAAGCAGGGACACGCGGGCAACCAAACCATGGTCCGGGTTTGCGGCTTCAGTGGGGCCGGTGGCTTGGTCGTCGTTGAGGCTGGGGCGTTGGCCGAACGGCATCTCGGAATTCCTATTGTTTGCGGGATGGCATACATTACTCCCAAGGCGGCAAAGTTGCTCTTTCCACTGGTGTGCGGATGGCGTGGTCTACGTCATAATGCAATGAATGTCGACTTACCGAGGTGATGTCTGATGCTTGAAAAGCCCGCGTCGCACCCGTTCAATGTTCAACGACACGGCGTCTGGCGCTATCTCCTGATTGGAGCGTTGGCAGTGATCCTGGCTGCATGCGCATCCAAGCCTCGCGCTATCAACGATGTTGCCGCGCTGGCGCAAGAGCTGTCACGCTATCCGATCAGTTTGCTTGGCGAGGTTCACGATAATGCCGAGGGTCACCAATTGCGTCGCGACGCGTTGACTGAAGCGATCGAATCCGGTTGGCGTCCGGCAATAGCCATGGAACAGTTTGACCGCGAGTTTCAGGCATCGCTTAACGCCGCCTTGGAATCATGTGTCGACGCTCAATGCGTCATCGCAGCGGTGTCACCCGATCAAGGGCGCTGGGACTGGCTCTTTTATCAACCAGTCATCGAGCTGGCCCTGCGCTATCGTCTGCCGCTCCTCGCCGCCAATCTGTCGCGATCGGATGCCGGACGTGTGATGAATTCTGGTCTAGGGACCGTATTCACTCCGGAGGAGCTGAAGGAGCTTGGTCTGGAGGACGGTCCTGATCCGAACTTGTTGCAGGATCAGATCAGGGAGGTTATTGATGGTCATTGCGGCATGCTTCCCGCGTCTCTGCACGAGGGCATGGCTACGGCGCAGATCGCGCGGGATGCCATGATGGCCTTGTTGATGCGGCGGACGGCCTGGTCGGGCGGTGCAGCAGCGCCCATGCCGGTTGTGCTGCTGGCGGGCAATGGGCACGTTCGCCGTGACAAGGGCGTTGCCAGGTGGTTGACCGGTTATGCCGTGCTGGCCGTGGGTTTCACGGAAGCCGCGGCTGCGCCGGAACTGTTCGACCGGAACATCGTGGTGTCGGCAATGCCTCGTTCCGACCCCTGCGAGACCTTGCAAGAAAGGTTCAAGAACTAGGCAAAAATGGTTCGCGGGCAATGAAATACAATGGCCTTTATGTAACCCTGCCCAAAGGCCCGTCATTCGTGAGCCGGCGCAGCAACCTCCCATATCGCCCTGTTAGAAGCAAAGTAAAGCACGTGTGACTTATTCAGTAAAAGAAATATTCCTGACCCTGCAAGGCGAAGGGGGGCAGGCTGGCCGGCCTGCTGTATTTTGTCGATTTTCGGGCTGCAATCTCTGGTCTGGACGCGAGCAGGATCGCAGTACCGCTCAATGTCAGTTTTGCGATACGGACTTTATAGGAACCGACGGAACACTGGGCGGCAAATACAAGACCGCCGATCTTCTGGCCGATCGTATCGAGTCGGTATGGGGTGAACAGCAACGGTTTCGCTTCGTGGTGTTTACCGGCGGCGAGCCATTGCTCCAGCTCGATGCACCCTTGATCGACGCCATCCACGCTCGTGGCTTCGAGATCGCGGTGGAAACCAACGGAACGGTGAACCCTCCGGCCGGTATCGACTGGCTCTGTACCAGCCCCAAGGTGGGGACGGACTGGATCGTGAGACAAGGACAGGAGCTCAAGCTGGTTTTTCCGCAGCCCGGCATCGACCCCGCGCACCTGGAAGACTTGCCATTCGACGAGTTCTGGCTGCAACCCATGGACGGGCCTGACCAGGTCGCCAATACGCAGGCAGCCATTGAGTATTGCCTGGCTCATCCGCGCTGGCGACTTAGCATTCAAACCCATAAATTGATCGGAATTCGCTAGTATGTCGCGCGCACTCGTACTCTTCTCCGGTGGCCAGGATTCGACCGCATGCCTGGCGTGGGCCCTGGCCCGCTACACACACGTCGAGACCATAGGCTTCGAATATGGACAGCGCCATATTGTTGAAATGGAATGTCGCCAGGACGTTCTTCGTGAATTGAAAAGTCAGTTTCCCGAGTGGTCTGAGCGCCTGGGCGACGATCATGTGCTGGACTTGAGCCTGCTCGGTCAACTTTCCGACTGCGCCCTGACTGCGGAAAAAGAAATCGAGTTTGCCGATAACGGTTTGCCCAACACCTTCGTACCGGGCCGGAATCTGCTTTTCCTCACCTATGCCGCGGCCTTGGCCTACCGCCGAAGCATCGGCACTCTCGTCGGCGGCATGTGCGAGACGGATTATTCCGGTTATCCCGACTGCCGTGACAACACCATGCAGGCGCTGCAGCTGGCTTTGAACCTGGGCATGGACCAGCACTTCCGCATTGAGACGCCGCTCATGTGGCTGGACAAGGCAGAAACGTGGAAATTTGCGGAGGCGACGGGCGGTCGGAAACTGATCGCCTTGACACAGGAACATACCCATAGCTGTTATCTGGGCGACCGGTCTATCAGGCACGACTGGGGCTACGGTTGCGGAAGTTGTCCCGCATGCGAGTTGCGCGCCCGAGGCTACCGGCAATTTATTGCAAGTGCAGAGGCGCGTGATGACTAGTATCACCAGAAAGCTGGAGTTCGATGCGGGCCACCGCATCCCCGACCACCGTAGTCAATGCAAGAATTTGCACGGTCACCGCTATGTCATGGAAGTCACGCTCGACGGCGATATTGTCACGGTGCCTGGAGCATCCAGCAATGGCATGGTGATGGATTTCTCGGAAGTGAAATCAATAGCCAGGGAGCACATCGTCGACAAGTGGGACCATGCCTTTCTGGTGTTCCGGGGCGATACAGCGGTGGTGGAATTTCTGGCTACGCTGGAAGACCACAAGACCGTGGTTCTGGACAGCATACCGACGGCCGAAAACCTGGCGCACCTGGCCTTTGATACGCTCGCCCCACACTATGCGGATCGATTCGAAGGCACACTGCGGTTGAGCCGCGTACGGCTCTATGAAACCCCCAACTGTTGGGTCGACGTCGTGGCGACAACGGCCCGGCTCTGAACCGCCGGTACGCCGGCCGCCGGTACGCCGGCCGCCGGTCAGATTCAGGTGCCTTGCCGCGGCTGTACGTGTTGTGCCGCTTCTTTCGCGCGTTCGCGTGCCACGTCCACGTCGGCATCGTAAGCCAGGGCCACGCCCATGCGCCGCTTTTTGAAGCTCTCCGGCTTTCCAAATAATCGCACTTCAGTTTGCGGCACACGCAGCGCATCGTCCACGCCGTGGAATGCCACGCCTTCGGCGTCGATACCGCCATAGATCACGGCACTGGCGCCAGGACTCTTCAATGCCGTGCTTACCGGTAGTCCAAGAATTGCGCGGGCATGCAGCTCGAACTCATTTTGCCATTGGGTGATCATGGTGACCATGCCCGTGTCGTGGGGACGGGGGCTGACTTCGCTGAACCACACCTCGTCGCCGCGGACGAAGAGCTCCACGCCGAATACCCCTTGCCCGCCGAGGTCGTCTGTCACGACGCGCGCCACGTCTTGCGCCTTCTTGAGCGCAGTGGGATGCATGGGATGCGGTTGCCAGCTTTCCACATAGTCGCCAGCAACCTGCGCGTGACCGATAGGCTCGCAGAAATGCGTTTCGACATTACCATCCGCCCCCACAGCACGAACAGTGAGGAGTGTGATCTCATAGTCGAAATCGATGAATCCTTCCACAATGACGCGCCCGTGACTTACGCGGCCGCCGACCATGGCATAGTCCCATGCCTGCTCAAGGTCTTGCGGTCCGTCGATTTTGCTTTGGCCTTTGCCGGAACTGCTCATTACCGGTTTGACCACGCATGGATAGCCTATGCCGTTGTCGATCGCAGACTGCAATTCCTCCAGCGAATCGCAGAAGCAGTAAGGACTGGTGGGCACCCCCAGTGTTTCGGCGGCCAGTCGACGGATGCCTTCGCGGTCCATCGTGAGTCGTGCCGCGCGCGCGGTCGGGATCACACAAAACTGGCCAGTGGCCTCGAGCTCTTCCAGAACCGATGTGGCGATGGCCTCGATCTCGGGTACGACGAAGTCTGGTTTCTCGGCCATGATCAGCGTCTTCAGTTGTTCGGGATCGCTCATGGTTATGGTTCGTGCATGGTGGGCCACCTGCTGTCCTGGCGCATTGGCGTAACGGTCCACGGCTATGGTTTCAACGCCCAGCCGCTGCAGTGCGATCAAGACCTCTTTGCCAAGCTCGCCTGAACCGAGCAACATGACTTTAGTGGCTGAGGCAGACAAAGGGGTTCCAATAGCACGCATAGTAGGCTCTCGAGGCGGGATGAAAATTGAAATTGTACGTGGTCGACATGCGCAACGACCTCCCGTGGCTGCCGCTGCCGGTTTCAATGTTGTCGGCGCACGCTATGATGAGCGACACGGCTATCGTCGGCCGGCCAAAAATAATCATCAAGAAGTCATGACCACAACTCAAAAAAGCGCCGAACGCGGATTCCATCCGGGGAAGCACCGGAACCGTGCGGGGCAATTCCTGCTGGGCCTCAGCTTGATGTTGATTGCGTTCAATCTTCGGCCCCTGTTTGCCAGCCTCTCCGTCCTGCTCCCTGAAGTCGTTCGGCAAACCGGGCTCTCGGCTTCCGGCGCGGGTTATCTGACCACGTTGCCTGTGTTGTGCCTGGGTCTGTTTGCTCCCCTCGCGCCGCGCATCTCGCGACTCGTGGGGCCGGAGCGCACCTTGCTTATTGTGCTGGTATTGTTGGCACTGGGAACAGCGCTGCGCGGGTTGGGCGGTATGTATGGTCTGTTCATCGGGTCAGCAATGGCGGGTGCGGCGATTGCCACCGGCAACGTCCTGCTGCCCAGCGTGGTCAAACGCGATTTTCCCAAGCAGGCGGCACTCATGACGGGACTTTACACGATGGCACTTTGCGGCGGCGCGGCTTCCGCCGCCGCGTTCACGCTGCCCATCGTGCATTGGTTCGACAATTCCTGGTCGGCCGGCCTCGTTGTCTGGGCCGTGCCTGCTGCCGCGGTGGCCTTTATATGGGCGCCGCGGGCAATGAGCAGTCAATATGGTCCCGGTCGGGCAGGTGGTCGGCCCGGAGGATTGGGGCGTGACCTGCTTGCGTGGCAAGTGACCTTTTTCATGGGTCTGCAATCCGCGTTGGCTTACTGCGTCATGGGATGGATGGCGCCCATATTGCGGGATCGCGGGCTGGACGGCGTGACAGCGGGTATCGTGGTGTCGGTCTCCATCATGACGCAGGTGATCACTTGTTTGTTGATTCCCGCCGTGGCGGTGCGATGCAAGGATCAGCGCATGATCAATGCGGGGCTTGCCCTTCTTGCCGCGGCAGCGCTGGTCGGGATGTTGTTCGGACCCTTATCTGCGGTGTGGATATGGGCGGTTCTGCAGGGAATAGGCCAAGGCGGCCTGTTTGCCATGGCCATGACTGTTATCGTATTACGATCGCCTGATCCTCACATTGCTGCGCAGTTGTCCGGGATGGCACAAGGTTTCGGCTATCTGCTGGCCGCTTTCGGACCCTTGCTGGTAGGTGTGGTGTACAGCGCCACCGGCGGCTATGCCGCAACGGGCTGGCTATTTGCCTTGTTGGGAGTGGGCGCCGCGATCAATGGCTGGGGTGCCGGGCGCGCCATCCACGTGAAGCCGGGACCTCCCGGACGGCAGCCGTCGCCTTGATATTTTTTCTATTTTCAAAGGACCACGAATATGACGCAATCAAGCTCAGTCAATCGCCGTATCGTCCTGGCATCCCGTCCGCATGGCGCGCCAACGCCTCAGAACTTCCGTCTTGAACAGGCGCCCGTTCCGCAGCCCGGCGCCGGCGAGGTATTGCTGCGCACTGTTTACCTGTCGCTGGATCCCTATATGCGGGGTCGCATGAGCGATGCCCCCTCCTACGCAGCACCGGTGGAAATCGACGCTGTCATGGGTGCTGGCACTGTCAGCAGGGTGGTCGCGTCGCGCCATGCTGATTTCGTCGAGGGGGACTGGGTGCTGGGTCAGTGTGGATGGCAGGATTATTCGGTATCCGGCGGTGAAGGGCTTGTTTCGCTCGGGCCCGACGTTTCACACCCGTCCTATGTGCTGGGGATCCTGGGCATGCCGGGGTTCACGGCTTACATGGGTTTGCTCGATATTGGGCGTCCCAAGGCAGGCGAGACGTTGGTCGTCGCGGCCTGTACGGGCCCGGTTGGTGCAACGGTAGGCCAAATCGCGAAGATGAAATCCTGCCGTGTCATCGGCGTGGCAGGCGGCCCGGAAAAATGTCGCCATGCCGTCGATGTGCTGGGTTTCGACGCGTGCCTGGACCACAAGGCCGATGATTTCGCCGGGCAGCTTGCCCAGGCATGTCCTGATGGCATAGACATCTATTATGAAAACGTCGGCGGGAAAGTGTTCGACGCCGTTCTGCCCCTGCTGAATACGTCGGCGCGCATTCCGGTATGCGGACTGATTTCCGCCTATAACGCAACGTCGCAGGCGCCAGGCCCCGACCGCCTGGCCTTGTTGATGCGCACCGTGCTGACCAAGCGGCTGACGATCCGGGGATTCATCATATTCGAGGACTACGCCTCGCATTATGATGAATTCGCCCGCGACATGAAGGCCTGGCTTGATGCCGGCCAGATCAAATATCGGGAAGATAGGGTCGAGGGCCTGGAGAATGCCCCGCAGGCGTTCATTGGGCTGCTCCAGGGCAAGAATTTCGGCAAGCTCGTGGTACGCGTGGGTCCGGACGACTGATTCTTCAAGCTCTCCAGACTAGACGCTACCCACGCCGCGGGCCATCAGCACAGCGCACAAGATCAGGGTCGCCGCCGCAAAAAGCTCGAGATGGACAATCATTTTCAGTCTTTGCACTGTGCCAGCACTCATGACCGGAGCGCGGCCCTTACCAAGGAATCGCCTCCATGATAGAAATTCGCGGGTGGGGTAAATGGACAAGAGTGCGATCATGATGAACAACGTAAGCTTGATCATGAACGGTACGTTGCTGAAATAATAGGAAGGGCCTTTCTCAAGGTAGAAAACCCGGATCAGCCCAACCACAAGTACGACACCAGCGGCAATGCCGTAGACCATGTCTGCTGCGCGCAACTTGCGTGCAATGGTAAGCGATAGTGTCTCGCGAAGCAGCACTAATTCGATGGCCAGGGCGGAAATCAACACAAAAGCAGCAATATGGTGAAGGAACGCGAATAGTGAACTCATTTGGTAACCCGACGCATTGATGGCCATTCGGCTACGATAACTCAGTCTTTTCCATTGTGTCGACCTGTCGTGCCTGATGCAGGCCCGACATGCAGCTATCGGAGGCGTATGGCTAGAAAGCTGAGCAGTCTGGTTTTTTCCACGATCAAGCGCATGACCCGCCTGCAACGCCAGGCACTCAAGATGGTAAACGCGCCGCCATTGAAACGGGCCCGCAAGAAGACAGCCAGGAAAGCAAGCAAGAAAGTTTCCGTCCCGCGGCCCGCCGTCAAGCCGATACCGGCGAAGGAACTTTCCGGGCAGGGGACTTGGCAGAGTCTTATCCACAAGACGGCGCCTTCCAGGACGGAACTGCTGGGGCGCCTTGCCTATGGTATGTATACGCCGCCAGGCCGTACCGTCGCGGGAATGCCTTTGCTTGTAATGCTGCACGGATGCCAGCAAACGGCATATGAAATGGCCTCGGGTTCGCGCATGAATCACCTGGCCGACAGCAAAGGCTTTGTCGTGATATATCCCCAGCAGACGAGACGCGTTCAGGCGCTTCGCTGCTGGCGATGGTTTCAGCCGGATGACGGCCATGGATGGGCCGAAGCAGACGCGATTGCGGACCTCACCAGCACCATCGTCTTGCGGTATAAGCTGGATCGCGCAAAAGTGTATGTTGCGGGTATGTCGGCCGGCGCAGGGATGGCCGGATTGACCGCGTTGCGTCATCCTACCTTGTTTGCCGCGGTGGCAATGCATTCGGGCGCCGTATTGGGTGACGCGCGCAATCCGTCCGGGGGAATGAGAACAATGCGACACGGGACATCGCATGAACCCAGCGGTTTGGTCGAGTCACTGATTGACCATGCAGTTCGCTTTCCTGGGATGCCCGCCCTGATCCTGCATGGGCAAAGCGATGGCGTGGTGTCGCCACGCAACGCAAGGCAACTAACGCAACAGTTCGTACACACGAATTGGACGCTGCGGGATCCCGGCACGGTTGCAGCAAGGTATCCGGCCAACGCGACACAGGTGCACACGCTGGCACAGCCCACGGGGAAGGTAGCCGTGCTGGCAAAGGGTACACATCGGGAATACCAGCGGTGGGACTATTTACGGAATCGCAAGCCAATAGTCCGTCTATGCCTGATTAAGGACGTTGGCCATGCCTGGAGTGGTGGCGATTCCAAGCACAGATTCAACGCCAGGGAAGGACCCAGGGCTTCTCTCCTTATGTGGCAGTTTTTCGACATGCACCGCGGTGATGAATAATGCGCCTGCTGTCAATTGTGGACTGCGCGCAGGATGCATCATTGCAGGGCACTGGTGGCGCACCCGAAAACAGCGGAAGTGCCCGCTGGCCCCTTTTTGCGCGAAAGTTTTTGGCTGAAAGCTGGCACACGAGTTGCGTATATCCACATCGATGAGTGATATTCGTTTGATGATATTCGCTCGCGGCATCAACCCGTGGCTCATCATTATTCCGCGAGTAAATCAGCCCCCAGGAGCAGGCCCATGATTAGGCATTCCCACTCACATCTGTCTTGTACGGCAGTGTTGCCGGCGTCGGTATTTTTGCGGAGGTTGCCATGAGAGCGTGCGTGAACGCTACTGCAGCCATGGCGCTGATACTCGCCGCCAGCGCCTTGCTTCCCGCTTATGGCCAGGACGTGGCCTCGATGCCGGAATCCGATTTCACCTTGAGTGCGAACGTATCATTGGTCAGCCAGTACCGCTATCGCGGCATCATGCAGACCAATAACAAGCCCGCTATTCAAGGTGGATTCGACTTGGGGCATTCCAGTGGCTTGTACTTGGGGAACTGGAATTCCAGCATCAGCTGGCTGGACGACTCCCACCCCGATGTGTCGGCGGCGGTTGAAATGGATGTCTACGGTGGCTATAGGGGAACACTTGGGCCCGATTTGAACTACGACGTGGGTGCGCTGCACTATCATTATCCAGGCAGCTATCCAGACGGTTACGCCAATCCCAACACGACAGAACTCTACGTTGGTCTGGGTTACGGCCCCATAACGGCCAGGTATTCCCATTCGCTGACGAACCTGTTTGGCGTGCCTGACAGCAAGAACAGCCAGTATTACGATTTGTCGGCCAAGTTCGATACGGGATATTGGGGGCTGGCACTGATGGCGCACGTGGGATACCAGAAGGTTCGCAACTTGGACGATGGCTCCTATACGGACTGGTCGCTGAGCCTGTCCAGGGATTGGGGCAATGGGTTTTCGACTGCCCTCAGCTATATAGACACGAATGCCGACCGTGATATCTATGTCAATACCAAAGGAAAGTACACAGGGCGCGCCACCGCGCTGCTGACATTGTCGAAGGCGTTCTAGACGGGTTGGTCCGATTCGTCCGGCGGCGTCGGGACGGATCGCAGGAAGCGGCAATTGGTTCAGGCTATAGGCAAAAGCAATGACCAGTATAAAAACTATCAATTATGGCAAATGATAGTTATGGCCTATACTGAGGTCGTGTTCAGTTTTTCAACCACTTAAAGGAAAAACACAATGTCCCTGATCAATACGCAAATCAAGCCCTTCAAAGCCACTGCATACCATAACGGAAAATTTGTCGACGTAAGCGATGAGTCGGTTGCAGGCAAGTGGTCGGTATTCGTTTTCTATCCTGCCGATTTCACGTTCGTGTGCCCAACCGAACTCGAAGATCTCGCCGAGCAATATGCTGAATTCCAGAAGCTTGGCGTTGAAATCTATAGCGTATCGACCGACACGCACTTCTCGCACAAGGCCTGGCACGACACCTCCGACGCTATTGGCAAAGTGCAATATCCCATGATTGCCGATCCGACTCACGTATTGGCGCGCAACTTCGAAGTTCTTATCGAACAGGAAGGCATTGCATTGCGCGGTACTTTCGTCGTGAATCCCGAAGGCGAAATCAAAGTAATGGAAGTGCATGACAACGGCATTGGCCGCGTTGCTTCCGAACTGCTGCGCAAGGTAAAGGCTGCCCAGTACATCGCTGCCCACCCTGGTGAAGTCTGCCCCGCCAAATGGGAAGAAGGCGGTAAAACGCTGACTCCTTCGCTGGACCTCGTAGGCAAGATCTAAAGCGTAACTCGCTTGCGATAAGCGGGTAAGTTTACTTTTCCCGTCGCATCACGGCTACGAGCCATGATGCGACACCCTGAATTCCTCTTATCAAGAAGGTCGATACGTTATGTTAGATGCAAATATCAAGAATCAGTTGAAATCCTATATGGAAATGGTCTCGCTGCCTATCGAGATCGTGGCCTGCCTCGACGACAGCGCCAAATCTGTCGAACTGCGCGATCTGCTACAGGAAATCGAGCTGATGTCGGATCGCATCACGTTGACCGAGCGTAACGACAGCAATGAACGCAAGCCCTCCTTCAGTATCAATCGCAGCGGCACTGACATCAGTGTGCGTTTTGCCGGTATACCCATGGGGCACGAATTCACATCGCTGGTCCTGGCCTTGCTCCAGGTCGGCGGCCATCCGATCAAGCTCGATGAAGCTGTGATCGAACAAATACGTAATCTTGACGGCGACTACAAGTTCGAGACCTATTTCTCTCTGTCATGCCAGAATTGCCCTGATGTTGTTCAGGCGCTGAATGTGATGTCGATCATCAATCCGCGCATCCAGCATGTCGCCATCGACGGCGCCTTGTATCAAGACGAAGTGGACGCCCGCCAGATCATGTCGGTACCGACCATGTACCTGAACGGTGAAGTGTTCGGCCAGGGCCGCTCGAGTGTCGAAGAGATCCTGTCCCGGTTGGACACCAGCGCATCCAGCCGCAAGGCCGAGGAGCTCAGCGCCAAGGACGCCTACGATGTATTGATTGTTGGCGGTGGCCCGGCCGGCGCGGCAGCGGCGGTCTATGCCGCGCGCAAAGGTATACGCACCGGTATCGTGGCACAACGCTTCGGGGGACAGGTGTTGGACACCATGGCCATAGAAAATTTCATTTCGGTTAAAGAAACGGATGGGCCGAAGTTTGCAGCGGCACTGGAAGAGCACGTAAGAGCTTACGATGTGGATATTATGAATCTACAAGAGGCCACCAGCCTGGTGCCCGGAAAGCTTATCCAAATCGAACTGGCCAACGGCGGTGTGCTCAAAAGCAAGACCGTCATAGTATCCACGGGTGCCCGCTGGCGCGAAATCAACGTTCCAGGCGAGCGCGAGTACCGTAACAACGGCGTCGCCTATTGTCCGCACTGCGACGGTCCGCTGTTCAAGGGCAAGCGCGTCGCGGTCATCGGCGGCGGCAACTCTGGAGTGGAAGCGGCCATAGACCTGGCCGGGCTGGTCAAGCACGTGACTCTTATTGAATTCGGTGACGCTTTGCGTGCGGATGCCGTTCTGCAGCGCAAATTGCGCAGTCTGCCGAATGTTACCGTCATTACCAGCGCGCTCACCACCGAGATACACGGCGATGGCGAAAGGGTCAGCGCTTTGGCATATAAAGACCGAAAAACCGACGAGTTGCATCGCGTCGAGCTGGAAGGGGTGTTCATCCAGATTGGTCTGGTGCCCAATACCGAGTGGCTCGAAGGTACGCTGGCATTGTCACGCCATGGCGAGATCGAGGTGGACGCCAGGGGCCAGACGTCCTTGCCAGGTGTGTTCGCGGCCGGTGATGTCACGACAGTGCCTTACAAGCAGATTGTGATCGCGGCTGGCGACGGCGCAAAGGCGGCTCTCAGTGCCTTTGATCATTTGATACGCAGCCCGCTGGCTGAAGAAGATGCCGTGCCCGCTACGGCGCTCGAGACAGCCGCGGCGTAGTGCCTTCAGAAGGCCACTGGTCCGAGGTGTCCAGCCAGTGGCCGCCCAATACCTGTTCGCAGATATCGATCCATGCCCGGGCCGCGTGCGATAGGTAGCGGCCATTCCAGATATGGGCCACCTGCCATGGAATATCGGGTTCCGCAATCCGTGCGACGGCAAGGTTGTCCTGGTTGAGGTTTGAGATGAAGGGTTCCGGCAGCAGCGCGACGCCCATGCCGGCCCGTGCCATGGCCAAGGTCCAATCCCATTGACTGCTTTGCGCTGCAATTTTCGGCTCGAAACCCACCTGGCGGAACTCATGACGCAGTCGGCGGGTCAGAGCAAAATCATCCTTCAACAAGACCAGAGGCATATCCGCCAAGGCGTCCAGGCGGATTGTATTTTTTTGCTTGAAAGCGCCATGTTCTCCGACTGCCCAAACTGCATGGCTTGCAACCTCTACCGCCCTGAGACCCAGGTCGGGATTGGTCGGCAGGATGCTCATGCCAATTTCAAGTGTGCCGGCGGCCACCTGTCGTTCAATTTCCTGGCCAGTGTTTTCGTGCAATGCAAGCACAATATCCGGATACTTGGTACGGAAGGTCTTCAATACCTGAGTGAATAGCAGATTGATCATGGGCGGCACGCCCACGTGCAAGGTGCCACGGCTCAGGGCTTGTGTTTCGCGTACTTCAGTGGTCAATTGTCGCATGGCGCCCAGGACGTCCTTGGCACGCTCGTAGACGACGCGCCCTGTATCGGTAAGGGTAAATTGGCGCGATTCGCGCAACAATAAGGGTTCGCCGATTTCGTCTTCGAGCTGCCGTATCATTTTGCTGATCGTGGACTGGGTCACCTGCAGGCTTGCAGCCGCGTGCGTAAAACTGTTCAGCCGGGTGGTTTCGACGAAATAGCGTAGGGATCTGATATCCACCGTAAGGGGTCTCCATTGCGCGAACTATGAATAAAACGACTTTTAACGGTTATTTTAATTCATGATTGGAATGCTATGCTCATCTCATCAATAATGAAGCGGAGTGCATGGAGATGTACGAGGATCGAATTCGTCAGCCTGAATTAAGACAGAAAATCATGACAGCTGAAGAGGCGGCCCGGCTATTCAGGGACGGGATGAGCGTCGGGATGAGCGGGTTCACAAAGGCCGGTGATTGCAAGGCCTTGCCGGCTGCCTTGGCCGAGCGGGCGCGCCAGGAAGACCTGAAACTTACCCTTATCACGGGCGCGTCGCTGGGTAACGACAGCGACGGACTGATGGCACAGGCCGGATTGCTGGCTCGCCGCATGCCGTTCCAGGCCGATGCGAGTCTGCGTAAGAAAATCAATGATGGCGAGGTGATGTTCATCGACCAGCATTTGTCCGAGACGGTCGAGCAGCTTCGGGGACATAACCTTGCTCCCATCGACATCGCCGTCATCGAAGCGGTGGCCATCACAGAAGATGGCGGCATCGTACCCAGCACGTCTGTCGGCAACTCCGCCAGTTTTGTGGAACAGGCAGCCCAGGTCATCATCGAACTCAACCTCCGTATGCCCTTGTCGCTGGAAGGCCTGCACGATATCTACGTTCCCGCTGCCCGGCCCGGTCGAACGCCGATACCTATGCTCAATGTGGACGACCGTATCGGTGGGGCGGCGATCCGCGTCGACCCGGCACGAATTGCCGCAATTGTCGTGACCGACAGCGCGGATAGTCCTTCCGCCATCTTGCCGCCGGACGATGAAACCCAGGCGATAGCCGGCCACGTTATCGAATTTCTATCGGGTGAAGTCAAGGCCGGGCGGTTGACGCCTGCACTGCTGCCATTACAGGCCGGCATCGGAACGATTGCGAACGCAGTATTGCACGGTCTGCTCGATTCGCCTTTCGCCGGCCTGACAATGTACTCGGAAGTGCTGCAGGACAGCGCCTTCGAATTGCTCGATTCCGGACAGCTGGATTTTGCTTCGGCCTCGTCCATTACGCTGTCCGAAGCAAGGCATGAGACGTTTCTACAGGAGGTCGAACGCTACCGGTCCCGGCTTGTGCTGCGACCGCAGGAAATCAGCAACCATCCCGAGGTTCTGCGCAGGCTGGGCATTATTGCCATCAACACGGCCCTGGAGTTCGATATCTACGGTAATGTGAATTCCACTCACGTCGGCGGCACGCATATGATGAATGGCATAGGGGGCTCAGGCGATTTTGCCCGAAACGCCCATTTGTCAATATTCGTCAGCAAGTCGGTGGCCAAGGCCGGCGCAATCTCCAGCGTTGTCCCCATGGTGCCTCACGTTGATCATACCGAGCACGACGTCGACGTGGTCGCGACCGAGTGGGGATTGGCCGATTTGCGGGGATTGGCCCCACGTGAACGCGCTGAACTGATCATCGAACGTTGTGCCCACCCCCACTATCGGGAGGAACTGCGCCATTATTTCAGGCAGGCCTGCAAGCGCGGCGGCCAGACTCCCCACATGCTGGAACTGGCATTCTCATGGCACGAGCGTTTCCGCCGGGCACGCAGCATGCTTGCGTGACGTATTCCGGACCTCAGGTCTAGTTGCGGTATTTCGTCCTGCACGGTATCGTTTCGTTCCAAGGGCCGGACAGCGATCCACCTAAAATGATGTACCGGTCGCCTCACCATGGGGGCGGTCAATCCAGGAGCGGACATGCCACGCTATTTGAAATTTATTTTGTGGGGATGCTCCGTTCTTTTGGCAGTCGTCGCCCTGTCGGTGCTGGTAGCGGCCACGTTCAACTGGAACCACGCCCGGCCCTGGATCAACAAGCAAGTCAGCGCGCTCGTCGATCGACCGGTGGCTATAGAAGGGGATCTGTCGGTCAAGTGGCTGCGCATGCAAGAGCAAAGCGGGTGGCGGGGTTGGGTGCCTTGGCCCGAGATCACGGCCCAGCAGGTCACGGTGGGAAACCCGGAAGGAAGCATGCTCGAAGGCAACATGGCCGAGGTAAAGAACCTGACCTTCGTGATCAATCCATTAGCCCTGCTCGATAACACCATCGAGCTCCCCCGCCTCAAGATCGAACAAGCCAACGTGGCGCTGAACCGCGATGAACAAGGGGTCAATAACTGGACGTTCACCAGGAAAAATCCGAACGACCAGAAACCGTCGAGATGGGAATTCGACGTTCAACAGATACAGGTCGCACAGGCGAGGGTCCATGTCGTGGATGTAGCCAGCAAGCTGAACATGAACGCGGAGCTCGAGTCCCTGCAGGAAACAAGCAAGGGCGGCTATGGCATCGGGTTCAAGGCCAGCGGCAGCTATAACGACGCTGATATCAGCGGCGAAGGGCAGGCAGGCGATATCCTGTCATTGCGAGCGGGCAGTGATCCGTTCCCGCTTCAGGGCAAGGTCAGCGTAGGCGAAACCACCATAGGAATCGAGGGTTCCGTGACCAAACCTCAACAGCTGGCGGCACTCGATGTCAAGCTTAGTCTTGCCGGCAATAGTATGGCCGATCTGCATCCTCTCATTGGCGTCACATTGCCAAGCACTCCGCCGTACAGCACGGAAGGTCGACTCATCGGGATGCTGGAGGGGGATGACGACAAATGGAGGTATGAGAATTTCAAAGGCGTCGTGGGCGAAAGTGACCTCCAGGGGACCCTGGAATACCAGCAGCGCAAGCCGCGCTCGCTCCTTACCGGCCATGTCGAGTCCAAGCTCTTGCGGTTCAAGGATCTAGGACCTCTCATCGGCGCGAATACCAGCAATGTCAAAGGGAAAGGCGAAAAAGACAAGGTCAAGCAGCCGCCGGGCAAGGTCTTGCCAGTCGATCCCATTGGCACCAAGGCGTGGGGAACCATGGACGCCGATGTCAAGTTCAAGGGAGTCAAGATACTGCGCGACAAGAATCTGCCTCTCGACGACATCGACGCGCATATCAAACTGCAAGACCGCGTCCTGTCCTTCACACCGTTGAATTTCGGTTTCGCCGGTGGCACGCTCGGCAATACGATCACACTGGATGGCCGTGGAGAAAAAATTCAGGCGGAAATGGAGACGGCCGCACGTCACTTGAAGCTTAAACAGCTTTTTCCGGGCGCCGAAAGCATGGATGCCAGTTTTGGCGAGTTGCATGGCGATGCCACGCTAAAGGGCCAGGGCGGTTCGATTGCCGAGCTTCTGGGCCATGCCAATGGCGAAATCAAGGCTTTGGTCAGTCGCGGCACGGTCAGTAGCTTCCTGATGGAGGCCGCTGGCCTGAACGTTGCGAACATGCTCATGCTTAAACTATTCGGCGACGAGCAAGTAATGCTGAACTGTGTCGCCAGCAACTTTGTGGTTCGCGACGGTTTGATGCAGATCCGTGTCTTCAAGCTGGAAACCGAGGACACGACCGTGGACATAACGGGCGACATCAACCTGCGTACCGAAGCGATCGACCTTGATGTGCGACCGGAAAACAAGACGCTGCGCGTTTTTACCCTGCGCTCGCCTCTGTATGCGAAAGGGACGTTCAAGAATCCGGACGTCGGGGTGCAGATGGGTCCGCTGGCAGCCCGTGCCGGTGCGGCCATAGCATTGGGCGTCGTGGCCACTCCGTTTGCCGCCTTGTTGCCACTGCTCAATACTGGAACCAACGAATCAAACGATTGCGAACCTGTACTCGGCAAGTCCGAAAAGAAACCCAGCTCCGACAAGCCTGCGGAAAAACAGGAGGCAGAGAATCCCCGGGACAACTGGCCGTCATCGCAAGCGCGTCCGTGAGAAGGTGGGTTGCGCAGCCGGCTACTTGGGATTCGGGTCGATTTTTGTTTCCACTCGCCTGACCACCACCAGAATGAACAGGACCGCCGCGGTGCTCACCACTGCGGTGGCTTCCAGGCCCATTCCTGCGGCAATGCCTATGGCCGCGGCTACCCATACGCTGGCTGCCGTCGTCAAGCCTTTGATTTCTTCATCATTGCTAAGCTTGATGATCGCGCCGGCACCCAGGAAGCCAATGCCTGCAATGATGCCCTGGAGCACACGGCTGGCGTCCTCGATGGGCATGCCAATTTGTAGCGGTGCCAGGATAAAAATCGCCGCGCCCAGCGACACCAGCATATGGGTGCGAAGTCCGGCATCTTTGCCGCGCAGCTCACGCTCGTAGCCGATGGCGGCCCCCAAGGCGATCGCCATCGACAGGCGCAGCAGAATGCGTGTTGCCTGTTCCACGTCGGGAATATCGGAAAACTCATGAACGATCGTGTTCCAGATGCTGGATGCAATATCAGTCATCGTTGATAACCTCAATTTAAGCAGCGGTTAGAATAGCAGGCTCTGTAAACTTCCAACGGAAATGGGGTGTTGAATAATGCGACTGATCATTGCTCTGTTATTGCCCTGGCTTACATTCTTCACCATTGGGCGGCCCATTGCCGGAATTGTGTGCCTGATATTGCAAATCACTCTGGTTGGATGGTTGCCGGCCACGATCTGGGCAGTATATGCGCTGAGCCAGTACAAGACTGACAAGAAAATCGAAAAGGCGTTGCAGCAACGCTAGCACCTATGACTACCCGCCTTGCGCTGAAACAGATCACCAAGCAGTACCCTGCGGTCGTTGCCAACGACAAGGTCGACCTCACTGTCCTGCCCGGTGAGATCCACGCCGTGCTGGGAGAGAACGGTGCGGGCAAGTCCACCCTGATGAAGATCATCTATGGCGTCACGAAGCCGGACGCGGGCCAACTGTTCTGGAATGACCAGGAAACGCGTATTGCCAGCCCTGCCGCGGCGCGGGATCTGGGAATAGGCATGGTTTTCCAGCATTTTTCGCTCTTTGATACGCTGACCGTGGCGGAAAACATAGCCTTGGGCCTGCCTTCCAATACTCGCCTGGCAGACCTCGAAACACGCATTGCCGATACTGCGCGCCAGTATGGGCTCGACCTCGAGCCACAGCGACATGTTCACACATTGTCGGTCGGCGAGTGCCAGCGCGTCGAAATCGTGCGCGCCTTGCTGGGTCGGCCTCAGTTGCTCATACTTGACGAACCCACGTCGGTTCTTACACCGCAGGCGGTGGACAGGTTGTTCGAAACCTTGCGCAAGCTCGCGGACGAAGGTTGCAGCATTCTGTATATCAGTCACAAGCTGGATGAAATACGTGCGCTTTGCCATACGTGTACGGTCATGCGCGGCGGCAAGGTCACCGGCGTTTCCGATCCCCGCAACGAAACCGATGCCAGTCTGTCGCGCCTGATGATAGGCTGCGAACCGCTTGCCATCACGCACCACGAGCGTCCGCCCGGCGAGGCACGTTTGACGGTCCAGCGACTTTCCTTGCCCAAGGCCCATCCGTTCGCCACAGAGTTGAACGATATCGATTTCGAGGTGAGGGCAGGTGAGATCCTCGGCGTGGCGGGGGTCTCGGGCAATGGCCAGCAGGAACTTCTGGCCGTGTTATCAGGCGAGGACACCCGGCCTTCCCGGACCGCGCTGGTTTTCGAGGGCAGGCCTATTGGTGACAAGTCCACGGCGTGGCGCAGGGCCCACGGTATCGGTGTTGTGCCGGAAGAGCGGCTGGGCCGTGGCGCCGTGCCCGAACTATCTCTTGCCCACAATATGTTGTTGTCCCATCAGACCCGCGCGACGGTCAGCCATGGCCTGGTAAACCGGCGCGCAATCCAGTTGCTGGCCGCCGATATCATTCAGCGTTTCAAGGTCAAGGCGCCCGGAGTGCACGCCATGGCGGCGAGCCTATCAGGTGGGAATCTCCAAAAGTACATCGTTGGCCGTGAAGTCACGCGCAATCCCAGCGTATTGCTCGTCGCACAGCCGACCTGGGGTGTGGATGTGGGTGCGGCTGCCCAGATAAGGTCCGAGCTGATCGCCTTGCGCGATGCGGGTTGCGCCTTGCTGGTCATTTCGGAAGAGCTCGACGAATTGTTCGAAATTTCAGACCGACTGGTCGTGTTGGCGAAAGGGCGAATGTCGCCATCCATAAAAACATCACAAGCCTCGCAGGATCTCATCGGGCAATGGATGAGCGGCTTGTGGGGTTCCGCGGATCTCGTCGCAGGTGTGGCTGCCACCATGGAGGCGCCGGCATGTTAAGGCTTGAGCCGCGTGCAAAGCCGTCTTTATTGATGGCGTGGATTTCACCTGTGCTGGCCGTGGTGCTGACGATGGCTTGCGGCGTTTTGCTCTTTCTTGCGGTGGGCAAGGACCCTTTCGCCAGCCTGGCTGTGTTCTTTTGGGAACCGATCAACGATCTCCACGGATGGTCTGAAGTGGGCATCAAGGTCGCCCCATTGCTGCTTATTTCGGTAGGTTTGGCTATCTGTTTTCGCGCCAACGTCTTCAATATTGGCGCCGAAGGCCAGCTGGTCACAGGCGCCATCGCCGCAGGCGCGGTTGTCCTGTACTTCGATGACGGCGGCAACGGCGGTTTCTGGCTTATATCGATCGCCTTGCTGGCGGGCGTGGCCGGCGGGATGCTCTGGGCCTCCATTACCGCGTGGTTACGCGACCAGTTCAATGCCAACGAAATCCTTGTTTCCTTGATGCTGGTATATGTGGCCGAATTGCTGCTCAGTTATCTGGTGCACGGCGTGTTGATGGACCCCGACGGATTCGGTTTTCCCCAGTCCCGCCTTTTTTCCGAAGGTTTTTTGCTACCCATTGTGCTGCCGGGCACACGCCTGCATATCGGCATCGTGCTTGCGGTGCTCGCGGCATTGCTTGGCTGGCTCTATCTGGCCCGGAGTTTCTCGGGATTCAAATTGCGCGTAGGCGGCCTCGCCCCGCTGGCGGCCCGTTACGCGGGCTTTTCCTCACGCCGGTCTTTATGGACAGGCATGCTGGTTTCTGGTGGACTGGCGGGGCTGGCCGGAGCCTGCGAGATCATGGGGCCGGTGGGCCAGCTTACTCCGTCGATTTCCCCCGGCTACGGGTTCGCCGCCATTATCGTGGCCTTCGTGGGGCGCCTCCATCCTATCGGTGTGATTTTCTCCAGTTTCATCATGGCCTTGCTGTACATAGGCGGCGAGCTGTCCCAGAGCCGACTGGGAATGCCCAGCGCCATCACTGGAATTTTCCAGGGAATACTGCTGTTCTCGCTGCTGATCTGCGATGTGTTGATTCAGAATAAATTACGCTGGAGAAAATAATGGATGCATTGGCGCCGCTCATTGCTTCAGCCATCATTGCCGGTACCCCCTTGATGCTGGCGGCACTTGGTCTGCTGGTCAACGAGAAATCCGGGGTCATCAACCTGGGTTCCGAAGGCATGATGCTGATGGCTGCCGTCATGGGCTTCGCGACTGCTGTCGACACAGGGAGCGTGGGCCTGGGGTTCCTGGCCGGAGCGGCGGCAGGCATGGTGCTGGCTGGCTTCTTTGCCTGGCTTACTGTATGGCTGGGCGCAAATCAGGTTGCCACTGGCCTGGCCTTGTCGCTATTCGGTGCGGGAGCGTCGGCGTACCTGGGTATCGGGTACGTCGGCAAGACATTGCAAGCGGGTCGTTTCGGTATTCCTTACTTCCAGGACATTCCTTTTCTGGGCGAAGCCATATTTCAGCACCATCCCATGGTTTACCTGTCGTGGGGTCTGTGCATTGCGATAATGTGGGTGCTTCATCGCACACGGGCTGGCCTTGTCCTGCGCGCGGTTGGCGAATCGCCCACATCCGCCCATTCATTAGGCTACAACGTGCGCCACATCCGTCTAAGCGCCTTGTTGTTTGGCGGTGCCTGCTGCGGACTGGCGGGCGCTTTCATGTCGCTGGTGTATACGCCCATGTGGGTTGAAGGCATGGTCGCCGGTCGTGGCTGGATCGCTCTGGCGCTGACGACTTTTGCCACCTGGCGTCCGGTTCGTGTGCTGGCGGGCGCCTATCTATTTGGCGGGATCACAATACTTTCCTACCATATGCAGGCGCTCGGGGTGCCTATTGCTTCCCAGTTGCTGTCCATGTTGCCATACCTGGCAACGATACTCGTATTGGTCCTGATTTCCCGGAATGCCAGCTGGATAAGGCTCAATATGCCTGCGTCGCTGGGCAAGAATTTCAACCCGAACTCCTGAGGATATTTATGTCTGTAGAATTCATTCGCAAAACCATGTACGCAATGGCGATCCTGCCTGCCATGGTCGCCATTCCGGCCGCCCATGGGGCGGATAAAGAACCGCTGAAAGTGGGTTTCGTCTACGTCAGCCCAATCGGTGAAGCCGGATGGACGTGGCAGCAGGACCTGGGCCGCAAGGAAATGGAACAGAGCCTGGGCGGCAAGGTGCAGACGCAATACGTCGAAGACGTACCGGAAGGTGCCGACGCGGAACGCGTCATTCGCGATCTTGCGCAGCAGGGCAACAAGCTCATTTTTTCGACTTCCTTTGGTTTCATGAATCCCACGCTGAAGGTGGCCAGACAGTTTCCCGACGTGAAGTTCGTCCACTCCACCGGGTATAAGACAGCGGCCAACGTCGCAACGACGAACGCACGCTTTTATGAAGCCCGTTACTTGTCGGGCATTATTGCCGGGAAGATGACAACATCGAATGTTGCGGGTTATGTGGGTGCCTTTGCCATTCCCGAAGTACTGCAAGGCATCAATGCATTCACCCGTGGTATGCGCAGCGTCAACCCCGATGCCGAAGTGCGGGTCATCTGGGTGAACAGCTGGTTCGACCCCGGCAAGGAGCGTGATGCCGCGCTGGCGCTCATAGGCCAGGGTGCCGATATCGTCACGCACCATACCGATTCCACCGCTACTGTCCAGGCCGCCGAAGAGAAAGGTAAATATGCCATTGCCTATCATTCCGACATGAAGCAGTTTGGCCCGAAAGCGCAGCTTGCCGCGGTGACTCACCATTGGGGCAATTATTTTACCAAGGAAGCCCAGGACGTATTGAATGGCACCTGGAAATCCGATTCTACATGGGGCGGCATGAAGGAGGGCATGGTTGCCCTCGAGGCATTCGGCCCGGCCGTGCCTGACGACGTGAAGAAACTGGTTGCCGATAAGCAGGCCGAAATCGTAGCCGGCAGCCTGTCTCCGTTTGCAGGTCCGCTCAGAGACAACCAAGGTAAGGTCCAACTTGAGAACGGCGCCATGGATGACGCCGGTTTGAACAAGATGAACTATTACGTCGAAGGCGTGGTCGGGCAACTGCCAACGAAATAATTGTGCGCCAGAGCGGACCGGTGTACAGCGTAATTACGTCGGCCTGATCCTGCCAAAGAATGGATAACTGGGGTCGTTATAGCCCGGGGTGGATGCATGCCCCGGTGCGACCAGGCCGTCGACCAGCGCCTCTTCCTCGTCGGTGATCGTGACATCGATAGCGGGGTAGTAGTCTTCCATTTGGGTCAGCGTACGCGGCCCCGCGATCACGGCGCTGATATGCCGGTTCGCCAGTACCCATGCCGTCGCGAACTGGCCCAGCTTGATTCCCCGCGCCTGGCAGTGCTCTTGCAATTTCTGGGCAATGAGCAGTGATTCCTCGCGAAATTCCGTTTCGAGTATGCGCCGGTCGCCACGTCCTGCGCGGCTCCCTTCCGCGGGGGTCTGGCCCGGTTGATATTTCCCGGTAAGCACACCCCGGGCGATGGGGCTGTAGGGCACAACGCCCAATCCATAATGGCCGCAAGCCGGCAGGATTTCGGTTTCAGGGCCGCGATTGAGCAGGTTGTAGTAAGGTTGACAAACTGCGGGTTGCGGAACATTGGCCTTTTCGCATAGGCGCAGCATCTCGGCAATACGCCAGCCCCTGAAATTCGACACACCGAATGCGCGTATTTTTCCTGCTTGTATGAGGTCGCCCATGGTGCGTACTGCCTCGTCCAGATTCTCATCATGAAAATCGCGGTGCATGTACAGGATATCGATGTAGTCGGTGCCCAGACGTTGCAGGCTATTGTCCACTTCCCGCATCATCCAGTGCCGCGAATAATGCGATTGGTTGGGTTGCCGGCTCATGGAGTTGCCCAGCTTGGTGGCCAGGATCCAATCGTGGCGTCCGGTCCCCAATAGCTTGCCCACCATTTCTTCAGAGCCGCCCTTGCTATAAACGTCGGCGGTGTCAATGAAGTTTATGCCGTGATCGTGCGCCGAGGCAACAATGCGCTGCGCCTCGTCGAAATCAGTCTGGTCACCAAACATCATGGTCCCCAGGCAGAGCGCCGAGACCTTCAAATTGCTATTGCCGAGACGTCGATATTGCATGGCCTTCCTTTCTTGTTTGTTGGTCTGCGAATAATGATAACGCGGCGCGAGTCGCTTTTGCCGCCCGCCGCTGATCTACTGGTCAAGCACTTGAACAGCATTGCTCATGCAGTCAAGGACTCCGAGGCAAAGACCACGTACTGATCACCTGTGCCACGGCATCTCCCCCAGCGATTGGAACCAACAGTACGTCGCCAGACGCAAGGCGTCCGATTTTGCGGATGTGGGCGTGTGCCAGTATGCCGCCCGGCGGCGCCCCGCGCAGGAAGTTGATGCTGAGGCTGGCGGTGACGGCTTGCGGATTTCCTGTCGCCCCGACGATCGCGGCATATAAGGCCAGGTCTGCCAGGCCCATCAACATGGGGCCGGCGATGATGCCGCCCAGGCGTTGGTGCGAGCCTCGTTCCGGCAAGTGCAGGGTGGCTATGCCGCATCCGATACTCATGACTTCGATATCGAGTATGGCCGCGAAAGGGTGTTGTTCCTGCAGTAACTGATTGAAATCCGCAACTGAGATCTTGGCAGGTTGGTCAGGCGAGATGGGTGTCATGGATAGGCGGAGTTTGAAGACAATGTCGATGGCTGGTGAAGCAAGTGTGCCACAACAGGTATCATTGCGCGCAATCAACCGTCGCACGCTGGCCGCGTAGTACACTTTCCGACCATGTACAGGCATTTGCGGCATCCTACCAGGCACATACGCTGGCGCATTCTCACCGGTGTGCTGCTGCTGGCGTTCATGTTGCGCGCCATGATTGCGGCGGGCTACATGCCCGCCTCCGCCGCACCTGGCGATCTCGGCATGACCATGTGCATTCATGGCCTGTCCGCGGGCACACTAAAAGTCTTGGCGCTTCACGACACTCCCATTTCCGCAGAACCCCGGGCGCTCGACTGCGCGTTTGGCGCGGTGGTTGTCCAGCCTGTATTGCCTGTGTTTGCGGGCTTAGCTCTTGCTGCCGTGCTGACGGACGTTCACCAGGCTCTCTGGCGCGCGATGGCGCCGGCTTTTACGCAGCCATGGCAGGGTCCTCCTTTGGGCGCCCGCGGCCCACCCCTTGCGGCACGGTAATCAGCTAGCCGTTTTCCAATGAATCACAGGGGTAGTACATCATGAACAAACAAATTTTCTCCGGTTTTCTTGGGCTTTGCAGCCTTGGACTGGGCCTCAGTGCGCAGGCCAACGAAGTGCACAGCGTGCCGTTCCAGCCACTCTTGGTTGCGCACGCCGGCCACGACCATGGTGCGGGATCACACGCCCAACCCGCGCACGGCCACAAGGTGGGCGCCGCTGCGTCGGGCGCCGCCGCGTCCCGGATGGCCGGCGCGCCAATGTCCACCACATTGACGGTATCTGGATGCTGGATACGATCCATGCCTGCGCCGGCGCCGTCGGGCGGTTATTTTGTGGTTTCCCATTCCGGTAGCAAGCCAGTTCAGCTGATAGCGGCGTCTTCAACCGGTTACGGCATGGTCATGTTGCATCAAACCACGCACAAAGACGGCATGAGTCGCATGTCGGCCACGCATGGCGTGCCGATTCCGGCCGGAGGCCAGCTGGAATTCAAACCGGGCGCTTATCATGCGATGCTGGAAGATCCCGTAAAGGCACATCCGATCGGCAGCAAGATCGTCATGGATTTCCTATTCGACAATGGCGAGAAGGCATCTGCCGAATGCGAGATAAAGCCTGCAAACACCAGGACGCCAATGTCGCATTGAATGCCTGGATGAGGCCCGCCGGCGTCCAGCCACGAAAAGAATCGACCGCGCTTGCCGCGGTCGTTTGCTTATGGCGACGTCATCGTGCCAAAGAAGTCGACCAGTGCTTGATTGAATGCCTTTGGATTGGCCAGGTTCATTCCGTGCGACGCATGGGGGATCGTGACGCGCGACACGCAGTCGAGCGCCTTTTCCAGGGCGTCGAGCCGGCTGCCGTATCGGGCCGGACTGTTGGCGCCGCCTACCAACAATATGGGATGGCGCAATTGGCGAGCCCGAGCCAGATCGATGCTCAAATCCACCTCACGTATTTGCGACAGCAGGGTATAGGCATTGTCCTTGACCATGGTCTTGAACCAGCCGACCATCTGACGCCAAGTGCCAGGCCCATTGACGGTGTCTACGAATTCGGACAGGCCTTGTTCGATCTCGCCGCGATCCAACAGGGCGGCCACCCTAGTATGCACTGATGGGCTGCTCGGTTCGCCGCCGATGCGAAAGCCGGGATCCGCAAGGGTAAGGCTGCGGACAAGTTCCGGGCCTGCGCATGCCATTTCGAGTGCGACATGGGCACCGCGCGAGTGCCCAAGTATATGAACGGGCTGTTCCTGGCCAATGTGTCGGGCGAACGCCAGCATATCCTCCGCGTGCTGCTCGATGCTGAATCTGGCGTCTTCGCGTTGGAAGGCTTCCGGCCAAAACCCTCGCAGGCTGGGTGCCACGACGCGGTACGATGGGCTCAGTGTGGGAATCTGCCAACGCCAGTAGCGGTAGTCGCACAGCGAACCATGGATAAGCAATACGACGTCCCCCGTCCCGGCTTCGGTGTAGTGGACAGACGAATCATCCAGATGGGTGGTGAATTCGGGCAGGGACTGACTAGGCATCATGAAAAGATTCAGAGGTGGATAAGGTCGTCGACAAATACATTGGCATGTCCCAGGCTGCAGCGCTCTACCCGCGCCTGGATCAGGAAGGCTTCGGCGAGATGGGCTGGCGTTATCACAGCGAGGGGCTCGCCGCTGGCCAGCAATGCACCCTTATGCAGGAGGAGCGCCAGGTTCGCATAGCGCAAGGCGATATTCAGGTCATGCAGCACAATCACAATCAGCAGTCCGCGGGTTCTCGCGAGTTCGACCAGCATTTGCATGACATGATGCTGGTAATTCAAGTCGAGCGAGGCTAGGGGCTCGTCCAGTAAGAGCACCGTGGGCTCATGGACCAACGCTTGCGCCAGCCCAACCAGTTGCCTCTGCCCTCCTGATAGCTCATCGAGGTAACAGGAACCGAGGCGGCTGATATCGAGATCTTCCAGGATGGCCTCGACCTTTTGCATGGCGATCGGAGTGCCTATCGGACCGCGAGCTTTGAGCGCGACCAGAATGGCTTCGATCACTGTAAGGTGGACGAACTCAGGCAGGCTTTGTGGAAGGTAGCGGACTTTCTCCGCGCGTACTTGCGGTGCAAGCGGCAAGAGGTCCAGATCATTGAGCGCCACGGTTTCCGCGTGAGCTGGAGCAAGACCGGCAATGCTGCGCAACAGCGTCGATTTACCACTGCCATTTCGACCCAGCAATGCCACGAGCTGGCTGCCCTGCAGTGAAGGCAAGGTCAGTTTGTGCAAGACCCGGTTGCTGCCCAGCGTGCAGGACAGGTCGGCAATACGCAACTCGACCGGGGGGAAAATTGGAACCATGCCTAGTGAACAATCCGCCGCATCAGGGCAATGATAAAGAAAGGGATGCCGACCAGGGTGGTGACTATGCCGACAGGAATGACAGTATGGGTACTGATCAATTTTGCCGCCACGGAGGCGCCGATGAGGATGGCGCTGCCGATGCAGGCGCTAGCGGGCAGGTACCACCGATGGTCCTCGCCCCAGAGGCGTCTGGCAATGTGAGGAGCCACCAGGCCAATGAAGCCGATCACGCCCACCAGCGCAACGGCTAGCGAAGCCAGCAGGCTGATACGTAGCAGCGCGCCACGCCGTACCCCTTGCGCATCCACGCCCAGGCTGGCGGCGCGGTCATCACCAAAGCGCAGTGCTGTAAGCTGCCAGACCCTACGCAGGGAGAAGGGTAGCACCGCTACCAGCACACCGGCCATCATAAGCACCTTGGGCCAATTGCTGCGTTCCAGACTGCCCATCATCCAGAACACGAGATCTTGCAAGGCTGCGGCAGTGGCCGTCAGTTGTACGAGCGAAAGCAGGGCGTTGAAGCTGAAGACCAGGGCGATGCCAAACAGCACGATGCCGGCGGTCCCTATGCGTGCGCGGCGCGCCACGGCATCAAGTAGAAGGGAGCAGGAAAGGGCCAGGATAAAAGCATTCAGCACCAAAACGTACTGCTGCTGAACCATCGGAAGTCGCCAGTCAAATACCAACGTCAGGGCGGCACCCAGTGCTGCGGCGGACGATACTCCCAGCGTAAAGGGACTGGCCAGAGGGTTGTTCAGTACCGTTTGCATTTCCGCGCCAGCCAGACCCAGCGCAGCGCCTACCATCAATGCCATCAGGGTCTGAGGCATCCGGATCTGCCACACGATGATGTCGAGTGTCGGATCGGCAGAGCCGGAGCCAAGCAGTGTCTTCAGCAATGAGGTCCACGCCAGATCGGAGGGCCCCACCAGCAAGTCGATGCACGCCAACGCGAGGATGGCGACCAGCAGCAGCGCCAGCAGGCGCTTCCTGCTATGCCATGTGCGCTGGTAGGCCAGATTGCCGGCCGAGGCACTGGCGGGCATTATTGCAGCAGTTTGAGTCGGCTCTTAGCCGTTTCAGCGGCAGAGGCCTGTGGGTAATCTTTCACGATTCTTTGCAGGCTGGCCTTGGCACCTGCCAGGTCATTAAGTTCGATCTGGCTAGCGGCAATGACAAGCAGGGCATCTGGTGCACGAGGGTCGTCGGGAGAAGATTTAATCATGCCTTGCAAGCCCTGGATCGACCCCTTGAAATCCTTGCTGGCGTACATGCTGCTGCCGCGATAGAAACGGGCTTCTGGCACGAGAGCACTTTCAGGATAGGTCTGTATGAATGTCGCCAGAGAGCTTGCCGCCTCTTTATATTTGCCGCTACGAAACAACCCCATGGAGGCATCGTAGGCAGCCTGTTCTTGCGGGTCGGATGCCTGCGTAGAGCTGGTGCCGCCTGATTGATCTTCGCTGGAGCGCTTCTCGAGCTCTTGCTTCCAGTTCAGTGTTTCCATCTGGCCACGCATGGCGGCCATTTCCTGCCGGATGGTTTCCATTTGGTCGGCAAGCTGGATGCGGGCTTGTTGATTCTGCTCGGTCAGCTGCTTGATTTGTCCGCGCAGCTCCAGAATGGCACGACGCGCTTCATCGTCGGAGAAAGCCAGGGCGGGCGATGCAAACAGGGCGGAAAACGATAGTGTCGCGGTCAGCACGGCATTACGCAGGGGCAGGGAATAAACGCTCATTTCGGGTTCCGTTGAAATAAAAAACGCCGCGGCGGAATGCCGCCACGGCGTTAACAGTCACAGTGTTCAGATATTACTGTTGGTACACAATATCTGCACGACGGTTCTCAGCGAAGTCGGCTTCGGTATTGCCCAATGCTTTGGGCTTTTCCTTGCCGAAACTGATCGCTTCGATTTGATTGCTGTTGACGCCCAGCAGGGTCATCATACGCGCAACCGCATCGGAGCGGCGCTGGCCAAGTGCCAGGTTGTACTCAGATCCACCACGTGCATCGGCGTTGCCTTCGATGCGGATTTTCTGTTGACCGTGGCTGGTCAGGTACGACGAGTGCATTTCGACCACGCTGCGGTATTGGTCAGGGACTGTGTAGCTGTTGAAATCGAAATAGACCGAACGCTGTTGGGCGAGCGGGCTTTGCGGATTAAACGGGTCCATGATTTGCCCCGAGCTGGCCGAATCTGCGCCACCCGTGCCAGTGCCGCTTGCGGACTGGTCCAGGGGTACAGAGCTACATGCTGCCAAGGTAGCAACAACAGCGGCGATTGAGAGGCGTCTTGCGATGCGCGAGCTCATTTAAAGTTCCTTTGAAAAAGAGTCACACTGATTAATTAGTAAATGGTCCCCAGGTTGGTTCACGTACCTTGCCGTTAAGTGCCGAAAGCGTTTGGCGAACGCGGCCATCGACCGAAATAACGGCCAGAACGCTGCGGCCACCTTGTACAGAACTATATAGGATTTGCATTCCATTCGGTGCAAAACTTGGTGACTCGTCATCGGGGCCGGCGGTTAATAATTGCTCAGATCCCGACCCCATATTTTGGATTGCAATCCGGAAAGCACCATCTCTTCGTGTAACGTACACCAGGTTGTTTGCGTCTGGCGACAGTGCCGGTGAGATATTGTAACTGCCCGAAAAGGTAATCCGCTGCGCATCGCCACCCGAAACCGGAACCTTGTATATGTGAGGATTGCCGCCACGGTCGCTGGTGAATATCAGTGATCCGCCATCGGGTGTATAAGTGGGTTCTGTGTCGATCAAAGGCGACCGCATCACTCGGCGCAGGCCCGATCCGTCTGCATTGATGGTGTATATCTGGGAGATGCTGTCACGGGATAGGACGATGGCCAATTGCTGACCGTTAGGTGACCAGGCGGGGGCGCTGTTGTTACCTTTGAAGTTGGCAATAGGTACGCGTTGACCGGTCGCCAGCGTCTGAACGTAGACGACCGGCTTGTTGGCCTCGAAGCTTACGTAGGCCAGACGCTTGCCGTCAGGCGACCATGCGGGCGAGATAATCGACTGTTTGGAACGCAGCATTACCTGGGGATTTTGCCCGTCGGCATCTGCAATTTGTAACTCATAGTTGTTGCCAGTTTGCAACACATAGGCAATGCGGGTGGAGAAAACGCCGCGCACCCCGGTAATTTTTTCGTAGATGCGGTCGGCAATTTGATGAGAAATGCGACGCAACTCTTTCTCGCTGCCGGCGAAGGCGACGCCATCCAGTTGCGTCTTGCGGACCGAGTCGACCAGGCGGTAGTTGATGCTGTATTGGCCCCCTGTTTGGGAAATTGAGCCATACGCCAGATAGTCGGCACCACGATTTCGCCATTCGTCGTAGGCAATCGGGCTTTCGGCATTGAGGTTGGCACCGGTGGCATTCACCAGTCGGAACTGGCCTGAGCGGGTCAGATCGGCCCGGATGATTTCGGCCACGGCCTGGCCCTGGGCATCGCCCGCAAAGTCGGCAGTTGCAATCGGGTACTGTGTGGCACCCACGCCGGATATATCGACGCGTAGCTGAGCGTGTGACGGACGGGCAGCCACAAGGCCGACCGCCAGCACGAGTGCTCCGAAAGTCCATACGCGCCAGCAACTGGGCGCAGCGATTCTTGCTGGAGTGGCGGCTGTCATATTTATGATCTCCTGTTAGTCGTACATTCGGTAATCGCCGTCGATATAGGACGGGTATTTGCCGCTAGGCGGTTTAGGGAAAGGCGAACATGCTTCTATCCCCTTCTTGACCGCCGCATCGAAGCGGGAGTCGCCAGAGGAGCCCTTGATTTGCACGTTATCAACGATACCATTTGAGCTCAGGTCTACCCGGTATTGTACTGTCGGGTTTGAACGACCCTGACGCGGCGGGACATTGAAAATTACCCGTGGCCGTATGCAGGAGCGGACTTTTGATGCGTAACCGCTATCGCCGCCTGCGCCGCCTGCCTGATTCCGGTCAGCCGTTCCGCCCGGTATGCCGGCGGCACCCAGCGCGTCGCCACGCATGGCTGCCCTGAGGGCGTCACGCTTGCTGGCCGCTGCCTTGTCGGCGGCGGCCTTCTTGGCCGCGTCTTCCTTCGCCTTCTTTTCGGCGGCCGCTTTCTTTTCGGCCGCGGCTTTCTTTTCGGCTGCGGCCTTTTGCTCGGCGGCTTGCTTCTCTGCCTCTGCCTGTTTTTCTGCCTTGGCTTTTTCCGCTGCCGCTTTTTCTGCAGCGGCCTTTGCGGCTGCAGCTTTTTCAGCCGCGGCCTTTTTGGCCGCCTGTTCTTTTGCAACCTGCTCCGCTGCAGCCTTTTCTGCAGCGAGTTCCCGGGCTTGTTGCTCTGCGGCAGCCTTTTCAGCCTTCGCTTTCTCGGCCGCTGCTTCCCTGGCTTGCTTCTCTGCCCGTGCTTTTTCTTCCGCGGCTTTGGCAGCTGCCGCCTTCTCTGCCGCGGCTTTATCAGCAGCCGCTTTCTTTTCGGCCGCTGCTTTTTCAGCGGCCAGCTGAGCTGCTTTCTCGACCTTTTCTTCCTGCTCGCGTTTCTTGCGTGCCTCTTCGATGGCGATTTCAGGGTCTACCGTGGGCTCGGGCTCGACGACCGGGGGCGCTGGTGGCGGAGGGGGCGGCGGCGGTGGAGGAGGTGGTGGTTCCACATCGGGCTCAGGCTCCGGCTCCGGCTCCGGCTTTGGGGCGGGCTCTGGCTCGGGCTCGGGCTGCGGCTGTGGTTCATCTTGCGCTTCATCGGCGGCTTCAGGCTCAGCTTCGGGCTCGCCTGCCGTAGGCGTTGTGCCATCAGTCCAGAGCTCCACCTGGACGGGGTTGGGTGTGGAAGGCGTCGCTATGAAGCCGTACAACATGAACAGTATCAACAGGACATGTATGGCGACCGCATAGGTAAGCGCCCGCCGTTCGTCGCGCTGCTCGGGGGTGCGTTCAGGGGCCTTGCCGGTGTTGTTTCGTGTTTGCTTCATCAAGTTGCTTGAGGTCGTCGTCCGCCTGCAGCGAGGCGGCGGTAACACCTAATTCGTTATCGGTTCCGAACTGGATTTCTGGTCCACGAGCAGCCCTAATCGGGTCACGCCACTGGTTCGTAGTTGGTCCATGACCTTCATGACCGTATCGTACGGAACTCGTCCGTCAGCAGCAATAACCACTGGAGTGTCGGCGGAAATTCTGGATTTCACTTCTGAAACCAGGTTCTGGCTGTTGATCTTTTCGAAGTTGGCACCTGCATCGCGTACACGCAACGCGATCGTGCCGTCTTCGCTGATCTCGACTTCCACTGGCTTGACCGGAACCTGTGCCGCGCTTCCTACGGACGGGAGTTCTATCAGTCCTGGCGTGATCATGGGCGCCGTGACCATGAAGATGACCAGCAGCACCAGCATCACGTCGATGTACGGCACTACATTGATTTCGTTCTTGAGACGGCGGGAGCGGCTGCTGCCGCGGGCGGACGGCATTAGCGCACCTGCCGTTGCAGGATGTTCAGGAACTCGTCAATAAAGCTATCGAAGCGTATGGACAAACGGTCGATTTCATTGGTGTACCGATTGTAGGCAACGACAGCCGGAATCGCTGCGAAGAGACCAATTGCCGTGGCGATCAATGCTTCGGCGATGCCGGGCGCGACGGCCGACAAAGTGGCTTGCTGCATGGAAGACAATCCGATAAAGGCATGCATGATGCCCCAGACAGTACCCAGCAAGCCGATATAAGGGCTTACTGAACCGGCGGACGCAAGGAAGTTCAAGTGTGATTCCAGGCTATCCATTTCACGCTGATAGGTGGCTCGCATGGCTCGGCGTGGACCGTCGAGCATGGCTTCGCCGCCGGCACTGTTGCGCCGCGCTTTAACGAACTCGGTCATTCCGGCATCGAAAATACGGGCCAGGGCGCCATGTTCAGCACGCCGTGTCGCCACCGCCTGTTGAAGAACGGACAGGTCGCCGCCTGCCCAGAAGTCGTCTTCGAAACGCCGCGTCTGCTCATTGGCGCGTTTGAGCGCGGAGCGCTTGCTGAAAATGTAAGTCCAGGATAGAACGGAAATGCCAAGTAGTACAAGCATGACCAGTTGAACGGGGATGCTGGCATCCAGCAATAAAGTAAGCAGCGATAGCTCGCTAGAAGCTTGCATGGTTAGTTCTGAGCCTTTTCCAGTAGGTTTCTAAGTTCATGAGTAAGCCCGGCCGGACGGAAAGTATTCGCGTCGACGCAACCGACTTGGGTCCCGCTTTCACACAGCAGTTCTCCATCCCGCAAGGCCGATTGGCCAAAGATGATCGAGGCTCGCCCGAGGCGGATGATTTGACTGTGTACGACAAGCAGGTCGTCGAGTCTTGCCGGCTTGCGATATTGTATTTCAACCTTCTTGACAACGAATATCCGATGTTCTTTGGAGGCCAGTTCCGATTGGTTCACACCCAGGCATCGTAGCCATTCTGTTCGGGCTCGTTCAAAAAATTTCAGGTAATTGGCGTAATACATAACACCGCCGGCGTCGGTGTCCTCGTAATATACGCGAATATCGAATGTGGAAAATGCGGCGGGTGTTTCAGTTGCCATGTGTTTAGTGAGGTGGTGTGACATTCCCGGCTGTCGCCGGAAATGCCAGGTGACTTGGATGCACGCGCGGCGTACGCCGGCTTAAAGCGTTTTGATCCGCTCGAGTATGAAGTCCAGGGCCTGCTCGACCGGTACCTTGGCAGCAGATTCGTCGCGCCGGGCCTGGATCTCGACGATATTTTCGTTAAGCCCGCGGTCGCCTATGGTGATGCGCAATGGAACTCCGATGAGCTCCCAATCTGCAAACATGATTCCCGGGCGTGTATCGCGGTCATCGAGTATGACGTCAATGCCTTCAGCCCGCAACTGTTGATAGAGCAATTCCGATGCGTTGCGCACTGTTTCACTTTTTTGCAGGCCCATCGGACATATGACCACGTCGAAAGGCGCGATGGCCAGCGGCCAGATGATTCCCCTGTCATCGTGGTTTTGTTCGATGGCAGCGGCCGCAATGCGGCTGATGCCTATTCCATAGCAGCCCATTTGCAGCATGGCGGGCTTGCCGTCTTTTTCCAGGAAGGTGGCTCCGAGAGCTTTGGAGTATTTATCACCCAGGAAGAACACATGCCCGACTTCGATACCGCGTTGCAACGCCAAGTGTCCGCCTTGTGGATCGGGATCTCCCGAGACTACATTGCGCAGATCGCAGACCTGGGGTTCAGGCAAGTCGCGGCCCCAATTGGCGCCGGTGTAGTGGAAGCCCAGTTCGTTGGCGCCGCAAATGAAGTTGCTCATGTGTGCGACGGTACGGTCGGCAATGACAGTAATAGGCTTGACGGGGTTGATGGGTCCCAGGTAGCCGGGTACGCAGCCGAAAGTTGCGAGGATTTCGTCTTCGGTGGCAAATCGATAGCCATTTTCGAAGCCGGCCAGCTTGCCCGTCTTGACCTCATTCAGCTCGTGATCACCGCGCAAGAGCAAAAGCCAGATTCGGGTTTCTTCTGGCTTGCCCTCGAACCCCGTGGCAAGGACGATCGATTTCACCGTATCGGTCAGCGGCCGTTTCAACTGCTCAGCAACGATTTCGCACTTCGGTGCGTCAGGTGTCGCGGTTTTCGTAAGGGGTTCGGTGGCGGATCCTCTTTCGGCCAGGAGGCATGGTGCCTCGGCCAATTCCAGATTGGCGGCATAAGGGGATGCCGGGTTGTACACAATGAGATCCTCGCCCGTGTCGGCGATGACCTGGAATTCATGGCTGCGTGATCCCCCGATAGAACCCGTGTCCGCGGCAACGGCGCGAAACTCCAGTCCCAGGCGCGCGAAGATACGCATGTAGGCGTCGAACATGGTGTCGTAACTGGCCTGGGCGGACGCCTCGTCCCTATCGAACGAGTACGCATCTTTCATCGTGAATTCGCGTCCCCGCATCAGGCCGAAGCGTGGGCGCCGCTCATCGCGGAACTTGGTTTGTATATGGTAGAAATTCAGTGGCAATTGGCGCCAGCTATGGATTTCATTGCGCGCAATATCCGTGATGACCTCTTCAGACGTAGGTTGCAATACGAAGTCGCGATTATGTCTGTCCTTGATCCGCAGGAGTTCGGCGCCGTACTGTTCCCAGCGACCGGACTCGACCCAGAGTTCTGCCGGCTGCACGACTGGCATCAGTAATTCGATGGCTTGCGCCTTGTTCATCTCGTCGCGAACGATCGCTTCGATTTTACGCAGTACCTTGAGGCCCATGGGCATATAGGTGTAGATGCCCCCGGCCGCCTTGCGTATCATGCCGGCCCTCGTCATGAGTTGATGGCTCTTGATCTCGGCTTCGGCAGGTGCTTCTTTCAGTGTATTAATGTGATACTTGCTTGCATGCATGGTGGTGATCTCGACAGATACGTATAATCAATGGTAATTGTATTGAATTAGCTTTGGGGTGGCCCATGTTAGACCGTGAAGGCTACCGTCCTAATGTCGGCATTATCCTCGTAAATCAGAAAAACGAGGTTTTCTGGGGTAAACGTATTCGGGAGCATGCATGGCAATTCCCGCAGGGTGGCATCAAATTCGGGGAAAGT
Organism: Pollutimonas nitritireducens; assembly: GCF_002849615.1. GTDB lineage: Bacteria > Pseudomonadota > Gammaproteobacteria > Burkholderiales > Burkholderiaceae_B > Pollutimonas > Pollutimonas nitritireducens. The sequence goes on from NZ_PDNV01000014.1 coordinate 101,940, forward strand.
CCCGTGCAGGCCATGTTCCGCGAACTCCACGAAGAGGTGGGTTTGCGACCCGAGCACGTTCGCATATTAGGTCGGACACGTGATTGGCTGCGTTACAACGTCCCGAACAGTTTCGTTCGGCGGGATTCGCGTAGCCACTATAAAGGTCAAAAACAGATCTGGTTTCTGTTGAGAATGGTTGGCCGGGACAGCGACGTATGTTTGCGCGCGACGCGTAATCCGGAATTCGACGCCTGGCGCTGGAGCCAATATTGGGTTCCGCTCGATGCCGTCATCGAGTTCAAGCGCGACGTCTATACACAGGCACTTAACGAGCTGGCCCTGATCCTGTTCAAGCGGGGGCAAGAAACCCGTTACTTGCGTCAACGTATCCAGGATCATCGCGCTTTGCCGTCATCGGAAAACGAGGGTCATGCGCATATTGTTGGTTGAAGATGAGCGGGAAATGGCGGCGTGGTTGGAGCGGGCATTGGCTCAAAGCGGTTTTTTACCAGAGCACGCACCGGATGCGCAAACGGCAGAGCAGATGTTGGAAAGCGCAGGCTATGATGCCGTTGTCATGGATCTCCGCTTGCCCGATAAGCACGGCTTGGTGTTGCTTCGTGAAATGCGAAATCGCGGCGATGTCACGCCCGTACTGATACTTACTGCTCAAGGCGCATTGCAGGATCGCGTGCGCGGCCTGAACCTGGGCGCCGACGATTTCCTGACCAAGCCTTTTGCGCTGGAAGAACTCGAAGCCCGGCTTGCCGCGCTGGTCAGGCGTAGTCGCGGACGCAAGGCGCCTCGAATGGCTTGCGGTTCGCTACTGTACGACAGTGAGAGCAGGGCGTTTTCGCTGGATGGAACCATTCTGCATCTGACGCCGCGTGAGCACGCGGCGCTGGCCGTTCTTATTACACGTAGCGGCATGCCAGTCGAAAAAAATCAGTTGTTCAGTCGGGTGTTCGAGCACGACAGCGAATCCAGTACAGACGCCATCGAGGTCGTCCTGCACCGTCTTCGCAAGAAGCTTGCCGGTAGCGATGTTCACATCGTTACCGTACGCGGTCTCGGCTATATGCTCGAGGAAATCCTTGATGATGCCTGAGGCCTCATTTTGAAATCTATTTGGCGCGGCGGTATTCGGTTCTGGCTGCTGGTTCTTCTTATTCCGGGCGTGGTTACCTTATTGCTCGTCGATAGCCGCAGCGATTATCAAGCCCTGAATATCGTCACCCAGGACGTGTATGACAGCGCACTACTCGAACCAGCAAAGATACTCGAGAACAGTGTCGAATTCAACGCGGACGGATCCCTGCGCATCGACCCCCCTTTCTATGCCCAGGTGATGTTGGAGTCTCGCGCGGGGAATCGCAAGTATTTCCACGTGGAAGAGGTCCTGCCCCGGGTATTGAGCCTGGCAGGCTCATCGGGCAAGCAAATCGGCGGACGCACATTGTTGGGCATGCAGGGGTTGCCTAGACCTGAAAACCTGGCCGATAACGAAGGGATGCCGGTTTTCTATAACACGATGTACCGCAACGATGAGGTTCGCATGGTGGCGCTTTGGCGTGACCTGCATTACGACGGCCTTCATCGGCAGGTGGTGATATTGGTGGGCGAAAGTATGGACATGCGACTGCGTACTCAGCAGCAAGCTTGGCGCGAGGGGCTGTTTCGCGATGGTCGCATGCTGTTCCTGGCGATATTATTGGTGTGGCTGAGCGTGTTGTGGGCATTGCGGCCGCTCAACGAGTTGCGCCGCGAAATCAAGTCACGCGATGTCGACAATCTCATGCCTCTGGACGACAGCCATGTACCGCCGGAGGTGGTGCCGCTGGTCAAGGCAGTGAATCATCATATCGACCTGTATCGGCAGGTGCTGGATCGACAGGCCAGGTTTCTGGCGGATGCGTCGCATCAGTTGCGCACCCCGTTGGCGATCATGCGCACGCAGGCGCAATACGCCAAACGCGAGCCGGACATCGACCGCATGCGCGAGACGTTGGCCGCGATTATTCGCCAACTTGGCCAGACCTCGCGTTTGACCGAGCAGCTCTTGTCACTGGCGCACGCCAGCCGCAATGTTGCGTCACCTCATGCGAAAGTGGATCTGAACGCTCTCGCTCGCGAAGTGGTGCTTCTATATTTGCCGCTGGCGCGGGAAAAGCATCAGGATCTTGGGTGGGTTGCCGGCGGAGAGACGGATCATGAGCAGGATGGGGCTCACGTATGGGTACTGGGTAGCGACGCCGAGATTCACGAGTCGATCTCCAACCTTGTGCACAACGCCATCAACCATGCCGGCGATGGCAGCACCATAACGGTTTCAGCCGGTATCGACGGAAACGATGCATGGGTCAGCGTCTGCGACAATGGCGTCGGCCTGGATCCATCATTGCGCGAAAGCGTGTTCATCCGTTTTGATCGCGGCGGCACTGCGCGCAAGGCGAACCGCGGTAGCGGCTCCGGGCTTGGGCTTGCAATTGCACTTGCCTATGCGCAGCGCAATCGCGGCACCATTCTACTGAAAGACGGCGACGCCACCGCTGACGGAGGCGTCGGCTTGTGCGCAGTACTGATGCTGCCGAAACATTCGGCTTGAATCTGTGTTCCCTATTTGTTTTGCAGGCGCTTGATCAGGCTTGAGGTATCCCAGCGGTTTCCGCCCATGTGCTGCACGTCTGCGTAAAATTGATCGACCAGGGCCGTTACGGGTACGCGTGCGCCATTGCGCTTGGCCTCGTCAAGCACCAGCCCCAGATCTTTGCGCATCCAGTCGACGGCAAAGCCAAAGTCGAACTTGTCATCGACCATGGTCGAGCCGCGATTTTCCATTTGCCAGCTTTGTGCCGCACCTTTGCTGATGACGGCCAGCACTTGCTTCATGTCCAGCTTGGCTGCTTGGCCGAACGCAATGCCTTCAGAAAGACCCTGGACCAGACCCGCGATGCAGATCTGGTTGACCATTTTGCATAGTTGGCCTGCCCCGGTTTCTCCCAGCAAGGTGACGGCCTGCGCGCATGCATTGATCAACGGTTTTACTGTCTCGAAATGCGCCTGGTCGCCGCCGCACATGACGGTCAGTGCTCCGTTGATGGCGCCGGCCTGGCCGCCCGAGACCGGTGCATCGACAAAGCCGATGCCCTGCTGCCTGGCCACTTCATACAGTTCGCGTGCGACCTCGGCAGAAGCGGTGGTGTGATCGACGAAGATGCTGCCTGGCGCCATGCCGGCCAGTGCGCCGTTCTCACCCAATACGACGCTGCGAAGGTCGTCGTCGTTGCCAACGCAGCAGAACACCACGTTCGCGCCCTGCACGGCGTCTTTCGGCGTCCGGGCGGCCTTGCCCCCGAACTCCCGGGCCCATGCTTCTGCTTTTTCGAATGTTCGGTTATAGACCGTGACCTGATGGCCCGACGCTGCCAGATGCCCCGCCATGGGATAGCCCATTACGCCCAGACCCAGGTAGGCCACCTGGGTCTGAGGGACGGAATCGTAAGACCTGGCTTTGATAGACGACATAACGTTGTTCTCCGTGTAGTGAAAGTTCTGTGTTGTTCTATCCGTAAGATTACCTCATAAGGCGAGGAGAGGATTCAAGAAATGGCACGCGACATTGGCCTGTTGCCTTCATGTCAGGAAAAAATGAAAGGCCGAGTCCTGTACGTTACAGGACTCGGCCTAGAGGACCGCTCACTTCGGCTATCGAGATCGAGGACTTAGCCTTCTTCGACGAATGCCTGTTCCCGCTTTTTCCGTATGGAAGGAAGGGCCACCAGCACCACCAGGACAGCGGCGGCGGCCAGCAAGGACATCGATAATGGGCGGGTCACGAAGGTGGTGTAGTCGCCCCGGGCCAGCAGCAATGCCCGCCGGAAGTTCTCCTCCATCATGGGTCCCAGCACCAGCCCCAGCAGCAAAGGCGCGCCCTCGCATTTGAGCTTGCTCCAGACGTAGCCAATGAAGCCGAAGGCCGCAGTCATCCAGATGTCGAAGACGTTGTAGTTCAACGAATACACACCGATCGTGCAGAACACCAGAATCGCCGGGAACAGGATGCGGTACGGTACGTTGAGCAACTTGACCCACAACCCGACCAGGGGCAGGTTCAGAATCACCAGCATCAGGTTGCCTATCCACATCGACACGATCAAACCCCAGAACAGGTCTGGATGGCTGGTCATGACCTGAGGACCGGGCTGGATGTTGTGGATGGTCATTGCACCGATCATCAGCGCCGTGACCGCATTACCTGGAATGCCCAGGGTCAGCAACGGAATGAAGGAGGCTTGCGAGCCGGCGTTATTGGCCGATTCCGGGCCGGCCAGACCGGCCGGATGCCCTTTGCCGAAGCGCTCGGGATTCTTCGAGATCTTCTTTTCCAGGGTGTAGGAGGCAAAGGACGAAAGCACCGCGCCGCCGCCGGGCAGGATGCCCAGTGCGCAACCGACGGCCGTACCGCGAACGGCAGCGGGCCAGGACTCCTTGAACTCCTGCTTGTTGGGATAAAGGCTGCCGACTTTACCGGTCAGGTCTACCCGCTGGTCCTTGAGCTCGAGGTTGTTCATGATTTCGGAGAAACCGAACACACCCATGGCGACCACGGCAAAGTCGATGCCATCCTGCAGTTCAGGGATGCCGAAGTCGTAGCGGGCAACGCCCGAGTTCACGTCGGTGCCGACCATACCCAGCAACAGGCCCAGCAATATCATGCAGATGGCCTTGGGCAGCGAACCCGACGCCAGCACGACTGCACCGATCAGGCCCAATACCATCAGTGAGAAGTATTCGGCCGGACCGAACTTGAACGCGACTTCAGCCAGGGGCGGCGCGAAGGCCGCAATCATGAGTGTCGCCACGCACCCGGCAAAGAAAGAGCCCAATGCGGCAATGGCCAGGGCCGCTCCGGCACGCCCGTTGCGCGCCATCTGGTGGCCATCCAGCACGGTTACCACTGCGGCCGTTTCTCCCGGCAGCGCGACCAAAATTGCTGTGGTTGATCCGCCATAGGCGGCGCCGTAATAAATACCGGCCAGCATGATCAGGCCGGCCACGGGCGGCAGGACATAGGTGATGGGCAGCAGCATCGCGATGGTCGGTACCGGGCCGATGCCCGGCAATACGCCGATCAATGTACCCAACAGGCAGCCCAGCAGGCAGTACGCCAGGTTCTCGAACGAGAGCGCGACGGAAAAGCCCAACGATAAATGTTCAATGAGTTCCATTTTTCAGATTTCCGTTTAGTTGCCGAGAAAGCTGGGCCACAAGGGGAAGATCAAACCAAGACCCTTGATGAATGCCAGCCATACGAACAGGACGATGAATATCGCGTTGATCGCGGCGACCTTCCAGTTAAAGATGTGGCTTGCCATGCTGCTGAGAAACACCAGCAGGAAAACCGAGATATAGACACCCAGAAAGTCCAGCACGCTGCCGCACAGCGCGACCGAACCGATCACGACGAAAACGATTTTCCAGTCGAATTTTTCGACTTCGGTTTCTTCTGCTTTGCTGGATAGTGAACCGAGCGTGACGGTTGCGCCCAACACGGCCAGGCATACGCCCAGCCAGAATGGAAAATACCCGGGGCCCATACGGGCAGCGGTGCCCATGGAATAATTGGTCGCGACTAAAGCAAAGCCGACGCCTATGGTGACGAACATAACACCGGACCAGAAGTCCTGTTTATTTCTGAGCTGCATGTTGACGAAAACTCCCTGACAGCGAGGTGGGACAAGATATTCCCAGGTGTATCTGCACGAGTTTCTGCGCTTCGCGAGAACATTCAGACAGCCCTGGATATCGAAAGGTGAGGAATGGTAATAGAGAGGGGGAGGGCTGAGAAGCCAGATGGGGTTTAGTTGGTCTAGGGTTTACCCCAGAAAAGCGCGTTTTTCTGCCTTCGCGCCCCTTATCCGGCAGTTTCAAGCGCGTCATGAAAGAAAACTGAAAGGTTTTGGAAAGAGGGGTGAAAGGTTATGATTGGTTTTTATTTTTCCCTATCCACATCGGTCTGGGATGGTTTACGATAACGCCCATGTTGCAAGATCTAGATTCTCTCGCTGCCCGTATCGGGCAAATGGTACAGTTCGCTCGTCAGCTTCAAAGCGAACGTGCTGCCTTGCAGGCTCGCCTTAAAAATCTCGAGGACGAGCGCTCCGCCTTGCGCGACCAACTATTGCGGCGCGAAGCCGAATACGCGTCCATGGCGCAGCGCGTCAGTGTGCACGAAGCCGAGATGAACACGCTTCGTTCCGCTGCCGATACCGCGCAGGCCACGCTGCAAATAGAGGTTACTCAGTTCAAGACCGAGTGCGAAGCACTCAAGCATAAGCTTGCCGCCAGCCAGTCCGATACCTCGCGTTTGTGCCTCGTTGCCGACAAGGCCCGCGAACATATCGATTTAATTTTAATGCGCCTGCCCGGCGCACCGCAGGAGTAGAGTATTATGGAACGCATAGACGTATCCATTCTTGGCCGGGATTACTCTTTAGCCTGCATGCCCGCCGAAAAAGACGCCCTCCTGGCAGCGGTGCGTCACGTTGATCAACGCATGCTTGGTGTAAAAGGTTCGGGCAAGGTTGCTAGCAATGAACGCATTGCCGTCATGGCTGCAATTCAGATCGCGGTCGAACTTTTAGCCATGCGCGCACCCGACGGTCCGTTAAGCAATCTTGCACTGGGCGATTTCAAGCGTAAAATTGACGACATGAACAACATGCTCGACCAAGTCGTCGGGCCAGCAAATCAAGCTCAAAGGTAGAAGCAACATCACAGTTTTCGGATATTGCAATTCAATATCCACCAGTTAGTCCCTGCCGTGCTCGTGACCTTGGCCATACATTCCTTGAACCAATGCTTTTGGCATACAGGTTGCTGGATTGACAAGTGGGCGTGCTCTCCATTTATGGCGAACCCGAAGCTTGACTGAAGGCGACCACCTTGAACCCTCGGTTCCAGGATGCCGGCCTAGACGGCACAGGCGGGGCAATTTTTCAAAGCTCGTCTTCGGACGAGCTTTTCTTTTATGGGATGACACTATGTATCGATCAAGGCAGAACTGGAAATGGCTATGTGGACTGGCGTTGTGCGTTAGTGCAAGCACCACGACGCTGCCTGTGCTGGCGCAGCAAGAGGGCGAAGAAACCAAAGGCGGGAAGTGGCCGCAAGCAAGTCTACGCGCTGAAGCCTCCGAGCAGATCGCGCAGGACACCGTGAGAATCACACTTGCATCCGAAGTCAGCGACACTACGCAGTCGGCCGTCGCCAAAGCGCTCAGCAAGACACTGCAAAGCGTAATGACCGACGCCAAGGGGGACGCCAAGGTGGAGGTTACCAGCGGCAACTACCATGTTTGGCCCATGAATGATGAGAAGGGAAAAATATCCAATTGGCGCGGACGCGGCGAAATTTTTCTTAAATCTACTGATTTTGCAGCGGCATCCGAACTGGCCGCACAACTAAGCGATCGCATGCCCATTGCCAATCTGGACTTCTCGGTGTCGCCAAAAGTGCGGGCGAAACAGGAGGAAGCCTTGCTGGCGCAAGCAGTCAAGGCTTTTGGTCAACGGGCTCAGGCATTGACTGACGCGCTTGGCTTTGCCAGCTATTCCATACGCAACATCGACCTGAGCGCTGCGGGAGCCCAATATCAATCGGCTCAGCGCATGGTCGGGATGGCCGCGGACAAATCCAGCGTTCCTCTGGAAGGCGGCACGGAGACTGTCACCGTGTCAATTCACGGCTCGATTTTTTTACAGACCATGCAAAAATAATGGCACCGGCCAGGACCATGGGCAGCGACAATAGCTGGCCCATCGACAGGCCGCCCGCCAACAGGCCCAAGTAGTTGTCGGGCTCTCGCGTAAATTCGGCCAGGAATCTGAAAGTGCCGTAGCCCATGAGAAATACGGCACTCACCTGGCCAACAGGCCGTTTCTTGCGGGCGAACAGCCAGACCAGCGCAAATAAGGCGAATCCTTCCAGGCCCATTTCGTATAACTGCGAAGGATGCCGTGCAATGCCGTCACCGGTATGAGGGAACACCATGCCCCACGGCAATGTAGTCGGTCGACCCCATAGCTCGCCATTGATGAAATTGCCCAAGCGCCCGGCCGCCAAGCCCAATGGGATCAGTGGCGCAACAAAATCTCCGACTTCCAACAGTGATTTGTTTCGCTTGCGCGCGAAGAGTAGCAATACGATGATAACGCCCACCAGCCCGCCATGGAACGACATGCCACCTTGCCATAAATAAAAGATTTCAAGCGGGTGGGCCAGATACTCGGCGGGCTTGTAGAACAAGACATAGCCCAGGCGGCCGCCGATGACTACACCGAGTACGCAATAGAAGATGACGTCTTCAAGGTCGCGCAGGCTAAGGTCGGTATATCCCCTGTTTATACGCCATCGCCCCAGCACCCATACCAATGCAAAGCCTACGAGATACATGAGACCATACCAATGTATGGCCACCGGCCCGATTTGCAGGGCAATGGGATCAATTTGCGGATAGTGAAGCATGGCTTTGATTGTCTTGTTGAAATATGGCCGATAATACCGCGAACCAGGCCGAGCTGGCCTGGTTCGAATCCGGCATCTCCTTATAACGTAGTCAGGTTGTTTATGTATTCACGTTCACTCATCGCTTTATTGTGCTGTGCCAGCTTCGGTTCGAGCTCAAATGTGGCTGCTCAGACCACCGGCATTGATCTGGCCAAATCCAACAATTGCCTGGCATGCCATCAGGTCGACAAGAAAAGAGTTGGCCCTTCATTTTCACTGGTTGCACAGCGATTCGCCTATCAGGAAGGCGCGTTGGAATACCTGGCCCAAGCCATACGGCATGGCGGGCGCGGTCGGTGGGGCGCCGTACCCATGCCTGCCCAGCCGCATGTAAGCCCGGGGGATGCCCGGTTGATTGCTGCGTGGATACTGTCGCTGGCCGACCAGGGTTTGCCAGAAATCAAGTAGCGTTCGGAGTCATAGTTGATGTCATAGCGACATGAGTAAGTCAGGGGCGCTGGACGCTTACGTGGACAGCGCTACGGTTGTCTTTGGTTGTCAATCTCGCCAATACCGCCACAATGGCCAGGGTCACCAGGACGCGGCCGACGAGTATTACCCATAGGTCTGCACCCAAAGCCATTAGCAGGAGGGTGTCTTCAATCAGGGAATGAGACAGCGATAGCCACGACAAGGCCAGCAGCCGTGTTCGCGGTGAGAAGTCTTGCTTTTCCGCTTCTTCGATGATTAGGGCGCCGCCGTAGGTGAGCCCAAGCAACACCCCAACGGTGGTGACCGGCGCGACCTGCGCGTTCAGACCGGAAACGCGAAGCAAGGGCATGATGGCGGCCGTGATACGCCGCGTAATGCCCAGCTGCTCCAGCACGTCCAGTATGACGACGAGGACCACAATGATTACGAAGGTCAGGGCCAGTGAGAATGCGGTGGCTCGTATCCACTCCAGGTAGCCGTTCGATGCGGTGACGACCGCGGCATCCGACCCTCTGAGCCATTCGAACGAGACAGGGTCGGACAGGTATCCAGTGAAATGACACGCCCATGCCACAGCGGCACCGTAGACCAGAGCGGTCCCGACGCGCAGCGCGCCGGTGAGCCAGAATCCCGCTCCTGCCCGCCTAACAATGGCCTGCTCTACGGGTAGACCATGCGCGAAGAGCATCATGGCGCACAGGGCGCTGAGCTGTCCGGCCGTCATATCTATAGTGCCTGCCAGGCCGCTCAGCGAGGCGATACCGCCGTATATTCCGATCAGCAGCGTAGTGGCCCAGATGATGCCGGCTTCGGGGGGAAGGTTCAAGAGGGACATGGCCGGTGCAATGAGGCGTCCCGCGAGATCCACCAGGCCGAAGTTCTGCGCGATCTGCACGATCACCATGACGGGAAGCATCACTTTGCTGACAGCAATAAACATGTGCCAGCTGCGCCACAGCATGGTCTTTGGATACGAGAGCATCACGCTTCCCAGCATATTGAGTGCAGCGATTTTATCGGTTTTCAGGCAAGGGGGTTACCCCTTTCCCCAAACCCGATTTTATTCGATGTTTTTCAGCACGCCTCTGCGCATTTGGTCAAGTTCGATCGATTCGAACAGTGCCTTGAAGTTGCCCTCGCCAAAACCTTCATTGCCCTTGCGCTGGATGATTTCAAAAAAGATGGGGCCGATTTGATTTTCAGTAAATATTTGCAGCAATAGCCCGCCCTCTGCAGCACCGTCCAGGAGGATCTTGTTCGCCTGCAGGCGAGCGACATCCTCGCCGTGGCTGGGCAGGCGACGGTCGAGCAGCTCGTAATACGTGTCTGGCGTATCCAGGAACTGGAGGCCGGCATTTCGCAATTGTTCTACTGTGGCATAGATATTGTCAGTCGCCAGGGCGATGTGCTGTATACCCTCGCCACGGTAGAGATCCAGATACTCCTGAATCTGGCCTTTTTCCTCGGTGCCTTCTTCATTGATCGGAATGCGGATGTTTCCGCAAGGTGAGGTCATGGCCTTGGACTTCACGCCTGTCACCTTGCCTTCAATGTCAAAGTAACGAACTTCGCGGAAGTTGAACAGCCGCTCATAGAACTCGGCCCACTCGTCCATTCGACCTTTGTGCACATTGTGGGTCAGATGATCCACGATCGTGAGGCCGGCGCCCGCGTGATTGAGGTCGGTCTGGGCGGTGGCGGGTTCAATGGGTTCGAAGTCGACGTCATAGATACTGATGTCGCCAATCCCCCCATGACCCTGCTTTCCTTGCCAGCGATCCACCAAATAGATAAGCGAATCGCCTATGCCTTTGATGGCGGGAATGTTCAATTCCATGGGACCGCTACGCGAGTCAAAACCCCATGCTCCCAATTCAAGAGCGCGCTTGTAGGCTTTTCCGGCGTCATCCACACGAAACGCGATCGCGCAAATGGACGGCCCGTGCAGCCGTGCAAAGCGTTGGGCGAAGGAGTCGGGCTCCGCATTGACTAGGAAATTGATTCCTCCTTGGCGATAAAGCGTAACGTTCTTGTTGCGATGTTTTGCGATGGCCTTGAAGCCTAGCGTCTCGAATACCTTTCCCAGTGCGATCGGGTCGGGGGCTGTGTATTCGATGAATTCGAAACCTGCGGTGCCCATGGGGTTGTCCCAAGGCTGTAATGGAGTGCTCATGTCGGGCTCCTGCTATGTGCTGCAGCGGTTATGGGGATAGCAAGATTTTAAGCAATACGTCTTGGCAGGCGCTTGCGAAATACCCTTGATAGAATGTGGTTAAAGCAATCTACTACTGAAAGACATGCGAATTGAGGCAGCTTATGGCGCAAAACGATTTAGACCGGATAGATAAGCAAATTTTGGCCGAGTTGCAGCGCAATGGGCGTCTTAGTAACCAGGACCTTGCCGACAAAGTTGCGCTGTCCCCCAGCCCCTGCTTGCGCCGGGTACGACGGCTGGAAGACGAGGGCTATATCCAGCGCTATGTGGCGCTGGTCGACCCCGAAAAGCTTGGTCTCAAGTTGCTGGCGTATGTGACGATCCGGCTGAACAAGATTCATCGTGCAAGCCATGCACCTATTTCCGACTTCGCGCATGATGTGCAAGATTGGCCGGAAGTTGTAGAGTGCTACGCGATGTCAGGCGAGATGGACTACTTGCTGCGCGTCCAGGTCGAGGATCTTACTCAATTCTCCCGTTTTGCCATGGACAAGCTCATGCAGCATCCGGCCGTAGTCGACATGAGATCCAGCTTCACCTTGCAGCGCATTAAAGAGACAACCGAGCTGGCTGTATAGCGCCTGGAATGACGGAGTCATGACCGGCATTTTTCATGGGGTCTGAAGAATCCTTTCGAAACAGTCCGCTTCCTCTATATATAGAGGAAGGAGATGGGGGCGGTTTTCTGTAACGGTCGACGCCATATGTCGTTGGCCATCCCTATCGGTATAGTACGTGGCGACATGTTTATACGGCCAGCGGTCCGTCTTCTATAGATGGGGGAGACGAATTCTCAGTGTTGCCACCGGATCCGAGTGGTGTGGATGGACAGCCCGGCATGGTGGAATGGCTAAAACACCCTAATTCCGTCGCTTTCACCTTCCCCCGGCCCATGCCCTGAAATTATTTTCCGCGCACTCCTAAAATATATTTCATTTTTGTTTCAACAGCTTACGTGCGGGCCGTGCGCGTGGCGTCGCGTTTCTATTGATTTGGCCCGAATTGCGTTTGCGCGGCGCAAAATACCTGTGCTATAGTTTCGTTCTTCGCTGCTCCACCACCTAGGGTTTACCCGGGTTCTGGGCAGTAAAGCGCAGGCAAACGCAGGCTTTCGGGCCGCTGGGGCATGCGGCAGTGGCGCCAGGTTGGCGGTTTGTGTTGGTTAGGTCTTTAGGGCCACCGCA
>NZ_PDNV01000015.1 GCF_002849615.1 Pollutimonas nitritireducens
TCACGCCGTGCATATGGTTTCAGGAACTTCGAGAATTACCGCATGCGAGTCTTGGCTCAATGCGGTTGGAACGGTGTGATCAACCGTGTCTGATGGATGCCCATCCCCCGATAATGGGGAAGAGCCTATTTGTGCTGGCGGCCATACGCTTATGGTGGGCAATGCGGCAACGCCCGTATCGGCCTCAGCCGGAAGCTTTCCCGGTAATGGTCAACATGGGGCATTTGTTGTTGTATGCCTGTATGTTCCTGATGCCGGTGACGGGGATCGCAGCATTGCTTGGGGGCGGCTATGGTCTTACGCTGTTCGGTGTCGACGTCATCACCAAGACAGAGGTGGAAATCCCCTGGCTGGGCGCTATAGGAAATCTTCATTCGCCCATCGCGTGGATGTTCGTCGCATTGGTGTTGGGCCATATTGCGGCGGCACTGTTTCACCACTTTGTCAGGCGTGATCAAACGCTGAAGCGCATGTTGGGCCAATACTAGTGCTGGCTTCCGGGAGCATGCCCAATCTTGCTAGATTGGCGTAAGTGCTTGATTCTATTGGTGCCGATGAGAGGAGTCGAACCCCCGACCTTCTCATTACGAATGAGCTGCTCTACCAACTGAGCTACATCGGCTTCCTTAACGTACAAAGACCGCGCTGCGCTCCCCATATCTTGCCAAGCCCATTATTATACATATTCTATGTCCAGATAGGGGTGCACCGCGGTTGTACAGTTGATAGCGCTACCCAGAATCCGCCTAATCTTGCTGATTCATGCGAATTGCCGAAGGAAACAAGTCCCAGCAAGCAATGAACAACGCAGCAAACAAAGGGCCGATGACAAAACCATTAAGTCCGAAGACCGACAGGCCACCCAGCGTGGAAATCAATATCACGTAATCGGGGATCTTGGTGTCTTTGCCGACGAGTAATGGGCGCAATATATTGTCGACCAGGCCAATGACCAGCACGCCGAAAAGCGTGAGCGTTACGCCTTCCCAGACGGCGCCCGTGACCAGAAAATAAATGGCGACGGGCATCCAGATCAGGGCTGCGCCAACCGCAGGCAACAGCGACAGGAAGGCCATGAGGACGCCCCACAACAATGCCCCCTGGATGCCCAGAAACCAGAACATCAGACCGCCCAGAAACCCTTGGGTGATGGCGACAACGATATTGCCTTTGACGGTCGCTCGCACGACAGTGGCGAACTTGCGGAACAAGTGCTGTTTGTGCTCATCGCTGAGTGGGATCAGCTGCCTGCTGGTGCGGGCCAGATTGGCCCCGTCGCGCAACAGGAAATACAGTATGTACAGCATCACACCGAGGCCGATCAGAAACTCGAAGGTATTCTGACCCACGTTCACGGCTTGCGTCGCCAGAAACTTGCTGCCTTGCAGCGCGCCGGTTGTCAGCTTTTCCCGCAAACTGAATATGTCGCCCACGCCGAAGCGATCAAGCATGGCGTGCACCGATGGGGGGAGCGCACCCAGTATTTGTTCCAGGTACTCGCCGACATTGATTTCGCCAGAACTGATACGCGCATAGATGGCGGCGCCTTCTTGAAATAGCGCACCGGTTATGAGGATCGCGGGGAGGATGACAATTAGAATGATGATAAGCAGCGTCGTCAACGCCGCCAGATTGGGACGCCCGCGCATCTTCGCCAGTAGGCGCTTATGCAGGGGTGTGAACAATATGGCCAGGATGGCTCCCCAGAAAATGGCGCCGTAGAACGGGAGCAGCACAATAATGAAGGCCACCGTGACGGTGACCAACAGAAGTATGAAAGTGCGGAAGTAAAGGTCGGAATTGTTCATCCAGCATCCAGGGAATGGGGTAGCCGCGAGGCGGCGTTCTTAGAGGAATGACTTCAGGGCGCTGCGAATGGATCATTCTATGCGAAAGGCGCTATTCGCCCAACAGTTCGGCGACCGGTTGCAGCCCCTCAATATGCTGTGAGATCACTTTGACGACGACGACAATTGGCACGCACAGTAACATGCCCCACACCCCCCATAGCCATCCGCCGAACAACAGGGCAACGAAAACAGCAGTGGCATTCATTTTGGCGATTCGTCCCGTCATCCATGTTGTGACCAGCGTGCCGACGACGGAAGCAATTGCCAGCGTTGCGGCAATGACCAGCGCCATCATTGAAAACGACTCGAATTGCAGGAAGGCCGCCGATCCGGTGGCCGCGGCCGCAATGACTGTTCCGAAATAGGGAATGATGTGCAGCAACCCTGCAACCACCGCCCAGGCGCCCGCGTTTTCCATCCCTATGACGTACAGCACCAGCCAGGTCACCATTCCCAGCAATGTATTGGTGACCAGCAGCATCAACATGTACTTCTGGATTGACGAGTTGATGTCATCCAGTATTTGTACGGTGATCTTTTTGTGAGAGAGGGTTGGTCCGGTCATTTTGACCAGCTTGCGCTTGAAAGTGTCACCTGACAGCAGGGCAAAAAATACCAGGAACAGGATGACAATGAGCTGTCCGGCAAAAGCGGCAACACTGAGCGATCCGGCCCACAACCATTCGTTGAGGTTGAAGTCGGGCGGCTGGACCGCGGTTGGAGCGGCGGCGGCGTCCTCCATGGCTTCAACGCTTGGACTCGCCGCCTTTTTCAAGGCGTCTGCCGCACTGCGAAGCTTGTCCAGTGTGCCGAGTTCACCATTGTCGATCCGCTGCAAAGCGTTGTTCAACTTGTAAGTAGCGATAGGCAGTTCATCCACGATGGACTGTGCCTGGTTATAGACCGAGGTCATTATCCCGGCGGTCGAGCCGCACAGGGCCAGCATTACCAGCGTGGCCCCTATGATCCGGGGGACCCGGCGCCGTTCCAGCCAGAGTACGACCGGGCTCAGGGTATAAGCGATCAATATTCCGAAGACCAAAGGGATGAAAAATTCCCGGGCCCATTGCAGTGCAAAGATGAATGCGATGGTGGCAAGCACGGTCAGCGCCATTCCACCGGCCTGTACCCGGGGTCGGAGTTCCGGCGGGAATTCGATCATGGGTTTTGGGACGTTGGTATCTGAAGTGTCTGGGCTTGCGCTTACCGGGGCCGGGACGTGTGAGGTTGGGGTGGTCTTTATCGTATCCATCATGGTCTCGTGCAGATACGCAGCATGCCTGCGCCCATAGTATATATGCTCGCGCGCGCGTCTATGGGTACAAGCGTCGAAACGGAGTCGGCGGTGCCCTTTTTCTTAAGGAAGCAACCTGAAGCCCGCGTCGACACCCCAACGATCCGTGCGCCTTAGCCATACGGTATTGCACGCCATGCACCGATATTCCCGTTCAAGAGTGCCGTCATAAGTGTCGGGCGCGCGCGCGCCCTGTAGGCGCATGGATTGGTGCGGGTTGGTGCCTCCCGTGCCTAACGACAGGTCGCGACACGAAGGACAAAGTGCTGGATTGGCAATGCTGGCAGGATTCATGTGCACAGGGTAATCGCTATTCAGAATTTATTCATCTCCTGTGGAATGGTACTGGAAAGCCCCCTGACAAAGGAGGTCTTCCCTGCAAGATAGTTAGATGCCAGCTAAGTGATTATGTGCCCTTTTTAACGGCATCGCGCACGGCATCCTTAGCTTCGCCAACTTTTCGCTGCACGGTACCGGCTTTTTTCTCGGCCAGGCCTTTCGCCTGGGTTGCCGGGTCATCCATTACTTTCCCGGCTGTTTCCTTGACGGCACCCTTGACTTCCTTGCCAGTGCCCTTGATTCTGTCTTTGTCCATATCACCACCTCGACTCAACGCTTCGACGGTACATGCAACACGACCCATTCGTGCCGCTCCTGTATCGCTTGGTGCATTACAGCAAGCGCTGTGCCTAGCGTGGTAAGTTGGGTCTCTGTGACTTTGATGGTTTTCCCGCATCACCAGGCGCCATCGCTTTTGGTTGACTGGAATGGCGTGTGCTGTCGCCACTGGCCGACCTGTTGGACGCATCGGCCTTGTCGCTTCCATCAGTTGCCGTGGGCGCGGTCCCGGTCGACGGTGTGCCATTGACAGAACTGGTGCTATCGGTCTTCGCAGTATTATCCGGCTTGACGCCGGTGCTGCCTGCCAGCCCACTCGGCGTTGTTGATCTGGATTGGGCTTCTACTCCGGCTGCCCCAGATCCGGAACGGCCACTGGATCCTTGCGACTGCGCGATGGAAACCAGTGCGAATGGAATTAAACATGCGGCGAAAGCGATGCGCTTTTTCATAGCATTCTCCTGATTGCTACAGTAGTTCAACGTGATTCAGCAAATGGCATGCCCCATTAAGGAGAAGCGCAGACTGCGTCCTTTCGGCATAGTTCATCAGCTGCGGGGTCGGGTCGTATCGTTCATACGCGCCGGTTTGTCGTTCTACTTCGGAAACGATACCGCATTCCTGCTTTGGGGAAACGCCAGCGCGTAATTGAATTCTCCGTTATCTATCGCCTGCAGAATTTTTTTCCGCAAGTCCGATGCCCGCTGCAAGTTGGCGGCGCTAGGTTTGAGTCGAATCCTTTCATGGCAAAGCCGGCCGTGAAAATAGAATTCGATTTCGATGCTGGACTCGGAGGCGGGACGGACCCCCTCTAGTTGACTCGCCATACGCAATACTCAATAGATAAGTTTGAACGAGGGGCCGACACGCGGATAAATAATGATACATTTGCTTTGGGCCTCATTCGATGTCCAAAATAGCCAGTTCTATCGTGAGTAATTTATGTTCGGAATGCGTTCACTTGTATTTTCAGCCGTCGTCGGAATTGCTACTGTTGCGTCGGGTGCAGCGTTTGCTGCAAGCAAAACAGTGACGGTGGTAAATAAAACCAAAACAACAATATCTGCGATTTATGCCTCAAGCGTTGGCGCTCGCACATGGGAGGAAGATATTCTCGGCGAGGATACGCTTGCGCCTGGCGAGTCCGTTGAAATTGATATGGACGACGGCACAGGTAAGTGCCAATACGATCTAAAGGCAGAGTTCAGTGACGAAATCGATACAGTGCAAGAGAATTTAAACATTTGCAAGGTTCGCGAGTTCACATTTACAGAGTAGACGCGGGGTTCCGTTGGTTCGAGATGTGCCGCCTTCGGGCGGTTATTTTTCGTCGCGATACTACGAAAAAAATCAAAAAAAATAGCCAATTGATTTAATTGGCTATTTTCTTCGGTATTCGGTGGCTCCCCGAACTGGGTTCGAACCAGTGACCTGCGGATTAACAGTCCGTCGCTCTACCGACTGAGCTATCGGGGAATTGGAGAAGCGAAACTATAGCACATTCATTTCACCCCCTGCAAATCGACCTCGGTAACCGCGAATGCAGAGCCCCGGACTTGGTGTCTGCAGAACGCTAATCCAGTAAGTCTTTCATGTCGTCGGCATGTTCTTCTTCCACGGCCATGATGTCGATCAATAGGTGCTTGGTGGTAGGGTCGGTGTCGCCTATGCGCTCTATCATCTGTCGATAAGACTCAATTGCTATGCGTTCGGCAATCAGATTGGCCGTGATCATGCCTTTGATGTCGCGGCATTCGTCATACTCGGCGTGGCTGCGCTGGACAATAGTCGATGGATTGAAATCTGGTTCGCCGTTCAGTTGCACGATACGCTCCGCGATCCGGCCGGCATGGTCTTCCTCTTCCTGGGCGTGCTGCAGGAACTCAGCTTTTATTGGCTCGTTGACCAGACCCGTGGCGGTGTAGTAATGGCGCTTGTAGCGCAAGGCACAGACAAGCTCTGTCGCCAAAGCGGCATTGAGCATTTCTATGATTTCTTCGCGGTTACCCTGATAGCCCGACGGCACAGCTCCGCTTTGCAGATCTCTGGCCGCACTACGGATCGCGGCTACATCCATGGGGGCGTGCAGGGGAGCGCTGGGATTGGGTGAGTTCATGGGCATCCTTTATATTGAATGAACGGCGGACTCGCCGTAAACGCATTTTTAAAGCAAGCCTCATGCCTGATGGATCTGAAATCGTGGTGTTTTTTTGAAGCTACTGGCGCGCGCGATATGCCCCTATGTCTGTAACGTAAAATCAGTGCAGCAACGTACCAGTCCGATTTCTTCCTTCATTCTTGTGACTCCATGAATTCCTCTCCTGCCGGTACCTATACAACAACGAAGAAAGAATTTTGGATCGGATTTTTACTGGCGGGGATAGGCGCCATACTCTTTTCCGCCAAGGCGATCGTGGTCAAGCTTACGTATCGCTACGGGGTCGATGCGCTGACCATCATCGGCTTCCGCATGATGTTGTCGCTGCCGTTCTTTGTAATGGTGGGCTGCTACCAGGCACGCCGGGCGCGACAGGGCAAGATTCCGCGCCTGACGATGAAGGAAAGAGGGCAGATCATTTTTTTGGGTTTCATCGGCTATTACTTGTCGAGCTATCTGGATTTTTTGGGTTTACAGTACATCACTGCCGGGCTCGAACGCTTGATTCTCTTCCTGTCTCCCACTTTTGTGCTCGTGCTGACGGCCCTGTATCTGAAGCGGCCCATACCCGGTAAACAATGGTTTGCTTTGGGTATGGCTTATCTGGGTGTGGTGCTGGTTTTTCTGCAGGATTTATCGCTCAGCGGCAGCAACGTCATGTTGGGATCGGCGTTCGTACTCGGCTCGGCCTTGACCTATGCCGTCTACATCATCAGCTCGGGTGAACTCATTAAGCATGTGGGCGCGACGCGGCTGGTCGCCTACGCCATGTCAGTGTCCGCGGTAATAAGCCTGGCTCACTTCTTCGGCATGCATTCCTGGGAAGGCCTTCAGCAACCTCTACCGGTGTATCAGCTGTCATTGGTGCACGCTGTCGTCAATACCGTGGCGCCTACCTTCATGATCATGTGGTCGGTGGCACGCATCGGTGCGCCAATGACTTCCCAGTTGGGGCTGCTTGGGCCAGTCTCGGTATTGTTCCTGGCAGGATGGCTACTGGATGAACCCATCACAATGCTGCAACTGGTCGGTACCGCATTCGTACTGGCTGGTGCGGTGGTGCTGGGACGCCGACGCTAGGCTTTCCGGGTCCGCGCGTGTCGGGTGCGGGGCTGCATTCTAAGCTCCAGTTCTTCGCGGTGGACGTCGTGGGTGACAAAGCCGGACACATCTTTAGGCATCGCCAGGCGATCAGGCTCCTGCAGCGTCGAGCGGATGTCTTCCTGGCCGCCTTCCCAGTGTTCACGCATGGCCGCCAGGCCGAACTGATAGTCTTTGTAATGCTGTTCGTAGGGTTTGTTGCGGTAGATCAGGTGTATGACGTTATAGCGTTTGCTGCAGGCCAGGTCTTCAACGAGCCGATAATACGCTTTCTTGCTGTCACGGACTTCCGCAGGGATGTCCTCCAGCATGCTCATCAAAGTATGTCGCAAGTATTGAGACCAGCGCAACTGTTCGGTCACCAGTCGCGTACGGCTGGAGTATTGAATGTCCTTGATACGGTCAGACACCTCGCTCATATTGGTGGGCACACCGCCGCGCGCACTCCACAGGTCGACCTGAAATGCCAGCGTGTCGCGCATTGGACGGGATTCCAGCACGTGCGCGAGCGGGGTGTTCGACACCAACCCCCCGTCCCAATAGTAGTCGCCATCGATTTCAACCGGTGCGAATGCCGGTGGCAGCGCGCCTGAGGCCATGAAGTGTTCGGCGCGCAAGCGGATCTTGGTGTTCTCAAAATACACGAAGTTTCCGGTGCGTACGTTCACCGCACCCACCGATACGTCATGTTCGCCGGAATTGATGCGATCGAAGTCGCACAGACTTTCCAGTGTGGTTTTCAGCGCGCTGGTGTCGTAGTAGCTGGCGTTTCCCGGTGTGCCCGGCGTAATTTGCGGAGCAGGAGGAAACCGGGGCGTGAAAAAACCCTTCTGTCCGTTCATCATGGCGCTGGCAGCATGCCAGGCGCTCATTGATTGTCGTACCAGGTCATTCAGATTGAAAAGCGACTGCTCGACGAAGGGATGCAGCGCGACGCCAACGTTAGGCTGGCAAATGGTTTCCCAGAACTCCTTCAACCTGGCAATGCGCTTCTCTGGCGGATTTCCGGCAATGATGGCGATATTGAGCGCTCCGATCGATATTCCGGACAGGCAGGTCAGCTGAATGCCGGCTTCATGCAGACCCTGGTAGACACCAGCCTGGTAGGCGCCCAGTGCGCCACCGCCTTGCAATACCAGTGCCACTGTCTCATAGGGCGGGAGCGCGGGATCCGCGTTCAACGGCGCTACAGCGGTGTGTGCGCCCGGTCGGGGCGTGGCAGCCGCATCGGGCGGGGTGGTGGGGTCGGCTTGCTGGGTGCCGCTTAGCGGGGGCGTCGGTCGTTTCTGAATCATTGAGTCCTATATGGTCGGGAAATGGCGTGCAATCACAATAACATCTTCATTCTTGTGGGACAGGAATGACGCTTTCAACGAAGGCGTCGATCAGCGCCCCACGGTATTTGGATTTATGGAGAACCAGCGCGAGGCGCCGTTGCAGGTTCAAGAAAGGTGTGTCGAGGATCTTGAGCCTTCCTACCGCCACGGAATCCAGTGTGGCCGCATAGGGCAGGCAGGCGATACCCAGGCCCGCAATGACAGCCTGTTTGATTGCTTCGACCTGTCCAAGTTCCAGGAGTATGCGTCCAGGCGGCAGGTGATTCAACGCCTGTTCGGCGAGCGCGCGCATCGCCGACCCATGTTCGCGCAATATCCAGAGGGCGTCCTTGAAGTGACGCGCTTTCAGGTCCATGCGCAGTGCCAGGGGATGAGACGGAGCTGCGCACACGACCAGCGCATCCTCGCGCCAGGGAATGACGTCAAGATGCGGGTGATTTACCGGGCCTTCGACGCACGCGACGTCAATGCGGTGCTCGAGCAGCGCCGCGGTGATCTGGTCGGTATTCTCGACACTTACCTGCAGGGCAACGTGAGGATGCCGGGTGATGAAGGGCCCCAGCAAGGCCCCCACCAGGTAATTGCCAACGGTGTTGCTGGTGCCCACGCGCAGCTCGCCAGTGAGCACCGAAGGATGGTCGCCAGTCTGGCGCATTATTTCGTGTATGCGTTCAAGGACCTCCTGCGCCATGGGTAAGAGTTCTTTTCCGCGTGAGCTCAGGCGTAACCGTCCCCGCTCCCGATCGAAGAGCTGGGTATTCAATTGGCGCTCCAGTTCGGCCAGAGCCATGCTGACCGCTGGCTGCGTGACGGACAACTGCTGGGCAGCAGTGCCCACCGTGCCCGTGAGGGCGACCGACACAAATACTTCAAGCTGACGAACGCTGATTCCTATCATCAAAAAATTTTATATCATTTATAAGATTTAATGAATTTATTTATAATGCTTGGCAAACTAACATAACCACAAGTAATTAACATATGCAGAGTTCCCATGCGCTCCAGTGTTGTATCACGTCCTCGGCAGGCCAGTCGCCAGCGCCCGGTAACGGGCTCAAACCCGGCATCGCTCACAAGACACCGTTCTCCGCCCATGCTGCACGGGCTGGTTTTGGCGGTTGTCGTCGCTATTTTTGCAATGATGCTGGGAAAGATGTTTCCAATCATTGGCGGCCCGGTATTCGCCATTTTGCTCGGCATGGCTATTCGGAACTCAGTCGGCATCGGGCCGACATTCAAACCCGGTCTGCAATTCGCCTCCCGACAGGTGCTGCAGTGGTCGATCGTGGCGCTGGGGTTTGGACTCAGCATCCAGCAGGTAGCCAAGACAGGCATGGAGTCTCTGTCTGTCACTGCTGTTACAGTGGCTGTGGCGTTCGGCTCCGCGTGGTTGCTGGGCAGGTGGCTTGATATCCCCTCGAAGTTGCAAACCCTTATCGGCGTGGGAACTGCCATCTGCGGGGGGTCTGCCATCGCCGCGGTGACGCCCATCATCAAACCTGAAGAACATGAGACGGCTTATGCCATCTCTACAATATTCATTTTCAATATCGTCGCCGTCCTGGCATTTCCGCTTATGGGTCATTGGCTGGGCATGTCGGATCAGGGTTTCGGCATGTGGGCGGGCACGGCGATCAACGATACGTCTTCGGTAGTCGCTGCCGGCTACAGCTACAGCGAATCGGCGGGCGACTATGCCACGATCGTCAAGCTTACGCGCGCCACGCTTATCATCCCCGTTTGCCTGATCCTGGTCGGCATTCAGGCATGGCAGCACAAGAAGCAAGGCGTCGGAAGCTTCAGCCTGGCGCGCATCTTTCCCTGGTTCATTTTGTGGTTCCTGCTGGCCTCGGCGATACGCTCCACCGGCTATATTCCCGAAGCGTGGCTGGCACCCCTGCAGCTGACGGCGCAATTTCTCATTGTGGTCGCCTTGGCAGCCATCGGACTGTCATCGGACCTCAGGCGCATGGTCACCGCCGGCATGCGTCCAGTCCTGCTGGGACTGGGCGTCTGGCTGGCGGTGTGTGTCAGCAGTCTGGCCGTACAGCACGTCATGGGAACTTGGTAACCCTGGGTCCGCGGGGCGGCCTGGGCAGGAATGGTCCGGGATTCAGCGCGGGGCAACGTGCCACGATCAGGCGAACCACGATGCTGGGTGGTGATTAATGGCCACGCCAACGATATAAGCAAAGATCGCAATGGCAATGATCGCGGCAATGCCCCGGCTTCGAACAGTCTTCCCGCGCTTGATGGCGATGGTGCCGACACCGATGTAAGCGATAAGCAGCACGATCTTGGTCAGCACCCAAGGCTGCATCCCGGCAGCACCCAACATGATGGACAAGGCCACGGCACAGGCCAGGAGAACGGTGTCGACGACGTGAGGCACGATCTTGACAGCGCGGCGTTGAAGCATGGCGGACCCCGTCACCGACCAGTAAGCGCGAATGATGAAAAGCAGGATGCTCAGGCCGGCTGCCGTCATGTGCAGGTGTTTGATAGCTAAGTAATTCATGGTGAAAAGTCAGGTGCTCAAAAAAAGTTAGTGTAGTGGAGGCATCGTCCTGGACAGGTGGTGTCAAAGATGCGGGGGCCGCCGCTATCGTAGCAGGTCGAGGCATACCGGCTAGTCAGGATACGTTGGCCAACGCCCACGCCCCGGTGCCTTTGCCCTTGAGTATCAGTTGGCGGGCATGGTGTCTCGATAAGGTGCTGCGATGTCCCACGCTTACCAGTCGGGTATGTGGCAATTGCTCGCGAACCAGACGGTACAAGGCGTCTTCCAGGCCTTCATCCATGGCTGACGTCGCTTCATCAAGGAAGGCCGCTACCGGTGCGGCCAGCAGCAGGCGACCGAATGCCAGGCGCTGTTGTTCACCCAGTGACAGAATGCGACCCCAGTCAGTGACCTGGTCCAGCTTGCCCACAAGATGCCCCATCTGCACCAGATGCAGGACTTCTTCGGCCCGACCGCCGCCGCCAACAGGCGTTTCCAATTCACCATTATGGGCAACAGGCAACGCATCGAGATTGATGGGCGCTCCGTGCGCACTGTCGACGGAGGTTTTTTGTTGTTGATGTATATCAGCGTGCAGGGCCGTTACCTGGCCTGGCAGACGCTGCGGATAGTACAAGGCATCACGCAGGCTGCCTAATGGTAGATAGGGTTTCTGCGACAGGAAAAGCACATTTTCTTCCGGTCGGATGATGGTGCCATCGCAATACGGCCAAAGCCCGGCGATTGCCCGCAGCAACGTTGTCTTGCCCGACCCCGATGGGCCTTGTATCAGTAGCGGCGCATCCGGCAAGACATCGAGCGCGAGATTGTCGATCAGCAGGCCACCGGCAGGCGTGCGTATGGTGAGCTGTTCCACCGCTAAACGTGGGCCTTGCGCACGGATGACAGGCTCGGGCAACTCGCGGGATTCCGCGATGGCTCGGGTAAAACCGTTCAAACGATCCAGCGTGGCACGATACGTGGCGAAACTGTCGTACGCGGTGCGAAAGAACGAGAGGTTGTCTTGCAAGCGCCCGAAGGCTTGCGCTGTCTGCATCAGGTCGCCAAGACTGATCTGGTTGGAAAAAAATCGTTGCGCCTGGATAATGAAAGGGAAAACGACAGCAGCCTGGCTTACCGAGAGGTTAAAGCCCTGGAACTTGATGGATCGATAGACAATCGCCCATGCGTTGCTGATGACGTGAGCAAAACGGTTACGCAATAAGGCGCCTTCCACTTTCTCGCCTGCGTAGAAAGCAATGCTTTCGGAATATTCACGCAGCCGTACCAAAGCATAGCGGTAATCGGCGTTGAAGCGCTCATTCAGGAAGTTCAGCATGATCAACGGACGGCCAATCTTGACGGCAAAGACCGTGGCGATAATCACGTAGGCGAACACCAGGAAAACCATGCCACGGGGCAGTTCGATCCCCAGGGCGGAAAGAGGTCCCGAAAGAGTCCATAGAATCAATGTAAAGGCGAAGGTGGAAACCAAGGCATTGACAACACCCATGGACAAGACCAGCGACATCTCCACGAATGTGGCGACGTCTTGCTGGATACGCTGATCGGGGTTGTCGATGGGGTTGTCCAAATATTGGGTGCGATAGTAGGTTTGCCGGGCTAGCCACCGACCAAGCAGGTCTTCGTTCAACCAGACACGCCATCGTATGGTGAAGGCCTGCTGGACGTAAAACTCGATCAGCACGCGCAGGACGTGGACAGTGGCCAATATGGCGAACAACACCATGGCTGCCCAAAAACCCGCAGAGTCCTGCTTCTGCAGCGAGGTGTACATGGTGTTGCTCCACTCGGACAGCAACACGTCGAGGCGGACCGCGCACAGCGTGAGGAAAAGTATCAGCAGCAAGGTACCCAAGGGGCGCCAGTCACGCCTGGGTAAAAAGTAGACGGCCGTGAGGTTCCAGAATTGGCGACCCCATATTGTGAATTTTGCAAGGCTCCAAATTGTGGCGGCGGACAGTGCGATGGTGATCAGATAGGCCTGTGCGAGCCATATGCCACTATCCAAAAGCGCCTTGTTCAGGTTCAATCAGTTCTCCAGGAATACGCGCGGCGCCGGCGCGCCGAAAAACGCATTCTCGGCGAAATATCGATATCGCGCCAGCGCGCCGATGCATTCCATCCCGCCTCCCTCTTGTGGGCGGCTGGATGTTGGATTATGGTGTGCAGTCTTCCAATTAAACAGAGGTCTTATGCCGTACGTCACGATTTCCGCCTCCAAAGGCTTGTCGGCCGAGCAAACCAGGCAGTTGTTGCTGCGCGCCAGTGAATCCGTAGTGCAAAGCATAGGCGCACCGCTGTCCAGCGTACGCGTAATGCTGCATGAACTGGGCGACGGGCACTATCTGAACGCCGGTCAGTTCGATACGCAAGCGCTGATGTTCGTCGTAGAGCTCATCGAAGGACGCAGCGATGAGCTGAAGGAAGCATTGATTGCATCGTTGAGCCGGGCGGGCGCAGAGACCACCGGAATTCCAGAAGACCAGGTTCGGGTCCGGCTTATCGATTTTCCCAAATCCAATATGGGAATGGCGGGCGGTGTCAGCGCCCGTGCCATGGGTCGCTAGTCCGCAGCCGGCTACATGCTGCTTAGATCGGCGATAGCATCAACGACCATTCCGGTGCCAACGGCAAGCATAAGTATGTCGCTGGCAACGCGCACATAGCGGTATCCGCTGGGGGGCATGCCTATGTGTACCATCACGGAGGATGGAAGGTCGTAATACACCACATCGCGCGGCAGGGGGTGTCCGACTCTCCACTTTTTGGCTTGGCCCGGAGGCATACAGCCGTTGTTCTTTTTGGCCAGTCCGGGCGGGCAGTTACCGGAACGGAACTGTTCGCCGTAATACTCGCGCAGGTAGTTGCGCTGGCGGTCATCGAAGTGCACGTTCAGGCTGGATCCGCTGCGCACATCGTTGCGGGTGCCTCGGGTTTGATCGTTGCCGCCGCGATCGCTTTGGCCCTTACGGTCGTTCGCGTCGTTGCGTCTCTTCGTTTCAGACTTGTTTCCGTGCGAGGAACCTTTGGCTTGATCAGGTTTGGACGCCTTGTGGGGTGAGCCATTGGACTGCTGGTGTTTTGCGTTCCCGTTCCCGTTGCCGTTATTGCCTGCTCCTGGCGGTTTCTCAGCGAAGGCAGGCTGGAGCATGAACATTGCGGCTACTGCCGCGACCGCTACATGTTTTCGATGAATTACCATATAAGTTCCTTTTTTCTAGGGATCTGGCTGACAGACTTCGGACGGCCCAGCGCGTAATTGGCTGTATGACCGTTGTACCCCTTTTTGGCGGATTGCGCCGGTTGCAATCATAGTCACGTAATTCATTGAAATGACTTATGCGCCTTCCTATGGTCAGGATTCATTTCAGCCCCAGTTTTTTCGCCAGCTTGTGCAGATTGCTGGAATCCAGCTCAAGAGAGCGTGCGGCCTGCGACCAGTTATAGTTGCACGCGCCCAAGGCCTGCTGTATGGCCATACGTTGTGCCGTCTCAAGCGTCTGCCGCAGGGGTACGACTTTTTGTTGCGCGCCGTAGGGGCTTGCCGGATTGGCAAGCTGGGATGATCCGGGTCCGTAGAAGGGCTCGTTGTCATAGAGGCTGTCATCTTCCTGCGTCATAGCACCGATCATGAAACCGGATTCATTGTGGGGCCGGGATACGAGGATGTCTGGTTGACCGGCAATGGGTGCTGCTATGTCAAGGTCGAGCAGCTCCGGACCCAGGGTAAGAATCTGGTCGCGCGATGCACCCCGGCTTAACATTTTGAGTGCGCCGCGACTGATGACATGCTCGAGCTCGCGGACGTTGCCGGGCCAGCCGTAGCTCAACAAGGCGCGCTCGGCCGCATACGACAGGCGCACGCCTCGCAAGCCCAGGCGGGCGCGGTTGAATTCCAAAAAGTGGCCTGCCAGTAACAGGATGTCCTGGTCCCGTTCGCGCAAGGGCGGGATATGTACTGGATAGACTGATAGCCGGTGATAGAGGTCGGCCCGAAAATCGCCGGCAAGCGTGCTTTCTTTCAAGTGGCGATTGGTGGCGGCGATAATGCGCACGTCAGTCTTTATGGTTTCATCGGTACCCAGGCGCTGGATTTCGCCATTCTGCAAGGTGCGCAACAGCTTGGCCTGTATGGACAGCGACAGCTCGCCCACCTCATCCAGGAACAGGGTGCCGCCCTGCGCCGTTTCGAAACGGCCGGCCCGATCGCTGGTGGCGCCGGAGAATGCGCCTTTGGCGTGACCAAACAATTCGCTCTCCGCCAGCGATTCAGGGAGGGCGGCGCAATTGATGTGCACCATGGGTTTGGCGCTGCGTCGGGAGTGACGGTGTACGCGGCGGGCGAACAACTCCTTGCCCACCCCGGTTTCGCCCAATAACAGGACGGGCAGGTCGGAGTCTGCCACGACGTCAAGTTCGTGCAAGAGGCCTGAAATAGCCTCGCTCTCGCCCAGGATTTCATTCTCATCGATGATTTGCATGGAGCCGCTGACCGTGGTACCTAGCTGGCGCAGATTACGGTTTTCTTTTTCGAGCGCCGTGATGCGTATGGCCGCGGCCAATATCAAGCCGAAGCGCCGCAGTTCGAGTTGCGCTGCCGAATCAAAGGTACCCGTTTTCAATGCGTCCAGCGTAACGGCTCCCCATAGTCTTCCTTCCAGATACAAACTCATGCCGAGGCAATCATGCACAGGCAACGGAGAGCCCTTGCGGTCATCCAGCAGGCCGTCGTAAGGATCGGGTAGTACGCTGCCCGGCTCGAACCAGGTGGGTTCGCGGCGGGCGAGGATGGTGGCAAACCGCGGATGTTGGGCCACCACGAAGCGACGCCCCAGCGCTTCGTGCGCCAGGCCGGATGCGGCGACCAGCCTCAGACTGTCAGTGTCCAGGCTGAGCAGTCCCACCGCGTCGCAGGAGAAGCGTTCACGCATGGTGTGAACGGCGCGCTGCAAACGTACGGCGTTGGGCAGGTCGGTAACGAGATCGGCGAGTATGAGTTGGTCCATGTGGTGAATTATACCCACGGAGGGTTTCCCCTACCCTGAATGATGGGGTCTGTCTTACCCTGGCCTGCCTGATCTATTGAAATTAAACAATAAAAAAACTGGCACGAATTGTGCTTAAGGAACAAAAGCAATCCATATCACTTACAGGATGAAGCCATGAACAAGAATTTGCCGGACCAGACGCTGGGAACACTCGCCAGTGCCGTCCCCGGCGCGACCCGTGTATTTCACGAGTTTCAACTCGACTTTTGTTGCGGTGGCGACAAGACGCTGGCTGAAGCCGTGGCACAACAAGGTCTGGACCTTGACCGGATAGTTGCGGCCCTGGCCAAGCTATCAGAGGACCCTGCCGTCGGTATCGACTGGCGTCAGGCCCGCCCTGGTGAGCTCGTGGCACACATCGTCGCCCGTTTTCACGAGCGTCACCGTGTACAGCTTCCCGAGCTTATCCGCTTGGCGCGCCGTGTCGAACATGTGCATGCGGGCCGGCCGGCGTGTCCCAGCGGCTTGGCGGAAGCGCTGGAAGGCCTGCAACAGGAGCTGGAAAGCCACATGATGAAGGAAGAGCAAATGCTTTTCCCCATGCTGGCCAACGGCATGAACGGGCCGGCCCAGGGGCCTATCTCGGTGATGCGCTTTGAGCACGAGCAGCACGGCAACGCGCTGGCCAACATTCAGCGGCTCACCAACAATATCACGACTCCCGTCAATGCTTGCAATACCTGGCGCGCACTGTACGGCGGTCTCAACGCATTCAAGGAAGACTTGATGCAGCACATTCATCTTGAAAACAACGTGCTGTTCGTAAATGCCTCAATTGCAGCAGAAGGAGCTCATCATGGGTGAGTACAAGAAGTTATGGTGGTTATTACTGGCCGTTTTGGCAGTCACGTTCGGAATTCTTGGGTGGAGCGGTGTTGAAATCTATCGCCAGGTTCCTCCCATACCGGCCCAAGTCGTTACCACCTCCGGCCAGGAGCTGATGACCAAAGAGCAGATTCTCGATGGTCAAACCGCCTGGCAAAGCACAGGTGGCATGCAGGTTGGTTCCATCTGGGGCCACGGGGCCTACCAGGCGCCCGACTGGAGCGCCGACTGGTTGCACCGCGAACTGCTGGCCTGGCTGGAAGTCGCCGCGCAGGAAACAGCAGGCGTACCATTTGCCCAGCTCAATGAAGATCAGCAAGCCACGCTGAAGAACCAGTTGAAAAACGAGTATCGGCGCAATACGTTGAATCCTGATACCGGTGTGGTCACCGTGTCGGAGCGCCGGGCCAAGGCCATGGCCACTACCGGCGATTACTACATCAGGCTTTACGGCAACGATCCCGAGCTGCAAAGCACACGCTCCAACTTCGCCATGAAAGAAGACACCTTGCCGGATGCCGCCCGTCGCGCAGACCTGGTCAAGTTCTACTTCTGGCTGTCCTGGGCGGCATCAACGGAGCGCCCCAACACAGACGTCACCTACACCAATAACTGGCCGCACGAACCCCTGGTCGATAACCATCCTTCCGGCGCCAACATCATGTGGTCGGTTGCCAGCGTGGTCATCCTCCTGGCGGGGATTGCCTTCCTGGTGTGGGGATGGGCGTTCCTGCATCGCGATCACCCGGAACCTGAATCACCTAAAGCCGATCCACTGACGTTAAGTGCCTTGACGCCGTCACAACGCGCGCTTGGCAAGTACTTGTTCCTGGTCGTTGCGCTCTTTATTGCACAGGTGTTGCTGGGCGGCTTGACGGCCCACTACACCGTTGAAGGACAGACCTTCTACGGCATTAATATTTCCGAATGGCTGCCGTATTCCCTGACGCGCACCTGGCACTTGCAAACTGCCTTGTTCTGGATTGCGTCCGGATTCCTGGCTGCCGGCTTGTTCCTCGCGCCGGTAGTCAACGGCGGCAAGGATCCCAAGTACCAGAAGCTAGGCGTGGACATCCTGTTCTGGGCCCTGGTGGTCCTGGTCATTGGAGCCTATGTGGGCAACTTCCTTGCCATCAAGCATATATTGCCCACCGAGTTCAATTTCTGGCTGGGTCACCAAGGGTATGAATACCTTGAACTCGGCCGTCTCTGGCAAATCGTGAAGTTCCTGGGCCTGGCATTCTGGTTGTTGCTGATGCTGCGCGGTATGTTGCCTGCCTTCAAGAAGGGCGGCGACAAGAACCTGCTTGCCTTGCTGGTCGCGTCGACCATTGCTATCGGCTTGTTCTACGGCACCGGCCTGTTCTACGGTGAACGCACGCACATCACCATTATGGAATACTGGCGCTGGTGGGTTGTCCACCTTTGGGTGGAAGGCTTCTTTGAAGTCTTTGCAACCACGGCCCTGGCATTCATCTTCGCGACCATGGGTCTTGTGTCCAAGCGCGGCGCAACCGTAGCCAGCCTGGCATCGGCCTCCCTGTTCATGCTGGGCGGCGTGCCCGGAACCCTGCACCATATGTATTTTTCGGGAACCACGACGCCCGTCATGGCCATTGGCGCAAGCTTCAGTGCTCTTGAAGTCGTACCCCTGATCATCCTCGGTTATGAAGCATGGGAAAACTGGCGCTTGAAAGAACGCGCTCCCTGGATGGAAGCAGTTCGGTGGCCCTTGATGTGCTTTGTCGCTGTCGCCTTCTGGAACATGCTGGGCGCAGGTGTATTCGGATTCATGGTCAATCCTCCCATCTCCCTGTACTACATTCAGGGCCTGAACACCACGCCGGTCCACGCTCACGCGGCCCTGTTCGGTGTATACGGCTTCCTGGCCATCGGCTTCACCTTGCTGGTGTTGCGCTACATCGTGCCGGGCTTCAAGTTCAATGATTCGCTCATGCGCACCGGTTTCTGGGGTTTGAATATCGGCCTGGTACTCATGATCGGTACAAGTCTGTTGCCCATCGGCATCATTCAGGCCTACGCAAGCATCACCGAAGGCATGTGGTATGCCCGTAGCGAAGAGTTCATGCAGCAACCCATTCTGCAAACGCTGCGCTGGGTTCGTACCTTCGGCGACGTAGTCTTCATCGTGGGTGCATTCGCCATATTCTGGCAAGTAGTGATAGGCGTATTCAGGCCGAAGAGCTACATCCGGCATGGCGTCTACGGTGCAACGGCGGCAGCCGAGTAAGCGAAACATGCGCCTGAAAGCGCATGTCCGTTGATGATGTATCCCGTCGTGGCAACGACGGGACCGGAATAAAGAAGGGGCTGCCTAGTGCAGCCCCTTCTTGCGTTCTACCCCAGATGAGATGCCGACGGAAGCTTTTCCTCTGTCTCCATGGCCGCCAGGCCATTGAGTATGCCGCAGTCCTCTACCGGTTGTGCGCTGGCGCATTGCTCTCGCAGGCGTAGTAATTGACCCCTTAAACGCTGTAGCTCGGCTATTCGTACATCGACATGGACAATGTGTTCGTCGAGCAGATGGTTGACGGGGCCGCAGTTATCGTGAGGCTGGTCGATGTAGCTGAGCAGGCTGCGGATCTCGTCATGTGCCATATCAAGCTTGCGGCAATTACGGATAAAACGCAGGCGCTCCACATGCTCGGCGCGATACGTCCTGTAGTTGCTGTCGCTGCGATCGGGGGCCGGAAGCAAACCTTCCCTCTCGTAGAAGCGTATGGTTTCAGTACTGCAAGTGGCCGCCTTGGCCAGATCGCCGATTTTCATGCAGGCTCCTATGAGACGTTGACCTTATAGTTACTTTAAGGTGTTTACTGAGCTTACGCAACATGTCGGGCCGAACGTCTATGTCCAGTCACCATCACCATTGTCATGATCATATAGATCATTCTGTTCATCACGGACACTCACAGGCCGATCCCGGCCTGAACGCGATTGAGGCAACATCTGTTCCGGGTGCCGCGCGCACGGCAATGCGCATCAGCCAGATGGACTGTCCTACCGAAGAGGGGTTGATCCGCAAGAAATTGGAACCCATGGCGGGTGTACTGGGCGTGCATTTCAACCTCATGCGACGCGTGCTGACGGTGGACCATGCCCCCTCGGCCTTGGCGGATATTCTTCAAGCGATACAGAGCCTTGGTTTTGAACCGGAACTTCCCGAACAGGGCAAGGTACTAGGCAAGGCCTTGGCCGCCCCCGCCAAATCATGGTGGCCAATGGTCGTCGCGGCAGTGGCGGCCCTCGGGGCTGAGGTGGTCCATTGGCTGGACTATCCCGGCTGGATTTCGATAATGCTTGCCATGCTCGCCATCGCGCTCAGCGGAACGGCCACCTATAAGAAAGGACTACTTGCCGTCCGCCATGGCAATCTAAATATCAATGCGTTGATGAGTATCGCAGTAACCGGCGCGCTCGCTCTGGGGCATTGGGCGGAGGGCGCCATGGTCATGGTCCTGTTTTCAATTGCCGAACTCCTGGAGGCTCGTTCGCTGGATCGCGCCCGCCATGCCATCACGCGACTCATGGAAGTGGCACCGGAAACCGTGTCCATGCAGAGCGCCGATGGTGGCTGGCTGACAGTGGTGGCGGCGTCGGTAGAGCCCGGGGCAATGTTGCGGGCCCGTCCGGGCGAGCGCATAGGCCTGGACGGGCGCATCGTCGGCGGTCGCACGACGGTCGACCAGGCTCCCATCACTGGCGAAAGCATGCCGGTTGAAAAGGGCGTGGGCGACATTGTCTTTGCCGGTAGCATCAACGGCATGGCCGAAATTGAGTATCGCGTGGAGGCTGCTTTCAGCGACACCATGTTGGCCCGTATCGTCCATGCTGTCGAGGCTGCACAGGCCAGCAAGGCACCCACCCAGCGCCTGGTTGACCGGTTTGCGAAGGTCTACACGCCCATCGTATGCGGCCTGGCCTTGCTGGTGGCGCTCATTCCGCCGCTGGTGCTCCAGGAACCCTGGCTCGACTGGTTCTACAAGGCACTGGTGCTGCTGGTCATTGCATGTCCTTGTGCACTGGTCATTTCCACGCCGGTAGCTATCGTCAGCGGGCTGGCAGCTGCTGCACGCCACGGCATTCTTATCAAAGGCGGAATCCATCTTGAGCAGGGCCGCCGGCTGGCGTGGTTGGCGCTGGATAAAACCGGAACGCTTACGGAAGGGCGGCCTCGACAAACCGACATTGTCGTTCTGGACCGTCAGATAGACAATGACGGGCACTATCAACGGTTGGCAGCCAGTCTGGCGGCCCGCTCCGATCATCCGGTTTCGCAGGCCATTTTGCAGGCCTATGGTTCTGATGATCTATTGGATGTTCACGACTCCGCGGCCGTGCTGGGGGGCGGCACCCAGGGGCGCGTGGAGGGTGTCCTGTACCGCCTCGGTAGCTTGCGTTGGGTCAACAGCCTGGCCACCGGCGCGCGTTCCGGTTCCGACCTTGAACATCGCGCCGCGGCCTTGCAAGACCAAGGCAAGACGGTGACGGTGTTGGCGAGCGCCGACCGGATACTGGCGCTTTTCGCGGTTGCTGATGCGGTAAAGCCCTCGTCGCAGGAGGCCATTGCTCAGCTGCATGGAATGGGCGTACAGACCGCAATGCTGTCAGGCGACAACCTACCCGCGGCACATGGCATTGCGCGTCAGGTCGGTATTGATAACGTCCATGCCGAACTCATGCCGGGCGATAAACTCAAGGCAATCCAGCGTTATGGCGGCCTGGGTGTCGTGGGAATGGTTGGTGATGGAATCAACGATGCGCCGGCGCTGGCGCGTGCCGATATTGGATTCGCCATGGGGGCGATGGGCAGCGATACGGCCATAGAAACGGCTGATGTGGCGCTCATGGACGACGATCTGCGCAAAATCCCGCGCTTTATCCGCTTGTCGAACGCCACGCATGCCGTGCTGGTTCAGAATATCTCGGTGGCGTTGGGTATAAAGGCCGTTTTTCTAATCTTGACGGTGTGGGGCATGGGTACCATGTGGATGGCGGTTTTCGCCGATGTCGGCGCCAGCCTTCTGGTTGTGGCAAACAGCTTACGCCTTCTGCGGAAATAGCCGACGTTACACTACTTTACAGTATACTAACGACTATATTGCGCTGGCTACACTGGAATCTTGATGTTTGCTCTTTTTGATGCGTACCGTGCCGGGATGTTTCATCGGTCACACTGGTTGCCCAATATTATCGCCGGACTAATCGTCGGCGTCGTGGCGCTGCCTCTTGCGATGGCGTTTGCCATCGCGTCAGGCGTCAAACCGGAACAGGGTATCTATACTGCCATCGTCGCGGGCATCATCGTGTCGCTGTTTGGCGGCAGCCGTGTGCAAATTGCCGGTCCCACAGGCGCATTCATCGTTATTTTGGCGGCCGTCGTCGCCGAGCATGGCGTCGATGGCTTGCAAATAGCCACCGCAATGGCTGGCATCATCCTGCTGCTGTTCGGTGTTGCACGCATGGGTGCTGTCATCAAATTCATTCCGGCACCTGTCATCGTCGGCTTTACGGCCGGCATTGGCGTGGTCATCTGGGTCGGCCAATGGAAGGATTTCTTCGGCCTGCCTCCTGTTGCTGGCGAACATTTCCATCAGAAGCTGTGGCATTTGCTGCAGGTCTTGCCGCAGCTCGATTGGGCAACGACCTTCCTGGCGTCCATCGCCCTGGCACTGCTGATTGCCGCGCCGCGCATACGCGTGCTGGCGCGGGTACCGGGTCCGCTGCTGGCCCTGGTTGTCGTTACCATCATCCAGGCCATATTCAATTTCGATAGCGTAGCGACCATAGGCAGCACGTACGGCGAGATACCGCGCGGCTTGCCCTCGTGGCAGGTTCCCGAAATTACGCTATCGCGCCTGGTTGAACTTATCGGCCCTGCCTTTGCCATTGCAATGTTGGGCGCCATCGAATCACTGCTTTCCGCCGTGGTGGCCGACGGAATGGCTGGCACGCGACACAACTCCAATCAGGAGCTCATAGGCCAGGGACTAGCCAATATCGTGGCGCCTTTGTTCGGCGGCATCGCCGCCACCGGCGCCATTGCGCGTACGGCTACAAATATTCGCAATGGCGGAACCAGCCCCCTCGCCGGCATTGTGCACGCATTGACCCTGGTCGTGGTTCTGCTTTTTCTGGCGCCGCTGGCCGCCAATATACCCTTGGCCTGCCTGGCTGCCATCCTTTTTGTGGTGGCCTGGAACATGAGCGAATTGCGCCATGTCATCAAGATGATAAAAGGCGCGCCGCGGGCTGACGTCATTATATTGTTGGTCACCTTTACACTCACGGTATTTGCCGATCTGGTTGTCGCGGTGAACATTGGCGTGGTGCTGGCCATGTTGCATTTCATGCGGCGCATGGCCGAAAGCGTGGTTGTGCGTCGCATGAATGGCCCCGCGCTGGATAAAGAATTGGCACAGGAAGGTGTGCACCAGTTGCCGCCCGGGGTGTTGGTCTATGCCGTGGAGGGGCCGTTCTTCTTTGCGGCGGTCGAGGCGTTCGAGCGTGCGCTGGCCGATACCCATACCGATCCCGAGGTCCTCGTGATTCGGCTGCGAAATGTGCCGTTCATCGATGCGACGGGCCTGCAGACCCTGGAAGAAGTGGTGCTGGATCTTCAGGCGCGCGGGATACGGGTGATGATCGTCGAGGCTAACTCCCGCGTTTCTGGAAAACTCGAGAAAATGGGTCTCACCGCCAAGCTTGGCTCGGGAAACACGATCGCGACGCTCATCGAGGCCATCAAGCAGTTACAGACGCAACGGGATTCCACCGTGCCGGCCTAATGCATTGGTAAACACGGCCCGCATGGTCGCAACCATATCAGCCATATGGAACTTGCTGCGATTGCTTATCCCGGGAACAAGATCTGACGTTCCAGCGCAGTACGCAACGTGCCTGCGAAGCGAAGCCCGTCGGAGGCCGGCGTGGCGAGCAAATCGTGCAGGGAGGCAAGCTTGTCGCTGGAATATCGTTTTTCGGTACCCAAGGCCTGTTCGAAATGGTTGGCCGTCGCGGTGAGGGCCACAACGTCGACCTGCGCAAGTATGAGGCCGTGCACCAGTACGATCTGCAATCGGCCACCTCCCGCAGGGCCGGCCTGACTTCGCCACAACTGCGCCGTGCCAGCGACTTTCCTGGCACTGGTTTCGCCACCAACCGCAAGGTTATAGCGGCCATCGCAAAATGAACCTTCCACCGCCCGGGGATGGCTGTCGATCCCGAACTCACGCAAAGCGCCTGCGATTACCCCGCAGATCAGCAGATAGGCGTCGTCCGAATGATCCAGTGGCTTACCCTCCACCGCGTAAGCCAGGCTCAGATTGAGGATGCCGTCCCCCTGCGGAACAATGCCGCCACCAGATTGCCGGACTGTTACAGGCCAGCCCAATTGAGCAAACTCGGCGCAGCTGGCCTCGAACGCGGCATGGCGTTGGTATGTGCGGGGCACGACCAAGCCCTGATCGGACTGCCATAGACAGGCCGTGGGGCCATTTTCAGCGGCCAGGGCGATCAGGCATTCGTCGAACCGGGCATCCCGGTGCAAGCTGGTTGAAGGCAGCAACTGAAACAGCATTGGCCTGGCAGTCAATTGCTTGCGATCACGTACGAACCATGGCGAACTCTTCGTCGCTCATGAACATATAGCGCACCGCGTCGATAAGTCCCAGGATAATGACCAGCGGCGCGAAGAAATAGAAAA
This sequence comes from Pollutimonas nitritireducens, assembly GCF_002849615.1. GTDB lineage: Bacteria > Pseudomonadota > Gammaproteobacteria > Burkholderiales > Burkholderiaceae_B > Pollutimonas > Pollutimonas nitritireducens. The sequence continues at coordinate 24,482 of NZ_PDNV01000015.1, forward strand.
TAGCCAGGTAGAAGATGCCCCAGCCGATCTGCCCCAAAAAAAACCGGTGCGCGCCCAGCCAGCCCAGGAAGATGGCCAGCACAATCGCTATCTTGCGATGATTGGTGGGCTTTTCCAGTTCGGAGCCTTTGCTTTTGATGATCCACAGACTGATGGGGACGGTAAGAAGCAGGGCGATGACAACTTTGGTGGCGTGGAGGGTGACGTAGTTTTTGGCCGCGTAGTACACATCGGAAAAATTATGAAACACCAACCCGGTCAAATGAGATATCCAGGCGAAGGCTTCGTACGCAATCGTTTCGCCAAAGGTCAGTGCGACCAGAATGATAATGAAAACGGCAATAGCCAGTATGATTTTTTGCAGCATGGTTCAGTGTGTCTCCGCACAAGGCGAGTGTAAGTGTAGGGCCAGTCGCCACAAGGACGTGGTCTCGGCGCTGCGCGCCGCATGCAGGGGGTCGGAGGTATCCGCAGCCTTGGAATGTTCGGGCCGTGCATCCAGTCGGTCTACGACCCGCAGACCGGCGGTGCTGATGGCATCCAGCAGGAACTCGCGACTGCGCAGTCCCAGGTGTTCGGCCAGGTCTGACATAATCAGCCAACCCTCGCCGCTGGGGGTGAGGTGGCTGGACAGCCCGTTCAGGAACCCGAGCAACATCATGTTATCCGGGTCGTAAATGGCGCGTTCGATGGGAATGGTAGGCTTGGCCGGCAACCATGGCGGGTTGCAGACGATCAGCCCGCTGCGACCCGGCGGAAACAGATTGACCTCCTCCACGGAAATGGAATCGTCCATGCCCAATAATGCGATGTTCTCACGTGCACACGCCAGCGCCCGCGGGTCTTGGTCAGTGGCAATGACTTTGCGTACCCCGCGGTGGGCCAGCACGGCGGCCAGGACCCCGCTACCGGTTCCAATGTCGAAGGCAAGGTCTCGCGTGGGCAGCGGTGCGCGTGCCACCAGGTCTATGTATTCGCCCCGATTGGGTGAGAAGACGCCATAGCCCACATGTATGCTGCGACCCAGCACAGGAACGGACACGCCTTTTTTCTTCCATTCATAGGCGCCGATAATTCCTTGCAAGGCCCTGAGGGGCAGCAGAAACGGTTCAGGCGTTTCGCCCAGGGCCGCAAAGCAGGCGTCGCGGACATTGGGTGCCCGGCGCAGCGCGATGCCGGCATCAGAGTCCAGTTCAATCAACAATTTGTTCAGCAATTGGCTACGTTGGGATTGGTGCAGCCGGTGTCGGTTGAAGGTGTCAATCGGCGACACGATGGCGTCGCGGCCGCGCACCGGCTTCTTTCGTTTGTCGACACGGCGCGTCAGCGCCTGCAGCAATTGCCTTGCATTCTGGAAGTCGCCTCGCCACAGCAAGGCCGTACCCTGGCTGATCAGGCGATAGGCCGCATCGGCGCTTAGCGTGTCGTCCGCAGTGATGATCCGTTTGGGTGGCGCACTGCTATTGTGTGCATACCATCGTGCCGAACGGGCTTGTTCATTTTCCGTCCACGTTACGTGGACGAGGTCGGCATTGAAGCGGGTGTCGGGCATGATTCGGCCATTTGTGGAATACCCTTATTGTAGGTCACCGGCGGTCAGGACATCGGCAGGCAGGTTTGGCGTACCGCATGCTCCCACCGTTCCATCAGCGCCTGTGCATCGGCCCGGGCCAGCTGGGGTTCAAAACGTCGCTCGACCCGCCACAAGGTAGAGAGATGTTCTTTGTCCTTGTAGACGCCGCTGGTCAGGCCGGCGAGATAGGCGGCGCCCAAGGCGGTGGTCTCTACCATGGTGGGGCGCAATACGGGGATGCCCAGCAGGTCGGCCTGGAATTGCATCAGCAAATCGTTCACGCAGGCACCGCCGTCCACACGCAGCTCTGCCAAAGGCTCGGATCCGGCAGCGACGGCGTCGCGGCTCATGGCTGACAGCAGGGCGGCACTTTGATACGCAATACTTTCCAGGGCCGCGCGGGCGATGTGCGCCATGGTGCTGCCGCGCGTAAGTCCGGTGATGGTGCCACGCGCGTCGGGCTTCCAGTACGGCGCGCCTAGCCCGGTAAACGCGGGCACCAGCATGACGCCGCCCGAATCCGGCACGCTTTGGGCAAGCTCTTCAATTTCGCTGCTTCTCTTGACGGCGTTGAGTCCATCGCGCAGCCATTGAACCACGGCGCCCGCCACGAATACGCTGCCTTCCATGGCAAATTCGGGTTGATTGCTGGTCTGGGCGGCGCTGGTGGTGACCAGGCCGTTCTGTGATGTTTGAAACTTGGTGCCGGTATGCATCAGCATGAAGCACCCTGTGCCATAGGTGTTTTTCGCCATGCCGGCAGTGAAGCAGGCCTGGCCGAACAAGGCGCTTTGCTGGTCGCCGGCTACACCGCAAATAGGAATGGGGTGCCCCAGGAGCTCGGCGTGTATGGCGCCAAATTCGGCAGCCGAGGGCAGGACTTGCGGCATGAGAGCGGGCTCGATATCCATGGCCTGCAGCAGTTCGTCGTCCCACTGGTTGTCGTGCACATTGAAAAGCATGGTGCGTGAGGCATTGCTGACGTCCGTGAGATGTTGCTGTCCCTTGGTCAGCTGCCAGATCAACCAGCTGTCAACCGTGCCAAAAGCCAGCTCGCCCCGACGGGCCTGCTCGCGCACGTCAGGCACATGGTCCAGTATCCATTTCAATTTGGTGCCCGAAAAATAGGCATCGACGCGTAATCCGGTTTTCTGAAGGATGGCACGATCCATCCCGCTTTCGCGCAGGGCCGCACAGGTCGGCTCGGCTCGTCTGTCCTGCCAGACGATGGCGTTGTACACCGGCCGACCCGTCTTACGATTCCACACCAGGGTGGTTTCGCGCTGGTTGGTAATGCCGATAGCGCGGATATCGGTGGCGGCCAGTCCAGCGTTGACGATGGCTTCGCGAGCGGTTTCCAACTGCGTTGCCCAGATTTCCATGGGATCGTGCTCGACCCAGCCTGGCTTCGGATAGAGCTGGGTGATCTCCTTTTGCGCCAGTGCCACGATGCCTCCGGCTTCATCAAAGACAATGCTGCGTGTGCTGGAGGTTCCCTGGTCGAGTGCAAGTAGATAAGTCATGGCGGGTCGCTAGAAGGAGTAGGATGGTTTTTATCAGAGTGCGATATCGCATCGGACTTGCGCGCGAGCCAGCAGCTCCGGAAATGGTTCCGGGGGGACGTCGTCGGTAAAGAGTCGGTCGATCTGGCCCAGATGGGCGACCCGTACCATGGCAAGACGGTTGAACTTGCTGGCATCGGCCGCCAGCCAGACCTCGCGCGCGTTCGCAATGATAGCCTGGGATACCTTTACTTCACGATAGTCGAAATCGCGCAAGGACCCGTCCGCCTCGATGCCCGATATGCCGATCAGCGCGATATCGACTTTGAACTGGTGGATGAAATCGACTGTAGCCTCGCCGACGATACCCTGGTCGCGCGCCCGCACCACGCCGCCGGCCACGATGACCTCACTGTTCTGATTTCGGCTTAGTATGGCGGCAACATTGATGTTGTTGGTGATGACGCGCAACCCGGTGTGCTGCATCAGGGCCTTGGCAATGGCCTCGGTCGTGGTGCCGATATTGATAAGCAGCGAGCAGTCGTTCGGTACGGCTTGCGCAACTGCCTGGGCAATTCGGCGTTTGCCCTCCGCATGCAAATTCTCGCGTTGATGATGGGCAATATTTTCGATTGTGGAGTCAGGCAGCCGCGCACCGCCATGAAAGCGGGCCAGCAGCCCAGCTTCCGAGAGTCGGTGCACATCACGGCGTACCGTCTGTACGCTGACGTCCAGATGGGCTGCCAACTCGTCGACCGTACTGGAATGATGCTTTTGCACATGCTGCATCAGTTTCAATTGGCGTGGGTTCGGATTCATGTTTCTGATCGGGGACAAAACAGAAACGACTGTACATCGAAAGAAAAGGAACCGACCCTAGGGTTTTCATCTAGGGATAATAGTCAATAAACGAACAATAATGCGCAGAATAGAACAAGTACAGCGAGATAAGACCATGCAGTTGGCGCTAGACGGCATCAGCAAGAAAATGGGAAGCGAAACTTGGCTTTATGAAATGAGCCTGCGTCCGCGAGCCGGTGCAGTGACTGTGTTGCTGGGCGCGACCCTGGCCGGCAAGACCAGCCTCATGCGGATCATGGCGGGACTCGACGCGCCCAGCGCTGGCAAGGTGCTGGTGGACGATTACGATGTAACAGGCAAGTCGGTACGCCATCGCAATGTTGCCATGGTTTACCAGCAATTCATCAATTACCCTTCGTTCACGGTCGCGCAAAATATTGCATCGCCGCTCAAATTGCGTGGTGAGAAAAACATTGCGGCACAGGTGCAGACGCTGGCCGACAAGTTGCACATCGGCATGTTCCTCGACCGCTTGCCAGCCGAGCTTTCCGGAGGACAGCAGCAGCGCGTGGCGCTGGCACGGGCCTTGGCAAAGAATGCTCCGCTCATGCTGCTGGACGAGCCTCTGGTCAATCTTGATTACAAGCTGCGCGAAGAGTTGCGCGAAGAACTCGGTTCATTGTTCGCATCGCGCGATTCGACGATAGTCTATGCCACGACGGAACCGGGCGAAGCCTTGCTGCTGGGCGGTTATACCGCAGTGCTCGATCGCGGCGAATTGCTGCAATACGGGCCTGCCACCGACGTGTTCAATTTTCCGAGTTCGGTCCGGGTCGCGCGTGCGTTCAGCGATCCGCCCATGAACTTCGTAAAGGCGTTGCGGACCGGTGCAGGCGTACAGCTTCCCTCCGGAGAGGTACTGTCGTTACCTTTGCCTGAAAGCGTCACGGGCGGGGCCTATCCCGGCGGGGCCTATCCCGGCGGGGCTGATATCACGGTAGGTTTGCGCGCCAGTGCCTTGCGCCTGCAGGCACGTGAAGGTGACATTGCTTTGCACGGCAACGTCCAGTTGGCCGAGATTTCGGGATCCGATACCTTCGTGCACATGACGTCCGACATCGGCGATGTGGTGGCGCAGGTCACCGGCGTTCATCACTTCGATATCAATGCGCCGTTGGTGTTGTACTTCACCCCGGCCATGGCCTTCGTCTTCGATGCGGCCGATAGTCTGCTGTATGCACCGAAAAGGAAGCATTGATATGGCACGCATTGAACTGGACCTGTCTCATTCCTATCTGGAACATCCGAAAAGCGACGAGGACTACGCCTTGCTGCCAATGATGATGACATTTCGCGACGGCGGGGCGTATGCTTTGCTTGGACCCTCGGGGTGTGGCAAGACCACCATGCTCAATATCATTTCTGGATTGCTCAAACCCTCGCACGGAACGGTACACTTCGACGGCGTCGACAAGACGGGCGCCACGCCGCAGGCGCGCAATATCGCGCAGGTGTTCCAGTTCCCGGTGGTTTACGACACCATGACGGTGGGCGAGAATCTTGCATTTCCCCTGCGCAACCGCAATATGCCGGCGGCGCAGATCAAAGCCCGCGTCGGCCAGATCTCGGAAATGCTCGAATTGAATCATCAACTCGACCAGCGCGCCGCAGGGCTTTCAGCCGATGCCAAACAGAAGATCTCCCTGGGGCGAGGCCTGGTGAGGTCTGACGTGTCGGCGGTCTTGTTCGACGAACCGCTTACCGTTATTGACCCCCAGCTGAAGTGGCAATTGCGTCGCAAGCTCAAGCAGATACACCACGAGCTGAAACTAACGCTTATCTATGTCACCCATGATCAGGTTGAGGCGTTGACCTTTGCCGAACAGATCATGGTTATGTCACGCGGCAAGGTTGTGCAGGTCGGCACACCTGAAGATCTGTTCGAACGACCTGCCCATACCTTCGTAGGCCATTTCATCGGTTCGCCCGGCATGAATATCCTGCCCATCGAATCGGTCGATGGCGTGGTCAGGCTGGACGGGCAGTCAGTGCCGATGCCGGCCGGCATCGCACCCGCCCGTGGCCATATCAAATTGGGCATACGCCCCGAATATACGCAGTTGGCCGAGCCCGGCAAGCCGGGCGTCTTTACGGCTGTGGTCGAGAAGGTCCAGGACGTTGGTACGTACCAGTTGCTGACCGCGCGCGTGGGCTCGCATCTTGTACGCGCACGGCTGGATCTGGAACACGATCTTCCCAAGCCCGGCGCGCCGACGGGATTGGCGCTGCTGGACAGGCACTCCTGCTTTTATCGCGACGAGGAGCTGATTACATGAGCGTTTCGACTAAACCCGTGAACCAGAAAGCCTGGTGGCTGATAGTGCCGGTCGTGGTGTGTGTGGCGTTTTCCGCCATATTGCCGCTCATGACCGTCGTAAATTATTCGGTGCAGGATGTCATATCCCCGACGCGGGCTGTGTTCGTGGGCACCGAGTGGTTTACTGCGGTCATGCGGGACCAGGACCTGCACGGGGCGTTGCTGCGGCAACTGGTGTTTTCGTTCTCTGTGCTCGCCATAGAGATACCCTTGGGCATCATGCTTGCCCTGGCCATGCCCGCCACCGGCTGGAAGTCGTCCGCCGTGCTCGTGCTGATTGCCTTGTCGCTGCTTATTCCATGGAATGTTGTCGGCACGATCTGGCAGATATTCGGACGCCCCGACATTGGCCTGATGGGTCACGCCCTGCGGTCGATGGGCATCGAATTCAGCTACGCCAGCAACCCGACACACGCCTGGCTAACCGTACTGTTGATGGATGTATGGCATTGGACACCGCTGGTTGCCTTGCTGGCGTTCGCGGGCTTGCGATCCATTCCCGACGCATATTACCAGGCAGCCAGCATTGACGGCGCCAGCAAGTTTTCGATCTTTCGCTATATACAGTTGCCCAAGATGCGCGGGGTGCTGATGGTTGCGGTATTGCTCAGGTTCATGGACAGCTTCATGATCTATACCGAGCCCTTTGTACTGACCGGCGGCGGCCCCGGCGATGCCACCACTTTCCTTAGCCAGTATCTGACGCAGAAGGCGGTCGGGCAATTCGATGTGGGTCCGGCGGCGGCATTCTCGCTGATCTATTTCCTGATCATCCTGTTGCTGTGTTTCATCCTGTACAGCTGGATGCTCCGCGTGGGAACACAAGACAAGGAGCCCGGTCATGAATGACAGCAGGCGCTTTCGCAAGCGCAGCATCTTCCTGGTTCTGTACCTGATATTTGCCATGTTGCCCATCTACTGGATGATCAACATGAGCTTCAAGACCAATCAGGGCATCTTGTCCAGCTTCGCGCTATGGCCCACAACGTTCACATGGGACAACTATAAAACTATCTTCACTGACCGCTCGTGGTATAGCGGATATATCAACAGCCTGATTTATGTGGTGCTCAACACGGTTATCTCCGTTACCGTGGCGCTGCCCGCTGCCTATGCGTTTTCACGCTACCGCTTCCTTGGCGACAAGCATGTGTTTTTCTGGCTGTTGACCAATCGCATGACGCCCCCGGCCGTATTTCTCTTGCCATTTTTTCAGCTGTACTCGACCTTGGGCCTGATGGACACGTATTGGGCGGTGGCCCTGGCACACCTGGTGTTCAACGTGCCGCTGGCGGTATGGATACTGGAGGGTTTCATGAGCGGGATCCCCCGTGAAATCGACGAAACCGCTTATATCGACGGCTATGGCTTCCCGCGTTTCTTTCTTACCATCTTTTTGCCGCTCATCAAGGCCGGCGTCGGCGTGGCAGCGTTTTTCTGTTTCATGTTCAGCTGGGTCGAGCTGCTGCTGGCTCGCACGCTGACCAGCGTGCATGCCAAGCCTATTGTTGCCACCATGACGCGGACGGTCTCGGCATCCGGCATGGACTGGGCCACTCTGGCGGCAGCGGGAACCCTCACCATTATTCCGGGCGCCATCGTGATCTGGTTCGTCCGGCACTACATTGCAAAGGGCTTTGCAATGGGACGCGTGTAAAGGAAGCGCCATGCTGGATTGGATGGTCTGGACCGTACCCACTGCCGTATTTTTCATTTGCATAGCACTGATGCTTGTGGGCATGACGCTGTGGGAAATAAAGCAGCCCACCACCGTGCGCAAAGGCTTCCTGCCCATGGCGACCACGCGCGGCGACCGCCTGTTCATGGGTTTGCTACTTGCCGCGTACATCAATTTGGGTTTCCTGGGACTGAGCGGCAAGCTGGCTCACTGGCTTGGGCTTTCCCAGGAACCCTCTGTCTGGATCAGTTTCGTGGTGTCCATGCTGGTTCTCGCGCTGGTCATGCGCAAGGGATAACGTTTATTTGTGGTTGCGCGCGGTTTTCTTATCCCCCGGATCAGCGCGGCAGGGCAATGGAATGAGCGGGGACATGATCCATCAAGGAGACGATAATGTTATTTCACCGTACCGCACTGGCATTCGCCGTAACCTGCCTGCTTTCCGGCCAGGCGTATGCAGGCGAAGCCGAAGCCCAGAAGTGGGTAGATAACGAGTTCCAGCCATCGACGCTGTCCAAGGATCAGCAAATGGCCGAAATGAAGTGGTTCATCGACGCTGCAGCGAAATTGAAGGAGCAGGGCGTCAACGAAATATCGGTCGTATCTGAAACGATTACGACGCATGAATACGAAGCCAAGACGCTGGCTAGGGCGTTTGCGGAAATCACCGGTATCAGAGTGAACCACGATCTCATCCAGGAGGGCGATGTTGTCGAGAAATTGCAGACATCCATGCAATCCGGCAGGTCCATCTACGATGGGTGGATTTCGGACTCCGACCTGATAGGAACACACTACCGTTATGGCGAAATGCTGTCGCTTACGGATTACATGAATGGCGAGGGCAAGCAGTGGACAAATCCTCAACTGGATATCAAGGATTTTATTGGCACTTCATTCACCACCGCGCCCGACGACAAGCTTTATCAACTTCCCGATCAACAGTTTGCAAACCTTTATTGGTTCCGTGCGGATCTGTTTGCGCGGCAAGACTTGAGAGACCAGTTCAAGGCCAAGTACGGCTACGACCTTGGCGTACCCGTCAACTGGACCGCTTACGAAGACATCGCCAGCTTCTTCACCAACGATGTCAAGACAATCGATGGTCAACCTATATATGGACATATGGACTACGGCAAGAAGGATCCATCGCTGGGATGGCGCTTCACGGATGCCTGGCTGTCCATGGCCGGCACTGCCGACAAGGGAACGCCCAATGGAATGCCTGTCGACGAATGGGGCATACGCGTTGCGGACGACAAATGCACGCCAGTGGGCGCTTCCGTATCGCGGGGCGGTGCCACCAATTCGCCCGCCGCCGTCTACGCCCTGACCAAATACATCGATTGGATGAAAAAGTACGCACCCAAACAGGCGCAAGGCATGACGTTCAGCGAATCGGGCCCGGTCCCGGCACAAGGCCAGATTGCCCAACAGATCTTCTGGTATACGGCCTTCACCGCTGACATGACCAAGAAAGGCCTTCCCGTGGTCAACGAAGACGGTACGCCAAAATGGCGCATGGCCCCCGCACCTCATGGTCCTTACTGGAAGGATGGCATGCAGAATGGTTACCAGGATGTCGGTTCCTGGAGTTTCTTCAAGAATCATGATCCGAAGAAAATTGCCGGGGCCTGGTTGTACGCGCAGTTCGTGACAGCCAAAACCACGTCGCTGAAGAAATCCATCGTGGGGCTGACCTTTATTCGCGATAGCGATATTCACAGCGAGTACTTTACGAAGAATGCCGACAAGTATGGCGGCCTCATCGAGTTTTATCGCAGTCCGGCGCGGGTCGCATGGACGCCCACTGGAACCAACGTACCCGATTACCCCAAGCTTGCCCAGCTATGGTGGAAAAATGTGGCCACGGCCATCACCGGCGAAACCACGCCTCAACAAGCCATGGATACCCTGGCAACAGAAATGGATGCTGTCATGGCCAGGCTGGAGCGGGCGGGTATGAGCCAATGCGCGCCAAAGCTGAACCCCAAGAGCGATCCGGAAAAATGGCTGAGCGACAAGCAGGCGCCATGGAAAAAGCTGGCTAACGAAAGCCCCAAAGGTGAAACCGTTGCCTACGACGCCTTGCTGAGTGCATGGAAGGAAGGTCGGGTACGCTGACGCCGGTGTTCTACACTTAGGCTGCCCCGTATTATTTGGTTTCGCTTATATGACAACACTTGTTACTCCCCCGCCGTCCAACAGGACGCAGCTTTTGGCCGCCTTGGCCAGCGTCGGCCAAGTCGACCTGGCAATCATCGGGGGCGGGGCTTCTGGCCTGGGCGTGGCGCTTGATGCCGCCTTGCGCGGTCTCTCAGTAGTCTTGTTGGAGTCCCATGACTTTGCCAAGGGTACATCGTCGCGCGCCACGAAACTGGTACATGGCGGGGTACGCTACCTGGCGCAAGGCAATATCGCGCTGGTGCGCGAAGCCCTGCATGAGCGAACCACCCTGTTGCACAACGCGCCGCACCTGGCGCGTCCGCTGCCTTTCGTCATGCCCAGCTACAAGTGCTGGGAAACGCCGTTCTATGGGGTGGGCCTGAAGATGTACGATGCCCTCGCGGGCAAGGCTGGCTTGGGCTCCACGCAGTTTCTCAGTGCCAGTCAGGCGGGCCAGTGCCTGCCCGGTGTCAAGACCCAGGGCCTCAAAGGAGGCGTGAAGTATTGGGATGGTCAATTCGACGACGCGCGCCTGGCCGTGACGCTGGCGCGAACGGCTGCCTCGCAGGGAGCCTTATTGCTGAATTACTGTCCTGTCACCGGGCTCGTTCATCAAGACGGCAAGGTGGCGGGGGTGGAGTGCGAAGACGCCGAAACCGGCACGCCCTACACGGTGCTGGCCAAATGCGTCGTCAATGCTACCGGTGTGTGGGTCGACCAGATACGCCAGAAAGATGGTGCCGCCATCGGCCGCGACACGCAGGCCATGGTCTCGCCCAGCCAGGGTGTGCATCTTGTTGTCGACAAAGAGTTCCTCCCAGGCGATCACGCCTTGCTGGTTCCCAAGACCCAGGACGGACGCGTATTGTTTGCAGTTCCATGGCTGGGGAAGGTCATCCTGGGCACCACCGATACGCCTCGCCAGGATCTGTCGCGCGAGCCGGATGCCTTTGCAGAGGAAGTCGCCTTCATTCTGGGCGAGGCCGGCAAATACTTGGACCGCGCACCACAACGCAGCGACGTTAGAAGCATATGGGTAGGATTGCGACCGCTCGTGCGACCGCCGGAAAACGAAGGAGGCGCCACCAAGAAGATCAGCCGCGAACATATCGTGCTGGTCAGTCCGAGCGGGCTGGTAACTGTTACTGGCGGGAAATGGACGACGTATCGCGCGATGGCCGAGGACGTCCTGGAAAAATGTGTCCAGAATGGATTGTTGCCTCGCCTGCCGCCGTCCGAGACCAGCGATTTCCTACTGCTGGGCGCACAAGAAAACGGGCAGGCCCGTACGTCAATGGCAACGGTACCCGGGCTGGATGCCTATGGTAGCGAAGCGAAGTGCGTGCTGACCTTGCCCGGAAACGAAACGCTGCTCGCTCCGGGGCTGAGCGTTGCTATGCTGCGCTTTGCCGCACGCTACGAATACGCCCGCACAGTCGAAGATTTCCTGGCCCGACGCTCGCGTATATTGTTCCTGGATGCCAGATTGGCGGCCAGCCTTGCGCCGGCGGTGGCGGCGCTGATGCAAGAGGAAACTGGGGTGGATCCGCAACTGGATGCTTTCCTGCGGCTTACGAAGCAGTATCTGCGTTTGCCTTCCTGATACATCGGCGGCTGGACGCACGCGGACTAGCTATCGAACACGGTGCGGGCGGACTCGAAGCGTTTGGCGAAATAAGGATTGCCCAGCGAATCGATACGCACCCGACCGCCCGAAGACGGGGCGTTGATGAAGTTGCCGTCTCCCAGATAGATACCCATATGTGAGAAAGGCCGATTCAGCGTGTTGAAGAACACGAAGTCTCCGGCTTTGAGTTTTCTTCTGGCTATTGGGCGGCTCAGGCTGGCAATTGCGGCGGTGTTGTGCGGGAGCGCCTGGCCGGCCGCATTGTTGAATACATAGGCGACCAGGCCGCTGCAGTCGAATCCGTTGATGGGTGCCGAGCCACCGTACTTATAGTGCGACTCCAGCAAGGCTAATGCTGTCATCACTACTTCGTTGCGATGCTCCGCGTCAACGACGACGGGTGGACGTGACGGGCGCTGACCCTGCTGTCCGCCTGAGCCGGCGCAGCCGCCCAGCACCAGTAACACGGTTACTGTCGCGATCAGTCGCAGTGGAAAGGAGATACGCAAGGCTATCGTCATCGTCGTATTATTCTCGCAAAACAGCCTGCATACAATGTAGTACTCGGGTTGGAGCGATACGGTTGTATCTTTAAGACACAATTAGGTAAGCAAATATGGAAACTGCGACTAAAATTTGTAAAGTTTGACGTGCACAATGTAAATAGTTGTCGATTTTTGATACTATTTGCTTGCGGCTTTATTCATAAATCGCATGAAAAAGTTAGTAAGCCACCGTTTTGGAAAAACAAGCGGTCACATCCTAGGAGTTGGGCATGTCCATGTCGGAAAATTCATCGTTGCGTGATATTCACGAAGTTAATCTGTCGTATCTGATGTTGGCGCAACGACTTCTGCGGGAAAACTTCTCCGCCGGTATGTTTCGTCTTGGTTTCAACGCCGATGTGGCCGATATCGTACTTCGTTTGTCTCCGGCCCAGCTCGTAAAGCTGGCCGGCTCCAGTTCATTGATATGCGGGTTCCGCCTTAACGATTACGACCTTCTGTCTTCATTGACGCAGGATGTGCTCGGGGGCGTATTGCAGCAGGCGCATTCCACCATATTGCTGGCCCAGCGTGCTGCCACACAGCCCGCTTAATCATTCGATCAGAAGACATACTCATGGCAAGCAAAAGTGTCGCCAAGGAAGCCAGCGAAATATTTTTGGCTTCGGAAATGATCAAGCTGGGTGCGCGCCTGCAGGTACTGCAGGCTGAAACCAGCCTCAGCTACGATCGCCTCGCACGTTTGTATCGGGAAGTGAAAGGCTGCTCGCCACCGAAAGGCATGTTGCCATTTTCGGTTGACTGGTTCATGACCTGGCTGCCCAATATCCATTCAAGTGTGTTTCATAGCATCTATCAGTTTATGGATACCCGCAGTCCAGCCAAGAAGTCGCAGGCCCTGGTCGAGGCATATCGTCTCTATCTGGAGCAGGCCTCAACCGGCAGAGCGGACGAGCCATTTGGCGAGCCTGTGCTGAGTTTCACGCGCGCATGGATGCTCGTTCGATTCTTTGACAGCAGCATGTTGCAGCTTTCGTATTGCGAACGATGCAAAGGCGGTTTCGTCGCCCATGCGCATGACCCTCAGAAGGGTTTTATTTGCGCGATCTGCCGTCCACCACCACGGGCGGGCAAAACCCGCGCGCATGCCGCCGCTTGCAAAAAGGCAGTTGCCTCCGCCAGTCCGCTTATCGACATAGAAGTCGTGGCCCAACTCGTCGCTGGAAAATCTCGCCGTCCGGCCAAAGTTACAGCCGTGCACGCTATGGCGGTTCCCAGTCTGGCTTAGCCCGCAACAGGGCCTTCTTTACCAATTTTCTGCCGCCTTGGAAATTTTCCGGGCGGTTTTTCGTAGCAGAGCCGGGATTTGGGCTTGAAAACACCCTTTGAAGGGCGCTTTTGGTAAGCAAAAAGAACGGATCATATGCATATGTGTTTATCTAGGGCGTATCCGTGTTTATTCTGCTAGGGTTTGTAATTGTCTTTGTCTCGGTATTCGGTAGTTTCGTTGCCCTGGGCGGACATCTGGGTGCGCTGTATCAACCCTTCGAGTTCGTATTGATAGGAGGCGCCGCACTGGGTGCCTATATAGCGTCCAACAGCGGCAAGTCGATGAAGATGCTGTTCTCGGCCTTGCCCCAGATTGTCAGGAAGAATCCCTACAGCAAGGAACTGTACATGGAGCTCATGGCCCTTATGTACGTGCTCCTGAACAAGGCGCGTCGTGACGGCCTGATGTCCATCGAATCCGATATCGAAGAGCCTGAAACCAGCCCGCTTTTTACCGAGTATCCCGCTGTGTTGAACGATCCCGCCCTCATGGAGTTCATCACTGACTACCTGCGTCTGATGATCAGCGGCAACATGAGCGTGCATGAAATCGAAGCGTTGATGGACCAGGAAATAGAAGCACACCACAACGAGAAAAATGTGCCCGCCGTGGGATTACGGGCGGTGGCGGATGCTCTTCCCGCGTTTGGTATTGTGGCAGCTGTGCTGGGAGTCATCAAAGCCCTGGCGTCGGTCGATCAGCCTCCGGCCATTCTGGCCGACCTTATCTCCAAGGCCATGGTCGGGACCTTCCTGGGTATTTTGCTGGCCTATGGTTTTGTCGCACCGATCGCTGCGTCAATCGAGCGTCGTTCGGTTGCCTCGGAAAAAGTCTTGGAATGCATCAAGGTCACGCTATTGGCCAGCATGAATGGCTACCCGCCTCAGTTGGCAGTGGAATTCGGCCGCAAAGTGTTGTATTCCTACTTGCGCCCCTCATTCATGGAACTTGAAGAGCACGTGCGTCAAACCCGCGCTCCCGGCAAGAAAGCGTAGCGGGCGGATCTATGAACAAATCCGAACCCCGGATCGTAATCCGTCGCGCCAAGCGACGGCATGAAGCCCCGCACGGCGGCAGCTGGAAAATTGCCTACGCCGACTTCATGACGGCCATGATGGCGTTTTTCCTGGTGATGTGGCTGGTATCGCTGGTCCCGCAGAAAGACCTCCAGGAAATGGCAGAGTATTTTCGCATGCCCCTGATGGAAGCCATCACAGGCGGTAAAAGAAACGATACCGGAAGCACAGTCATACCGGGCGGATCACCCAGTCCCATACCGAATGTGAACCCTATCTCGTCGCGAGGCGACACGCGTACCGAAGGCGACATTCGCGATACACGGCGGCTGGAGGATTTGAAAGCCGAGATCGAGAGACTGATCCAGACTGACCCGGTGTTGCTCGCGTTTCGCCCACAGTTGCTCCTTGATATGACGCCCGACGGACTCCGGATACAGATCATCGACAAAGACAATCGTCCAATGTTCGCCACCGGCAGCGCCATCATGCAGTCCTACATGCGCAACATTCTGCGCGAGTTGGGCCCCCTGTTGAACGATTTGCCCAATAGCGTAAGTGTGGCCGGCCACACCGACTCCATGCAATATGCAGCGGGCGAGCGCTACTACAGTAACTGGGAACTGTCTGCCGACCGGGCCAACGCGGCGCGCAAGGAACTCGTTATAGGCGGCATGGCGGAAACCAAGGTAAAGCGGGTTCTGGGCATGTCGTCCTCGGTAAGCCTCATTAAAGATAATCCCTTGGCTGCCGTTAATCGGCGTATCAGTGTCGTTGTGCTCAACAAGCAGGCAGAACGGCGCATCGACGAGCAAAATGCATCCGGAACGACGGCATACAACCTCAAGGAAATCATGGAGCCGGCCGCGAGCGTCAACGTTCCTGACATGCCCACGCTACCGGCCACGCCTTTGCGACCGTAAATCCAACGAACGCGTGCGGGCATTTGTCCGTGCGCGGTCACCTGCTTGCGCAATGTACCGCGCGGGTCGAGACGGCCTTAACAATGAATCAGTTCCGAAAGCGATTATCCAGATGACAAAGCTCTACAGTAAAAGGAAGCGATCATGAGTACCGGCGTTGACCTGAGTCAGTTTTTCGAGACATTTTTTGATGAAGCTGACGAGTTATTGGCCGACATGGAGCGATTGCTGCTCGGTCTCGATCTTGCGAACCCGGATAACGACGAGCTCAATGCCATTTTCCGGGCTGCTCACTCCATTAAAGGTGGAGCCGGCACCTTTGGCTGTTTTGGACAATTGGCCGATACTACCCACCTTCTTGAAAACCTGCTTGATCTGATCCGTCGGGGCGAGATGCCCCTGCGTAAAGATATGATCGATCTCTTCCTGGAAACCAAAGATGTGCTGACAGCGCAAGTGGCGGCTTATCGCAATTCAAATGAACCTGATTCGGAAGCTTACGAGCGTATTTGCGCACAGCTTCGACAATTGGCTCAGGAGCAGAACGGGGCACCGGCCGCTGCGCCTGAGTCTGCTGTTCTCCAACCGGTAGCGGCGGCGCCTGTCGTTGCGCCACCATCTTCTCCAGCCGGTGCGCCGGCTGCCAGTACGGCTGGCCTGCCCTTGCACATCCGCGTGAACAGTCTGGACGCGAAAGACGCCGCGGCGTTGGCCGACGAGATGGCCTTGCTGGGCGATGTGCTGCACCAGGAACGTACCGCCAAGTCTCTGTCCATATGGCTGAATACCACGGCCTCGGCCAGCGACCTCGAAGCGGTGTGTTGCTTCATCGTCAATGCCGATCAAGTCGAGATCACGCGCGAGGCATTGCCTGCAACGGCTGGCGCCACGCTGTTGGCAGCCATCGACACGGCGGCCGGCGCTCCGGCGGCCGTTGGAATGGCCGCAACTTCCCTATCTGAAGCCGCGTCGCCGGCATCGGCAGCCGAGCCTCCGCCACCTGCTGCTATACCCGCCACGGTCGCGTCGGCCGCGGCCAGTCCTGCCGCGAAGACAGAAGGCAAGGCGCCAGCGGCGGCCTCCAACAGCAGCACGATTCGGGTGGGTGTCGAGAAAGTCGACCAGATCATCAACCTGGTGGGCGAACTCGTCATCACCCAGGCCATGCTGGTCCAGACGGCTTCGACGTTGGATCCGGTACTGCACGATCGCCTCCTCAATGGCATTGAACAGCTCGACCGCAACGCGCGCGACCTGCAAGAGGCTGTCATGTCCATACGCATGATGCCCATGGATTACGTGTTCAGCCGTTTCCCGCGCGTTGTACGCGAAAGCGCCAGCAAGATGGGCAAGCAGATCAAGCTGACCACGCAAGGCCAGGCCACCGAGCTCGACAAGAGCCTGATCGAGCGCATTATCGATCCACTCACCCATTTGGTGCGCAACAGTATCGACCACGGCATTGAATCGCCGGAGAAACGCGTTGAAGCCGGCAAAAGTCCGGAGGGCAATCTGTTGTTGTCCGCGCAGCACCACGGCGGGCAGATCGTCATCGAGGTCGCCGACGACGGCGCGGGTCTCAGCCGCGAGCGCATACTCAAGAAAGCCATGGCACAAGGCATGGCGGTCAGCGAGAACACCCCCGATGAAGAATTGTGGCAGCTTATTTTTGCGCCGGGGTTCTCCACAGCCGAAAAGGTTACCGATATCTCAGGTCGCGGCGTGGGAATGGATGTAGTGCGACGCAATATCCAGGCCATGGGCGGGCATATTCAGTTGTCATCGCGCCTGGGCCAGGGTACCTCCACCCGTATTGTCCTGCCGCTTACGCTGGCCATACTTGACGGCATGTCGGTGCGCGTGGGGGAAGAAACCTTCATCTTGCCGCTCAGCCATGTCACCGAGTCCATGCAGCCCAGCCCGGACCAGATCCGTTCCATTTCCGATACCGAACATGTATTGCAGGTTCGGGGTGAATACCTTCCCATCGTGGCTTTGCATAATGTGTTTGCGGTGGATGGCGCGGAAACTGACATCACAAAATCGATTGCTGTCGTCCTGCAGGCGCAGGACGTCCGCTTTGCCTTGCTCGTCGACCATCTTATTGGGCAGCACCAGGTCGTGGTAAAGAACCTTGAGTCCAATTATCGAAAGATACCGGGCGTTTCGGCAGCCACCATATTGGGCGATGGCAGTGTCGCTTTGATTGTCGACGTGTTTGCCCTGATGCGCTTCACACGCGACAAAACAACGATCTAACGCCTCTTTAAAGTTTCGGAGAAAACCATGTTCAACAAATTCGAGTCCAACTCTACCCAGGTGGACACCACCGGCCAGGAGTTCCTGGTGTTTACATTGGCTGCGCAGGAATATGGTATCGACATCCTGAAAGTCCAGGAAATTCGCGGCTATGACGCACAGACAGTGACACGCATCGCCAATGTTCCATCGTTCGTCAAGGGCGTTACAAACTTGCGCGGCATCATCGTTCCCATCGTCGACATGCGTATCAAGTTCAATCTTGAAACGGTCGAGTACAACCACCAGACCGTCGTGGTCATCCTGAACCTCAAGACCCGTGTCGTGGGCGTGGTGGTGGACGGCGTTTCCGACGTTCTTATGCTGCAGCCCGGCCACATCAGTGCCGCGCCGCAGTTCGGTACCGCCTTTTCCACTGAGTATCTGACCGGTATCGGCACCATAGGCGAGCGCATGCTCATTCTGGTGGACATCGAGAAATTGATGACCAGCGAAGAAATGGCACTCGTCGAAAGCGCGGCAGTCTGATTCAGCTCGGGCAAGGTTTGCATTTGCTGATAAATAGAAAAAAGGGCATTGTGGTATGCGAAAGTTTTCGCTGTTCTCCAATTTGAAGATTCGAACCAGTTTGATCCTGGTCCTGGCCTTCTTTCTTCTAATGCTTGTCGCGGGCGCCGCATTGGGCGTGCTGTCCCTGCGCGCCGGTAATATGTCGTTGCACAATATCGTTCAGAATCAACGCCTCGGGTCTGCCTTGTACGAGTCCATCGACGGATACAAGAATGTACAGACCGGGCTGGGCCGTACCGTCGCAAGCTTCATCGTCAACAGCGATCAACAGGCCAATGCCATTGCCGCCGAGTGGGGGGGCGCAAAAAATACCGACGCCGCCGCGCTGAGCGACGAAACCAACGCCTTGCTGGCATCGGCACGAAGCGAATTCAACCAGTCCCAGGCCCGCTTTTCCGGTTTTGTCGAGCTCATCAAAGGCGTGCCCGATCCGGAAAGCAGCTATGCACGGGTGGTCGAAGGCTACACCACGCTGATGAGCGGTGGCGTCGAACCCTTGTTCGACATGCTGGCCTCGGGCAAGGTGAAGGAATACCATACCTTCCTGGGCGGGACGACGCTGTTTTTGGAGCAAGATCTCTACAGTTCCTTGAGCAGCCTCCAGAACTACCAGCAACGCCTTATCGACCAAGCCTATCAACGTGAAGACCGGCAGTATCAATTGGTCATTCAACTGGTATCGGTGGCCATGCTGGTCTGCCTCGCCATTGCCCTGGTTACCTATGCCTTTCTGAATCGCATGGTCTTGCGTCCCCTGCGCTCTGCAGGCACCCATTTCGACCGGATCGCCGGCGGAGACTTTACGCAGCGCGTCGATGTCGCGTCGCGCAACGAAATAGGGGTACTGTACGAAGCCATGCGCCGCATGCAGGATAGTCTTACCCGTACGGTCAGTGCGGTGCGTGAGGGGGTCGAGGAAATCACGCTGGGCTCGCGCGAGATCTTTATGGGCAACACCGACCTCAGCAGTCGCACCGAACAGCAGGCGGCTGCGCTGCAAGAAACGGCAGCCAGCATGGAACAGCTGGCCAGCACCGTACGCCAGAATACCGATAATGCAGAACAGGCCGACCAGTTGGCCAAGAATGCCTCGGAAGTCGCCGAACGCGGCGGCGTCGCAGTGGCCACTGTCGTTTCCACCATGGACGAAATATGCGTCAGCTCGGCCAAGATGGCTGAGATCGTCGGCGTTATCGATGGCATTGCATTCCAGACCAATATTCTTGCGCTGAATGCGGCGGTGGAAGCAGCCAGGGTAGGCGAGCAGGGTCGAGGCTTTGCCGTGGTGGCCAGCGAGGTGCGCTCGTTGGCGCAGCGCAGCGCTGGAGCCGCCAAGGAAATCAAGGAGCAAATCGAAGCATCGCTGATCAAGGTGCAAGCCGGATCAAAGCAGGCCAGCGTGGCCGGCGAAATCATGCAGGAAGTTGTGGGGTCCGTCCAGGGGGTCACGGCGATCATGGGCGAAATATCGGCGGCATCTCACGAGCAATCGGATGGCATCCAGCAAGTCAATAAGGCGGTGGCCGAAATGGACGCTGCCGTGCAGCAGAATGCAGCATTGGTCGAAGAGGCGGCTGCCGCTGCCGGCTCCCTTCAGGACCAGGCTTCTCGCCTGACCGAGGCAGTGGCCGTTTTCAAAATCAACACTAACGAAGTTATCGATGTGACGGCCAACCAGCTCAAGCATTCCAGGTCAGAACCCCAGTCCTCGGGCCTGACGCAATCTCTTGGAGCGCTCGCGCATTCCTGAAAGCATGTCATCGCCTCAATCGCAATCGATATTCACCATGCCCGTCCTTGTCGAGGTCGGGCAGCACGACTTTGAGCGCTCCGCCCGTGTGCTGCGCGCCAGAGCCGGTATTGTGATTGGTAATCATAAGCACGAGATGGCGGCGCGTACTTTGGGCATGCGCGCCAAGGCCCTGGGAATGGGTAGCGCCAAGCAGTACCTGGATCACCTTGAGCAGAATCCGCACTCGCCCGAGTGGGAAGCGTTCGTCAACGCCTTCACGATCAATCACACCGCATTCTTTCGTGAACAGCACCATTTCGATATCCTGGCCAAGTTCGCGAAGTCGCGCAAGAAGCCGTTCTCGGTCTGGTGCGCTGCATCGTCCACCGGCGAAGAACCCTACACCATCGCCATGGCCTTGCGCGAATCATGTCCGCAGCCAGATGTCGGTGTTTCGATACTGGCTACCGACATCGACACGCGCGCTGTCGAGCGCGCGCAGGAAGGGGTG
The DNA here is from genome assembly GCF_002849615.1 of Pollutimonas nitritireducens. Classification (GTDB taxonomy): domain Bacteria; phylum Pseudomonadota; class Gammaproteobacteria; order Burkholderiales; family Burkholderiaceae_B; genus Pollutimonas; species Pollutimonas nitritireducens. The sequence continues at coordinate 45,053 of NZ_PDNV01000015.1, forward strand.
TATTCGCTGGAACGCGTGCAGCCCATACCGGAGGGCTATCTGAAGAAGTACTTCCAGCGTGGCATGGGGCGGCATGTCGGCATGGTTCGCGCCAAATCGGCCATCCGCGACATGATCGGATTCCAGACATTCAACCTGCTTTCCAGCAACTGGCCCACCGATCAGAAGTTCGATGCCATTTTCTGTCGCAACACCATGATTTATTTCGATAAGCCGACTCAAACACGCATTCTGGAGCGCTTTGCGTCCATGCTGAAGCCGGGCGGCTTGTTATTTGCGGGTCACTCCGAGAATTTCACCTATCTGACCACTGCATTTCGTCTGCAAGGTCAGACGGTGTACGAGCTCGCGTAGCGCGAGGCCGATCACCGTGTTTATTGAGCTGCATCATAAATGAAGAAAATTCGAGTCCTGTGTGTGGACGATTCGGCTCTGGTTCGAGGCTTGATGACCGAGATCATCAACGGGCAACCCGATATGGAAGTCGTCGCGTCCGCGCCCGATCCGCTCATTGCGCGCGAGTTGATCAAATTGCACAATCCTGACGTACTGACGCTGGACGTCGAGATGCCACGCATGGACGGCCTGGATTTTCTCGAACGCCTGATGCGTTTGCGGCCCATGCCGGTGGTCATGGTCTCGTCCTTGACCGAACGCAATTCTGAAGTCACGCTGCGCGCGCTTGAACTCGGTGCGGTCGATTTCGTGACCAAACCCAAACTTGGCCTGCGCGACGGTTTGCTCGAATACAGCGAGTTGATCGCGGACAAGATCCGTGCGGCCGCCACCTCGCGCCCCAGGCAACCACGTCAGGCGGGCCACGCACCTGCCGCGCGGTTGACGCCTGTGTTCTCGACCACCGAGAAACTCGTGCTGATCGGTGCGTCCACAGGTGGCACGGAAGCCATACGTCAAGTGTTGGAACCTCTGCCGGCAAATAGTCCGGCCATCATGATCACCCAGCACATGCCGGCCGGTTTCACCCGCTCGTTCGTGCAACGGCTAGACAATTTGTGCGCTGTGCAAGTGCACGAGGCCGAAGACGGTCAACGGGTCTTGCCCGGACATGTCTATCTTGCCCCGGGCGGGGTTGCACACATGAAACTGGCACGCTCTGGCGCCAATTACGTCGTAAAGCTCGACTACAGCGATCCGGTAAACAGGCATCGTCCCTCGGTCGATGTGCTGTTTCACTCCGCCGCGCAAGTGGCTGGAAAGAATGCGGTCGGCGTGATCCTGACGGGCATGGGAAAGGATGGGGCATTGGGTATGCTGGCGATGAAGCAGGCCGGTGCCATTACTTTCGCACAAGACGAAGCAAGTTGTGTTGTATTTGGCATGCCGCGCGAGGCGCTGCATATAGGCGCAGCCGACAGCGCGGTGCCGTTATCGGAAATCAGCCAGCGCATCCTATCAAGTGCTGGCTCATATGGCCATAGAGTCTGATTTTCCCCGAAGATTCTCGGCTATTTATTATTTTGGAGCGTGTTAAGTGGTACAGAAAACCATGAAAATTCTGGTTGTCGATGACTTTCCAACCATGCGTCGGATCATCAAGAACCTGCTTAAGGACCTGGGCTTCGAGAACGTGGACGAGGCCGAAGACGGCGCCATGGGTCTCGAAAAACTACGCAACGGAAATTTCGATTTCGTGGTCTCCGACTGGAATATGCCCAATATGGACGGTCTGGCAATGTTGCAAAACATTCGGGCGGATCCCGTCCTGGCCAAGCTGCCGGTGCTGATGGTTACTGCGGAAGCCAAGAAAGAGAACATCATTGCCGCGGCACAGGCCGGCGCGAATGGTTACGTTGTCAAGCCGTTCACCGCGGCTACGTTGGAAGAGAAGCTGAACAAGATCTTTGAAAAGCTCGGTGCATAAGGGGATAGCCATGAGTACAACTGAACTTCCCCTGGCCAACGAGACCGATGAGCAACCGGTAGACCTGATTCATCGCATTGCTTCAGTCACGCGCAAACTACGGGAAAGCATGCGCGAGCTGGGCCTGGACCAAGCTATCAAGGACGCAGCCCATGCCATTCCCGACGCGCGCGATCGGCTGCATTATGTGGCGCGCATGACCGAGCAGGCCGCCAACCGTGTGTTGAACGCCGCCGAGCAGACACAGCCGCTGCAGGAAAGCATGCAGAAAGACGCCAAGGCGCTGGATGCCCGTTGGCAAAGCTGGTTCGATCATCCGGTGGAACTCGATCAGGCTCGCGAGCTTGTCGACGACACACGCACCTTGCTTAAAGATATTCCCCGGAAGACGCAGGCCTCCCAAGGTAATCTCCTGGACATCATCATGGCGCAAGACTTCCAGGACTTGACTGGCCAGGTCATCATGAAGATGCTGGGCGTGGTCACTGCCATCGAGACGGAACTGGTGCAAGTGTTGATCGATAGCGTTCCCCAGGAAAAACGCGAGGAAGCCGCGTCGCTATTGAATGGACCCGATGTCAACCCGGCGGGCAAGGTCGACGTGGTGACCAGCCAGGATCAGGTGGACGATCTGCTCTCCAGCCTGGGATTCTGACCGATAGGAGTTTCGCCGGCACAGACGATGTGTCGGGTACAGGATGTTATTGCTGCCAGGCGGTGATGTTGCTACGATAGGGCGGCCCGGACAACGGGTCAGCTTATAAAAATTAAAGTGAACGTCTGGGGAGACAAAAATGAAGAAGAAATCCGGCCGCACCGTGGGTGTATCGCGTTTGCTCGGGCGGCTAAGTCGTGGCGAGGCCACGCTCTCGGACAGAGCCTGGACGCTTAGCCCGATAGCTTGGCCGCTTGGCAGATTCCTGGTCACCTTGCGCGATCGCTTCGTCACCATGCGCAATGCCAGCATCGATATCTCGCTCAATACCGCTCGACTCCAGACACAAACAGAAGTGTGCGGCGATATGGCGCGCGAGCAAGCGCTCGAGGCCGAAGGTCTGGCGACCCGTGGCGAGCAGATTTCCACCATGTCCAACCAGACGGAAGCGGCCGTCACCGAAATCGCAGCCGCTTTCCATACTCAAATGGAAGTGGCGCACGCGACTTTGCAGCAACTGAACGACCTGCAAACCCGGGTGTCGAGGGTGGCTGCCCAGATGGAAGTGTTCTCCGGCGTGGTGTCGCAGCTCAGTCAGCGCGCCCACTCGGTCGAAGACACCAGCCGCCTTATCAAGGACATTGCACTTCAGACACACCTGCTGGCCCTGAACGCAGGTGTCGAGGCTGCCCGCGCCGGCGATGCAGGGCGCGGTTTCGCCGTGGTGGCCAGCGAAGTGGGCAAGCTGGCGGAACGGGTCAATTCGGCCACGGGCGAGATTGTCAAGCACACCAGCGAGATTCTGGACCTCGTCGCCGACACACGCAGCAAGACCGATGACATTCATACAGACATGACGACGTCGGACCATGTCGTGGGCCGGTTCACCATCAGCTTTAATCAGTTCGTCAGTGAGTTCGAGCGCATAGACACGCAGATGATCGAGGTCGTCTCCACGGTGGAGCAGGTCAATGTAACCAACCAGGAAATGAACCGTTCCATCGAGCGTATCGCAACGCTGAGTTCCCAGGTCCAGCAAGGGATGGGAGCCATGAGCCAGCAGGTGACGGCCGTACGCGTCAAGTCGGAAAACTTGCAAGAAATGCTGGCGGCTTTGCGCACTGGCAATACGCCTTTCGATTCCCTGGTCAGCGTGCTGGAGTCACTCAATTCGGCCTGTGCGACCTTGTTGCGCCAGGCCAGTCGCCGCGGGGCGGACATATTCGACGATCAGTACCGCCGCATTCCCAACAGCAACCCAGCGCGGTTCAACACGGCCTACGACATGGCCATCGACGAGCCGTTGACGCAGATACTGGATTACGTGCTCGAACAATTGCCTGGCGGTTTTTATACGCTGCTGGTCGATCGGCATGGTTACTGTCCCACGCACAATACGCGCTACTCGCGTACGCCGACGGGCAACCTGGACCACGATACCCGGCATGTACGCAATAAGCGCATTTTCGAAGACCCGGTCTGCCAGGCGGCAGTCAAGAACCAGTCCGGCGTGCTGTGCCAGACGTATACACGGGACACCGGCGAAATAGTCACCGATGTGTCCATTCCCGTGGACATCGACAACAGCCGCTGGGGCGCGGTGCGCATCGGCATCGACTACGCCAAGTTCGTGGAGATGAATTAAGCGGGTTTAGTGGGCTTGCTTGGGCATTCGCCTGTGGGTGGTTCGTCTAGAATCGTGTTTCATCGGATCTTCCCGTACCAACCCACGTTTTTCTACCCATGAATGGCTGAGGACAGCGACCTCGAAAAAACCGAACCCGCCTCGCCGCGGCGCCTGGAGAAGGCGCGCGAAGAAGGCCAGGTCGTACGTTCACGCGAGCTCAACACCTTTATGTTGTTGAGCGCTGGCGTGGCGATGCTGTGGTTCGGCGGGGCGCAAATCTATCACAGCCTGAATGGCATCCTCGAATCCGGCTTGTGGTTCGATCTGCGGGTGGGGCGGGACACCAACGTCATGCTGTCGGTCGCTGGCAATTCCGCCTTGCAGGCCTTGCTGGCACTGGCACCTCTTTTCATCGCGCTGGTGGTGGTGGCTATTTTTTCGTCTGTGCTGCTTGGCGGCTTCATGTTTTCCACGAAAGCGCTCGAGCCGAAGTTCGAGCGCATGAATCCGATCAAAGGCGTCGCGCGCATGTTCTCGGCGCAGACTGTGGTGGAATTGATCAAAACCTTGGCCAAGGCGACGGTAATTGGTACCGTTGGTGCAATGGTAATCTGGAATTACCGCGACCAGATGTTGTCGCTGATGCACACCACGCCTACCGAAGCACTTACATCCGGGATGGAGCTGGTGGCCCTTTGCTGTGCCTTGATCGTCTCGGCGCTGTTCCTTATCGTGCTCATCGATGCGCCCTGGCAATTGTTCAGTCACTACAAGAAAATGCGGATGTCCAAGCAGGACGTCAAGCAGGAGCACAAGGAAAGTGACGGCGACCCTCACGTCAAGGGTCGGATACGCCAGCAGCAACGCGCGATGGCTCGACGCCGCATGATGTCCGAAGTGCCCAATGCCGATGTCATCGTTACCAATCCGACGCACTATGCCGTGGCACTGGTCTACAAGGAAGGACAGGGCGGGGCGCCGCGGGTCGTGGCCAAGGGGACCGGCCTGGTTGCGGCAAGGGTGCGCGCGCTCGCCGCCGAACACAAGGTGCCCGTGCTTAGCGCGCCCCCATTGGCTCGGGCGCTGTATCACAACGTGGAACTTGGTCATGAAATACCAGGCGAGCTTTATTCGGCAGTGGCAGAAGTGCTGGCCTGGGTCTTCCAGTTGCGCAGCTGGAATATGGGTACGGGAACAGAGCCTTCGAAGCCTTCCCGCCTGGTGGTCCCGCCAGAGCTCGATCCTGAGGGCATACATAAGGTTGCGGCACAGACATAATGAATAATTTTTTTGCTTTACTCAAGGCCAACGGCGGACAACATGCCCGCCTGATGGCTGGTCCGGTGCTGATCCTGATGGTGCTGGGCATGATGATCCTGCCCCTGCCACCGTTCATCCTGGACTTGTTGTTCACCTTCAATATCTCGCTGTCGGTGATGATATTGCTGGTGGCCATGTTCACCAAGAAGCCGCTCGATTTCGCTGCTTTCCCGGCCGTGCTGCTGTTCGCCACCTTGTTGCGCCTGTCGCTCAACGTGGCATCGACGCGCGTGGTATTGCTGCATGGCCATAAAGGCCCGGATGCGGCCGGCCAAGTCATCGAGGCTTTTGGTCACTTTCTGGTGGGCGGCAATTTTGCGGTCGGTATCATCGTTTTCGTTATCCTGGTCATCATCAACTTTGTCGTCATCACCAAGGGCGCTGGCCGGATCGCAGAAGTGGGCGCGCGGTTCACGCTGGATGCCATGCCGGGCAAGCAGATGGCGATCGACGCCGACCTGAACGCGGGTCTGGTGGGCGAGGATGAAGCGCGCCGGCGCCGGATGGAAGTCTCGCAGGAGGCCGAGTTCTACGGTTCCATGGACGGCGCGAGCAAATTCGTGCGCGGCGACGCGGTTGCGGGCCTGCTCATCATGATCATCAACGTCATTGGCGGCCTGTTCATCGGGGTAGGGCAGCACGACCTGGCCTTTGGCGAGGCCGCGCGTGTCTATACGTTGTTGACCATTGGCGATGGCCTGGTCGCCCAGATTCCCGCGCTTGTGATTTCGACCGCCGCGGGCGTCGTGGTGTCGCGCGTGGCGACAGACGAGGACGTTGGCCAGCAAATGGTCAGCCAGCTGTTTGCCAATCCGAATGTGCTGTTCATCACTGCCGGCATCATGGCCGCCATGGGCCTGATCCCCAATATGCCCCACGTTGCCTTCCTGTTGCTTGCAGCCGCGCTGGCCGGTGGCGGATGGTTGATGTACAAGCGCCAACAGGCGGAGAAGCTGGCGGAAGCCGAAGAACCGGAAAAAGTGCAGGCGGCGGTCGAAGCAGCCGCGGCCGAGGCAACCTGGGACGACGTCGCATTGGTCGATCCCCTGGGTCTGGAAGTGGGTTATCGATTGATCTCGCTGGTTGACCACGCCCAGAACGGTGAACTGCTGCATCGCATACGCAGTCTGCGCAAGAAATTTGCCCAGGATGTCGGTTTTCTGCCTCCCGTGGTCCACATACGCGACAATCTGGAGCTCAAGCCCAACGATTACCGTATCCTGCTTTCGGGCGTGGAAGTCGGACGCGGGTCTGCCACGCCAGGCCAGTGGCTCGCCATCGATCCCGGCGGTGTAACCATGAAATTGCCGGGCAACATCACGACAGACCCCGCCTTCGGTCTGCCTGCAGTGTGGATAGATGTGGGCTTGCGCGAGCAAGCGCAGATCGCCGGCTACACAGTTGTCGATGCGGGCACCGTCATCGCCACCCACTTGAACCACCTCATGCATCGCTATGGCGGCGAACTGCTGGGCCGTCAGGAAGTGCAGTCTCTGCTCGATCACGTGGGGCGCGAAGTGCCCAAGCTCATTGAAGACCTCGTTCCGAAGACGGTCAGTCTGACGCTGCTTCAAAAATTGCTGCGTGGCCTGCTCGCCGAGGAGGTGCCCATACGCGATATGCGCACGATCGTGGAAACCTTGGCCGAGCATGCGCCCCGCCTTGCTGCACTTAACGCGACCGGCACCGGCCCCGACTCCAACGAGCTCCTGGCGCTGACCCGTGTAGGATTAGGTCGTGCCATTACCCAGCAATGGTTCCCCGGCGATGTTGAGCTGCGCGTCATCGGCCTCGACCCCCGTCTCGAACGTGTGCTGACCCAGGCCTTGACCACCAGTGGTGCGCTGGAACCCGGCCTTGCCGACAGTGTGCTGAACGACGCACAGCGCGCCGTCCAGGTGCAGGAGGCCAACGGCGACGCCACCGTGCTGGTCGTGCCTCCTGTGTTAAGGGCGTCCTTGTCCCGCTTCTTGCGTCACCATTTCCCCCAGATCGGGGTGCTTTCCAACGCCGAAATACCGGATGAACGCACCTTGCGCATCACCGCTGTGATCGGCGGAGCCGCTTAATGAATATAAGTCGTTTTTTTGGCAGTACCAACCGCGAAGCGATGCGTCAGGTACGCATGGCGCTTGGACCCGATGCGCTCATCGTGTCGAACCGGCGTATCAACGGAGGTGTGGAAATCCTGGCGTCAGACGCCACATCGGTGGCCGTCGCCACTGAGGAGCCAGCCGTAGTCAGTGGTTTTCCCACGGCGCCGACGCCGATGCCTGGTGGTCAAAGGCCGGCTTCGGCAGCCTCACGCATGCCGGCTGCCACAGCGTCGGCTCCGGCACTGGAGCAAGAGGTCGATGTCATGGACGCCATAGGCGCCATGCGTGGCGCACTGGAAACCCGCATCGACGAGCTGGTGTGGGGGAATCAACTGCGACGTGCGCCCCAGGCGGTATCGCTGTTCCAGACCTTGCTCGGCTACGGTTTTAGCACCGCGCTGTTGCGCGCCATGCTCAAGCGCCTGCCTGAACAATTGACTGCCAAGGCAGCTTTGCAGTGGGCGCGCAATGAATTGGTCACCCACCTGCCGGTAGTGTCCAGCGAAGACAAACTATGGACGCCCGGGCTGGCGCTTGCGTTGGTGGGTCCGACCGGCGTTGGAAAGACCACGACCATTGCCAAGCTGGCCGCGCGCTGCCTCAAGCGTGTTGGGCCGGACGGGCTGGTGCTGCTTACGACCGACACCTATCGCATCGGCGCGCATGAGCAATTGAAGATCTACGGCCAAATCATGCGCGTTCCGGTACACGTGGTGCAGGATGTCATCGAACTGCGCAAGGTCATGCAAGGGATACGCGAAGACCAAACCATTCTTATCGATAATGTTGGAATCAGCCAGCGTGACCGCTATATTGCCGAGCAGGCCGCCATGCTTGCGGGGGCAGGGCGACAGGTCAGCCGGCTATTGGTTCTGAATGCATCCAGCCACGGCGACACGCTCGATGAAGTGGCCCGCACGTACTGCAACGACGGCGGGACACCATTGAAGGGCTGCATCATCAGCAAGGTCGACGAAGCCAGCCGCCTGGGCGCCGCGCTCGACACAGCCATACGCTACCGCCTGCCTATCCATTATATTTCCACCGGCCAGAAGGTGCCGGAAAACCTCGCGTTTCCGTCCGCCATGGAGTTGGTGGACCAGGCACTGGTCCACAACCAGCTCAGTCGCGCCTTGTACGCGCCGACCGAAGCCGATTTTGCCGCCTTGATGTCGCTGGCCAAGCCGCCTGCCGACGATGCCCGCAGTGCCGATGTCGAGAGCCGACGCAAGCGCCTGCTGCCAGGCCTGTTGTCGATGGCGCTGGAGCCCGCCTCCAGCATGTCCATGGAGGACCTCGACGCGGCATGTGCCTATATCGATGAGGCGACGGCGCCCATCGAGGCTTACGGTCTGTGGCGCAGCTATACCGCATCGAAGCCCGATACCGTAACGCTGGCCGGTCACGTCGAGCACGGGTTGCGCATCGCAGAAGGCGTCGCGGGCGAAAAAAATCATAAGCATCTGTTGGCCTTGCACGATCAGGTAACGATCAAATCGTCGTCAGGCGCGCGCGGTTCTTTGCGCGCCAGCTTGTTGGTCGCCGAAGATGGCATGCCATTGACATCGCCGGTGCAACAGCTTGGGCTGGCCGATGGCTGGCACTCGTCCTGCGGCGCGAGCGCACAACAGGCGCCGGCGACCGGCATGGCCTTGCACCGGCAGGTCCAGTGGCTGAGCGAACATCCCTCGGCCATGCCTATCGTGCATTTGTTCGAAGGCGGGACCCAGTCCTTGTGGCGCAGCATTTCGTCCCTGGACGTATCGTGGCTGACTCAATGCCCGGCCACCACGCGTGTGGAACTGGACGCTTGCGCCACCACGGTTGGCGCGTTGGGTAAGACACTCATTTTCCATCCGGTGGCTATTCCGGTCTATGCGGGGGTGATCACGGAGATTGCGGGCAAGCCTGCGGAAGACATCGCGCTTTGGGTAGCCAGCGAAACCGTAGAGATCATTGCACGGCAGCAGGATTCATTGCTTCTGCAGGTCATATGCGTGCGTATCGTGAACCGGGTCGATGGGCTGGTCATCAAGACTCTCTATGGTCTCAGCAATATGTTTGCACTGGACATGGCGTCCGACGTGCTGGCCGCCTGGTTGGTCTTGCGCGCCGAAGCCAAAGCCAGCATGCGCCATGCCGCACGCGCGTGGCAACTGTTGGAGCAACGCAAGGATGCGGAATCATTACCCAAGAAAGCGATGTTGGCGACTCAGTTGGGGATGGCGGCATGGCAGTATAAGCAAGACCCAGGCGCTGCATTGGCACGCAAGGTGGGAGGCACTGTCACCGGAAAGCCGGGCCTGCCGTCGCTGACCGCCATGCCCGCCATGCTGAAGTTGTTCGCGCTAAAAGAAATGGTCGCCGTTTAACCGGCGACCACAGTCCCGCCGGCGAGGTGATCAACCGGCCTTGAACTTCTTGCCGGAGCCGGGCTGGGCGGAATTTTTCCTACCACTGGCATCGTACAGATTGCTGGCGCCGACCAAGCCGCGCACCATATCCAGCGCCTGCTGATTGTGGGCCAGGAAAGTGTTGATGACAATACCGTTTGACGCATTCAACTGGCTGGCTGTATCCGCCTTTTCCAGCAGGGCCTTGCACAAATCGCGCAGTTGGGGATGATTGAGTGCCGCGGCATCGAGTCCGGGCTTATCGCCGGGGTAGCCTAGTTGGGCCAGCAATGCCTGGCGTTCGTCGGCCACCAAGGCAAGTTGATCCGCGTAGCGATTTTTGGCTACAGTCGACTCGCCCAGCGCATCGGTATCGCCGGCTTCGGTCAGCGCCTGGGCTTCTTCTTCAAGAACGGAAATAAACGACTGGACCAGATCGACTTCCTGCTCCAGGCACTGTTCCAATTGCAATACAACGTTATTCATTTGGCGATTGTTTGAGTCGGGCGCGATGCGCTGATCGGTGTGGAAGGACCCGTTGCCTGGCTATTTCAGCAGATCGCGTACGCTTGCGATGAGGCCGTCAGCAATGCGGCTGGGATCTATTTTAAGTTGGCCAGATGCCAGGGCGTCGCGGATCTCGTTGACACGGGCTACGTTGATATCGCCATCGCTGTTCTGGAGATTGGACAGATGACGGGCCGTCGAACTTAGGTCGACCGCGCCTTTGCTGGAACTGGGCGACGACGCGCTTGCACGGGTCACGCCGTCAGTACGCGAGCCGGCGACGCTGGTTCTGGCGGTACTGGTTATAGCGGGTGAAGTGATCTTCAAGTCGGTCTCCGGATGAATCCTGGCAGGCAGTGTAATGCGTTCGTGTATCGTTTTACGGCCCCGTTCCTGGAAAGTTTAGGTCTTTGGCCCGTACTTACGCAAAATTACGAGTGCCGCCATATCGTTACATGATTACCTGGACCGTATTCGAGTTGAGCACCGTTCCGCTGACGATCTGGCCTGAGCTGGATTTTACCTGGATTTGAGCGCCTGGCGCACCGCCTTCTAGCGCCTTGCCTTCGCCCGTGGCTACAAAGCCTACGCCCCGCGCCTCGGTGCGTACCTGTTGGCCTCGCGCGATGGAATCGGGATCGCGCAGCGCGCTGGACTTGATGACGCCGCCCGCTGAAATGCGGTATTTGGCGACATATCCGACGGCCTGGCTGGGATCGAACACGACCCCGCGCGCCACGCTGAGCAAATCGCCTTCGCGTCCGGTCAAATCACTCAGTGAGAGGGTGTGGCCGGGTTGGATCGTGTGGTTGGCAACGTAGTAATAGCCCTGTATGTTCAAGTTAGCCTGAACACGCGTGTTCCACTCGACAGGCGCCATGCAGCGCACGCCAACTGTCATACGCGATTGGAGCCGCTGGCCGTTTGGCAGGTAAACGTGCAGCTGCTTACATGCGGGCTGATTCGCGACGCCCGGCATATTGACCGTGACCCTTGAGGACCCCGGGTAGCTTCGGGCCTGGCGCGCAAGAAAGTTCTCGACTTTGGCGGCAACGATGGCGGGGTCTTGCGACGCAATGGCCGCGCCCGAGGGGCTGGCGCTTGCAGGCCAGGCGAACAGGCTGGCGGCAAGCAAACTAATAGTGGCGGGGAACTTGAGCATATGCACATTTTATCGAAGGCAATAGTGCGTCATACCCGGAACTGGATGATAAATAGTGGCTTATTTCCTACTTTAGGCTTAGTGCCTCGCCATTACTATTCTGTTATGTGAACGGCAGTAGGTCGCCACATGGGTCTATTGCCTGCGGACATCCATTGCGGGCATCGTTATTACCGGGTGAACGGCAAATGATCGATCGGATAGGCGAAGACTTGGGCTTTTACCAAAAAGCCATCAACTTGCGCCAGCAGCGGCAGGAAGTATTGGCAGCCAATATTGCCAATGCCGACACGCCCAACTACAAATCGCGCGACTTTGATTTTAGCTCAGCGCTGAGCAATGCCATGGGCGAAGGCCTGCGCTTGCCGGATACGCAGCTTGCGCTGACGTCCGCACGCCATATTCCGGCCAAGGCAGTCACCCCTGATCCGGCAGAACTTTTATATCGCCAGCCCTTCCAGCCCAGCCTAGACGGCAATACCGTCGACATGGATGTCGAACGCGTGCAGTTTGCCGACAACACCATGCGTTACCAAACCGATCTTGCCGTTATCTCATCACGGATCAAATCCATGATGGCGGCATTGCAGCAGTAAACCGCAGCACCAGGAAAACAGGAAAGTCCATGTCGACGATGAATATTTTCGAGATCGCCGGATCGGCCCTTACGGCCCAATCCCAACGCATGAACGTTACGGCCAGCAACCTGGCCAATGCCGACAGCGTTGCCGGCCCCGATGGCAAGCCGTATCGTGCCCGCCAGGTCGTTTTCCAGATGGCGCCGGTGACGGGCCAGGCCTATTCCCAGTCGGTTGGCGGCGTGAAAGTGGCGGCAGTCGTCGAGAGCGGCGCGCCGGCACGCATGCAGTACGACCCCAAGAACCCGTTGGCCAATGCCGACGGCTATGTCGCAATGCCCAATGTGGACGTGGTGGCGGAAACCGTCAACATGATCTCTGCTTCACGGTCTTATCAGGCAAATGTCGAAGTCATCAACACCGCCAAAAGCATGATGATGCGTACCCTGTCCATAGGACAGTAATTCTTTCTCGGCCGTCACCCCTATCCCTAAGAGAGCACAACCTTGACCACAGTCAATAATGCAACGTCCACTGCGCTTGCCACGGCTAATGCAAACACAAAGGACCTGGTTTCCGACACCGAAGACCGTTTCCTGACCTTGCTGGTAACGCAGTTGCAGAACCAGGATCCTCTGAATCCCATGGACAACGCCCAGGTCACATCGCAGATGGCGCAATTGTCCACTGTGACGGGCATCACGCAACTGAATAACACCTTGCTGGCCTTGTCCGGCCAGATGGACGTGTCGCAGTCCATGCAGGCCGCCAGCCTCATCGGTAAAGACGTCCTCGTACCCGGCACCAAGATTTCGGTCGGCGTCGATGCCGACGGCACTCATGTCACGCCATTCGGCGTGGACATGATTTCCGAAGCAACCAAGGTCGTTGTCAGCATCACGGATGCGGCAGGCAATGTCGTGCGCAACATCGACCTGGGCAGCCAGCCGGTGGGCGTTATATCGGTCGACTGGGATGGCAAGAACGATGCTGGTACAGCGGTAAGCGCAGGCGCCTACACCTTCAACGTCAAGGCGACCAATGCCAGCGAGCAAGCCGTGTCCGCCGATGCACTGACGTATGGAAAAGTAGGCAGCGTCGCCTACAGCTCGAGCGGCTTGACCATGGATCTTGGTCTGGCGGGATCGCATTCCCTGCTGAATCTGCGCAAAATAATGTAGTTGCGGTCGCTTGCGGGGTCGCGAAGGCACGCCGCATTACTTATACAGTTAAAGAGAAAACGAGGTTAATCATGGGTTTCGGACAAGGTTTAAGTGGTTTGAACGCCGCGGCGCAGAATCTGGATGTCATTGGTAATAATATTGCCAACTCCGGAACGGTGGGATTCAAGGCAGGAACAGCGACTTTCGCAGATGTTTATGCGAATTCTCGAGTTGGCCTGGGTACCAGCGTTGCCAGCATCAACCAGCGCTTCACGGTTGGTACGGTCTCCAGCAGCGGAAACCAGTTTGATATGGCGATTGATGGGCCGAAAGGGCTGTTTCGTGTGCAGGATACCAGCGGAAATATACTGTTTACCCGCAATGGTCAATTCTTCGCGGATAAAAACAATTTCGTTGTCAACGCGCAAGGCCAGCGCCTGACGGGTTACCAAGGCAATGGCACCGATCTGGTGCCTATCACGGTGCCAGTAGGCAACATTGCTCCGTTGGCGACAACCAGCATAACGATGAAGGCAAACCTCGACGCGAATGCGGCGGTAGTGCCTGCGGCGCCGGCGTTCAATCCTGATGAACCATCGACCTATACTCATTCCTTGCCGACGAGCATCTACGACTCTTTGGGTAACTCCCATCAACTTACGCAGTATTTCGTGAAGCGTGATGGAACCGCAACCAGCAGTTCGTGGGAGGTGCACTACCGGCTTGATGGGCAAGCGTTGCCGACCCCTGCCGGCAGTAGCATTGCTATGACCTTCGACGACAATGGCGTGTTAACGGCTCCAACGGGTCCGGTCCCACTTACTTTCGTACAACCTGGTGGCACAGCGGCTCCAGCAGCGCCCTTGAGCATAGGCGTGGCTTATACGGGCACCACGCAGTTCGGAGGCGAATTCTCGGCCAGCCGCAATCAGAATGGTTATGCCACCGGCGAATACGCCAGCATGTCGATAGCCTCCGATGGTGCCATTGTTGCCAGCTATACCAACGGAGAAACGCTGGGCGTCGGATTCCTGGCACTGGCGGATTTCAACAACGTTCAAGGGTTGCAACCCGTCGGCGGAAATGCCTGGGCCGAAACATCCGAGTCTGGTCAGCCAGTCGTCGGTCGCCCTGGAACCAATGGCATGGCGTCGATCGTCGGTCAGTCGGTCGAAGAGTCCAATGTGGACATGAGCCAGGAACTGGTCAATATGATCATTGCGCAACGAACCTATCAAGCCAATGCGCAGACGATCAAGACCCAGGATCAAGTCTTGCAGACTTTGATCAACCTGCGCTAGGCCGACGCGTAAATGGACCGCATTATCTACACGGCCGCCGGCGGCGCTGCGCGGGTGTTGGAACAGCAGGCCGTTATCAGCAACAACATGGCCAACGTCAGCACCACCGGTTTTCGCGAGCAGATGGCGATTTACCGGTCGGTGCCGGTGGTGGGTCAGCCTGGCCTGCCAACGCGTGTGTCCACAGTAACCGCCACCCCCACCAGCAATTTCGGGCAAGGCGTCATGGCGGAGACCGGCCATGCGCTGGATCTGGCCGTGACCGGCGATGGTTGGTTCAGCGTGCAGACGCCACAGGGCGAAGCCTATACCCGCGCAGGCGAACTGGCCGTGAACCAGGACAACGTGCTGGTCAACCAGCAAGGCTACCCGGTGTTGTCCAGCGACGGCGGGCCAATAGAAATTCCCGAGCGCGGCAGTGTGAGCTTTTCCGGCGACGGGCAGATCAGCGCGCTGGGCGCTGGCGACAATCCGGGCGACATCCAGCAGTTGGGTCAGCTCAAACTCGTGAATCCGCCCGCCGCGTCCCTGCAGCGTGGCGACGATGGCTTGTTCCGTTTGGCCGGTGGCGAGGCCGCACAGGCCGATCCGCAGGTGCGCATGATTTCCGGCTTTGTCGAAAAAAGCAATGTGAACCCGGCGGAAGCAATGGTGGGCATGATCGCCAACGCGCGCCGCTTCGAAATGCAGATGAAGATTATCCAGGACGCCAGCTCGAATGCCGAGCGCGCCAACTCCATACTTTCGTCGAATAACTAATGTTGCATTCCGTGCAGGCCCGGCTTGCACAGTAAGGAAAGAAAAATGATCCGCTCTCTTTGGATTGCCAAAACTGGTCTGGAATCTCAGCAGACCAATATGGATGTTATCTCCAACAACCTGGCCAACGTCAATACGACGGGCTTCAAGCGCAGCCGCGCGGTGTTCGAAGATCTGATGTATCAAACCATACGCCAACCGGGCGCACAGGTCGGTGCCGCCAACCAGCTGCCATCGGGCCTGCAAATCGGCACCGGTGTGCGCACAGTTGCCACCGAGCGCATTCATAGCCAGGGCAACCTTAAAGAAACCGGCAATGACCTGGATATCGCCATTCAGGGCAAAGGCTTCCTGCAGGTGGAGATGCCCGACGGAACGTTTTCCTATACCCGCGATGGCAGCCTGCAAGTGGACCAGAACGGTCAGTTGGTAACGGCCGGTGGTTATCCCATACAGCCCCCCATCAATATCCCGGACAACGCCTTGACCATTTCGATTGGTCGCGACGGAACTGTGTCGGTAACCCAACCGGGCGCCACCGGAATCAGTGTGGAAATCGGTCAGCTGCAGTTGAATACGTTTATCAACCCCACCGGTTTGCAGAGTGCCGGCGAGAACCTGTACGTGGAAACGGACGCCTCGGGCCCTGCCAATTTGGCCCAGCCTGGACTAGACGGTGCCGGCCTCGTGTTGCAGCAGTACACCGAAACGTCGAACGTGAACGTTGCCGAAGAATTGGTCAACATGATCACCACCCAGCGTGCCTATGAAATGAACAGCAAGGCCGTACAGACTTCCGACCAGATGCTGGCGCGCCTGACTCAGCTTTGATAATGTTTAAACGTCTTCGACTTGTCGTGGTGGGATTAGCTGTGGCGCTCGCGTCCGGCTGTGCGCTGATACCTCCGGAGCCTGTGGTGACCGGTCCATTGACTGCGGCGCCGCCGCTGCCGCCTTTGCCTGCGGTGGAGGCCAACGGGTCTATCTACCAGCCTACGGCCTATGGCAATTATCCCTTGTTCGAAGATCGCCGTCCTCGCAATGTGGGCGACATCGTGACCGTCGTGATACAGGAAAAGACCAACGCCGCGAAGAACGTTCAGACCACTACAGACCGCACTGGCAGCGCCATGTTTGGCGTGGGATTAGCTCCGGCGATTTTGCCGAACGAGATTGGCGGCAAGCAGAATTTCGATATCACTGGAGAGAATGCATCCCAGGGCAAGGGATCGACGCGCGCCGACAATACCTTCTCCGGTACGTTGACGACCACAGTGATCGGCGTATTGCCTAACGGCAATCTTCAGATTGCCGGTGACAAACAAATTGCCATCAACCGCGGCAGCGAACACATACGTTTCTCCGGCGTTGTCGATCCGCGCTCGGTGAGTGGTTCGAACACGGTTTCATCGACGCAAGTGGCCGACGCGCGGATCGAGTTCCGCAGCAAGGGCACCATGGACGAAGTACAAACCATGGGCTGGCTGCAACGCTTTTTCCTGAATGTTTCCCCGTTCTAACAAGGTACCGGTTTTGATCTCCAATTTTTTCAGCGTACTCGGCAATCAGGGCCGACGCCTCGCCTTCGGCGCGCTCTGCGTGCTGGCCGCAAGCGTAGTGCAGGCCGAGAGGATCAAGGACATTGCATCGGTGCAAGGCGTGCGTGCCAATCAACTGATTGGTTATGGCTTGGTCGTTGGCCTGGATGGCAGTGGCGACCAGGTTCGCCAGACGCCGTTCACGCAGCAAAGCCTGACGAATATGTTATCGCAGCTGGGCGTGACCGTTCCGCAAGGCACGAATATGCAGGTCAAGAACGTCGCTGCAGTCATCGTAACGGCCAGGCTGCCAGCTTTCGCCCAGCCCGGGCAAACGGTGGACGTCGTGGTTTCCTCCATGGGTAACGCCAAAAGCCTGCGTGGCGGCACACTGTTGATGACCCCCATGAAGGGAGCGAATGGACAGGTATATGCCATTGCACAAGGCAACCTGCTGGTCGGCGGCGCGGGCGCTTCGTCCGGCGGTTCCAGCGTGCAGGTGAACCAGCTGAACGGCGGCATTATCTCCAACGGCGCGATTATCGAGCGCAGTGTTCCCACGACGTATGTGCGCGATGGCATCATCAACCTGGAACTGAACACCACCGATTTCGGCGCGGCCCAGAATATGGTTGCGGCCCTGAACACCCGGTTTGGCGCCCGCACCGCTTCAGCATTGGATGGTCGGGTCGTCCAGTTACGGGGTCCGTTGGACCCTGCCGCCCAGGCCGCGTTCCTGTCCCAGGTCGAGAACCTTCAGGTCAACCTGCCGCCCGCACGGGCCAAGGTGGTCATCAATGCGCGTACTGGTTCGGTCGTCATGAACCGTACCGTCACGATAGACGAAGCAGCCATCGCCTACGGTAATCTTTCCGTCGTGATCAGCCAGGACGACCGGGTCAGCCAGCCCGATACCCCATTCGCCGGCGGTGAGACCGTTGTGACGCAAAGCACCCAGATCGAAATGACGTCTGAGAAGGGTGGCTTGCAGCGCGTACGCACTAGCGCCAATCTGGCTGATGTCGTCAAAGCGTTGAACGCGCTTGGTGCCACGCCTCAGGACTTGTTATCCATTCTGCAGAATCTGAAAAGTGCCGGCGCGTTGCGCGCCGACCTGGAAATCATCTAGGCCGATTATGTCGCTCGTGCAATATACCCCACGTCCCAGTAATCCAGCGGCATCGACCCTGGATTTCAATGCGCTCAATAGCCTTAAGCGCGGCGTGAGCGAAGGTGCCAATGCGCCGCTGGCAGAACAAAAGAAAGTGGCGCAGCAGTTTGAAGCGCTTTTTATCCAGCAGATGCTCAAGCAGGCTCGCCAGGGTTCTACAACAACGGGCGTGTTCGACAGCCAGCAAACCCGCCTAGCCCAAAGCATGGGCGACGAGCAGATGTCGTTGCAGCTTGCCGACCCTGGTATTGGCCTTGCCCAGGCGTTGCTTGCACAGATACAGGGCGGGCAGGGCATAGTATCCATCAATCCGGGCAACAAGAGTGGCGAACTTCCCGAGTTGGCTGCAACCCGCCTGCCCGCGCTGAAGTCGCGCCTAGGCGGCGATCAGGGTAAGGACGCGCCGTCGATTTCGGGCCTGATCAATCTTCTGAGCAGGAGTTCTGACAAGATCTTTTCCGCGATCAAGGGTGCACCCAAGCATATCGAGTCCTTTGTCTCGAAGATGTCAGAGGCAGCGAAATACGCCGCCGATGAAAGCGGCGTGCCGGCCAAGTTGATACTGAGCCAGGCAGCACTGGAATCCGGATGGGGTCGCCGTGAAATCATGCGTGACGACGGCACGACCAGCCATAACCTGTTCGGCATCAAGGCAAGCTCAGGCTGGAAGGGCAAGGTCGTCAACGTCATGACGACGGAATATGTAGACGGCGTGGCACGCAAGATGAAGCAGCCGTTTCGTGCCTACGACTCATATGCGGAGTCGTTTGCGGACTACGCCCGTTTAATCGGTCAGAGCAAACGATACAGCGATGTGGTAGGCGCACCATCAGCAGAAGTGGCCGCGCACCGGATCCAGGCCGCGGGTTATGCCACTGACCCGGCGTATGCCGAGAAGCTGATATCCATCATGGGCTACTTCGACACGGGTCCGAAGCGCGGTGTTTGAGTCGTGAAGGCCTAAAGCTTTCAGGCCTGCTGTCGTTAACGTTGTACATAGTCTTGATATACGGGCTGACGCGTGCGTCGGCCTGACTAAAGCGGAATCTTTCATGAATTTAGCCAACCTGGGTCTTTCGGGTTTGAATGCGGCCACTAACCGCCTGCAAACGGCCGGCCACAATATCAACAACGCCGCCACGGTAGGTTTCAATCGCCAAACGGTGCTCGTGCAAACGGCCGGTGCAACCAGTACGGGTGCCGGCTATATTGGCCGGGGAGTCCAGGCGGTTACGGTTCAGCGAGCGTACGACAATTTCTTGTCCCGCCAACTTGTTGGGGCACAAACCGCCGGGGCGGCACTTGTTTCCTACGGCAACGAAATCTCCCAGGTCAATAACCTGTTCGCCGACCGTACCGTTGGCATTACACCGGCATTACAGAATTTTTTTGACAGTATCCAGGCCGTCGCCTCGGCTCCGGCCGATAGTGCCGCGCGCCAGGAAATGCTGGGGCGTGCATCCAGCCTGGTGTCGCAGCTGAATGACAGCAATGCCTTCCTGGAAAGTCAGCGCAACAATATCAATACGCAGATTACGACCACGGTTACGCAAATCAACAGCTATGTAGAGCGCGTGCGCGATCTGAATACACAGATTACGACAGCGCGTGCCACGAGCTCTAATCATGAACCAAACGATTTGCTGGATCAGCGCGATCAGCTCGTGTCCGAACTGAGCCAGCTCGTGGCGGTGAATGTCGACGAACAAGATGGCAAGGTTAGTCTTTCTGTCGGCAACGGTCAGGTCTTGCTAGGCGGTGACACCGTATTTCCCCTGGCCGCACAGGCAGCAGCTGCTGATCCATCACGTACTATTGTGGCCTTTACGGCCGTCGGTAGCGGCGGTCAGCAAATCTCGGTAGAGATGAGCGAAGCGACGATCAAAGGCGGAAAATTAGGCGGTCTGATCACATACCGGCGCGAATCGCTCGATGCGGTCCAAAATGATCTTGGACGTCTTGCCGCCGGCCTAGCTACCGCGGTCAACGCCATCCACGCCAACGGTGAAGATCTGAGCGGAGCGGCGGGTGGGGCGTTTTTTAAGCTCGGCCAGGTCAAGACGATTTCCAATGCCAATAATCTAGGCGGCGCACCAATCGCCGTCCAGATTCAGGACATCAATAAGCTTACATCGCAAAACTACCGCATAGACTACGACGGCACTGCCTACAAGGCGACCAGTATCCCTAACGGCACAGTAACGACGCTTAGCCCTCTTACTGGTGGCAGCTACGATCTGGACGGTATCAGGATTACGCCGCCGACCGCATCAGCAGTGTCGGGCGATTCTTGGCTGGTTCAACCTACTCGGGATGCGGCCGGCAGTATTGCATTGGCCATTGATGACCCGGCAAAAATCGCCGCTGCTACGGCAAATACCGGCACCGCGAACGGCGGCGTCGCCCTGGAGTTGGCGCAGTTGCAGACAGGCAAGGTTCTTGGGAATGGCGCCATGAGCCTGAACGAAGCCTTCTCGCAAATAGTCAACAAAGTCGGCGTGCAGACTCAGCAAAATGGCACAGCGGCCAAGGCGCAAGCCGCATTGATCCAGCAGAACTTCGCGGCGCAACAGCATCTTTCCGGTGTGAATCTGGACGAAGAGTACGTCAATCTCACCCGATATCAGGAGCAATACAGCGCTTCTGCGCGGCTTATCGAAGTCAGCTCCACCTTGTTCGATACGTTGCTGGGAATACGTTAAGCGTCTGTTGGTTCAGCTGCGTCCGGTCAGGTTCAAGTTTAAGCGTCATTTTTCAGGATTTTCGTCATGCGTATTAGTTCCAATTTGTTTTTCCAGACGGGACTTAATTCCATCACTGCCCAGCAGTCAGACCTTTTGCATCTCTACGAG
The DNA here is from genome assembly GCF_002849615.1 of Pollutimonas nitritireducens. Lineage (GTDB taxonomy): Bacteria > Pseudomonadota > Gammaproteobacteria > Burkholderiales > Burkholderiaceae_B > Pollutimonas > Pollutimonas nitritireducens. Next base: position 66,057 of record NZ_PDNV01000015.1, read on the forward strand.
CAAATCGGCAGCGGCAAGCGCATGGTGACGCCGGCGGATGACCCGCTTGCGGCGGCACAGGCCGTCAATATCAGCCAGTCGCAATCGCTGAACGCAAGGTTCGGGGCGAATCGTGCGGTGGCCAATACCAACTTGGCTACGGAAGAGAACGCGCTCACTTCAATGACCTTGCTGCTGCAAGACTTGAAAACCAATTTGATCGCAGCGGGCAACGGCACCTTATCGGACGCTGATCGTGCAACGCTGAGCAATGTGCTGACGAACGCCCGCGACAGTATGTTGGGGCTCGCTAACACCACCGATGGCAGCGGGCAATATCTTTTTTCCGGAGCTCAAGGCGGCAGTGCAGCCTATCAAGACGTCAACGGCACAATCACCTATATGGGCGACGCCGGGCAACGAAAAATCCAGGCCGATCAAACGCGTCAGATTGCTGGCAGCGATGTAGGCTCTGATATCTTCAATCGTGCTGCCCCAGGTACGACCAATTATCTCACCGCTGCGGCTACGAACTCACTGTCGAACCTGGGTAACGCAGGTACGGGCCTCATTAGCACGCCCACGATCACGAATCCGAATGAAGCAAGTGCCGGCAATACCTATGCGATCAAGTTTTCGGAAACGATTCCGAACAGCTACACCGTTGAAATTAACGACAGACTAGGTGCTCTGGTCGGGACTACGACTGGCTCATGGGATCCGGCGTCAGGCACCTCCATTGGTCTCCCACTGGGTGTACAGGTCAAGTTTTCCGGAAGCCCCGCATTGGGTGACAGTTTCGTGGTAGAGCCCGCGAATACGTCAAGCCATGTAGCCAGCCCCACGACTAGCGGTGACGCCAGGATCGGGTCTCCTGTCGTAAGCGACTATTCGATTACTCGTCCAGGGGATGTATATAGCATTGCGTTCACCGATGTGGATGAATACACGGTAAGCGTTACGAACCCGAATCCTCTCTATCCGACAATAACTCAAGCGGGAGAGAAGTTTGTGCCCGGCCGTGAGAACACGCTTACCTTGCCGCATGGCATGGAAGTCAAGATTTCCGGTTCCCCTGTTGCTGGTAATACGTTCACGATTCAAGCCGCCGCGACTCAGACCAACCTGGATATGTTCGCCACACTCGATGGCATCATCAAGTCGCTCGAACTTCCTATCCAGGACTCCCCAGAAGCACAAGCCGCCTTCCAGAACAATCTAGCCACTGCCATGCAGCGCCTGGACGTCAACTACAACAACATCCTGACAGTCCGCGCCTCGGTCGGTGCGCGCATGAACGAACTCGACGCGATCGGTGCGACGGGTAGCGCGCGTTCGCTCAGCTATAGCGCGCAATTGTCCAAGTTGGAAGATGTGGATTACTACACGGCCACGACACAGCTGCAGCTGCGCTCGACAGCACTTGAAGCGGCGTCCCTGGCCTTCAAGAAAATCCAGAGTCTCGGTTTATTCAACACAAAATAGGTTTTAAAAAACAGCAGGATTGCGTTTGCAAGAACGCACACCAGGCATTGGTCAACAGGTAATTCAGGTTAGCCTCACGTGCGGTCGGTCCCATCCACCAACCGCCTGGCAGGAGACAATAAGTGAGAACGAGTTATGATATTCAAGCAACTGCAACTTAGAACGAGTCTTTTAATCGTGGTGCTATTGCTGTCGGTGCTGACCCTGGCCGCCGTCGCGGTGGGTTGGCTGGGCCAGCAGGACATCCTTGCCCAGCTTTCCAGCGCAGGCAGCGTTAATCCGACGGTCGCGAAGACCATTGCAAACACGCAGTATGTTTTCATTGGCCTGGCCGTATTTGCAATTGTGCTTGCGCTGTGGGCCTACATCACATTGTCGCGCACGGTCTTGCGTCCGTTGCGCGAAGTGGGCGACGTGTTCGACCACATGGCATCGGGCGATCTGACCCAGCGCATCGACGTGTCCGCCGATAATGAGATCGGCAGCATCTACGTCGCGCTCAAGCGCCTGCAAGACAGCCTGGGCCGCATCGTGGGCACGGCGCGTCACGGTATGAACCAGATCAGCCTGGGCTCGCAGCATATTCTTGCGGGCAACACCGATCTAAGCAGCCGCACAGAACAACAGGCCGCGGCATTGCAACAAACCGCTGCCAGCATGGAAGAGCTCGCCAGCACGGTGAAGCAGAACGCCGATAATGCGCGCCAGGCCAATCAGTTGGCGGCCAGTGCCTCCGATGTGGCGCAGCGTGGTGGTCAGGCGGTCGGTGAAGTCGTCACCACTATGCAGGCTATTTCAGCCAGCTCACGCAAAATTTCGGACATTGTCGGCGTCATTGACAGTATTGCGTTCCAGACCAACATCCTGGCCTTGAATGCGGCCGTGGAAGCGGCACGTGCCGGCGAGCAGGGCAAAGGCTTTGCGGTGGTGGCGTCTGAAGTACGTGCGCTGGCCCAGCGCAGCGCGCAGGCCGCCAAGGAAATCAAGGGTCTCATCGAGGATTCGGTGAAAAAAGTAACCGAAGGGTCCACCCAGGTCGAACGCGCGGGCTCCACGATGCAGGAAATCGTGTCGTCCGTGGCCCGCGTCACGGACATCATGGGCGAGATTTCGGCGGCTACGACGGAGCAGGCTTCGGGCATCGATCAGATCAACCACGCGGTAAATCAGATGGACCGCGTCACACAACAGAATGCCATTTTGGTCGAAGAAGCCGCGTCGTCGGCCAGCGGACTGGGCGAACAAGTCTCCAACGTCAGCGGCGCCTTGTCGGTGTTCAAGATCCTCGAGAATCAAGTCATTGATGTGGCCGCGACGCAGATTCGGTCCACGCCGCAACGCGCGACCATGTCGCATTCCGCAACCGGTCAGCGTCCGAACGCCAAGTCTGCTGCTCCTGGGTCCGGTGCCGGTTCACGACCAGCCGCCCTGGGATTGGGCAACGGATCGACAAAATCAAAGCCCGCTCAAGACCCCGGTCGTTCAACGCCAGTCCAAAAGCCGCAGGCTGCGCCGCGCGCGGCTGCAACAAACGCCAACGGCGACAGCATCGATGCCATCAAGGTCAACCCGGCGGCAAACGCGTCCATGCGCAAACAGGCCACTGATGACGAGTGGGTCGAATTCTGATGCAGCGGTTTCTCGTCATCACGCGACGCATGTTTGCCCGTCTGTTCGTAGCAAGTGCCTGCGGGCTGGGTCTTGCCGCGTGCAGCACGACAGGCAGTTCTTTTGACTCATCTGGCCTGCACTATCTCGTGCCGGGCCAGACTACGCTTGATGAAGCCAGCGGTTTGCTGCAGTCCCCACCCACGGACACCTACCGTCAGCAAGACGGCTCCGCTACGGCACGTTGGTCCCACAAGGCTTCCATGGTGACCGATGCGATTTACTTCAATCAGGAGCTGTGGCTGGCCTTTGGTCCCGACGGCCGCTTTCAGCGCATTGTAAAAAGCGCGAATATCCCTCGCGCGTATATGTCCCAGGGCGACGTGCGCGTGAACGCCAGTACCGTCTCTTATCCCACGCAGCCGTAGTTCCATGCTTTCATTTCGCCGCCGTCTTTGGTGAAGCCAAGATCCATAACGCTATCCAGGTCCAATTATGTCCGATACCTTGCAGTCTCCAGCACACGATAAAAAGAACAAGAAACGCGCCAGTCGTGGTCGATTCCGATTCGCCGATGCAAAGGTCAGCACCATCCTGATGTTGGTATTGGCTATCTTCATGGTCCTCATTATTGCGGTCGGCGGCATGGCGGCATGGTTCCTGTCAAATAATTATGATGGCCTGCGCAACATGGAGCGCCAGAATGCGCGCGCCCAGCAGGTGACGGGACTGGGTAATGACATGATGGCGGCACGTGTCTCCCTGCTTAGCGCTGCGCGTTACCAGCAAGAGGCTGCCGCCAATAACGATGCCAAGTTGCTGAGCAATGCGCGTGCAATGCTGGATAAAGCCAACGAGCAGCTGGCGTCGGTAAAGAAGGATTTCAGCGAGTTCCGCAAGAACACGGCTGATACCGCCGATGCACGCAGGCTGGCCACACGCATCGTCAGTACCTATCAGCCCTATCTGGACGATGGTATTGATCCCATGGTGCAGGCGCTGGATAGCAATGACTTCACCACCTTTTATTTTGTAAATAACGAGTTCGGCATTTCGCGCAGCGAAGCTTTTCAGACGTCCATCGACGCGTTCGCGACGTATATGGAAACGGTGCAGAAGGAATTCTTTCAACAGGCCGAGTTGGAATTCCAGCAGGCGTTGGTCGCTATTGGCATAGCCATACTGATTGGTTTCCTGATGATGATCGTCATGCGGGTTGTCTTCGGCCGCGTCGTGGTCAAGCAGCTGGTTCAAGCCGGCTCGCATTTCGACCGTATCGCCAGCGGCGATCTGACACAGCGTATCGAAGTCAAATCGCGCAACGAGATCGGGGTGCTTTACGAAGCCCTGCGCCGCATGCAGGAAAGTCTTACCCGCACCGTCAGTATCGTGCGCCAGGGCGTTGAGGAAATCAATCTGGGTTCGCGTGAAATATTCATGGGAAATACCGACTTGAGCAGTCGTACCGAGCAGCAGGCCGCGGCATTGCAGCAAACTGCCGCGAGCATGGAAGAATTGTCCAGTACCGTGCGCCAGAATACGGATAACGCGACGCAAGCCGACAAACTGGCCAAGGGCGCATCCGAAGTGGCGTTGCGAGGCGGCAAGGCCGTGTCGGCAGTGGTCACCACAATGGATGAGATCTCCACCAGCTCGAATAAGATGTCCGAGATCGTCAGCGTGATCGATGGCATTGCTTTCCAAACCAACATTCTCGCCTTGAACGCCGCGGTCGAAGCGGCGCGCGCAGGTGAGCAAGGCAAGGGCTTTGCCGTGGTAGCCGGCGAAGTACGCTCGCTGGCTCAGCGTAGCGCCCAGGCCGCCAAGGAAATCAAGGTTCTCATCGAAGAATCCTTGCTGAAAGTCCAGTCCGGCGCCAAGCAGGCCGGTCAGGCGGGCGACATCATGCAGGAAGTGGTCGGCTCGGTACAGGGTGTGACCACCATCATGGGGGAAATTTCATCCGCGTCCAGTGAACAGTCCGACGGCATCGAGCAGGTCAACCGCGCCGTGTCCGAAATGGACAGCGCTGTGCAACAGAATGCGGCGTTGGTGGAAGAGGCGGCCGCGGCGGCAGGATCGTTGCAAGAGCAGGCGGCCCGGTTGACGGAAGCGGTCTCGGTATTTAAGATCAATGCCAGCGAAGTCATTGATATGCCCGTCCAGGCGGCTGGCGTATCAGGCCCCGGTGGCTACAACGCCTTGCAAAGCGCGTACTCTTGACCTGAACCTTGCCCGCGCTGGGCATATAGAAAAGACCTCGGCGTCCGATACAGGGCGCCGAGGTCTTTTGGCGCAACGTTTGCCGCAGCGAATCGAATGGCTCCGGGATGTTGACGATCGGTCACACTGTACACGAGCATTTCGGCACCGGCCAGGCTTAGCCCCCCGCCAGCGCCTGCGCCAGCCGCGACATGCTGGCGTATCCGGCATCGAAGAGCCGGGCCAGGAACGGAGCTGTCTGTGGCAACACGATCATCAGCAACGTTATTCCGACCATCAGGGAGATCGGGAACCCCACCGCAAAAATCGATAACTGCTGCGCGGTGCGATTAAGAATGCCCATCGCGAGATTGATGGTCAGCAATACGATAATCAGCGGCAAGGCCAGCAGCATGCCCGACACCAATACCTGCGAACTCCATTCGAACAGCACGCCCCAACCATTGGGGTTCAAGGCGCCGATCTGTATCGGCAGAATGTCGAAGGTGCGTATGAATCCGCCCAACATCAGCAGATGGCCGTTCATCGCCAGGAACACCAGCATCGCCACGATATTCATAATGCGGGCGAGCACGGCGGTATTGGCGCCCGTGGCCGGATCGAAGAACGAGGCAAAGGACAGGCCCATTTGCAGTCCGATGAACTCGCCGGCGGTCTGCACGGCGGCGAACACGATGCGCATGGTGAGGCCCAGTGCGATGCCGATCAAGACTTGCTGCACGGCCAGCCAAAGGCCCGCGAAGGAACCCGTGGGCACGTTGGGCATCGGTCCCAGCGTAGGTGCAATGGCGACAGCCAGTACCGCGGCGAATCCGATTTTTACGCGGGTGGGTATGGACGATTCGCCCAGCAGCGGCGCTGTACCCAGCAATCCCAGGATGCGAAAGAATGGCCAAAGGAACGCGTTGATCCAGATGTACATCTGGTCGATATCAACGGAGACCATTGCCGCTAGGACGCCAGGCTGGGGATGGTCGCGAACAGGCTTTGCATGTAGTCGACCATGGTGGAAATAAGCCAGGGTCCCAACAGCACCAGGGCGGCGCCCACGGCCAGCAGCTTGGGTATGAATGACAAGGTCATTTCATTGATCTGCGTCGCGGCTTGGAAGATGCTGATGACCAGCCCTACGATCAGGGTAACCAGAAGCAATGGCCCCGCCATGCTGAGGGCCACCTTCATGGCGAGGTAGGTCATGGACATGACGGTTTCTGAATTCATGCATTTCCCCTACTGGTAGAAGCTTCGCGCGAGCGAACCGAGCAGCAGATGCCATCCGTCGGCTAATACGAATAGCATAAGCTTGAACGGCAGCGATATCGTCACTGGTGGCACCATCATCATCCCCAGCGCCATCAGCACACTGGCGATGACAAGGTCGATGATCAGGAAGGGGATGAAAATCGTGAATCCAATCTGAAAGGCGGTTTTCAATTCGCTGGTCACGAATGCCGGCACCAGTATGCGCAGTGGGACCTGGTCGGGGCTGTCCATTTCGGGAACATTGGCCATGTTGGCAAACAGTGACAGGTCCGCCTCGCGCGTCTGGTGCAGCATGAACGTGTGCAGTGGCTTGATGCCGCGGTCCAGGGCTTGCTCGAACGAGATCGTGCCGGCGCTCAAGGGCTGGTAGGCCTGTTCATAGATCTGGTCGAACACCGGAGCCATGGCGAAGAACGTCAGGAACATCGTCAGGCCGATCAGCACCGAGTTTGGCGGCGATGCGCCCGTGCCCATGGCATTGCGCAGCAGGCCCAGCACAATGATGATGCGGGTGAACCCCGTCATCATCAACAGCATGGCGGGCAGGAAGGACATCATGGTCAGCATGACCAGAGTCTGTATGCTTAACGACCAGGTCTGGCTGCCGTTCGCGCCAGGCGTCGATGTGATCGCTGGCAGCGATTGCGCAACGCTGATGGACGGCAGGAAGATGCTTAGCAGGAATAGCGCCAGCAGTATCCATACCTGCATGGCGGGCGCATTCAGCAGGCGCAAGGCAGCGGTAAAAATTCGATTCATTGAGGCAGGGGCAGTCAGGCGCACTTAGCGGCCTTTCATTATTTTACTGAGCGTGGCGGCAAAACCGGGAGCTGGGGTGACGGCTTGCACCGAAGGGGTACCGGGCTGGGCCGGCGGCAAGGTGTGGAGCAAGGATATCTGTGTGCCGGTAATGCCCAGCACCAGCCGCGCGTCTTCGACTTCAACCAGTGCGACGTAAGCCTTGGCGCCCAGACTTTGCGAACTGACAACCTTGATGGCTTGCTGGCCGCCGGTTCGAAGCCAGCCGGCGCGGCGGGTGATCCATGCGCAAGCCAGTATCAGCATGACAATGAAAATCAGGCTTACCACCAGGCGCAGTACATCGACCTCGTTCATGGCGGTTCAACGGCGGCTGTTAAGCCGGCTGATGCGATCGGACGGTGTCACGATATCGGTGATGCGGATGCCATATTTTTCTTCGACGACGACCACTTCGCCCTGTGCGATCAAGTAGCCATTGACGAAAATATCCATAGGCTCGCCGGCCAGGCCATCGAGTTCGACGACAGAGCCTTGACCAAGCTGGAGAATATTCTTGATGGTCAGGCGTGTGCGGCCCAGTTCAACCGTCAGCTGCACCGGAATGTCCATGATCATGTCGATGTCGCTATTGCTATCGACAACGCTGTTCACGAGCGGCTGGAACACATGCGGGGCGGCGCTTGCCGAAGCCGATGTAGCCGCGGGACTTGCCGGCGGACTGGCCTGAGCTGCGGTTTGTTCGGCCAGCGCGCTTGCCCAGTCATCGACGTCCTGAGCCAGGCCATCGGCCTGGGTAGACTGGCTGCTGGTGTGGGCTGCCTGTTCTGATAGCGCCGCCGCCCAGTCGATTTCCGGGCTGTCGGATGCGCCATTGTCGTTGGCGAGATCTTTAGTTGGGTCAGTCATGTTTTCTTGCTTGTGAGAGGTCGGTTTCGGAGTTCGCCAGTATCTTGTTCACGCGCATGGCGTAGCGGCCATTGAACGTGCCGTAGCCGCATTCCATGACGGGGACGCCGCCCACATGGGCCACGACAGTCGGCGAGATATCGACCGGCAGGATATCGTTGACCTGCAACTTGAGCAGGGCGGCAATAGTGGTGTCTATTCTGGCAAAGTCGACGGCGAGTTCGACGTCTGCGCTGCGCACCTGGCGCGATAACTGCTGCAACCAGCGCTGGTCGATGTCGCCGGCGGTGGCTTCCTGCAGAGGGCGTGTCAGCAGGTCGCGCACCGGTTCGATCATGGAATAGGGCAGGCAGATGTTCAGATTGCCGCCCGAAGAGCCGAGCTCGATATTGAACGAGGAAACCACGACGATATCGTTGCCACTGCTGATGCTGGCAAACTTGGTATGCATTTCCGAGCGCACGTATTCGAATTCAATGGGGTATACCTGTTCCCAGCCACTGCCATAGCTCTCAAGAGTAAGGTTCAGCAGGCGTTGAATAATACGCTGTTCGGTCGTGGTGAAATCGCGACCTTCGACGCGCGTGTTATAGCGGCCATGGCCCCCGAACAGGCTGTCGATGATCAGAAACACCAGGTTGGGATCGAAGGTGAACAGGGCCGTGCCGCGCAGAGGCTTCATGGTGACCATGTTCAGGTTGCTGGGCACGGGCAGGTTGCGTTCGAATTCTGAATATTTTTGGATGCGTATTGATCCGACCGTAATGTCGGCATTACGACGCATGAAGCTTAGCAATACGGATCGCAAGCGGCGCGCGAAACGCTCGTTGATGAGCTCCAGCGTTTGCATGCGGTGGCGCACGACGCGGTCCGGCGAGCTCAGGTCATACGGTCGCACGCCGTGCGGGTCTTCGACCTTGCTGACCTTTACATCGCTTTCACCGGTTACGCCGGCCAGCAGTGCATCGACTTCATCTTGGGAAAGAACGCTTTGGTATGACATTTATTGCACCACGAAGGCAGTGAACAGCACGCTGGTGATGTCGGGGCCCTTATTGTGCGGAAGATAAGGCTCCTGCAGCGCTGCGCTGAGGCTTTGTACCAGCGCCTGGCGACCTTCGGGGGTTTGCACCACGTCCGGCTGCTGTTCAGCAAGTTTGCGCAAAACGCGATCACGCACTTCAGGCATGAACTCGTTGACGAGGCGGCGTGATGTTTCGTCGGTCATGCGCAAGGTTATTGCCACATACAGGATGCGTTGCGTATGTTCGCTGCGTAGCGTAACGGTAAAGGGTTCCAGCGGCGTAAAGATGGGCGACGGCAGCGGCAATGCTTTTGCCGCAGGCAGCGCCTCAGGGCCTTCGGCATTGGCCAGGCCCAACCCTGTTTTCTCGTAGTAAAACATCGTCGCGCCAATACTGGCAGCAGCAATGGCTACGATCACGAACAGGATTTTGAACATTCTGGAGGTCCTGCCGGATTTAGGTTTTGCCGTGGCCGGTCGGGTGGCGGATCGGGTGGAGGTAGTTGCCATCGTAAGCTGCGAAGGAGTGCTGACGCACTATCGTTCAAGGTAATCCATTGTGCCCCAGGCTGCCATTCCCGATCCTGTTGAATAGGGCAGGGAATACTCGGTAGCTCCGGGGTTTGAATGAGTGTGGTCGCGCATCAAACGAAGGTGTCGACAAGTGCATCCGGGGCACGGCTACGTGCGGGCGAACGCGCGTCCAGTCCGGAAACATCAACGATGGTACCGCCCGAGCCCGTGTTTGCGGATTTTCGGCCGGCGCCAAACGACTCGTTAAACGATTGGTCGGCCTGGCCCTGATCGTTGACGCTGGTTTGCCCCAACGATATGCCGGCCTGCGCCAGCAGCTGTTGCAACTGGGGCAGGGAATTTTCCACCGTCTGCCGCACGGCAGCATGAGGCGAGGTAAAAATGGCGTGCGCCACATTATCGCTGATATTGATGGAGATACGCAGCGGTCCCAACTCTGGCGGGTCCAGCCGCAGCTCTGCCGTGTGCGGCATATTATGGCCGCCTTGTGTCAGCGAAACGAACTGCCGCCCGAACTCTGCACCCCATTGGGGACTCTGCAAGGGCGTAGCAATACCGGGCAGGGCAACTTGGGCGCCGGTATTGGGCAGCGAACCCAGGCTCGTTGGAAACGGAGTAGCACCGCTCGCAGCGGTAATGGAGCCTGCCTGCGAGGCGCTTAAATCAATCTGTGTAGACGCTGCGGCAAAGCTGGTCCTGGCGCTCACCGAAGCGATATCGGCGGCAAGCGCGGTGGCATCCAATGTGGCGGTCTTGGCGAGGGTGACATCAACCGCCAAGCCTTGCGCCGACACCGCATTTTTTCGGATGTTGGCGGCAACAGCGGGCGCCTTGCGCAGGTTCAGCTCGGTCTGGTGAGGCAGCGCCTTGCGTGCATCAAGTGCGGCGTGAAAAGGCTGCGCCCTTGCTTGCATTGGGACGAACCCGGCCGGTAGTTCGATGGCTTTGGCAGGCGTCCCGACGGACGTGTCCGGCCTGATCGCCAGCATTTGTGCTTTGGCCGTCGCGTCCTGTTTCGCGGCGGCCGCCAAGGCTGCAGCGGAGTTGACGCCAGCCTGTGCGGCATGGAATGGTGTGACCAGCGGATTGCCACGAGCCAGTTCGGCCGCAAGGCCGTCTGCGTTGGCAGGCGTAATATTTTGCTGCGCGGCAGCGGAAAGCGTAGTGTCGATCGCGGCAGCGTTGCCGGGAGTAGCGTGTACGGCGCCCGGCAGTCGGGCAGCGATGGCCAGTGCCGCTTCCGCTGCGATATTCAAGGCGATTTGAGGCAGGCCAAGGCCTTGCTCGGCAATCTGTTCCGCCGCTGCTTCATCCGTGGGCTTGGCATCATCTGCTGCCACATCGTGCTGGTCGCCTTGCTTGGATCCGGTGTCGGTGGGAGCGGATATGACTTTTACAGGTGCAGGCTCATTCGTTTGCTGACGTGTCAGCACAGACGAAAAGTTTGGCGTGTTCGCATCCGGCTCGCGGCTATCGCCGGTCCTGGTACCACCCGGATTGCTGGGCGCGGCCGGGAGGGCAGAGGAAATCGTCGGTGTATTCATGGCTTGCCCTGGTTAATAGGAATGGTGTGCCCGGCGGAACTGGTTGGCAGACAGTTCATCGCTGGCCAGTTGTTCGCTGCGGTTGGCGCGCACCAACTGCTGACGCGACTGGCGCGACTGTAACGCTTCGAACGAGCTGAGACGGCGTTTCTGGGCATACCACTGCTGGCGGCCTTGCTCGATCCGGACGTCCATTTGTCCAACGATGCTATTTTGCTGTGAAATGGCCTCATCCAAAGTGGCGATGAACTGCCTAAAGTTATGGTAGTTCGAGGCTGACAAGCCGGTTTCAGTGGCTTTTTGCAGCCGTTGCGCATAGTCCAGGCGATAGTCATGCAACATCGACAATTGCGATTCGGCCTTATTGCGCTCGGTGGTCAGAAGCTGCAGCTGCTTGCCGGCCTCGTTCGCGGTGTCTTTGGCAAGGTCTATCAAGACGTTCAACGATGCGGTACTAGCCATGGTTTACTCCTCGTTGCTGGACGCCGTGGCCCAGCAATGTTTCCAATTCACTGGTTGCGGCATCGTAGTCGACCCGCATTTCTATGCCTTGCTGCAGATAACTTTCCAGCCAGGGGTATTTTTCGATCGCTTCGTCGATTTGTGGATCGTTGCCGGGCGTATAGGCGCCCACGGCGATCAAGTCGTGGTTGCGTTGGTAGCGCGAGAGCATCTTCTTGAATTTGTGCACCAGGGCGAACTGCTCTTTGGGAACGATGGCCGACATCACCCGGGAAATCGACGCTTCGATATCAATGGCTGGATAGTGGCCTGATTCGGCCAGGCTGCGCGACAATACGACGTGCCCGTCCAGAATGGCCCGGGCCGAATCGGCAATTGGATCTTGTTGATCATCGCCTTCGGTCAATACGGTGTAGAAGGCGGTAATCGAGCCTGCAGGCCGATCGCCCAGGGGCGCGCCGTTGCCGGCACGCTCAACCAGGGCCGGCAGCTTGGCGAACACCGAAGGCGGATACCCCTTGGTCGCTGGCGGCTCGCCGATGGCCAGCGCTATTTCGCGTTGCGCCATGGCATAGCGCGTCAGTGAATCCATGATCAGCAGCACGTGCTGACCCTGATCCCGGAAGTACTCGGCCAGCTTGGTCGCGTAGACCGCACCCTGCAGGCGCAATAAGGGCGAAACATCAGCCGGCGCGGCGACGACCACCGAACGTTTAAGGCCTTCAGCGCCCAGATTGTGTTCGATGAATTCCTTGACTTCGCGGCCTCGTTCACCGATCAGGCCCACGACAATGACGTCGGCCTTGGTATAACGGGCCATCATGCCCAGCAGCACGCTTTTTCCCACGCCTGACCCGGCGAACAGGCCCATGCGCTGACCACGGCCTACCGTCAGCAATCCATTGATTGCCCGCACGCCGACGTCAAGCACTGTGTCTACGGGCGCTCGCGTCAGGGGGTTGATGATCTGGGCATTCAACGGGGCCGAGCCGACGTTGGTCAGGGCGCCAAGATCGTCCAGCGGTCGGCCAGCTCCGTCCAGAACGCGTCCCAGCAGCGCCTCGCCGACGGGCAGGTGCCGCGACAGGATGGACGGCGCACTGTACGTGTCGATTGCTGTCAAGGGCAGTGGAATGCGGCTCTGGACACCGGGTTCGATGGGGACGACACGGGCGCCTGGCGGCAAGCCCGATGTATCGCTTTGCGGCATCAGGTACAAGGTATCGCCATGAAACCCGACCACCTCGGCGTCCGCCCAGTAATCCTGTCCCGGTGAAATCTCTATCTTGCAAGCGGCACCGACAGCCAGGCGCAGTCCCGTTGCTTCGAGCACCAGGCCGGTGGCCCGCGTGATGCGCCCGCTGACGTGCCAGGACTCCGTTGCCGCGACCCGCCGTGACCCGGTTTCGAGCTGGGCCAGCCAGCGATCGGTCGTCGTGGACAGCAGGTCGGTGCTCTTGGGCATCAGACTTTTTTCGCCGCAGTGAAGGTCTGTCCGAGCGCCGAGGTAACGCGTTCCCAGCGGGTTTGCAGGGTGGCGTCAATGTTGCCCAGCACGGTCTGTGCCAGGCAACCGCCGCGCTCGATACTTGCATCGGCCACCAAGCGCCAGTGGCTGACGCCAATATCATGCTGCAGATACTGGTCCACCAGGTCAAGATCGTCGGGGTGGATGCGCAGCTTCAGTATGGCTTCCTTGCTCGTGTCCAGATGAGTGATATCACGAACCAGATCCAGTATTTTTTCCGGCTGCGCATCCAGGGTGCTGCGCAATACCTGTTCGGCGATGCGTATGGACAGAGCGATAAGCGCCTGGCCCATTTCCTCGTCCACGGTGGCAAGTGCGAGGGCAGAGGCATTGGCCAGCTCATGCAGTTGGGCTATCTCTTGTTGCGCGCGCTCCCGTCCGGATGCCAGGCCCGCCTCGAAACCGGCGGCATAGCCTTCTTCGTGTCCGGCTTTGCCGCCCTCTTCCTTTCCCGCAAGCAGGCCTTGCGTATGGCCGGTGGCATAACCTTCCGCGTGGCCGGCAAGTTCGGCGGCATCACGCAGGCGCTGCACTTCAGCGTGGATATCCGCGAGCCTGGGTATGGGTTGTTGCGGCACAGTTGGCTGGGCCGCTGCCGCCGGGGCATCGAACGACGACATCTCCCAGCGTTTCCACGTTTCGGCTTCCTGATAGCGGCCTACGCGTTTGTCAGACATATTCATCGTTTCCGAGGCTGCCCAGCGTGAACTGGCCCGCTTCGGCCAGCTTGCGGGCGACCTGCACGATGTTTTTCTGTTCTTCTTCCACCTTGGACATGCGCACCGGACCTTGTGCATCCAGGTCGTCGCGCAACATCTCCGCAGCCCGGTTGGACATGTTTCTGAAGAATTTCTCGCGCAGTTCCTCCGGCGCGCCCTTCAGGGCAATTGTCAGGGACGTCGTGTCGATTTCTTTCATGATCAGCTGGATGGCCGTGTCTTCGATGTCAGCCAGATTCTCGAAGACGAACATCTCGTCGACGATACGTTGCGCCAGGTCGGCGTCCAGCTCGCGCAGGCTGGCCACGACGGCATCTTCTTCCTGCGAATTCATGTAATTCAGTATCTCGGCGGCCGTGCGTACGCCGCCCATTTTGCTGCGTTTGGCGCCTTGTCCGGACAGCATGTTGTTCAGGACATCGGTCAACTCATGGAGGGCCGAGGGCTGCACGCCGCCGAAGGTGGCGATGCGCAGCATGACGTCGTTGCGCAGTCGTTCCGTCAGCAGCGCCAGGACGCCCGACGCGCGGTCGCGTTCCAGGTGGACCAGGATCGTCGCGATGATCTGTGGGTGCTCGTCGGCGATGAGCTCGGCCACGGCAGCCGCATCCAGCCAGTTCAGCGCGTCTATGCCGTTGGAGTTGTCACCGGCTTCCAGGATGTCTTCGATCAGGCCGGCCGCGCGGTCATTGCCCAGGGCCTTGTTGAGCACCGAACGTATATAGTCGTCCGAGCCCAGGGTAACCGCCATGAACTGATCGGCCTCCTGGCGAAACTCTTCCAGCACGCCGTCCACGTCGGCGCGCGTCACCTGTTTCAAGTTCGCCATGGCGGACCCGACTAGCTGGACTTCGCGGGCGGTCAGATACTTGAATACTTCCGCAGCGGCGTCCTCGCCCAGCGACATCATCAGGATCGCGCAGCGGTCCAGGTTGGGATCAACGGTTGCCATTTTTTTCCATCCATGAACGCAACACCATCGCGACGGCGCGCGGATCTTTCTCGGCCATGGTACGGGCCGTATTCATATTGTCTTCGTAACGGCTGATTTCGTTGGCGCGGCGTTCGGCCGCCGCCATCTGTTCCAGATTGCTCGCATTCTCCGCCAGTTCAGCGTCGCTTACGACTTTCTCCGCCGCTGCCGTCTCCATCATTGGCTTGACAAATTTGCGCCATACGAACAGCACCAGCAACGCAATCAGCAAGTATTTGGCAAGCTGCAGCGCGAAATCCAGATAGACCGGGTTTTCCCAGATCGGCAGCGCAGGTGGGGTTTCATCGCTGAATGCCGTGTTTACAACGCTTAATGTGTCGCCGCGTTCGGGCGAGTATCCCATTGCTTGCTTGACCAGGTCATTGAGCTTCTGCAATTCCGCCTCGGGCAAGGCCTCGGGTTTACCGTCGATATTACGGTAATTGACGACAACCGCCACCGATAGGCGTTGCAGCTTGCCCATGGGATCTTTGACGTGGCTGATTGTGCGGTCGACTTCGTAGTTGATGGTCGCGTCATTGCGAGCGTTGCCCGTACCGTTCAACAGCGTGCTGTTGGGAGTCAGGTTGGTGACCGTGTCATTGCCTGCGGCGCCATTGGGCGCGTTGGGGTTGGCGGCATTTGGATCAGCAGGATTCCCTTGCGGCGCATTGGCCTGGGGTGTGATGATGGGAGCCGTGGCATTGGCAGGCGGCTGGTTCGTCAACGCGCCCGGCACGCCTTCCGGCGGCAATACATTATTCTGCACGGATGAGCTGGTTTGCTCGCTGCGAACGGCGCCTTCGCCTGGCTTTTGATTGGGGCGATAGACTTCCGACGTTTTCTCGCGCTGCGCGAAGTCCATGTCGGCTGTGACCTGCGCCCGAACATTGCCGGGGCCCACCAAAGGATTCAGCAAGGTCAGTATGCGCTGAACGGTACGCGATTCTATGTCGTTGACCAGGTTGCGACGGCTGCTGTCGACACCGGCTTCACCCGTAGGAAAGGTCAGCAATCGACCGTTCTGATCCACGACCGACACTTTGTCAGCGGTCAGGTTGGGAACGCTGGATGAAACCAGCCAGGTGATCGCGGCAACCTGGGCGTCGCTCAAACTGCGGCCAGGGTACAGCGTCAACAGTACCGATGCGGTAGGCGATTGGCGATCGCGCACGAACAGCGATTCGCGCGGTATGGCCAGGTGCAGACGGGCCTCTTGCACCGCGTGCAAGGCCTGGATGGAACTGACGATTTCTCCTTCCAGGGCGCGCTGGTAATTGATCTGTTCGGTGAACTGGCTGGCACCGAAGCGGGTTTGATCCATTAGCTCGAAGCCAGTTTCTCCGCTGCGCGGCAAGCCTTGCTGGGCAAGTTGCAGACGCGCTTCATGCACCTTATTGGCGGGCACCAGTATGGCGTTGCCGTTGGGTCCAAGCTGGTAGGGCACGTTCAATTGCGTGAGCGCGGCAACAATGGCTCCGCCATCGCGGTCTTGCAGGTTCGAGAACAAGACTTTGTAGTCGGGCTCGCGGCTCCAGAGCAGCAGCACGGCAATGACGGCGACAACGGCGGCGGCAGCGCCCAGCTGGATGGGCTTGGACCAGGTTCCTATTTTTGCAAGAGCCGGGTAGCGGGCCAAAAAAGCAGCCGTTTGGCTCATTGATGACCTCTGTCGCTGTGATGGTTGGGGCCAAGCAGGAACGTCGAGCTGGGAGTTGGCAAGGTGGACATGCGGCAAGACAAATATAAGGAGTTTGAATTATTGCGCGGTTCGGCGCAGAGGCAAGCGTCGAAGAATGCCGCTTTTGGGTGTTATTTAGCTCTTATGAATCGTATGAAATGACCGATGCCAGTCCTGTATGGTTTGCCCGCCCTGCAATCCGCGGTGACGAGACTATAGCTGTTGATGTCATGGTTGGTAATGCTGGAAAAGCAGGGTGATTTGCCCTTAGATGCAGGGGTTGCCGTAGCGGATAGTTGGGTACATTGTGCAGGCGTGAAAGTTTCGCGCTTTTGGACTCTAGATAAAATGGCTATACAAAATATATCGGCAATCGAGAACATGCTGTCGCAGATGCGGGCGGTTGCACAGGCGGCGTCGGCGGGCCCGGTGCGTACGCCGAACATGGTGCCGGATTCGGGCGGCTTCGCTGCAGAGCTGGCGCGTTCCTTGGGGCGCGTAGCGGAAATGCAGAACAGTTCTGCAGCGCAGACGCGCGCATTCCAGGCCGGGGATGCGGACGTGTCGCTGAACAATGTGATGATTGATATGCAGAAGGCAGGGATAGCGTTCCAGGCGACGGTGCAGGTGCGCAACCGGCTGGTGGCGGCTTATCAGGAAATTGCCAGCATGGCGGTTTAACGACTGACTTTTTGAAAAGTCGACGCCTCGATTAGTAAGCGTGGCAGCGGCGCTTGTATGGTGCGCCATACTATTTCTTCTGCCAGCGCTGCCGGTCGGTATGGACACTGCTCAATATCGCTGCGACCCCGTGCTTCGCCGGGGCAAACCCGCATTCCACCTGGATCGGGGCGGGCGCGAACTCACAAAAACGGGCAGCTTAGGCTGCCAGTTTTTGTTCAGACATGCGCGCCCTTGTCTCCCCGATCCAGGCGGAATGCGGGGCGCGCTCAAATTTCGCTGTGCCCATACCGACCGGCAGCGCCTAGTGTAGAGATTTGTTGGGCGACTGTCGGGCGGGATCGCAGCACCCAGCTAAGCTGAGCGATGGGTGGCGAAGTACGCGGCACATTTGCGTCTTCGCTCGACCCGGCCTTTTATCGTGCGGCTTCAGTATCCTGCTGCATCAATAGTTCTTGCCCCTTACCACCTTCCAATCCGTATAGCCATGCAAGCAGTTCAGCGATGGCGACGTAAAGCTGGGGGGGGATGTGGGCGTCCAGGTCTATTTGCATGAGCAGGCCTACAAGCTCGGGCGACTGGTGGACGTAAAGATTGTTTTCCTTGGCAGTGCGGATGATAGTTTCGGCGAGGGTGCCGTAGCCTTTGGCGACGACGCGTGGAGCGGCGTCTTGCTTGTCGTAGGTGATGGCGACGGCGACAGGGCGGACGTCGTCTTGAGGACTTGTTCCGACGCTCATGGCTGGGTGCTTCCGTGGACGATGCTTGCGGCAGCATCCCAGGCGTTGTCGGCGACGGCGATCTGGCTGAGTTGCATGCCGATGGCGGAGTAGCGCTCGCGCAGGGCTTCGACGTGCTCTTTCAGCAGCGTGGATGATTCGGGTGCGATGAGTTGCATGACGACTTGTTGCCCGGCCAGCGTCAGCCTGGCCTGGACGTTGCCAAGCGTCGGCAACTGGATGTTGATGCGGGTGGCCCAGTGTTCAGTCTCAGGCGATAGAAGGGTGTCGTCGCGTGACGGTTCGCGGCGGTTGATTTCCCATTCCATGGGCGCGTCGGGCCATGCCTCGCCGCGCCACGCGAAGGTCTGGTTCGCCAATACTTCCAGTTGCTGACGGACGATTTGATGGGTTTGGGGGTCAAGGCCGGGTACGGGAACAGGCGTGCTGGTATTGGGCGATCCGGCGGATGTAGTGGTGTTCCCAGCCGTAGGGCTTGGGAGCGCTTCGCCACGGTGACCTTGAGCAGTCGCGAGTGTGTCGGCGGTTGCAGCAGAAAATGGAGCCGAAGTGTTTCCGCCGCTTGTTGGAGCAGCGTTGGCCGGGCTGCTGCCGGGTGCCGGGCCTTGCCCGCCGCGTGCGACCTGGGCTTGCGGCTCTTGCCTCAGCTGGGTGAGGCTATGCTTGCCGTAGGCCAGGTTGTTCAAATGCGATTCGTAGAAGATGCCGCTGCTTTGAAGTGCTTGCGCCAAGGCTTGAGCCAATTGGGCGGGGACGGACGCCGCAGACGGATTCGTCGCCGTGGCAGCTGTTGCTGACGCCGCCGCCGCAGTCGGCGCATTTATATTCTGACTGCGGACTGCAGTGGCTGCACCATCCACCCTTGCAGTATGACCCGATGTCGCGTTCATGCCAGCGGCAGCGCTGGGCAGGGCAGAGCGCGGGTTGGTAATCAGCAAGGGGGCTTTGCCTTGTACGGCGGCCGGCTGGTCCGGATGGTTGGCCAGCAAAGCCAGGATGGTTCGGGCCGCATGGCCTAGGCTTGTGGGCGCCGATTTTGTGGTACTGGTATTCGGGGCGCTGCGCGCAGCCAGTATTTCGGCGGCAAGGGCGTCGAGCTTGGCGCGATTGATTGCTTGGCGGGTTTGCTGTTCGGTCTGGGCGGTAGCCCGGTCCACGCCGTCCCGAGTTTGCCGGTGCAGTTCATTCTGGGCCGCATCGGGCCGTTCTGCGCTGCCGGGTTGGGTTACCGCGTCGGGGCGCGCGCCGGTAACCAGGTTGGCCTGCTGCGACAGCGTGGTGCCAAGCACCGAATCCAGCCGATGCACCAGCAGGGTGCCCAGGGCCGATGGGCCGCCTATGCTCATGGTTTATGCAGCGTTGCTGGAGTAGGCGTGCAACACGGTTTGTTGACGGCGCATATTGCTCAGCAGCATGCTTAGCCGGCCGAGTTCAGGTGCGGCCAGCATGCGGATATTGGCGTCGTCTTCCAGTATTCGGGTCAGTAGGTCCCTGCGCATTTCCCGGTCTTCGTCGCTGAGCGGTGCAATGCTGCGCAGCGATTCAACGGCATCCTGGTATTGTTCACCCAAGGCGACCACTTGGTCCCAGTTGTCGGAGCGAGCCTCAGCCAGCATGCGGCTGGAGATGCCGGCAATGATCTCGTATTGGCGCAAGATGGTATTGGTAACGCTGGTAGGTGAAGTCATGAGGGTGTTCGACGGGGTAGCGGTTGTAAAGTGAGCGGGTCTGCTGATGGGCCAGACTGATGTATTAAAGGCCTAAATACTATGGATACAAAGTGGACAAACAGCCTAATCCTTATCCAGCAATGGCTTCCGTGGGCAGTGGATCGACCGCCTCACGCCAGGCGCTTGCTATGTCGACCAACATGCGTTCAGCCAGTGCAAGCTTGTCAAGGTCGTTGTTCAGGTTGGCCAGAAGCAAATTTCGTATGATCAGCTCGTACGTGGCAATAAGATTATTGGCCAGCTCGCCCCCGGTGGTTTTGTCCACGCTGGCTTTCAGGCCGGAGTCCACAATATCGATAGCCTTGGAGAGGCTCATGCCTCGGCCCTCGATATTGCCGTTTTCCATATAGAGCCGGGCCTTTAATATTGCCGCCTGCGCACCATTGAACAACAGGGTGATCAGTCGTTCAGGACTGGCGCTGAACACCTCGGTTTGCAATCCGACTTGGGCATAGGCCTGAATCGAATGCTGTCGACGGGGGCCGCGGGCGGGAGAGAGGCTCATGACTTAATCTTTCTTGTTGGTTGCCAGGGCGGCCAGCTGTGTCGTCAGGTAACTGCTAAGTGAATTCATCTGCGCAACCATGGTGTCCAGGGCGGTGAACTGTTTTTTATACAGCGACATCTTGGTTTCGATCCGGTCCGACGTCGTTTCGTACTGGTCTTCCAAGTTCTTCAGCATCGCGGTGACGCCGTCTTGCGCTGTACTGATGGACCCGCCAGTCTTGATGAACTCGTTCGCAACCTTGGTCATCTGCGCGCTGATGCCGTTCTCTCCGGCGAACATGCCTTGTACGCCGGCAAGATTGTCTTTCAGGGCGGCGGCGAGCTTGGTTGAGTCGACCGTAAGGGTGCCGTCGGTAATGTTGGTGGTGATGCCAAGTTGGGAAAGCGAACCTATACCACCAGAACCGCCCGCCACGTTCAACGCATCACGGACTTGCGTCTGCACGCGCCGCGCCAGGCTGTCGCCGGTCAAGGCGCTGCCTTCGTTATTGTCGACGTTGTAGGACGTGAGCGCCCGGATAGTCGTCTGCAGGGCGTTGAAGGCGGTGACGAAAGCCGTGACGGCCTTGGTTGTTACGGAGTCGTCCCGTGTTACGACCAGCGCTCCAGCTTCCGCTGTCTTTTTCGACAGCGTAAGCGTTACGCCTTCGATGGCGTTTTCAATGGTATTGCTTTGACTTGTGACGTCGATGCCATTGATGGTCAATGTTGCATTCTTGGCTGCCGTCTCGGTCAGGTTGCCGATATTGGTATCAACATCGGGAAAGGCCGGGTCGCGGGCAACCTTGGTGAAGCCGATGACCGCTTGTAACCCGGCATCAGCGGTTTCGATTTTGGTGATGGAGGCGGTTTCGCCAGTGCTATTGGCCGTTAACAGAAGGCGATGCGGAGTTCCAGAGCCATCGTTAACCAAGGTGGCGCTCAGTCCCAGCTTGGAATCGCTATTGATTGCCTTAACCAGGCCATCCAGCGAGGTGTCCGCCTGGTTGAGCGTCAGTGTCTGGGTTTTGCCGTTGACGGTGATTTGTATGTCGATTGCGCCGGTCCCGCTGGCCAGCGCAGTCGTGCGATCTGCCAGCCCGGCACTTGTCAGCGTTTGCGAAGTTGCCAGCTGGTTAACCTGAACGCTGTACTGCCCGGCAATTGCCTTGCTGGAAGATGTCGCGGTAAATCCGTCGCCCGTGACGCTGGTCTTGAGTGCGCCGAACGTTTCAGCCTTGCCCAGGGCCGCCGCAGCGGTGTTGAGCATTTCGATGGCGCCTTTCACCGTGCCATAGGCAGAGAGACGATTTTGAGCCGTCTTTGCTTTGGTATTGATTGCGGCCAATGCGGTATTTTCAGCTGCCCGCAAATCGGTAAGCAGCGCGTCGAGATCCAGGCCGGAACCCACGCCAACGGATGAAATGCCCATAATAAACTCCCTGTGCCGATATTGTGCGGCCGGTTAATGCGATTCAATGCTTGCGATAGCGGTAAGATGCTGAGGCTTTTCAAACGTTTGCCCAGGCACCTGCAGATTTTTTGCCACTACGCCTTGGTATTCACGGCCATGCCCTGTAACTGCACAATTGTCTTGGCTACCCGTATGACGGCCTCGCTTGGTACGGTGCGCAACACTTCACCTGTTGCATTGTCGATAATAGATACCACGACGCGATGCAGCTCCGGGTCGACGTTGAACTTCAACCCTGTGGACCATGCTTTCATCGTGTCGTTGATTTGTTCAAGCGCCATATCCAGCGTGGTCGGATTTTCACCCTGTTGCTGCTCGGAATTGGCCGCGGTACTGGCGCTGCCGCTACTCATGCTCTTTTCGACGGCGGTAACTTGAATGGCAGGTTCGGGTATGGACACCGGCCGCTGAAGATCGATTGCAGCCGGCAGATAGGGCTGGTTTCCGGCATTTGTGCTTATCGGGTTGACCATTGAAATGGATGCTCCAGGTATCATTACTGGTTGTTTGTTGCGCCTGCGACCGCTCGCGTCAACGCCTCGCGCTTTATACTGGTTTATAACGGCACACAGGACAAAATCTTTATAGCGACAAGGCTTTAATGAGATGAATAAGCAAGCAAAAGCCTAATTGATCTGAACAACGTCTCCTCGTTGAACCGGCCACAATAGGTACTCTTTGTTTGGCTTACTGATTCCGAATGCCTTGTTCCGAAGACATCCTTGTCGGGCAATACGCTCCTTTGGTGCGTCGTCTTGCCTTGCAGCTTGTTGCCAAGCTGCCTGCCAGCGTGGAACTCGACGATTTGATGCAGGCCGGCATGATGGGCCTGCTGGATGCTGTGCGGCGCTATCAGCAAACGGCCGAAGCGCAGTTCGAAACGTATGCCATTACCCGCATACGGGGTGCCATGCTGGACGAACTACGTAGCCAGGACTGGCTACCGCGCAGCGTGCGCAGCAAGACCAAAAGCATAGAACAGGCTATTCAGCGTACTAACCACCGATTGCTGCGCCCAGCCACAGAAGCGGAAATTGCCGATGAACTGGAAATGCCGCTGTCGGAGTACCAGGAGTTGCTGGAAGACGCCCGGGGTGTACAAATCATTCACTATGAAGACCTGTCGCGCAATGGCGACGAGTCCTCGCATCCGTTGGACCGGGCGCATCTTCCGGCGGAGACTGAGGGAAAGGGGCAGTGGGGCAATCCCTTGAATCAGCTGGTATCGCAAGGTTTGCGTAATGCCCTGATTGACGCCATCAAGGACTTGCCTGAACGAGAACAGTTACTGCTGTCTTTGCAGTTCGAGCAAGACCTGAACCAAAAAGAGATCGCTGCGGTGATGGGTATTACCGAGGGCAGGGTGTCGCAACTTCGGTCGCAGGCGGTCGCGCGCATTCGCGCCGCGCTGTCGAAAGATAGCTGGCAGGAGAATGCGAATTTGGGTGAGTTTCAGGCGTTGCTTTGAAGCGTGGCGATGATGCGCAAAGGCGAGATTCCTGACATAAAGATGTATATAATAGATATCTTTACAAGCCGATACAACCGGAATCAGGATACCTTATGGACATCGATCGTTTCAAACACCAGCATGTAGAAATTCTTGACGGCATTGCAAAACTGCGCAGCTTTTCCCACGCAGGTGTGAAAGAGCACGCCCACGAAATTGCCCATGCCATCATCGCGCTGAGCACCGTCGTCAAATTGCATTTGGCCATTGAAGATCGCATCCTTTACCCCGCCCTGCAGAGCGGAAGCAATCCACAGCTTTCCGAGATGGGCAAGTCGTACCAAGAAGGCATGAAGGGTATCGCGTCCGGCTATATTGCCTTCTCGCGCCAGTGGAGTTCCGCAGCGACTATTGCGGCAAAAGCGGAACAATTCCGTAGCGAAGCCAATACGGTGCTGAAAACACTCTTTTCGCGCATGCAGAAGGAAAACAGCGAGTTTTATCCGGCGATCGAATCGATGGCGTAAATGCAGCGATGCCGGGGTCGGCAGTACTTAACCCGCCGTCATCCCAGCCAATACGCCCGGCAGCATGGAAAGCAGGTACAGGATCAACCCGACGCATCCACCCACGAACGTGCCGTTGATGCGTATGTATTGCAAATCCTTGCCTATATTCAATTCGATCTGCCGCGACATTTCGCGTGTATCCCAGCCCTTGACCGTATCGCTGATGTGGCGTGTTAGGAATTTGGCAAAGTCGGGCGCCATGCGTTGCGCAGCGTATTCCATGTGTGCGTTCAACGAGTCACGAAGGTTCTGGTCTTGCGCCACGGCCAGGCCTATCCATCGACCAGAGGCCGCCACCTTGGCATGCAACACGGATTCAGGCCGATCAAGGTCGGCCTTGAGCCATGTGCGCAAGCCGCCCCACAGTTGATTGATATAGGTATTGAGCGCCAGATCGCTCTTCAAGTAGAGCTTGATTCCCTCGGCCTTGCGCGCGGTATCCGGATCGTGCTTGAGGCGATCGATCAATTTGTACACATACTCGTCGAATTCCTTGCGCAGCGCATGCTTGTCATCAGCGACGATATCGTCAAGCACCGCATTCACCGTCTCGGAGATCAATTCGGCACCGTGCTCACCCAGCCACGCGGTCGGCAATAGCTTTTCCTTGCGCGGATGTTCCCGCTTGATCCACTGAATAATCTGCTGACAGATGAAATCGCGCGTCGCCGGCTTGTTCAACAATGCCGTCAATTGCGCAATGCTCTGGTCCAAAAGTTCCTGATGACGACCATCTTTGGTCAGGCCGTCCAAGATGGTCCCGGCGGATTGAGACAAGTCGATCTTGTCTATCGCGGCGTGGATGGCGTCCTTCATGAAGGCCTGTATCCGCACATCGTCGATGAAGTCCAGCACAGTACGCAATAAGCTTGCCACATGCACGCTCAGTCTTTCCGTGTTCTTGGCATCGCTCAGCCAGTCCGCGATCAACTGTGCGGGATCGTGCTTGCGAATAAGGCTGACGATGGAAGACGCATCCAGGAACTTCTCCTGGACGAATGCCGCAAGGTTATCGCCTATGCGGTCCTTGTTGCGCGGGATGATGGCCGTGTGCCTGGAAATGAACGGAATGGGAATGCGCCTGAACAGCGCCGCGACGGCGAACCAGTCCGCCAAGGCGCCCACCATGGCGGCCTCGGCCATCGCCTTGATGCCTAGCGTCCAGACGTTATGCGGCGCAAGCAGCATCCCCACAAACAACACAGCGGCCACCACCAACCAACCTACAGCGCGCCGCTTCGCGCGTCTTAACTCCGCTTCCTTATCCATTCATGCCAGAACAGTGTCGTCGTTGATCTGGACCATTTCATCGTTGCAGGAGCGCGCGCCCCGGCGCAGCAATCGTTCGTAAAAGCCGGGCGTCATGTCGGTAACGAAGACTTCGTAGCCATGCGCCTTGGCCGGAATGTAGATCGCACGAATAAGCTGCTTTCCCAGGCCTTGCCCTTTCATGATGCCTGGCGTGCTGATGCTGTTGATCAATACCTGCCTGGTTTCGGGAAGAATCTTGAGGCGCAGCAGCGTGGCCCACGTGAGTTCGCTATCGTCCTGCTGGCACTTAACTTCAATTCGGTTGGACTGGATGTCGAATTTGTGGTTTGTCAGTTTATCGAGATAGGGGTTCAGCAAGGGCTTTATGGCGTCCTGGATGTCTGTTACGAGTTCAGTCATGACGTATCTGTATCCTCATTCCCGGTTTTTTGATGTGTTGCGGTATGGAGCGTGCGATAGTACTGGTTCACGATAGAAACAAATGAGCGGCGCGTCAAGAGCAACATGATGCGCAAGGGTTTCCGCTGGGTGGATTAGTAATTTACACACATGGCTCAGCGACTGCGGGTACTGGATCGCGTCAGAATCGGCCGTCAGCAAGAAAAAACCGCCAAGACATAAAGCTAATGGCGGTTTGAACTGCAGCGATCATTGTCGGATAGCCATGGAGAAGCCTATATGCCGGCGACTCGCTCCTTGGCTATACCGCGTTGTATTAACCCAGCAGGGACAATACCGATTGTGGGACTTGGTTGGCTTGTGCCAGAACCGATGTACCAGCTTGTTGCAAGATCTGAGCACGTGTCATGTTCGAGACTTCAACAGCGTAGTCAGCGTCTTCGATGCGTGAACGTGCGGAAGACAAGTTTGTAACTGTATTGTTCAGGTTTGCAATTGTCGACTGGAAGCGGTTTTGAACAGCACCGAGTTCTCCACGGAGGGAATCAACTTGGGCGAGAGCTTTATCAAGAGTGGTTAGTGCATCTACGGTGCGTTCAGTTGTAACAACTAAGCCGGAAGCTGCCGCTGCTTTCGTTCCTGCTCCAGCGGAATCGAAAGACAAATCATAGTATTCTCCGTCGGCTTCTAAGGTCACATAGCTGCCAGTTGAAGCACCATTCTCGTCAAGTATGGCGTGGTAAGTTGTACCACCAGTAAGAGCGATTGAAGCGCGCCCGGATTGGATGTCGCCGCCATCTACATCTACGTCAGCTGCAAGCACTTCGCTGGCTGCGGTACTC
Organism: Pollutimonas nitritireducens; assembly: GCF_002849615.1. Taxonomy (GTDB): domain Bacteria; phylum Pseudomonadota; class Gammaproteobacteria; order Burkholderiales; family Burkholderiaceae_B; genus Pollutimonas; species Pollutimonas nitritireducens. The sequence goes on from NZ_PDNV01000015.1 coordinate 92,391, forward strand.
GTATTCCAGCCCGTGACCGCCAGATCGCCACTCGTTACTGTTGTCGCCGTAGCTTCCCAATATTTATCATTGGCCTTCACGACGTAGCCTGAACCGTCTTTTTTGGCATATAGGCCGTCGGCGGCTTCTGGCGTGGCGTTAGCGTCGGCTGCAACTGTAACTGAAGTGAATGCCGCTCCGACGTTTCCAGTGGTAACGGCAGCGGTCAGTTCAGTCTTGTTCTGTACTTGAAAGCCTCCGAGTCCAAGCTTGTCGCTATTTATCTGTTTTAATCCGATAGTGATGGTCTCATTATCATTCGCGCCAACCTGGATTTTGAGATTGTTATCTTCGCTTGCCAAAACCCGTACACCATTGAATTGAGTTTGGCTCGAAACGCGGTCAATCTCGGACAAGCGCTGGTTGATTTCATCTTGAATCGATTTCAAGTCAGATGCGGAGTTCGAACCGTTGGCAGCTTGAACCGACAATTCGCGAACACGTTGCAAGTTGTTGTTGATTTCGTTCAACGAACCTTCAGTGGTTTGAGCAATCGAGATCCCGTCGTTAGCGTTACGGGTAGCTTGCGTCAGGCCTTTGATGTTGGCCGTGAAGCGGTTGGCGATAGCCTGACCAGCGGCATCGTCTTTGGCGCTGTTAATGCGCATGCCGGACGACAAGCGTTCAATGGCTGTGCCCAGAGAGGATTGGGATTTGCTCAAGTTGCCTTGTGCAATCAGGGAGTAAGCGATCCATGAAGCACAGGGTTTTCAGGCAGCAAGATCCATGGCAACCTGTTGGCTATCCACATTCCATGGGAGTAATGCCTCGATGTCTTCAACCGTTTTTGCCAGCGGCAACCGTTCCAGC
>NZ_PDNV01000016.1 GCF_002849615.1 Pollutimonas nitritireducens
TCTCTAAGTGGTTGATTACAAACTCCACTTTGGCACATTGATGCCGTTGATGCGAGGCCCTCTTTACGTCTGCTTTCCTTCTTAGGCCTCGTCACTCACTTGAGGTGGGAGGCGTCCATACCATCTCCTGCGTTGGTTAAATCAACAGTGATCAATGTTCGGCGTCGTTGGCTTTGTTACCCGCACGCTCGTCCAGCACTTTCTTAGCAACTTTGAATCCGTCGACCGCGGCGGGCATACCGCAATAGCAAGCCGCCTGGAGCAAGATTTCCTGCAGCTCTTCTTTGGTCCACCCATTGTTGAGGGCCCCGTTGATATGTAGGGCGAGCTCGTTGGGCCGTCCAAGTGCGATCAGCACGCTTATTGTGACCAGACTACGGTGCTTCAAATCCAAACCGGGCCGTCCCCACACGGCGCCCCAGGCCAGGCCGGTCACGGCATCCTGCAAAGGCTGAAGGAAATCGTCGTCGGAAGCGTTGCGGATGCTTCGATCGACATACGCGTCACCTAGCGTCTGGCGCCGATTGCGATGTCCGAGTTCAACAACTTCTGGCGTGATAGGTTGGAATTTTTTCTTGTCTGACATTGCATCTCCAGTTTTTTAAGTGAGCGGGGCCTGCAAGCCTGCAAGCAGGCTCCCGAATAGAATTGAATACGTAGTGATAAACCGGGCTCGCCCGGCCTGGCGTCTTCAGCGAACGATGTTCACCAGGGCGCCACCATCCACCGGAAGCTCTACACCGGTTATGAATCCTGCTTCGTCGGACGCGAGAAATAACGCGGCGTTAGCGACATCCCACGCCGTACCCATTCTGGAACGCAGCGGAACCCTGGCGTCTCGTTCAGCCGCCACTTGCTCCCGCGGTTTCCCAAATGCCGTAGCCCGCGTATCGACCGCCATCGGTGTGTCGAGGAGGCCTGGTAGCAAAGTATTGGCACGGATTCCATACTGCGCATTTTCGATAGCCAGCTGCTTGGTGTAGGCGACCATGGCCGCCTTCGTTGCCTTGTAGGCAACCCAGGGATAGCGCTGCCATGCGGAAACGGACGAGACCGTCAGTATTACGCCGCTTTCCTGGCGGCGCATGATGGGCAATACATGCTTGCATGCCATCACACAGCCTCGCAAATTGACCTGGGTGATGAAGTCGAATGCTTCCTCCGTGATCTCGGTTGCGCTGGCGTCGTTGCCAGACACGCTTACCCCTACGTTGTAGTGCAGGATGTCGATACGTCCCCAACGCCGGTCCGCTTCCGCAATTGCTGCGGCCAGATCCGCTTCCTTGCGTACATCTGCGGCATATGGCTCGATCTCGACCGCGCCGTATTCCGATTTGGCAATACGACACGTTTCTTCAGCAGACTCCAGCGAACGATCCACGGCCAGGATGCGCGCGCCTTCCTGTGCAAAGCGCAGGACAGTGGCCCGACCGTTTCCTACACCCGAACCCGGGCTTTGCCCGGCGCCGATGATGACGGCGATCTTATCCTTGAGTCTCATTACACTCCTTCCCTTTTACCCGGAATGGCCGGGGCTTCACGCCCTCTCACTTCCGTTCCGGCCCAACGCTCCATGTATTGAATCAGTGCACTGAAGTCGAGATCAGCTCCGCCCTGGGTGATGGCGTATTCCCAGAGCTGGCGCGTGTTCTGGCCTACCCACATGGGTACGCCCAGCGCCTGTGCCTCCTCAAGCCCAAGCGACACGTCCTTGTGGATGGTGCGTATCGTGGCCCCGTAGTCGAAGCTGCGCGGGAGGACTGCCTTCGGAATTTTGTCGGTGGTCGCGCTGTTACGGCCCGTGCTCGCGTTGATGACTTCCACCATCTTGTCCGCATCCAATCCTGCTTTCGCGCCGAGCACCAATGCCTCATAAGCCGAAGTCATGTTGGCGGCCGAGATCAGGTTATTGACCAGCTTCATCATTTGCGCCATGCCAGGCTCGTCACCGATGGTGAAGACTTTATCGGAAATTACCGCAAGCTGGGATTGGACCTGCGCGCGGGCCCGCTCCGGACCAGACACCATGATGGCAAGGGTGCCGGCGTCTGCGCCCTTGGGGCCGCCGCTAATCGGGGCGTCCAGTACGACTACGCCGGATTCCTGGAGATGCTGTGCAATATCGAGCACTGCCATCCTGCCTATCGTCGACATCTCGATATAGATTTCCAAGGCTTGGCCGCCCGCGACGCCGTCCTTCCCATACGCCACGCGCTTGCTGATATTGCTATCAGGCAGACATGCGTAAACCACATTGGCGACATCGGCCACCTGACGGGCCGAGGCATGCGCAATGGCGCCCAGCTCCACAAGCGCATTCATCCGTGCCTGGTCTGGATCATAGACATGGAGCTCGATACCGCTTCGCGCGAGTCGGCGCGCGATCGCAGAGCCCATGGCGCCGAGCCCAATAAAGCCAACAATGTCGGAATTGCTCATCTCGTCCTCATGATTGATACCCGTGCGGGGGCGCTGGAAAGCCGTCAATGCCCCCACCTTCTTCAGTTTTCAGGTGAATCCCAGGTTGCACTTCTGCGCTTCTACATGTCCAGCGTCGCAAGCTGCTGCTTGAGATCTTTGTAATCTGCTCGGAACATGGCGTCGAATTCCGAGGCCGAACCGCTTTGCGTCACCATGCCCTGCTGCGCGAGGACGCTTTGGAACGCCGGGTTCTGCAGTGCCTTGTTCACGGCGGAATTGATCTGCTGCACGATGTCCTGAGGCACGCCTTTAGGACCAAACAGGCCGTACCAAGTCACAACGTTAAAGTCGGGATAGCCTTGCTCGGAAATGGTTGGGACATCAGGGAATGCCGCAACGCGCTCTTTCGATGACACGGCGAGTGGCACGGCGCGCTTCCCTTCCAGGAAGGATTTTGCCGATCCGATCGATCCGCCGACCAACTCGACATGGCCACCCACCATATCGCTGAGCGCGGGATTGGAGCCCTTGTAGGGCACATGCACCATCCCCGCGCCAGCCTTGTCCTTAAGCATTGCCAACAGCAGGTGTGACATGCTGCCCTGTCCCGATGTACCGAAGCGCAGCGCTTCCGGGTCTTGTCTGGCAGTGTCGAGAACCTGCTTGATGTTCTTGTACTTGGAGTCGGCGCCGGAGACGATGATCATCGGCGAATCAGCCACGTGAACGATAGCGGTGAAATCCTCCAGCGCATTGAAGCTTACAGCGTCCTGCAGCAGGGGGGTGATGACGATGTTCTCGCGCAGCGCGAGGATAACCTCATGCCCGTCTGGTGTGCCGCGCGATATCGAAGACAGCGCAATAGCCCCATTACCGCCCGGGCGATTCTCGACCACAATGTTCCAGCCGGCGGATTTAGTCAGTTGATCCGCAAGCTGACGGGCAAGTATGTCTGTACCGCCTCCTGGGCTGAATGGAACGATAAGGCGGATGGGCTTGGTTGGAAAGGCGCTGGCCGCCGAGGCCGAGGCCGCGAGTGTCAGTGCAGAGCAAAAGAAAGCCGCGGCTTTCAGGGCGCGAGTGATCATGTGTCCTCCGAAGTTCTATAAATTGAAACGTTTCAACGCTCCTGCGGAAATTATAGAAACTTTATGACCAACTGGCCATGTACAATTTTTCATAGAAGCTTTGCTGCTTAAGCATAGCTGACAACTGGAGCCATACTGTGAGCGGACGGGCAGAAGAGATCGAGATTTTTGTCAAGGTTTACGACAGCAACAGCCTATCAACCGCGGCCGGAGTCAGTGGATGCACGCCATCTGCCGTGAGCCGCATCGTGAAGCGCCTGGAGGATAGGCTAGGCGTACAACTGTTTTACCGAAATTCGCGCAGCGTTCGACCCACGGCTGAAGGAGAGATTTTCTACCAACACTGCGTCGACATACTTAAATCGCTGGATACAGCAGAAGCGGCGGTATCGGGCAGCGCAGACCTTGCAGGTGTATTGCGCGTCAATACCCTGCCAACGTTCGCCAAGTATCAGTTGGCCCCGCTCATGCCCGAATTCCATGCCCTCTATCCGCGGCTGCGTGTGGAGTTCATCCTTGGCGCCCGGCCGGCGGATCTTCTTGCCCAAGGGATTGACGTTGCGGTTTATAGCGGGCCTCAGCCCGATTCCAGCCTGGTTGCGCGCCCACTTACCACGACGCGATGGGTGCTCGTCGCCTCTCCTGGGTACCTTGCCGCACACGGTACGCCGGGCACACCTGATGACCTGCCTAACCACCATTGCCTGAATTTCAGCTTTCCAACGGGTTGGAATACATGGCATTTCAGCAAAACTGACCGACGCACATTTCATCCGCAAGCCATCATGTCTTCCGATCAAGGCGACATGCTGCTCGCCCTTTCACTGGCCGACATGGGCATCGTGCGGCTCGCCGAATATCACGTCTACGGACACCTGCGCGAGGGCCGTCTGGTGCAGGTACTCCGGTCGCACGCCGCCACTGACGAAGAGCCAATCTACCTGCTCTACCGCTCTCGGGACAACCTCAGTCCCCGCGTGAAGGCCTGGATCGATTTCCTGAAGGATAAGTTCGGCGGACGCCCTTCCTGGACGCAAACAATCAGCGCGAACGACCAGGCCGACTCCATCTGAAGCCACCCAAGGACGTCCGGTTTCACGCCGTTATGGTAGCGACTGTCATGATTGCAAGGCTGCCCATTCCTGTGCATAATGAAACGTTTCATCAACTTCCCTTGCGTACTCACTTATAACATCCGGAGAAAAGATGGCTGAGAAACACAGCGACAACGAATGGAATGTCCCCACCGGCTCCCTGGTCAATGGCAATTGGTTGACGTCAACTGAAACGGTCGCAGTCCTGGACAAGTACACGGGCAAAGAAGTCGCCCGGGTGAGCGCCGCCGATCAGCACATGGTTAGCACTGCGGTGCGCTGCGCCAAGCAAGCCGTCGACAGGGGTGCCCCCCCTCCTCATGACCGGGGCCAGGTCTTGCGACGCGCCGCGCAATTGCTGGAAGAACATCGATCCCGGTTTGCCGGCGCCATGGTGGCGGAAGCCGGATTCGTTACTGCCGATGCGCACGGAGAAATTGATCGGGCCATGGTGACGCTGAATCTCTCGGCTGAAGAGGCGACCCGTCTTGTTGGTGACGTCGTACCGTTCGCTGCCAGTCCAGGTGCACATGAGCGCATTGGATTCACCATGCGTTTTCCAATCGGTGTGGTGTGCGCCATTACGCCATTCAACTCTCCGCTCAACACCGTGCTACATAAAGTCGCACCTGCTTATGGAGCGGGAAACGCAGTCGTTTTGAAGCCGTCCGCGTACACGCCCCTGACGTCCGCCCTTCTTGCCGAGATCCTGTTGGAGGCCGGAATGCCGGCCGGGTTCCTGTCTGTGCTCCAGGGAGAGGGGGATACGGTAGGCGACTGGCTACTCAAAGAGCAGGATATTGCGTTCTATACATTCACTGGAAGCACCCGTGTTGGCCGCATCATCCAGTCGGCTGCAGGCTTGCGGCGCACTCAGATGGAATTGGGCAGCATTGCCAGCACCATCGTATGCGCCGATGCGGACCTGGACCGTGCCATCCCCAAGATCGCCAACGCGACGTTTCGCAAAGCGGGACAAGTCTGCACATCGGTGCAACGGCTTTATGTGGAACGCTCCATCGCCAACGAAGTGGCCGAACGCCTGGTGGCCGCGGCGGCAGGGCTGCCCGCGGGCGACCCACGCTCGCCGGCTACGCGAGTTGGCCCGCTCATCACCGAAGACGCTGCAATCCGTACTGAGCAATGGATCGTCCAGGCTCGTGACGCCGGCGCCCGTGTCCTATGCGGCGGGGAACGCGAGCGTTCCGTGGTGCAGCCGGCCGTGTTGACGAATCTGCCAGAAGAGGCCAACGCCTGGTGCAAGGAGGCGTTCGCACCCCTGGTCGCCATCCAGGCTTTCGATAATTTCGATGATGCACTTCGCAGCGCCAACTCGACTCCTTATGGCCTCTCCGCAGGGGTGTTCACGAAGGATATCAATCGCTCGCTGAAAGCCGCAAAAACGCTACGTTTTGGCACAGTCCAGATCAACGAAACCTCCAGCGCGCGATCAGATGTCATGCCTTTCGGCGGCGTGAAGGATAGCGGCTTCGGCAAGGAAGGACCGTGGCACGCGATGCGTGAAATGACTGAAGAAAGACTGGTCATCTTCAACCCGTAGTCGCGAGAAATATCATGCAAATACCCCAAATGAGCCCTTTCCTTTGCCCCACGACCATACACATGGGCGTGGGCAGCTATATAAAAGTCGCAGACTCGCTTCGCCAGTGGGAGGCCAAGCGGCTAATGATCCTGCTCGACGGCGCGCTGGTGGATACGCCGTTTTATACCGACGTCAAGCGTCTGCTCGAGCAAGAGGTCGATCAGTTCAGTGTATTCACTGACATCGAGCCCGATCCCAGTGCAAACACCGTTGAGAAAGCATACAACCAGTGCCGGGAAAGCGGCGCGACCGCGCTCCTGGCCATCGGTGGCGGCAGCACAATGGATGTCGCCAAAGCGGTCGGCATTCTCGCCACGAACGGTGGCCGCATTCACGACTACGAAGGCATCGAGAAGTTTCATACACGCCCTCTCCCGCTGATCGCCATACCAACGACGGCCGGGACGGGTTCCGAAGTATCGGGCTCTTGCGTCATCACGGACACCGAGAAAAACCTGAAGATGTCCATCCGGCATGCGTCACTCAACCCTGCCGACGTTGCCATTCTGGATCCGCTGGCTCTGCGGACAGTACCGGCACATGTGGCAGCCCATTCAGGTCTCGATGCCTTCGTACATGCCTTCGAGTCCTATGTGTCGCGCCTTGCAAACCCTTTCACTGATGCCATCAATTTGCACGCGCTCCAACTCATCTCGGGCAATATTCGACAATTTGTGGCCAATCGGAATAACCTCGATGCCGGACTGAACATGCTTTGCGGCTCAGCATTGGCTGGCATGGCGTTCGGCTTGACGGGACTGGGCAATGTGCATTGCATGGCCAGGTTCGTGGGCGCCTACTTCCACCTATCACACGGACTTTCGAATGCGTTGTGCCTGCCTCATGTCGCCGCCTTCAACATGCCGGCCAACCCGACAAAGTTCGCACGCGTTGCCCAGGCGATGGGAGAGCACACAGAAGGGTTACCGGAGCTGCATGCGGCGCGGCGCGCGGTGGACGCGATCAGCGCTTTATGTTCCGATCTGGGCATTCCTGGAAGGCTCAGGGATGCCGCGGTCACGGCCGACAAACTGGACGAGATGGCGGCACTGTGCGTTCAGGCGAACTACAATCGATGGAATCCTCGGGACACGTCCAAACGCGACTTCCAGGAGCTTTTCCACCGCGCTTATTGATTCCCGGCGCACAACCTGAGACCATTCAGTGAAAACGCCGAAGAACGACCATACCGACGCAAGCCCGCGCAAATCGACCACGGGTCCAGGTCGCCCCAAACGCGTGACGGCCAACGATGTCGCGCGCGAAGCGGGCGTGGCGGTGGGTACAGTGTCGCGCGTCGTGAACGGCGCGCCCACCGTAACTGAAACGGTGCGAAACCGGGTACTCCAGGCCATACAAAAGCTTGGGTGGGCACCTGATATCGCAGCACAAGGAATGCGAGGGATGCCCGCCCGCATGATCGGCTTCGTTTTCTCTGACATACGCAACCCGCTCTATTCCCATATGGTGAAGGGGGCTGAAGACGCGCTTAGCGAAAAAGGCTACATGCTTGTCGTCGCGAGCAGCGATGGGCTTCCAGAACGTGAAGTAGCACTCATCCAACTGTTTAGCGGCCGGCGGGCCGATGGAATGCTGTTGACCGTCGAGGAAGAAACCAGCGTGGCCTTACAGCGCGCGATTCAGCGGGCGGGAATTCCCTTCGTAATGGTGGAACGAGAGCTGTCTTTGCCCATCGACACGGTGGGTGCCGCGCATCGGCAGGGTACCTATCAAGCGGCGCAGTATCTTCTCAGTATCGGCCATAGCCGCATTGCCTTGCTGAGCGGGGGACGCCACAATCGCGTAGGGCGAGACCGCCTTGCGGGTTTTTTACAGGCGCATGACGAAGCAGGAATACCGGTTGACCCGACGCTATTGCGTTTGGAGAGCTTCGCTGCCGAATATGGGTTTCGCGAGACCCAATCGCTTATCGGCCTGGCGAAACGGCCTACCGCGATCATTTCTGCAGGCCGACATCTCCTGGGCAGTGTGCTCGAAGCAATCCGCCTGAAGGGGCTGAATATTCCGGGCGATATCAGCTTGATAGCATCCAACGATACCGAACTGGCTCGTCTGGCGACGCCCCCCATCACCGTTATTCGCTACGATACCTACGCCCTCGGCCGGGAAGCCGCACTGCAGTTGCTTCGACGTATCAGCGGTGAAGCATCGCCAGAGCCGGTACGGATCGAAATCCCCACAGAGTTTGTATTACGGCAATCTTGTGTGCCGTTTGGGCGGTAAATCCCGCTAGTTTGCAGATTCGATACCCTCGGCGATCACCGCTATGCCTCGCCGATGCCTAACCGCGCGGCTGTATAAGAGTAATGCAGCGGCGTCTGGCAGGAGTCTTGGCTGGCGCATTGGCTACTTGAGTCTATCGAATAGCCGGCACCCTTCGCATAAACCGGTACTCGCGCCCGAAGCCTTCCGGCTTGTAGATGAGCAGTAGAATCAACCCCAAGCCGATCAGAATCAAACGCAAGGCGGCCAGCTGATGGGGTGCAAGCCAAGAAATATAGTCATCCAGGAAACGGGTGCCCTCGATCATCAGCACAACCGTCATGCTGCTGACCAGCACACCGCGATGGCTTCCCCGACCGGCCAGGATCACCAGCATGAACGCAGACGCCGTCATCGCCACATTGAACTGCGTAGGGTCAATGTACTGATAGTAGAAAGCGTGAAGGCAGCCTGCAACGCCCAGCGCAGCGCCACCCAAGGCAAAGAGCCGCAGCCGGGTGCCCAGCACATTCTTGCCCAAGGTTTCCGCAACCAAAGGATCATCCCGCAACGCTCTGGCGGTACGACCCAATGGCGAGCGCGAGATGGTCTCGAACACGGCAAACACCAGGCCCAGGCCGGCCAAAGCCAACACCAGCATGCCGATGTCACTCGGCAGAGGCCGTGGAATGCCAGGAATGCCAATACTCCCACGGGTGAGCCACTGTTCATTGTTTACGATGAGCTTTACGCTCTCTGCAAAAGCCAGCGTCACGATGGCAAAGTAGTCGTCGTCCAGTCGCACGGAAATAAGGCTGACCAGCGCACAAACAACCGTAGTCAGCACGACCGATGCAATAACGGCCTGCCACGGCGCCCAGCCCAGTTGCGTCGTAAGCAATGCGCAGGCATAGGCACCGACCATGTAGAAGCCAAACAGGCCAAAGTTCACCAGTCCTGTCATACCCCACTGAATGTTCAGAGCCAGCCCGACCACGCCAGCAATGACGGCGAGGGTGACCAGGGAAAGTAAATAAATAGTCATGACGTTTCCCTTGTACTTATTTGGTCAGCCACTTGGTACCGAACAGCCCAGCAGGCCGTAGCACCAACAGCAAGCTCATGACCACGAAGGCCACCAAACTCCGGTAATGTGACGGCAGCACAAGTGTTGCAACTTCGGACAGAACCCCCATGACAAGTGCGCCGGGAATCGCAGCCAGAGGATGCGTCAAGCCGCCCAGGATGGCCGCAGCGAAGGCCGGCAAGGCATACAACCAGCCCATTTGCGGATCTATTGTGGCGTCCAGGCCAATGAGCGTGCCCGCCAAGGCGGCCAGCACACCCGCCACAAACCAGGTGATGGTGATCACATACTGGCGCGACACGCCCCGCGTCGCGGCCAGAGGTGCATTGTCTGCGATGGCACGCATCGCACGCCCCATGCTGCTGCGCCGGAAGATGACCCACACGATGAACAGTGCTACCGCGCAAACCACCAACGCCTGCACCTGCTCCACATTGATGCGCAGCCCAGACCAGCGCCAGGGACGCGATAGCGCGACGTCATAGCCCACCGGAGTGTTGCCAGCAATGAATCGCACGATATTTTCGAGAATGAAAGACACCCCCATGGATGCCACCATCAACGTGACGGCAGAACGTTCCCTTAAGCGGCGAAAGACCAGCAGATCCACCGTTACAGCCACCAGCCCGGTCGAAACCGCCCCCAGCACGCCAGAAACAAGGAGCGGCAATCCGAGCACCACATTGAACGTATAGACCAGATAGGCACCTACCGTGATCATGGCGCCGATGGCGAAATTGGCGAAGCGCAGAACACTGAAGGTAAGGGCAACAGCCAATGCAGGCAGCGCGACAAGCATGCCGGTGACAAGACCGTTGAAAAGTATCTGCATCATGATGGTGTCAGGTGTTTAGGTCCAGTGCTTGGGCCTGTACGGACTCGCGATCGAGTCCCAGGAAGATTTCGGCCAGCGTGTCGTCGGCAGCTAGTTCGGCGGCCGGCGCCACATGCCTGACGCGGCCCATGACCAGGACGAGACCCTGGTCAGCCACGCTCAGTCCCAGCTGTACGTTCTGCTCGATCATCAGCAGCGTCAGGCCTGTCTGGCGGATACGGCGAATGATTTCGAACAGCAGCCCGGCGTTCCTCGGTGACAGGCCGGCAGAAGGTTCGTCCAGCACCAGCAAGCCGGGCTCGAGCATCATGGCGGAAGCAACGGCCACCATCTGGCGTTGACCGCCGCTCAAGAGTCCGGCGGACGTCTTCAGATGGGGAAGAATTTCAGGAAACAAGGCCAGAATTTCATCCAGCTTGCTGGATAGTTGCAGGCCGGTCCGACGGATGGGATGAAACTCCCAACCAAGGCGCAGATTTTCGTACACGCTCATGTTGCGAAACACATTGGCTTCCTGCGGCACGTAAGCCAGGCCAAGCCGCATGCGCGCAGGCGCATCCGAGTGGGTAACCATGGTGCTGCCAAGCTGAATACTACCTTCCATCGCGGGAATGAGGCCAACGATAGCCTTGAGCAAGGTGGATTTGCCCGAGCCGTTAGGGCCCACGATGGTCAGGGCACCGCCTGCGGCAACGTCAAGATCGACGCCGTGAAGGATGTGCTTGCCGCCATAACCCGCTTTCAAACCACGAACCATCAGGCTAGCGCTCACAGCGTCACTCCCAGGTAAGCATCCTGGACCCGCCGGTCCGCGGTCACTTCCGCGAAGGTGCCTTCAGTCAGCACGCGCCCGTCGGCCAGCACATAAACTTTATCGCACAGCGCGGCGATCAAATCCATGTTGTGCTCGACGATCGCAAATGTCCGCCCTTCACCACGTAGCTCGATGATGAACGCAACCAGTTCGTCCATCAGCGCGGGATTGACGCCCGCCGCTGGCTCATCCAACAAGATGATGGGTGCCTCCATCATCAGCGCCCGGCATAGTTCCAACAATTTCTTTTGCCCCCCGGACAGGCTGGCCGCGGACTCATTGGCCAGCCGAAGTAAACGCGTGCGTTCGAGCAAGGCCAGCGCATGGTCCACGGCCTCGTCTTCCGCTCTCCGAATGGCACGGCGGTCTGTGAAAACTCGCCACAGCGATTCGCCCGGGTTATCCGGCCCCGCAACCATCAGATTCTCCAGTACCGTCAGGCTATCCAGTTCCCGGGCAAGCTGAAATGTGCGAGCAATGCCGCCGCGCGCCCGCTGATGCATGGACAGTCGCGTAATATCCCGGTCTCCCAAATGCACCGTGCCACCGTCCGGCGCCACGCTGCCGGCCAGCACATTGAACAACGACGATTTTCCGGCGCCATTCGGTCCTACGATGCCAGTGATCTGACCAGGTTCCACGCGCAAAGAAACCTGATGAAGCACTTGGAAGCCATCGTAGGACAGTGCGATATTATTCGCGCTGAGGGCCCGGCCGGGTTCGCCGGTTTGACCGTGGATCACTGTATGAGGCCCTTCAGCTGATTGGCTCCGTCCTTGATGATGAAATGACCATAAGTACGGTGTAGCTGATCACCCGTGGGCTGAAATTCAAAATCCGCACCTGCGCCGCTATAGGCGATGTTCTTGCCTTCGCGCAGCGCCTTCAGCCCCGCCACCGGATTCTCGACCGAGTCACCAGGGCTATTGACTACGTCCAAGATGGACTTCGTGAATTCCGCAGGGTCGGCACTGCCCGATTTCTCAATAGCCAGCGCAATGACGGCGACCTGATCCCATACGTTGGAGGGGAAAATGGCCAGCGTATTCTCAGGAATGCCCGTATGCTGCGCAAAGGTCTTGTAGGCAGTGGATGATGCAGGCGGTATCGACTGGATGTGATTAATGCCTTCTGCGACGTCTGCACCCACGTTCTTGACGAAGGCACCTTCCGCGTCCGCGGCTGAAGAATTCGAGTAAATCCGGCTGGTGAATCCGCTACGGTAGACTTCGCGGGCAATGGCAGAAAGCTCTGGCAGATAGCTGGGCAGGAACACGGCATTTGGTTCCTTCGAGAACACTTTCTCTACTTCGGCCCGATACGAAGACTGCCCAGGGTTGTAATACACAACGTCCAGAATCTTGCCGCCCTGCTTCTTGAACTCCTCTACAAATGGATCGACCATGATGGCCCAGGCTGGCGCCTGCTGTGCGAGCACGGACGCCGTACGCGCTCCGTTCTGGTAGGCGGCGCGCGCGAACACGGCGCCCCAATCGCTGCCGCGCGCCTGGAAGCGCCACACCAGTCCTCGATTATCACCCTGGGTGACCTCATCGCCCGTACCGGTGACCAAAATGGGAACATTGCGCTCCAGCGTCAGGGGTCGCACTGCCAGTGCAACAGAACTGCTCCAGAGGCCGCCGATGGCGACGACCTTATTCACGTCGAGCAGTTTGCGCGCCGACGCCACACCTGCCGTGGGATTCGTTTCGCTGTCAGCGGCCACGATCTCGATCTTGCGACCGTTGAGGACACCGCCGGCCTCCGTGTTGATGAATTCGGCCGCCTTCCTGGCTGCTTCGATCATGCCCGGCCCATAGGCGCCACCGGCGCCACTCAATGGTGCAAGTATGCCAATACGGATGGGCTCACCTTCTTGTGCTATTGCATGCACGGGAAATACACCGGTCGCCAGACCCGTTACGATTGAGAAAGCCCCAAGGACGACGGTGCGGCGACCGCGATTGAAGATGCTGGACATGTTTTTATTACTCTCTGTGTGCGGTCGAGCTGCGTTTGATATAAAGGCTGAAATTAGGTGGCGTGTGCAATAGTGCTGCTTTCGCCAATCTGCAAAGCCTGATTGAAACGGTTGAAGAAACCGCACAGCGTGATGCGCAAGGTAAGTTCCACGATCTGCGATTCGGTGAATACCTCACGCAGCCGGTCGAACAACGATTCCGGAAGCCGCTCCGCGGACTCAGTAACGGCAGCGGCATACTCAACCACCAGCTTGTCGGTATCAGACAAAGGCGCCGATACCGTGCCATCAATCAGTTGTTGGGGATCGTCGATGGTCAGCCCCTCGACCTGTAGCCGCGGCGTATGGCCTTCCACACAATAATGGCACCGGTTCAGATGCGAGGCGACGATGATGGCCAGCTCCACGTGCCGCTGCGAAATACCTGAGCGCGCCTTCAGCGTCATCAGCATTCCAAACAGATGTTCGGCCGCCGGCTCTACGTGTGCCAAGACCTGGAACTGTTCTGCGAAGTGGTCGCTGCCCAGGGTGTAGCGGGGGAATAGATCTTGGAGCTTGGAGCCCAAAGTCTCAATGGGGGGTACGGAAACACGTGGCATGGCTGACTCTACTGAATATGCGGGAAGGGTTTGCGCCTGAAGGACTGAAAGGGGCATTCAAAGCAAAGGGGCCGCAAGCGGCCCCGTGAACTGGAAATAAGCGTCAAAGCTATCGGCGCCGAACACATAACTGCATTTTATATAGCAACCGAAATACCATCCAATACCGTATATGAATAACCTTATATGCGCACGTTATTTATCTTTCGTTTAACTCTGCGCCGGGTTGACTATTGCATGGCGATGGACATGCTCCGGTTGGTCAGCGTGCGCGGCCATATGGCAAGTAGCCGATCTCATCGATGATCAACAGACGCGGGCCCGTGATGGCCCGATGGAAGCACTATTCTAGCGGCTCCTGCTTCTGTGCGGTGGCCAGTTGCAGCACCAAATCGGCGGCGTCGACGGAGTTGAACTAAAGTCCGTCGATTTCGTCGCTGTTCTTTTCTGATCTATCCTCTAGCCCGCAAAAACCTTTTCAATCTCCACCGCGATTTCCAGCAGCTTCAAGTCTGTATCAGGTGCGCCCATCAATTGGTAGCCGATAGGCAGGCCGTCGACCGGCAGCGGCAGCGAGATCGAACATAGGCCCAGGTGGTTCGCCGGCTGCGTGTTCTGGGTCATGCCCAGCGCGAGTTGCATCCCTTTCTCGGGATCTTCGAGGTCGGAAATCAGCGGCGCAAAGTCGGCCGTCGTGGGACTAACCCAGGCATCGTAGCCGATGAACCTTTCTTCAACGGCGGCGCGGCTCTTTGTCCGTTTGTCTTCCAGAGCAAGGAACGTGTATGCCTTGACATCGAGGCCAGACTCGACGCGCTTTGCAATCACCGGATCCATCAGATGCTTTTGTGCCAGGAAGTTTTCCATGCCCAATACAGACAGCAAGGATGACGGCATGGATACCGGAAAATAGCCGGCGCGCTCAGGCGCCTCGGGCACTACGATGTCTTCCAGCAGACATCCCTGCGCCTTTAACTGCTCGTTGGCGACCAGGAAGGCTTCGCTGATCTTTGGGTTTAGGTTGTCGCCAAAGTGATTTTGCGGGACGCCGAGACACAATCGGTCAAGACGGGCGCCGGAGCGGCGAGGCTGGTAACCGCAGCCGAATAGAACCGAGGATATCGTTTTGAAAGCCAGCAGAGCGTCCTTTGCCGACCGGGTGAGTAGCCCGATTGAGTCAACGCGCGGGTCCAGTGGAAATGCGCCGTCGGTGGGCCATAGCCCGGCGGTCGTCTTCAGTCCGAAGACCCCGTTGAAAGCGGCTGGTACGCGAACTGATCCCCCCGAATCGGAGCCAATGGCGAAGGCGCACAGCCCTGCAGCCATAGCCACGCCCGAGCCGGAGCTCGAGCCGCCCGGAGCCCGCTGATTTTCCATATCGGTGGGATTCCACGGTGTTCCGCGGGGCGCTGAATGACCAGTGATGCCCAGGCACAGCTCCACTGCTTTGGTCTGCCCAAGCAATACGCATCCCGCCTTTCGGAGGGCCTTGATGAACGTGGCCTCCTCGAAGCCCAGAATATCGGGAAGCTCCATGTTGGAGCCTACATGGGGCCGCGGCATGTGCGAGATCAAAAACACGTCCTTGATCGCGACAGGCACACCCATCAAAGGTCCCAAATCGGTTCCTGATTTGATCAGAAGGTCCATTGCGCGCGCGGTCGCGAGGGCGCTCTCAGCAGCGACAGACTCATAGGCCTGCAGCTTGGAGTCGAGTTTTTCGATGCGTTCCAGATAGATTTTTGTGACCTCTTCCGAAGTCACTTTTCCTGCACGGAAGTCTTTGGCAAAGCCTTCCAAACCACTCTCACTGAATGGGTCCAACGGTAAATCCTTCATCACTGCTCTCCGGACGAGTATTCGATTGCATACAGTATGTGTTCACGGACGAACTTAGGGTCGCTCATAGACCCAGATACGCCTTCCTGATCATGGGGTGGCCCTCCAACTCGGACGACGGCCCTTGTAGCACCAATCGGCCGTTTTCCAACACGTAGGTGCGGTCACTAAACTGGAGCACCTGCTTGATATTTTGCTCGACGAGTAAAACCGGAAAGCCCAAATCTGCTACTTGGCGTATTGCCTGCATAACCTGCTTTACATACAGGGGAGACAAGCCGAGGCTGGGCTCGTCCATGATAAGCAGGTCCGGCTCGAGCATCAGGGCACGGCCGATAGCGACCATCTGCTGCTGTCCGCCCGAGAGCGCACCTGCTTCTGTCTGTGCAAACTTCTTGACGTCGGGAAACAACGAAAAGACCTTCTCGAGATTCCGCTCGCGGTTGGCGCGCAGACGCGGCAGGTAGCTGCCAAGCAGGATGTTGTCCTTTACCGTCAGATTTGGAAATAACTGGCGGCCCATTGGCACATGCGCTAATCCCCGCTCTGCCATCTGGTGTGGCTCGAGTCCCGATATTTCTTCGCCCTTGAAAAGGATGCGGCCCTTCCAAGGCTTTATCATGCCGGACACTGCACGCAATATGGTTGATTTACCGCTGCCGTTACCGCCGACCAGACCCACTAACTCTTTCTTTCTGACCTCCAGGGAAACGTCGAAAACGACTTGGAGAGTGCTGTATCCGAGGTCGACGCCCTCGACCTTCAATACGACTTCATCAACACTGTTCATATTATTTAGTCCGTTCCCAGATAAGCCTCGATGACCCGCTCATCGTTAATGACGTCAGAGGCCGATCCTTCCGCAATTTTGTTTCCACTGGCCAGAACGATAACGTGGTCGGCAAGCTGAATAATAGCTTCCATGATGTGCTCCACCATGACGATGGACATCCCCGTAGCAGTCAGCGTGCGAAGAAACTCGATCATTTCCTTCAGGGCCGGCGGGTTCAGCCCGGCCATGATTTCGTCCAGGAATAGAACTTTGGGTTCGAGGGCGAGCGCCTTGGCCAGTTCCAGACGCCGTAGCCTTGCAAGATTCAGGTCGGAAGAAAGCTGATTCGCCCGATCCTGCAGCCCGACTTTCTCGAGCGCGGACATGGCTACCTCCTCAGCGTCCTTGCGTTTCGGGTTTTTCAGAAATGCCGCGACCAATACGTTCTCGAGCACGGTCAGATCCTCGTAAGGCCTCTCCGTTTGGAAGGTGCGCCCCATTCCGCTGCGAGTCCGGACATATGGGGGAACATTCGTGACGTCTTGACCGAGGAAAGTCACATTGCCCGATCTAACGGGAGCAAACCCGGTGATTGCATTGAACAACGTCGATTTCCCGGCCCCGTTCGGGCCGATCAATCCAAGCACCTGGCCTTTTTCAAGGGACAGGGAAACATCGTTCACGGCGATCAGCCCACCATATTGGACTTTGATGCTGTCTGCTTTAAGCACGATTTGCATACTTTCTCCTGACCAGCTTATGCACATACTCTCCGACTATTCCGCGTGGCAGCACAAGAATGACGATCAAAATCAACACGCCATAGACCAACAAATTGGCTTGGGCGAAGGCGGTTCTGAATACTTCTCCGGAAACCACGAGCAGAACAGCGCCGACGGCCGGCCCCCAAATCGTGCCTCGCCCGCCAATGATCACGGTCAGTGCGATCTGAATGGACAACAGCAAATTGAAGATAATGTGCGGCTCGATAAACGACAGGAAGATGCCATAGATGCCGCCGCCCACGGCTGTCAGGACTCCCGACAGGACGAACGCCTTCAGCTTGATCACGGTCGGGTCGATACCCGCCGCCATCGCCGCTTCTTCGTTGTCCCTCACCGCCTTGAGCTGATAGCCGAACCGCCTCGTTGATATAAGTATCGTGATGGCAATGGTGATCGCTGCATAGACCAGCGCCATATAATATTGTGTCGTCTTGTCGAACAAGTCGATCCCGAAAGGCTCTGGCAAGGTTTCGATGAACACGCCGGAAGCACCGCCAGTAAGCCACCCTTCATTGATTGCCACCAACCGCATGATCTCGGCAATGGCAATCGTCGACAGGCTGAAATACGGACCATGCAGGCCAAACGTGAGCTTTCCCCAGATGACGGCAAGAATCCCCGCGACAGCCATTGCAATTAACATCGACCACCACGGAGCAAAGCCAAATTGCGAAGCACCAATGGCGACGATGTAAGCGCCCAGGCCGACGAAACTGGCGTGTCCCAGACTCAGCTGGCCGGCCCACCCGCCCAGCAGGTTCCACGAGGTTGCCCATCCGGTGAAAAGCAGCACCGATATTCCGACCGTTATATAGGCCGAGAGCGTTAGCGGATAGAGGGCGGCAAGGACGACCATCACCGCCAGAAACAGCATATGCTTGCTCATACTCTTTTCACCGATTTACCAAAAAGCCCTTCGGGCTTGACCAGCAACACGACGACGAAGACCAGAAGGCCGTAGGCATCACGATATGCGGAATCCAAATACGAAGCGCCCATCACTTCGACCACACCAAGCAGCAATCCGCCAATAATGGCGGCACCGATATTTCCGAGTCCGCCCAATACGGTCACGACAAAAGCCTTGAGCGTAAATAGCGCGCCGGTGGTGACCGGTGAGGCGAATAGCAAGGGAATCAGCGACACGCCGGCAGTCACCGCGAGCGCCATACCCAGCCCGAAAACGATGGCCTGGATCTTCTTCGTATTGATTCCTACCAATTCAGCACCCAGACGGTTCTCGGCCGTCGCCTTGATGGCGCGACCCACTTCTGTTTTATTCAGCAGCAGATACAAGGCGGCAATCACGCCGAGCGTGGCGAGTCCTGCATAGAGAAGGACGACCGAAATCCGGATCTCGCCCAGCTTGAGCGTACTGGCTGCATACGGCATATTCACCGACTTGGGTTCGCCGCCGAACACCAGCAGCAGCAGGTTCCCAATGACCAGCGAGACACCGAGCGTCGCCAACATCATGGTTTCGGGCTTGGCATCGATAACCCGTGTCAGGACGAACTTCTGTATCAGCGCGCCAACGATGAAGCCCAATGGAATGGCAAGTACCAGGGTCAGGTAGGGGTCCCACCCCAATGCGCCATTGAGCACGACGGCGAAGTACATACCGAGCACCACAAAGTCGCCGTGGGCGAAATTGATGGTTCGCATGACACCAAAAACCAGGGTGAGCCCGACGCCGATCAAGGCGTAGACGGCTCCTATCAGCACCCCGTTGGAGAGGTTCTGAAAGAATGAAACGTAGTCAAACATGGAAGACCTTTGGTCAACGAGAGCGGACCGACAGTATTTCGAACGGCACTCGTCAAAAAATCGGGTGCGCATGCCGGCGCGGGCCGACATGCGTTTCGGGTTTCAGATGCCGTCAGTTGGAAAGCTTCGCTGCCTGCGATGCAAGATTTTCAGGGAACACGGTCACGTGCTTTCCATCCTGGATCTGGATGATGACGCTCTTGATCGGGTTCTGGCCCTTGAAGCCGTCGAAGCTCTCGAAGGTGACATCGGTTACCGGCGTCTTGAGATTCGTCTTCGCAAGTGCGTCACGCACCTTCTCGCGGTCCAGGGACCCTGCGCGGCGCAGGGCATCGGCCGCGACCGTCAGGGCCAGGTAGCCCTCGGCCTCGTAGAACGAGGGTTCTTCCTTGGCCTTGGCTTTCAGGCGCTCATAGAGCTGTGGTGTGCCTTCGTATTTGACGTCAGGGCTCCAGCTCACGGCCGACACGATGTTTTCGGACTGGTCGCCAACCTGCTGAATGAAACTGATCATCGACGAGGCCGTGTCGATGGCCACGACTTTGGCATTCAGGCCGACTTCCTTGATCTGGCGGGCAATGGCAATGCCGTCGTCAGCATAAGAGCTCGTCAACAGAATGTCCGGGCTGGACGTACGGAACTTGTTAAGTATGGGACGGAAATCCGTGGTGCCCTGGTCGTAAGCCTGCTTCCCGACCACCTCGTAACCACGCTTCTCTGCCTGTCGGACGCCCTCTTCACTGACTGAGGTCGGCCATGCGCCATTGCCGTACATCACAGCAATCTTCTTAAGCTCCGGGTGCTTTTGGCGCAGGTTGTCGAAATAGTTGAAGTAGGCGTTGGCGACGATAGTGGAATTGTGCTTCGCACGGAAGACCCAATCCGAGCCCGGCTTGGTGATGGAGTCGTCGGCGCTACCCAGCACGATGAGGGGAAGTTTCTGACGAGTGGCAACTTTGGACAGCGGGCCGGTGATGCCGGAGGCGTAAGAGCCGATGACCAGTGGAACGTCTTGCTTGTTCAACGATTCCAGCGCCGCCAGCGCACTCTGTGCCTCGGAACGATCGTCCTGCGTAATGAGTTCCAGCTTCTGGCCATTGATCCCGCCGTCTGCGTTGATTTCTTCCAAGGCGACCAGCATACCGGTGTTGTATCGCGAACCGAATGCGGCGAAGTTACCGGATAGGCTATTAATGACGCCAACTTTCACCTGCGCCACCGCAGGCATCGAAAAAGCCGATGCAGTCAACGCTGCCACAAGGCTGGCTTTCAGGAACTTAACTTTTATTTTCATTGCAGTCTCCAATCAATCGAAAAAAATACATCCCTTACGGGTGGGGCACTTTCTTGAAGCGTCAAGGCTCCCCGCCCGCACAGCGACAACAACCGGCGTTACTCAAGTAGGTCCCGAGCCGTTGTAGTATATCTACATTTGATTCCAGTCAATGGACACTAACAGAGGCCGATTCCGAATGATGGAACAAACTAGAATTGAGACTCCGTCAACTGTAGCGGCGCTCACTCGGGGCCTAGAAATTCTCCGGTGCTTCTCGGCCCGTGAACCCCGAATGTCCAACAGCGAGTTGGCAAGGCTTACCGGGCTACCCAAATCAACGGTATCCCGGCTTACCAAGACATTGGTCGACCATGGATACTTACGGCATGATGCACGCAAAAGGCAGTATTCCGTCGGCCCGTCGGTGCTCGCCCTCGGTTACTCTGCGCTGTCCAACCTTCGCGTCGCAGATATCGCTCGGCAGCACATGCAAGCGCTCGCAGAGTCGACTGGCGCCCTGATTTCACTGGCCACCAGAGACCGCCTCTCCATGCTGTATATCGAGGCCTGTTCCAGCGATACCCTCCTCACCCTGCGCATGGGCCGCGGCATTCGCATGCCCATCATGAGCACATCGATCGGCAGGGCGTTCCTCGCGGCCCTGCCCGAGAAAGAGCGTGAATATCTGGTGGCGTCGCTGAAACAGAAGAACGAACCCGTTGTGGGCTCAAAGGAACTGGAAGCACTGGCAAAGGAGATCAAGCGATACCAAGAAGATGGTATTTGCCTGTCGATAGGAGAGTGGAATGCCGACGTCAACGCAGCCGCCACCGCCATACGATGGGAGGGCGGAAGCGAGCTGGTCATAATTTCGGTTAGCGGCCCGTCCTTCATCATTACGGAAAATCTTTTAATGAACGCACTAGTTCCCCGACTGAAGCAGTTGGCGCAGCACATTTCCAAGCAGCTCTCGTCATTCGGTTCGTTTTAATGAAACTCCTGCACTCAAGCGAGCCGCGCGTTTGTACCGGTACAAAGCGCCGCGACGCTTGGTACCGAGCTTTATCAAGCACGTGTGTGCGAGACAATGGCGACAAAAATCACCAGATCCGGATCCGGATGCCTATGCCCCCGTATCCCGCTAACGCGAGGGCTCAAATTCGGACTTGACCAAGCTGCGCGGAATGAATCGAACCGGGTTTTGCATTCTAAACATCCTCAAGCAGCTTCACCCCCATACCAGCAGTCGTTCCCCCCATCTTTCTTAATCTTCGCGACGATGTTATAGTTCAAAGGTCATAAGTATGGCTTTATTACCTATAGATAGCCTTTTATACGACCTACAGGGGTGCGGATGTTCTTTGATATTAACGGGCTTAGCGGCAAAAACGCCTATAAGCTAATGGCCAGCATCGTGCTACCCCGCCCTATTGCGTGGGTAGTGACCATGAAAGAAGACGGCGAGTTGAATGCTGCACCGTTTTCTTTTTTCAACGTCTTGTCGGGTGATCCACCTGTGGTGGCCCTGGGTATCGGTCATCGCGGCGCGGTCAAAAAAGACACACGCCTGAACATTGAGCGCACGGGCGAGTTCGTGGCCAATCTGGTTTCCGAACCCATGGCCGAAGCCATGAATATCACGGCCGTCGAATATGCGTATCACGTGAACGAAATTGACCAGGCCAAACTGGAGACCACAAGCTCGGTAAAGGTGGCAACACCTCGCATCGTCGGCGCGCCCGTTGCGTTGGAATGCCGTCTGTGGAAGGAAGTGGACATCGACGGACGCCGGTCGATTTTCCTCGCGCATGTCGAAGGGGTGCATGTAGCGGACGATGCGGTGATCGATGCCGACAAATGCTATGTGGACGGCTTCAAGCTGGATCTGATCGGACGCCTCCATGGTGCCGGATGGTATGTCCGAGCCGATAAGGGTTTCCAGATTGTGCGTTTACCTAATCCCGAATAGTTGCGGTCCGTTTCCGGGCGCCGCTTGCGCATAGGGACTGACAATCCACATTAACTTTTGAAAGCGAGTCTACGTTATGAAACTGCATTGGTCGCCCCGTTCGCCATTCGTGCGAAAAGTCATGATAGTGCTGCATGAAACCGGCCAAACCGAAAGTGTCGAGTTGGTGCGTACACCCGTCGCCATGTCAGAGCCCAACCTGGGTCTAATCCGCGACAATCCCCTAATCAAATTGCCGACCCTGATGCTGGACGACGGGTATGCCCTGTACGATTCGCGCGTTATCTGTGAATACCTTGCCCAGCGCGCCAATAGCGAGCTTTTTCCCTTCGACACCGAAAAACGCCTGAAGGCACTGCGCCAGCAAGCGTTGGGCGACGGCTTCATGGACGCTCTGCTTTTATTCCGCCAGGAACGCAATAAACCGCAAGCCCAGCAAACGCGAGCCTGGCTGGACTCCTTCACATTGAAGGTCGACGCCGTCCTCGCCGACCTGGACGCAGCGTTCGAGAAGGAGCCGCAGCCGGATTTCGATATCGGCTCCATCACGATCGGATGTTCCTTGTCGTATATGGACTACCGTTTTGATGACTGGAACTGGCGCGAGAAAGCACCGCATGTCGCAATCTGGCATCGCGACGTGTTCGAGACCCGCCCTTCCGTCGTAAACACGCTGCCGACAGATGGCGCATAAGTGCCGTCACTCCGCTATATCGCCGTACTACCGGCCAACATTTATTTTTCGTGGAAACCCCTATGAGCCGGATCCCCCTACCCACCGTTGAATCAATGACCCCAGAGCAAAGGGTCGTTTATGACAACATCATAAGCGGCCCACGGGGAAGGTTGGTGGGTCCACTGCGGGCCGTCCTCCATAACCCCGAGCTCGCAGATCGGTGGCAGCGCCTGGGCGAGATCTTGCGCTTTGGCACTATTTTCCCACCCAAACTCAATGAGCTCGCCATATTAGTTACGGCTCGTCGGTGGAATAGCCAGATCGAGTGGTATATCCATGCACAGGCCGCTGAAAAAGCGGGTTTGCACCCAGAGGTGATCCAGGCGCTCAAAGACGGCCAGGTACCGCCGTTTACTGACGACGCCGAGACCATCGTCTATGAATACGCACGTCAGATACAGCAGCATGGCACCGTGGACGAGGCGGTATACGCCCGTGCTGTCGCACTGTGGGGTGCGGTGGGTGTAGTCGAGCTTACGGCAGTTATTGGCTACTACACCATGGTGTCCATGACGTTGAACGCACACGAGATCCCAATGCCGGACGAGGCGCCGGACCCATTGATTGCACCCGTCGTAGCGGGTTCGCCAGCTCTGTCGACCATGCCCAAAGCCACTTTGAAGGAACCTGTAGCATGACGCAAAAAGGATACATTCCCGAAGTACTGGACACGCCGCGCATGCCGCGCGCTCCCCGCGTGGAGCTGCCCCAGAATAGCTGCGACACTCATTGCCATGTTTTTGGCCCCTACGAGCAGTATCCCCTGCAACAGCCCTCGAGTTATGCGCCTCCCGATGCGCCTGCACCGCGTTACCTGCAAATGCTTGATACGGTCGGCATGACGCGCGGCGTCCTGGTTCAACCGGCGCCGTACGGAACGGACTCTTCAGCCTTGGTCGATGCGATCGCCGTGCGTAAGCATGCCTTGCGCGGCGTCGCCGTGGCGTCCGCGGATGCGTCGGTGGACGAGCTCCAACGTCTGCACAAGGCCGGCATAAGAGGCTTGCGCTTCGTCGAAGCGCGCGATCCTAAAGGCAATCTCTTCGCGGGCAGCGTGGGCTTCGAAACAATCGACATACTGGCGCCGGCCATGAGGCAGGCCGGTCTGCACGTGCAGATGTGGGGCCCTTACGATACCTACCTGAACCATCTGGAACGCCTGGCCGATCTTGATCTTCCTTTGGTGATTGATCATATGGCGAGCTTGGTTCCGGCACGCGGCGTCGAAGACCCGATCTTCAAGCTTGTGTGCAAGCTTCTGAAACGCGGCAAGCTCTGGATGAAGCTATCTGTTTGTCGAGTCTCGCGCAATTCCCCCGACTATGCCGATGTGCGGCCCTTCCACGATGCCTTGCTCTCGGCCAATGTCGACCGTCTTCTATGGGGGTCGGACTGGCCCTATGTGCGGATGGGCGAGTCCGCGCCCGATGTAGGCGAATTGGTGGAGTTGGCTTATGAGTGGATGGGCGATGAGCAGACGCGGAAGAAGATCTGGGTCGATAACCCCCAGATGCTTTATGGATTTGAATCGACTCGAGGATAATAATGTCGTTTGATGAAGCAGAAACCCAAGCATTTAAAGACAGCGCACGCGACTTTCTGACGCGCGAAAATCAGGGCGAGCGCATGCGCCGCATGGTGTCCACGCAACAATCGCTGGACCGTGAATTTTGGGGGAAAATCGCTGAAGCAGGTTGGCCGGCTATTCTCATACCCGAAGAGCAAGGAGGTTTGGGCCTTGGAATGACCGAGATGACGGCAATCGCCGAGGAGTTCGGGCGCGCGTATATTGGGGACCCGATCATACCAGTGGCTGTGCAGGCAGCTTCCTTGTTGACGGAGTTGCCCGGAAGCGATCTGCGCAACGAATTGCTCGAAGGCATCGCGAGCGGCTCCCTTGTTGTGGGAACTGCTTGGCAGCACCGACTCGGCCAGATCGAACCCGAGTGCAAGCACGACGCCGTGCGCCAGGGCGACGTGCTTGCACTGGATGCCGAGTTTGTCGCAGCCTCGCCCGCTGTCGGGGCCGATGGCTGGCTGGTCTTGGTTGGCGTGGGTGAGCAGCCGGTACTGCTGTGGGTGCCCGCATCGCAAGCAGGAGTGCAAGCTCAGCGCTACGAGCGGGTGGACGCCTCCAATATGGGTGCACTATCGCTACAAGGCTGTCGCATTCCCGCGCAGAATATTCTGGGCACCGCAGACGACGTCTTGCGCGCAATTCGCACATCTCTGGATCGGGCGCGCATTGCACAGGCCGCCCAATTGCTTGGTGTGGCGCGGCAATCGTTCGACAGTACACTGGAATACATGAATGTGCGGGTGCAGTTCGGCAAGCCGATAGGCAGTTTCCAGAGCCTTCAGCACCGAATGGTAGACGCGTATATTCAGATTCAGCTTCTGGACTACGCCATCTGGCAAGCCCTTGGGCTGGTAGAGCAGGACCAAACAGCATTGCCCATGCAGGCCAGCCGGCTCAAGCTCAGAGCCGAACACGCAGCAGGACTGGTGACCCGCCTCGCAGTACAGATGCATGGCGGCATGGGTTACTCAGATGAGTCCGACATTGGCTTGGGCTTGAAGCGGGCAATGGGCTTGGCTAGCGAACTGGGCAACGCACGATCGCATAAAAAGCGGTACTTTTCCCTGATTGATCAGGCCAGACAAGGCCGGCGCGATGATCAGGAGTTGCCGGCAGACAGCACGCACAACCCTGCCGGCACTCAACAGTTTCCCAAGACAGCAGACTGGGATGAGATGCCGGAAGACGTGTTTCGGCAGATGCTGCGCTCCTTCTTCAAGGTGCATTATCCGGAGCATCTGCGCCATAAGGCGTCCCGCCTGCATTGGCATCAGATCAAAGACTGGTACAAAACACTGTCCGATCAGAAGTGGATTGCGCCCGCTTGGCCAAAGGATTACGGCGGCATGGCGCTGTCTCCCGACAAAATGATTGCTTACATCGAAGAGCAGGAACGCTATGGTGTAGGGCGTCCGCCCGACCAGGGTCTCGTCATGCTGGGGCCAATTCTGTTTCGCTTTGGAACACCAGAGCAAAAGGCCAAATACTTGCCGCCGATTCTGTCCGGCGAGCACGTATGGGCGCAAGGTTATTCAGAACCCAACGCGGGATCGGATCTGGCTTCGCTAAGTTGTGCAGCGGTTCTCGAGGGCGAATACTTCATCGTCAATGGCCAAAAGACGTGGTCCACGCTGGCCCAGGACGCTACCCACATGTTCATGCTGGTGCGTACTGATAAAACGGTCAAAAAGCAGGCCGGTATTAGCTTTTTACTGGTGGATCTCGCGACGCCCGGCATCGTAGTGCGTCCGATCAAGACGATTGCGGGCGACGAGGAATACTGCGAAATCTTCTTTGATAACGTCAAGGTGCCACGCGAAAACCTGGTTGGCGAAGTCAATCAGGGCTGGACCATTTCCAAGGCACTGTTGGGCTTTGAGCGCCTGTTCTCGGGTAGCCCCAAACACTCGCAGAACACCATGGGGATCATCGAAAAGATTGCCGCTCAGACAGGCCTGTTCGAGGACGAGGCATTTGCTGCGGACTATGCTCAGTTGCACTGTGATGTTGCGGACTTGTCGGCGGCATATGCGGCGTTCTCGGAAATCGTACGTCGCAACGAGCCCTTGCCGGCCAATGTGTCGTTATTAAAGATATGGGCTACCGAGACGCATGAGCGCGCCTCCTTGCTTCTACTCGAAGCAGCACAAGAGCATGCGGCGAGTGCTGGTTTTAACACTTACGCCGGCCCGAATGCGCACACGGATGCAATCACGGTCGAAGACGTGCAGATGCCGCTGTATAACGCCGCAGCAGCCAAGATTTTCAGTGGAACCAATGAAATCCAACGCAATATCCTCGCCAAAATGGTGTTGAATTTGCCTACTTAACGCGGCAACACGATACGGCGGTGATCCGTGGCGGCACGACCAATATCGCCGTCGGGATCGTTGCCACGATATGACACTTCTCAGGAGCAGCAATGGCGCAAAGCCTTTCACATATTAGAGTTCTAGACTTGAGCCGCGTATTTTCCGGGCCATGGACTGGCCAGATGCTGGCCGACCTGGGCGCGGATGTCATCAAGGTCGAACGGCCGGGCCGCGGCGACGATGTACGCCAGCAGGGTTACCGGGCCAAGGACGAACAGGGGAACGAAACGGCCGAGACCTCATCGTTTTTGGCGATGAACCGTGGCAAGCGGTCAGTGTCCATCAATATGTCCACCCCAGAGGGCCAGAACCTTATCAAGGAGCTCGTCAAACAAAGCGATGTTCTGATCGAAAACTTCAAGGCGGGCGACTTGGTGCGCTACGGGCTGGACTATGAGTCGCTGAAGCAACTCAACCCACGCCTGATTTACTGTTCTATCACTGGGTTTGGTCAGTCTGGCCCTTATAGCCACCGTCCAGGCTACGACCCCATCTTCCAGTCCATGAGCGGCTTGATGAGCATGACGGGCAATCCCCCCGATCAACCCGGCGGCGGACCACAGAAAGTGGGCTACGCTGTGTCAGACCTGACGGCCGGCTTTTACGCCATTATCGGTATCCTCGCCGCACTCAATCACCGCGACGCTATATCCGGTGAGGGCCAGTACATCGATATTGCGCTGTTTGATGCGCAGCTTGCGTCCATTGGCCATATTGCCATGAACTATTTGATTTCTGGCATTGTTCCGCAACGCATGGGGACTGCCTCCCCCATTACCTGCCCGTATCAGGCGTTCGAGTGTACGGACGGGCACTTGATGATCGCCGTAGGAAACGACTCACAATTCAGGCAGTTCGTCGAGCTGCTGGGTTTGCCCGAACTGGCCGATGATCCGCGCTTTACGATCAATCGGTTGCGCGCGCAAAATCAAAAAGTGCTTATCCCCATGCTCGAGGGCGTCATCAAAACTAATACCGTCAAGTATTGGCAAGAACGACTGGATGCTATGAACGTGCCTTGCGGCCCGATCAATGATTTCAGTCAGGTATTTGAGGATCCACAACTCCAACATCGCAATATGCTGATTCACATAGAGCATTCGACCGTCGGCCAAATCCCACAAATCGCCAATCCGCTGAAGATGTCGGCGACGCCGGTTAGTTACAACCGCCCGCCGCCTACGTTAAGCCAGCATACGGATGAGGTCCTGGGTGAGCTTCTTGGACTCGACCCAGCCGCAATAGCCGACCTGAAAGCCCGCGGCATCACCTAGCGTACGTGTTGCGGTCTCCCCGGCATCTCCGGGGAGACCGCGTGATCGTTCAATCGTAAATCAGCAGCAGCATATCAGTGACCAGGGCGGGCCGCTCTTTGCCCTCGATCTCGAACGTATCTTCGAACGTGAAGAGCGTGCCGCCTTTGGATGGTTCCGCCTTCAGCAATTTCTGATGTAAGCGCACCCGCGAACCCATCGAAACCGGCGCGGTGAATCGTAAATGGTTGATGCCATAGTTCAGGCCTTTTCCTCGCTTGCGGATCTTGAAGATATCTTTGGCAAGCAGCGGGATCAGCGACAAGATGAAGAACCCATGAGCGATCGTCTTGCCATCGGGCATTTCCGTCTTTGCACGCTCGACATCAATATGCACCCAGTGATTGTCGCCGGTCAGTTGCGTGAAGTTTTTAATATGTCGTTGGGTCACGGTGAACCAACTACTGCTTCCCAGGACCTGACCGGCATGCTGGGCCAGGTCCTGGGGTGTTTCCACTTCCAGCATGATGTTCCTTAGTATGAGCTACGGTAGCGACGTTTAGTCGCCGATACGCACGCCGGTCGTATTGACTATGGTTTCCCATTTTTTACGGTCTGCGGCAACGAACTTTTTGACTTCCTCCAGCGACATCAGTACGGGTGGCAGATACCCCTGAGCTTTAAGCGTCGTCTTGGCCTTGTCCTGTTGCAGAAAGGTGTTCATGGCTTCATTCAGCTTCTGCAAGATTTTGGGATCTGTAGCGGACGGAGCAATAAGCAGGTTCCAGATCTCGATGTTGAAATCTTTGTAGCCGGATTCGATAACGGTTGGCACATCGGGAAGTTGGGGGTAGCGCTGGCCACTGGTTACGGCCAAGTATTTCATCTTGCCGCTTGCAACCTGTGCAGCGGCCGCCGGACCGGTAAGAATGCCCACTTCGAGTTGACCGCCCAGCATATCGGTCGTAAGCGGCGAGTCGCCTCGGTAAGCTACATGCACAATATCGATGCTGGCCAGATCCTTGAAGTATTCAAAGGCCAGGTGTCCCGGTGTACCGGCGCCCGAAGTTCCGTAGGACAATTTGCCTGGCTTGGATTTGGCCAGTTCCACGAGATCGGCCAGGCTATTGACCGGCAAGTCGGCTTTGACCGCAACCACGAGCGGCAGCGAGCCGATGTTGCCGATTGGAATGAGGTCGTTGACCGGATCGTAAGGAACTTGCATGCCGATCAGCTTTGCAATGATGGTGGAGCCTACTGGCCCGATCCCCAGTGTGTAACCGTCGGCCTTTGCGCGAGTAACGGAAGCCGTTCCAATCGTGCCGGCGGCGCCGGATTTATTCTCTACCACGAAGGTTTGCTTCATGATGCCGCTAAGGCTCTCTGACATGATGCGCGAGGCCGTATCCGTCGAGCCACCAGGCGGGAACGGCACGATTACCCGGATGGGTTTGCCGGGATATTCCTGCGCCATGGCTGGACCGTGACCAAAAATCGAAACAGCGGCGATCAAAGCAGCAGTGCCGCCCAAGAAATGGCGTCGCTGCAAACGGGCGTCTGGTCGATTCAATATGTGGCTATCGGGCTGTCTCATAACGACTCTCTGGAATGGAAGTGGATGGAATGCAGCTGGAATGTAGCCGCGGCGTCACTGTGAGACACGGCGCAAACGAGCAAGGCCGAATAAAGTGAGGCCATTCGCTCATCCTAGGTGAAACCGACTTTAATGTCAATAACTCGTATTATTGACCTATATGGGCTACACTTCTGGTCTATATGGTTGTGCCTACGGACGAGCCTTCGGCCTCCATGATGATGGCCATCCACCGCTATTTGGAGAATGAAATGAGCAAGAAGAGCGGTCCACTATCGCACCTGCGCATCCTGGATCTTAGTCGCATCATGGCGGCGCCATGGGCCTCGCAACTGCTGGCGGACATGGGTGCAACCGTGATCAAGGTCGAACGACCCAAGGTCGGCGACGATACGCGTGCATGGGGCCCTCCCTTCCTGAAAGACGCGGATGGCAATAATACGGCAGAAGCGGGTTACTACTTGGCCGTCAATCGTGGCAAGCAGTCTGTAACCGTGGCGCTGGACACCGCAGAGGGTCAGCAAATCATCAAGGATCTGGCCTTGCAGTGCGACATCGTGCTTGAGAACTTTAAGACCGGCGCCCTCGCCAAGTATGGGTTGGACTATGAAAGCCTGAAGCAAATCAACCCTCGCATCATCTATTGCTCTGTTACCGGCTTTGGCCAAACGGGGCCCCGCAAGGGCGAGGCCGCGTATGATTTTTTGATTCAGGCCATGGGCGGGCTGATGAGCATCACGGGCGAACGGGATGACAAACCCGGCGGCGGTCCGCAAAAAGTTGGCATTCCAATTGTGGACCTGATGACTGGCATGTATACCGCGGTGGGCGTTCTGGCCGCCGTAGCGCGCCGCGACCAGACCGGCGAAGGCGAGTATATCGATATCGGCATGCTGGATGTGCAGACGGCGGTATTGTCCAACCAGGCCATGAATCATCTGATTTCGGGTAACACCCCCAAACGTGGCGGCAATGCTCATCCCAATATCCAGCCACAGGACGTCTATTCCTGCGTCGACGGCGATGTGATTCTGGCGGTAGGGAACGACGGCCAGTTCGTGAAGCTGTGCGATGTATTGGAAAGACCGGAACTCGCTCAAGACGCACGCTTTGCCGTGAACGCTCAGCGCGCCAGAAATGTAGGCGAACTGACTGACATCCTGCAGGGCGAGTTCGCGCGACGGACACGTAGTGATCTGGTGGCAAAGCTGGGCGCGGCGGGCGTGCCGTGCGGCCCCATCAACAGTATCCCTGAAGTGTTTCGTGAGCCGCAGGTACTGCATCGGCAGATGTTATTGACATTACCCCACCCGACAGGAGTCGACCTACCCCAGGTCGCCTGCCCTATCAAGTTCACTAACAACCCACTCAGTTATGACATCCCGCCGCCCTTGCTGGGCCAGCAGTCGGTGCAGGTATTGCAGGAACTGGGCTACAGCCCCGAGCGCATCCAAGCATTAATGGACGCAGGCATTGTATGAAGACGGCTAAACTGAAGCAATTAAGGACCCAGAATGACTGAACTTTATCTCGAGACATTCGACAAGATAGCAGTGGTAACGCTGGACGCTCCGCCCGTGAACGCCTTGACGCTGGCACGCTATGCCGCCATCGGCCACATGTTCGACTCCATCAACGACATGAAAGACATCAACGTTGTGATCTTTACGGCCAAGGGCAGTAAGGCGTTTTGCGCCGGTCTGGAGTTGCGTGAGTTCTTGGCAGCCACGCCTGAAGAAGATCCTGAGCGCGCCGAAGTGGTTCGGGCAACTTTTAAATCCATACGTCACTGCAAGGTTCCTGTCATCGCCGCCGTGAATGGGCCGGCCCTGGGCGCCGGCAGCGTACTGGCCAGCACCAGCGACATCCGGATCGCGTCCGAAAAGGCCACATTCTCCATGCCCGAAATCAATGTCGGCCGTTGTGGGGGTGGCGCTCATACGGGGCGCTTGGTGTCCCAAGGCATGCTACGGCTCATGGCTTTCACCGGAGAGCAGATGAGCGCCTGGGAGGCACATCGAGTGGGCTTCGTGGAGCGCGTAGTCCCGCCGCGCCTGTTGATGCCGACGGCTATGGACCTGGCACAAGTCATTGCCGCGAAGAGCCGCATTGGTCTGGTGACCATGAAAGAGGCACTTAATCGTATCGAGGATGTGCCGGTCGACGAAGGCTACGAGGTCGAGCAGTATTACAGCACGAAGCTTATGCTGACCGAAGACGCACGTGAGGCGACGCGCGCTGTAGTGGAAAAACGCGCACCGGTCTTCAAGGGGCGGTAACGCACGACCAATTGGTACACTCCTGGGTTTTGACCTGCAGGCCTCCCGGTTTAACGGAAAGCTTCAACCAGCGCGCCGCATTTTCCGGATAACAGCATCATGGTTACGACTAGCAAACAAAAAAATCCCTCCAGGGGCATCGACTTCAGCCGCAGTGCGGCTGCGCGTTATGTGCAGCTGGCTAGCCTATTCAGGCGCCGCGTCGAGTCCGGTCAATGGCCGGTCGGCGAGCAGATACCAACCGTCGATAATCTAGCTGAAGAATGCAGCGTGGCCCGTGCCACCGTGCGTCAGGCCTTGACGCTGCTGGAAAAAGAGAACCTTATTGCGCGCTACCGCGCTAAGGGCACTTTCGTTATTGGCAAGCCGCAGGAGCAGTTTTGGTGCGAAGTCGCTTCAAACTGGGACGGGCAGCTGATCGCCCCGGAAGGCGTGAGCATCGAAGTGCTGGCAGCCCGTGATCGACGTACTCCCGCCACCGCCGACCCTAGCCTGGGCGAGATGGCCAAAAGTTATCAATATTGGCGCCGGCGCCACTGGCGTAATGGCAAGCCCTATTACCTCGGCGAAGTCTATATCGACGAGACAATCTGCAAGCGCATTCCTGCCAAGGCATTCGAAACTAAGACGTCCATGCGAATCTTGCGTGAACTCCCGGGCCTGGAAATCGTGGCAGCGCATCAGACGCTCACTCTGGGTTCGGCTGACCCCGAGATAGCAGAACAACTCCAACTGCCGCTAAACGCCCCGGTAGCGCATGTGCATCGTTCTGCAGTCGACCGCAACGGCACTATCGTGTTCATCGGCGACGGCATCTACCGCGGAGATGTGGTACGGCTGGATATCAAATTGAAGTGATCAGAGCCAGCTACGCTGTCAATGAGCTAGATTTTCCTGTTGACTACAGGCCGAGCGCACGTACCCCTTAACAGTTCCCCTTCTTCGCCTGTCCGGGCGGACAGAAACCGCCATTTCTGTTGTCATGTGGATGGCTGTTGGGGTAGACCACGCATCCCGATAAGACGCTCATTACCAAAACAAGTAAAACCAGTCGTTTCATTGTGACGCCCAAACGTTGTGAGAGGCGTGATTCTAACGACTTGCCACTTTCACTGTCTTACCAGACGTAACATAGTTCCGACGCTACTAACCGGTTGGACAGAAGCTTGTCGCGAGTCTGAAGCCTTTGGCGAGATCGTCGCTTTTCTGAAGCCGCCGATGCCATGTATTGGGTGCATTCTTTGTCGGGTAACCTGACCTCGCAGAGCCGGCGCAAGCCGGTGGCCGAGCTCGACGCAAGACTTGAAGTATGTGAGTCAAAGCTGGGATCGACGGTCTTTAGTTCAGTTTTTTAAAGGGCAGCACTCGAAATCCGGCCGTCGACAGACTTTCCTTCAGCTTTTCGAAAAGTCGCTCCCGGGGAAAGCGTCGACCGACTTTATTTCTAGTCTCCAAAACTGAAGGCTGGAAATAAAGTCGGTCCGAAACTGTCGTTGCAACTCTTTGATTACTATGAATTTTCCAAAAGACCGAAAATACGATTAAACCTGTCCGAACGGACAAATTAATGCTAATACTGCATTGAATTTGAACAAAAGTCTGTCCGACCGTGATTTAGAACGATAAATTTTCTTTTATCGGCGAAGGATGTCGGCGCACTATTGTTTTTAGTCACCAAAGACTCTAATACCTGTGGGCATCGCAACGAGCCGACGGTCAAGTGCTTGGGAAAGCACATTCAGTTCAACCCCGGCGCAAGATCAGGCACGACAAGTTACCCTGCCCAAGCCCCATAACATTGCGTGACCTGCGGCGGAGCCAGCGTGTTATGAGTTCTTCATTGCTTTAAACGAATCCATCTGAACCTTGGCAATGTTAAGAACCGCACCGCCTACGCGACGGCGTACTATTCAAAGCCGGACTGCGCCAGCTTCAAATCCCATTATGTCCGCAAAGCGTTTACGATGTTCGGACAAAACCTCCGGATTAATCAAACGCGGCGCCACCAAATCATTGAATGTGTCCACCACTGTTCGGCGGCGTAGCGGCCATTGTATTTAGGGCCTCCTTGGAAACTCCCGTCGTGTGCGGCGTTGCGATTACCGCGTTGGTTTTAAGAAGCACGTTGTTTAGAACAGGCGATTCTTCCAAGAATACGCCCACGCCCAAAATCTGTCGCTCGTGCAATGCTCCGGCCAGCGCCTGTTCATCATGGATGCCCCCGCGCGCTGTACTCAAAAAATATGCAGCGGGCTTCATGGTGGCGAGCTCACGTGCGGAAAACATGTTCAGCGTTTGCTGAGTGCGGGGGCAATGCACGGATACGGTGGCAGCCTGCCTAATAAGCTAGTCGAACTCAACTTTCCCGGCACCGCGCTCCGCGCTTTGAGCATCCGAATATAGGGGTCGAATGCAATGACTTCGCTGCACTGATCCATTTGGGTTCCGATCTGCCCTAGCCCCTACGATCCCCACAGCTTTACCATGCAGATCCCCCCGCCCAATCGAATCGATTCAAACCGGGATTCTGTTGAACGGCCTTTTCAGCAATGACAACTGATCGAAACGCTTTCTGCCCATAGCATGTCACCAAACGTCCCAATTGCTCTTCTAGAGGACACTTGTGTGTTTGTGGGAATAGTTTCGAAGGCATAGCGTAACGGCTGAACCATGACGAGACGACTGTGACGCTGCAAGGCAATTGCTTATTTTGACTGGCATGAAATTTGCTTAAATTATCAATTGCCGCCAGTAGGTATGGGTATACGGTCTAAGTGCGATTCGAAGACAACGATTTTTCCAGGATAAGGAGGGTCTCTTGCCAAACGAACGACCGATTGGATTTGTTGGAGCCGGGGTCATGGGGTTACCCATGATCTTGCGGCTGCTGGAAGACGGTCGCCAGATGATTGTGCACGATAAGGCAGTGACGGCGTTTACAGCCCTTGATGGATATGGCGCGCTTATCGTTGAAAGCCCACAGCACGTCGCGGACTTTGCCTCCATTGTCTTTACTAGCTTGCCCGATGCGCAAGCGTTAAAAGAAGCGGTACTTGGCGTCAATGGGGTCGTGCAAGTGATCAGATATCGGAGAAATAATGAATAGCAATTTGCGGGGAAAGGTCGCTTTAATCACCGGAGGGTCCAAAGGCATAGGGTTTGCCATTGCCCAAGCGCTGGCCTCCCATGGGTGCGCGTTACGCCTAGTAGGTCGGGACATGGCATCGCTGGAAGAGGCGCAACGAGCCATCACTAAAGAACATGCTGTGGAAGTCTTACTGCGATCCGAGGACCTATCATTGCCAGAGCGCGCTACCGCTCTCGGAGAAGCTTTCCCGGAAACGGATATTTTGGTTAATTGCGCCGGCGCAATAGCTCGCGGCAGTCTTATGGAGATCGATCCGGACATGTTCCGCACGTCATTCAACGGAAAGGTCATGTCAACCATTATGTTATCGCGGGCGCTCTATCCTCATATGTGTCAGCGTAAAGCCGGCGTCATTCTGAATATCATCGGGATTGCCGGGGAAAAACTTAATCCAAAATCCATAGGCACGACTACAGCAAATGCTGCCTTAATTGCCTTTACCAAAGCTTTGGGTGCGGAAAGCGTAGATTACGGGGTCAGGGTCGTGGGTATAAACCCGGGCCTAATCCGTACAGGTCGGACGGCCGGGCTGCTCAACCCAATATCCGAGCAAGACCGCGCAGCGTATTCCACCTTACTAAAGAATCTACCTTATGGGCGCATGGGTGAGCCTCATGAGGTGGCGGACGTGGCGGTGTTCCTGATCTCGGATGCAGCAAAGTACATCAGCGGCGAAGTCGTGTCTGTTGATGCCGGCTCACGTTACCGCACATAACTTCTCTATGCCGCAGGCCGACCCCGCTGACAGTGGCTTGATATTTTTGCTTGAAACCAGCTGTATATACCTATAACGGAGATGTCATGAAAATAATTTCAACATTAATTGCCGCAGCGCTTTCCTTGGCCGCGCCTCAAGCGGTCTATTCCGCCGAGTCGTACCCCGACAAGCCGCTAAGAATAATTGTGCCCTTGGCGCCTGGGGGCACGACAGACACTTTGTCACGCTATCTCGCACAAGCGCTGAGCCAAGCCTTCGGGCAACCGGTCATTGTTGAGAACAAGCCGGGCGCCAATAACATAATTGGCACCGAGCACCTAGCCAAATCGGCTCCAGACGGGTACACCATGGGAATGCTAATCAGTACGCACACCATTAATCCGCATACCATCAAGTCCCTGCCATATGATTCTCGCAAGGATTTCACCCCGTTGGCGTTGATTGCCAAGATGCCCGGCATCATGACGGTCAATCCCAACGTGCCCGCTACCACTGTGCAGGAACTGATTACTCTAGCAAAGACCAAGCCAGGCACGCTGGCATATGGGCAGCCAGGAGGACTTTCTTCCGGCCACCTGTCGATGGAGTATTTCAACAAAATGGCCGGCGTGGACATTCTTAGTGTTCCATACAAAGGTGGCGGCCCCGCTGTAGTGGATGTGGTTGCCGGCCATATCCAGGTATTGATCAATAGTCCCACTGCCACCTTACCGTTTGTAAAAAATGGCAAGCTGCGGGCACTTGCCACGACCGGCGCCACACGTCCAGCTGCGCTTGCAGATATTCCGACGTTGGCTGAGTCGGGCCTTCCAGGATTCGAAACCTATGAGTGGTATGGGCTCTTTTTCCCAGCGAAGACGCCGCCTAAGCTTGTGAACCGTATGCATGCAGAAATAATGAAAATCATGGCCACGCCTGAAATGCAGAAACGCATCTTGGATATAGGCGCAGAATCCAGTACCGACACGCCCGAGCAGTTCGCGAAATTTGTCGCCTCCGAGGATGAGCAATGGGGACGCCTAGTTGAGATGCTTGGCCTAAAGCCAGCCCCGTAGTTCCTGGCATTTAATGGCCACGAGGAAAGGGAAGGCAGGTTAATGAGTATTGGCGATACGTGTGTCAACGAAGCAATCAGTGCCGCGCTGACGCAGTTTGTCGCCGCCACTCGCTGGGACGCAATCCCGGCGCCGGTGAGGCATGAATCCAAGCGGGCATTACTGAACTTTTTCGCCGTATCTATGGCGGGATGCAGGGATCCCGCCATCGTGATCGCCGCTCGCGTCTTCGGAGAGTTCTCTGCGAACCAACAGGCCGGAGTAATCGGCAGGAGTGAACGGACTGACATACTGAACGCTTCGGCCCTCAACGCCATGAGCGCGAATGTCTTCGACTTTGACGACACTCACATACCAACGATTATTCACCCGACCGCTCCAATCGCGCCCGTCGTTTTTGCTCTGGCTGAACGCGCAACCATACCGGGCCGCGAGCTTTTGACGGCTTATATATTGGGCGTCGAGGTCGCTTGCCGGATCGGCAACTCTATTTCTCCCAGCCACTATGCGCGCGGCTGGCATATCACATCCACCTGCGGAATCTTCGGATCTGCCATGGCGGCAGGCAAGGCCCTTGGGCTTGATGCATCAGGCCTATGCTGGGCATTGGGCCACGCGTCAAGCCAAGCCTCGGGGTTGGTTGAAACCATAGGAACCATGGCCAAAAGTGCAGGTGTGGGAGCGGCCGCCCGCAATGGCTTGCTCTCGGCCTTATTAGCCCAGCAAGGCTTCACAGGACCCGACTTCCCGTTGGAAGGCGAGCGAGGTTTCTTGACCGTCATGGGTGAGATACCTGATACGGCAAGCGTCGTCTCCGGCCTCGGAGACCGATGGGAAATTCTCCGGAATACCTATAAACCGTACCCATGTGGCGTGGTGCTGAACCCGGTCATCGAAGGATGCCTATACCTATCTTGCAACTCCAATGTTACGGCAGATGAGCTCGCCGCAGTGACAGAAATTGAAATCACGGCGCACCCATTACTGCGAGAACGAGCAGACCGTCCCGGACCGCGCTCCGGGCGCGAGGCTCAGGTTAGCGCTCAGCATGCAGTCGCCGTGTCGCTTCTCTATAGAAAGGCGGGGCTCGCACAGTTTTCGGATGACGCGGCTGCAGATCCCGCCGTGCGCACGCTCGGCAAGAAGGTCAGGTTCGTCGACGATCCCCGCGTTCCACTGGCAGCGGCAAGGCTGCGGATACTGCGACCAAATGCCCCGGCGATTACAACGACCATTGAAGTGGCCCGCGGCTCGGTGGACAAGCCTATGAC
This sequence comes from Pollutimonas nitritireducens, assembly GCF_002849615.1. GTDB lineage: Bacteria > Pseudomonadota > Gammaproteobacteria > Burkholderiales > Burkholderiaceae_B > Pollutimonas > Pollutimonas nitritireducens. The sequence goes on from NZ_PDNV01000016.1 coordinate 38,159, forward strand.
CGATAAAGAGCTTGAAGATAAATTGCGCGAGATATGTCGGAATATCCCCGACGGCTACGACCCCGAACCTCTTATTGCTGCCGTATGGTCATTAGATGAAACGAACGATGCTGGCGCATTAATGGCCTTAACCCATCGCATTCGAGGAAGTATTCACGACGCGTAATTCCGCTCGTTTAAGGGCACTTCTTTCCTGTTAACGTCAATTATCACCCATGGAGTTTTACATGACCACACGCGACGAGTTCACATCAGAGTTGTTTATGAAAGGCCTTAAAATTCGCGAAGAGGTCCTCGGCGTCGACCATGTCAGAAAATCTCTGGATTCAGCCACTGACTTTTCTGCACCGATACAGAAATTCGTAACGGAGCTATGCTGGGGACAAATTTGGTCCCGGCCAGGGCTCGATCGCCGCACCCGCAGCATCATCAATCTTTCCATACTTTCCGCCCTCAACCTACCAAACGAAGTGCGCCTCCACGTTCGTGGCGCCTTGAATAATGGCCTCAGTCAAGAAGAAATCATGGAGATTTTGCTGCAGGTCGCCGTCTATTGCGGCGTGCCCGCTACCCTCGAAAGCACAAAAGTAGTGGTGGAGGTTCTGGAAGAGGTAGCCGCCAAGGCAAAGCAAAACGCCGCACCATAAATCTGACTTCTTAAAGCCTTTCTACGTGCACATGAGCGCCGGATCAGTGGCTTATATAACTTTCGAATTTGGGCCTCTAAGTGGGAAGGCTGGACACAAGCTTCAGGATGGATAAGCCGGTAGTTCGCCATGACGGCGACACCACCTCCATCCAATGAACAATATCTATGGTCGCGTAGCACGTTCCTTCCTCCGATTCTTCCTCTAGGCACACTGGCAAAGTGCACAAATTGAAGACACCGAAGACATGAATTGGCCTTTCTCAGATCAGAAACTTAACTCGCCCTGCGACGCAGTACGGGATTTTCCTGCCTACCCCAACGCAATAACCCCATAAGTAATTAAACGGCACTTGGCACGAGCTTTGCTTAACTCATCATTAACCCCATTCATTAAGGCATAGCATATGCAATTGCCTGCTCTCTGACAGAAGGAAAATATGACTGACCGCTACGCTCGTTACGAAAGACTCTCATTCGACCGACCTGGTCCCAAGGTTCTGCGCATCACCATGCGCTCGCCTTTAAAGATGGGCGCCATGGATGCCACGATGCATCGAGAAGTGTCAGAGATATGGCGCGATGTCGACGCCGACGACAGCGTAAACGTCATCATTTTCACAGGTGACGGCAAGACTTTTTCGGCGGGTGGAGACCTGAAGCATGAGCGCAAAGTTTGCGATGACTATGCGCTCAGGATGCGCGCAATGAAAGAGTCACGAGACCTTGTCACAAATATGCTCGACTGCCGCAAACCCATCGTCACGGCGGCCAGAGGCTGGGCAGTGGGCGCCGGGTTGGCCACCGTACTGCTGGCAGATGTATCCATCGTCGCAAAGGACGCCAAGTTCTCAGACGGTCATCTAAAGATTGGTGTCGCCGCAGGAGATCACGCGGCGATCATCTGGCCGATTCTGTGCGGCATGGCCAAGGCAAAGTATTACCTCCTGACCGCCGAAACATTCACTGGTGAAGAAGCCGAACGCATGAATCTGGTTTCCCTTGCATTGCCCGACGAAGAGGTGGAAGCCCGCGCCGTCGAAATCGCCAACCGTCTGGCCAAGGGAGCGCCTGCGGCCCAACGATGGACCAAAATGATGCTGAACCACTGGATCAAACAGGCTCAACCCATTTTCGATGCCTCGCTGGCATTTGAGTTCACCGGATTTGCGGGCCCTGAGGGCATAGAGGGAATTGATGCCTTTCTTGAAAAACGCAGTCCCAACTTCGACCCAGACTGCCCATTCTAACGACTGGCGATTCCCCCATCAGGCCTCTTTGACCGATATCCAGACCGCTGGCTGCAACATAAACTGACGACGGAAATTTACAACTGACAGGCTCCGGGCAGAGCTAGGGAGCACTGTCGCTCGCAGAAACTGCCTCACGCAGACATTCATCACAAACCCAAAGGAGAGAGACTATGAAAAAACCTACACTCTTGAAGATCACGGCATTCATGCTGGGAGCATTATGTGCCAGTGTCACCGTCCAGGCGCAGGACAAGGGCCCATTTCGCATCGGCGCTATTGTAGATATGACCGGTGTGTATTCCGCTCACGGCGGCCCCGGCGGGGTCCAGGCCGTAAAGATGGCAGTTGAAGACTTCGGCGGCGAAATTCTCGGTCGTAAGATAGAAGTTCTTTCAGCCGACTATCAGAATAAACTGGACGTCACTGCCGCACGAGCCCGAGAATGGTACGACCGGGACGGCGTGAGCATGATTATTGAATCAACTGATTCAGCCTCTGCGATCGCGCTGCAGAAGCTTGGCAAAGAGAAAAAGAGGCTGACTATCTTTGCTGGCTCAGCATCGTCATCCCTGACCAATGAAAACTGTTCTCCTTATGGCATTCACTATGTCTATGATACCTATGCCCTCGCCCATGGGACGGGGGCCGCCGTAACGCAGAATGGAGGAGATTCCTGGTTTTTCATCACCGCCGATTACGCTTTCGGGCATGCGCTTGAACGCGATACCAGCGCGGTGGTAAAAGAAAACAATGGCAAGATTCTCGGCAACGTTCGCGCTCCGCTAAATACCGCTGATTTTTCCTCGTATCTACTTCAGGCGCAGGCGTCCGGTGCCAAGGTGATAGGGCTGGCCAATGCAGGTACCGATACCCAGACCGCCGTGCGCCAGGCATCGGAGTTTGGCATCACGCAAGGTGGTCAGCAACTGGCCACCCTGCTGGTGTTTCTCCATGATGTGAAGGGCATGGGATTGCAGGCCGCACAGGGGTTGCAATTTACCACCGGCTTTTATTGGGATCGCAACGATGAAACCCGTGCCTTCTCCAAGCGCTTCTATGACCGCCACAACGGCATGCCTTCCATGGTACAGGCTGGCATGTATTCGGCCACGATGCATTATCTGAATGCCGTCAAGTCGGCAGGCACGGACGACGCCGAAGCTGTAGCCGAACAAATGAAAAAAACGCCGATTGACGACTTCTATACCGATAATGGCAAGATACGTGCCGACGGGCGCATGGTCTACGACATGTTCCTGGCGGAAGCCAAAAAGCCATCGGAATCCACAGGCCCGTGGGATCTGCTGAAGATCAATTCTGTTATTCCAGCAGATAAAGCATGGCGCCCTCTGTCAGAAAGCGCCTGCCCGCTGGTCAAGAAGTAAGGCCTTTAACGTACGCAAAGAAGGTTTGGCAAAAAGATCGCCGACGCAAAACGTCGGCGATCTTGCTTCCAGCAGACGGGAGACGGGAGACGTGCTCGGCCTCAATGAAAGCGGCGAACCACAACCGCTGCAACCATGCCCCCCTCACATTAGATATCGCGTAGCAACTTTCCATAGCCATGGATGGCGTCCGTCTCACCGATCATTTGCAGTGCGGCCCATATGCTGACTTGCGTTGTCGACAGGACCGGTTTTCCCAGCTCTTGTTCGAGTTGCTCTATCACGCCCATGGTCTTCCAGTTGGTGCAGGCGAGCACGATGGCTTCGGCGTCCGGACGATCGATTTCGCGGGCCAGCTCGAGCGCGCTGTTATCATCCAGTCGACCAACGGCAAGGTTGTCGACCATGCCCAAGCCCTTTGCGTGAACTACCTCGATGCCACTGGCTTCCAGGAATTCCTTTGCAATTCCATTGACGCGATCGTCGTAAGCGGCGCCTAGCGCTACCCGCGATATACCGAGCATGCCGAGCGCCTTGACCAAGGCCGTCGACGTGGTGGTTGCCGGCTTGCCCGAGGCACGCTCTATGCGCTGAGTCACCTCAAGATCGTAACCCAGGCCTTTAAGAAAACTGGGCGCCGTTGCGCCCAGCACAATGACATCTACATCGGCGCTGGCTAGATTGCGAGCCTGGACCTCGATGTCGCGCACGACATTCTCGATGGAATCGGTAGCGATCTGCGTCAGATACAGTCGAGCCACATGCAAGGTGACATGCGGCGGCAACGCACGATAAAACTCTGGTTCGATGGTGGTGTTTGAAGATGGGACGAACAGACCAATACGGCTCATTTTGAATACTCACTCAGATGGATTAAAAGCAGAAATCGTTGCAGGCGACTGCGCGGCATTGCGGCCAGCGATGCGGCCCGACACGAAGGCCCAGGCCAGGTGGTGCCCGTGGCCCTCGAGCAGCAACCCGCCCTGCCCTGCAGAACCTGCCGCGTACAAACCGGGGATAGGATGGTCATCCGCGCCCAAGACCTCGAGTTGCTCGCTGACCGCCAGACCTCCATCCGTAAACACCACGTAACTCTTGACGGGACCGAGGGCACAATAGCGCCCGCTGCCTAAAGCAGGTCGGCCACCGCGATCCGTTGAGTTGTTGTACGCATCGATGGACTCACGCAATTCTGGCGAGGGAACGCCCATACTATCGGCAAGGCCTTGCAATGTGCTTGCGCGATGAAAGATGTCTGGCCGGTTACGCTGATAGTCTTTCAGGTAGGCATACGCCACGCCGGGTGCGGTCGATACGAAGAACGGCCATTGTTCGAATTGGCTGGCGATCGCCTCGTCCATGACTATCCACGCCACTTTTTCCGGCTGAAGCGCAACATCGGCTGCCGGCTTACCCAGTTCGTTGGTGAATCGATGCCCCAGCTTGTTGATCAAGATGCCCCCCTGGCGCAGCAGGTCGGGAGAAGGACCCAGCGCCGTGGTCAGAAAGCTCATCAAAAAGGGGCGCAGCACCGCTTGTGGAAGATGTCCCATGGACCAGGCAATCATCCGGGCGACGAAGCGAGATGGCGGCAAGCGCTGTACCAGATTACGGCGAGAGGGAGGGATGAACCGCATGATCGGCCCACGGACAATATCGCCGTTGAGCACTCGAGCACCGATGGCCAACGCCATTCTATGGCCGTCACCCGTCGCTGTTGGATTTACCGGGTCTACCGGCACAACCGACTCTGACGCAAGGCTACGCTTCAGGTCCGCCGCGCCGCTATAGTCACCAGAAGTCAATACCACGCCGTGCCTTGCCAGGAATGAACTCTTGAGGCCATCAGGCCCAACGGCCTCCACACCGACGACACGGCCGTCCACGACAATAAAGTTGCTGGACTTCGTACCGACGACGATCTCTACGCCTAAAGCCTTGCAGTGGCGCGTCAAATGGTAGGCAAACGAGGTTGAGTTCGGCACGACATTGTGCATGCGCGCCACACGATGCGGAGGCTCCTCTTCGGGGCCAACGAAGACAACGCCCAAGTCCATCAGCCACTGAAGCATCTCGCTGCTATTGTCGACGAGAATCCGCCGCAGCCTCAGGTTATCGCGCGGGGCCAATTCACCCGCATGCAGGGCCAGGTCTTCGAAATGGGCGTCTGCATTGTCTCGGATACCCGCGACTCGCTGATGCGGCGTGTCGGCGGCCGTGACTGAACCCACGGACCAAGACGTCGACCCACCCGGCTTGGGATTCTTCTCGAGCACCACGACATGACGACCCAGCTTCGCGGCCTCGTACGCTGCAGCCAACCCCGCGCCGCCAGCTCCGATGACCAGGATATCAGACACGGTAACCGTCATGCGAACTCCGTTCTTCGACATACTTTAAGTTCCTTGCGATGCGATGTGCAGGCGCGGACTAGCCGTCACCAGTATCGCCAGTGTGTATGCTTCCGTCGCCAGGGGCAATTTGGAATTGACAAAGCAATGCTTTGTGATTCCTAAATCTGCAAAATAAAGTCGATCAACTCGCGGGCGAAGGTACGCAGTTCAGACTGCTTTCGGACGCAGATACGGAGCTCACGAGTGGCCCACTCGTCCCGCAACTGCACGATCGCAATGCGTGATAACCGCGCAAGCCGGCGCGCCGCCATCTCGGGAAGCACGCCAATACCGACACCAGCTTCAACCATGCGGCACATCGCATCGTAGCTGGAGACCTGAATGCGCTTATGCATAGCGCGACCTAGCAATTCCACTTCTTGCTGCAGATACGAGTAGCTGGCGCTGCGAGAATCCAGGCTAATAAACTCATAGTCGAGTGCGTCGGCGAAATGGACGGACTCCACCTCCGCCAGCGGATGATTTTGCGGCGCCACGATGACCATCTGGTCTTTCTTATAAGGGAGGGTCTCGAGTCCGTCTGCCGCGACACGGGCCGAGATGACACCGATGTCGGCGACTCCCTCGAGCACGGCATGCACGATCTCTGCACTCAACCTTTCCTGCAAGTCGACGGTGATGGCCGGGTTCGTCTCGAAGAACCGAGCCAAAACCTCGGGAAGGAACTCGCAGATTGCGGTGGCATTGGCAAACAGACGCACATGGCCGCGGACACCCTGGGAAAAGGGCTGGATTTCGTTTTGTAGCTGCTCGATCTCGTCAAGGACGCGTAGCGCATGTACCAGCAGCACTTCACCCGCCCGTGTAGACGAAACGCCCCGCTTGTTCCGATAAAGAAGCTGGACGCCAAGCCGCTCTTCGAGGCTTTTGATACGTAGGCTAGCCGCCGCAACCGACAGGAACACCTTCTCGGCACCTTTGGTGAAACTGTTGCTTTCTGCCACCATGACGAAAAGTCTGAGGTCGACCAGGTCGAAACGCGGGATATTCGTGGTTGCCATGCCCGCAAGCTTAACTGATACCTACGGCTTCGGGTACTGGGAAAAGAAAAATTGCTACACGGCGTACATCAGATCGTATAGGCCGACTTCGGCGTCGCTCAGCCCAAGCACCTTGCCATCCGGCCAGCAGCGTAATAACTTGCCTGCTGTCTCCGCATAATCGCCCCGTGTAGCTTCGACCAGCAGTACCCAATGTGCCCGGGCGTCGTCGCTACCCGACTTGCGATGCCCGTCGTGGATCTCGCGAAATTCGGGTGCCTGCTGCAGCAAATGTATCGCCACAATGCCATGTAGCGCTGCAAGCGCAGGAATGATCTCGTCGGTGACCGCCAGCGCGACTGCCTCGTCCGAAATGTTCGCCGTATCAGTCCTGAAGCGCAACGACAGCATCAGGCCACCTTCGCCTCGACCCGAGCTATGACGAACCTTGAAAGTATCGCGCACGACGTTGTGAAACATGGCACGCATGCGGATATCCGTGGCTTCAACATTGCGCTGCAGGCGCAGATAGCCATCGGACACCAGGTCCTCGGGTTCTTGCACTTCGTACAGCGCCAGCGTTGCGGGCTGAGCATCTTGCACGCCCTGAAAACGTCTGACGCGGCGCCAGCCCGGCACGGCAATACGGTCGGCAATATGCCTGTTTATGTACCAATCATCGCATTCATCTCGCACGGCCGGATCAATATCGATCCAGAGTGCCAATACTGCCTTGCCTTGCATCATGATTCTTTCCTGGATCACGGAATGATTTTATGGCTGCGGTAGAAGTCGAAGCTGTCTCGCCACATCTGCCGGGTGTCAATACTCTCGGTAAGCCCGTGCTCCCTGGCCTTGTCCATGGAAGAGACGACATCCCATTCCGGGGAGAAAACATAGTCGCCGTAGGCCCATTGCGCGACGGTCGACAATTCGGAAGGACGCAAGCCATGCAGGGATACCATATCGCACCATATGTCGCTATGGCTCTCTGGAAAACGTGCAAGCCGCTCGGGCTCGGGGTCGCCGCAGGCCATGTCGAAGTAATCGGCGATGGCGGGCCACAATGCGCTCCAGCGTTCTGCGTCCCCGTTCACCACATTGAACGCCTGATTGGCGCAGGTCCGATCGGTGATCATCCATTCGATGGAGCGCGCGAGCATTGGCAGCCAGGTAAATTGCGTTCTCGACTTGAACGCGAGCTGGGTTCCGGGAAACCGCAGCGGAAGGCCGAGCTCCTTGAGCATGGAGGCATAGATGGCGACCAGTAGCGTAATGCTGCGAGGTTCGTCAAGAACCAGATCACAGAAGGTGTGAGGACGTGAAATACTCCAGTCCCATGCCTGTCCACCCTGCTGCTGAATCAGGAAGTCCTGCTGCGCGTAGTAGAAAACCGGACGCGGCGAGCGCGGGGCATTTTCGCGATAGGGAACCGGGCCAGGCCCAGCATTGTGTCCGTAATACTTGGTGCCATGCACAACATGGATATGGCGCAGATCAGGTCGATCCTTGACCGCCGTCAGCAAATTGGACAGCATCTGCAAATTGATGTCGACCGATTCAAGTTCTCCACCCGCGTGGTCATAGCGCGCGGCATACACAACATGCGTCACGCCCTGCATACCTCCCAGCTTGCGGCGACAGTCTTCCGCATCAAGCAAGTCGACAGCAAGCATAGGACACGGCACGTGCTGTTGCACACGACGCGACAGCCCGACCAGATCCCAGCCGCTACGGTCCATCACATGACGCGCGACGGAGGCGCCGATCTGACCCGTCGCCCCCGCGATCAAAACAAGATTCTGAGCCATGGAAGGTCGCTATGGTGTGAAAGGTTTATAGACTGCCACCCCGGCTTCATGCGCCAAGGCCTCATCCGCTCCTGGCGGCACGACCGCAATGCCGCGATACGGGGTGGATCGATCCAGGCCGACGGATATCAACCACGTAAAGCCGACATCACCCAGCACGAGATCGGGCGTATCGCGATCGACCACCCACAGAGCACGATCGGCCGGAACCTCTGGCGCCACTGACATGCCTTCGAAAAGATTACGGCAATAGAAAGCCCTGTCGATCAACGGCAGCCACTCGCCCATCCCACGAATCTTCTGGTAGTACGGATCCTCGAAGACCGCAATAGCCTCCACGGAATACATGGCTAGCGAAGGCGGACAACCCTCGCTTTCAGACTTGAATCGCCGTGCCGAATGGATGCCGTCGACCGTTTCCATGATGCGCAAGTGCTCGACGTACCATTCATCCCACTCGGCTTCCCGAGTACGATCGAGCAATCCGCTCTGACTCATAAAAATCATTCAATACCCCCCTGCACCGCGGAAAGAGAACCGGAACGCTGATGGCGACGTTCAATTGATTTGCAGCCCGGTTTGCTTAACGATGGGCCCCCACTTGTCGAGCTCGCTCTGTATCTGTTTCGAAAAGTCTTCGGGCTTGCCCCCTATGGGCTCGTAGCCGATTGCAAGCAGACGCTTGCGCATATCCGGATCGGCCAGCACCTCGTTAAAGGCCTTGTTCAAGCGGGCAATAGCTTCGGGTGGTGTGCCGGCTGGCGCAAGCACGCCATTCCACGAGGTGACATCGTAGCCAGGCACACCGGACTCGGAGATGGTGGGTATGTCGGGCAGGCTGATCGAGCGCGCCCCACTAGTGGTTGCAATAGCACGCAGCTTTCCTGCCTTGATGTTGGCCAAAAGCGTCGAAGGCTCGCCAAAGACCATGTCCACTTCTCCGCTAAGCACCGCCATTGCAGCGGGGCCGCCCCCTTTGTAAGGCACGTGCATCAGCTTGATGCCTGCCATGTTGGTGAACAACTCGCCTGCCAGATGATTGATGGCACCATTACCGCTGGACGCGAACTTCAGCTTTCCAGGCGACGCCTTCGCCAGGGCAATCAGGTCTTTGACGCTGTGCGCCTGAACCGATGCATTGACAACCAATAGCTGTGGCACCGATGTCAGGAAAATCACGGGAGCAAAGTCGCCCTGTTCGAACGGCATCGTCTTGTAGATGTGCGGATTGATCGAATGCGTCCCGGAATAAGCAAAAACCATGGTGTACCCATCCGGCTTCGCATCGGCTGCCGCGCGGGCGCCAATATTGCCGCCCGCTCCACCCTGGTTGAAGATAATGACCGGTTGTCCCAATTTCTCTGAAACCTTTTCACTGAACAAACGCGCTACCACATCCGCACCGCCGCCCACCGGCCATGGAACGATCCATTTGATAGGACGGTCAGGGTAGCCTTGGGCCATCACCGAGGGGGCGATTACCGCGGCCGCCAGAAGCAGCAACAAATTATTCCAGATTTTTTTCATCATATGTCTCCTTTATATCTGCAGATGCAGAAGAACAAACTTCCGCGGGGCCACTACTTATTTATGTGTGTTGAATAGGACTGGAAAGGCTGCGCAGCAAGCGGCCGCTGTCTACGATGCCTGGATCTATATGCATCAAGTCAAAGGCTTGCCAAGCGGAAGCTTGAACGGCGCTGTAAACGGGTTTGCCCAGGTCCCGTTCGAGCATATCGATGACTTCTAGAGCACGCAGCTGGGTGCACGAAATGAACACGGCTTCGGAATCAGGCATGATAGTTTCTTTGACTTTCTGATAAATTTCTTCTGGAAGGATCTTGGCGTGGTCGAACATGTCGAGCATATCGAAGGTCGATAGCTTGCCGACCTCAATGCCGTGCAGCTTCAAGAAGTCTTTCAATCGGGCATTGGTCACGTCTACATAAGGCGTGACGATATCGACTTTTTTATGGCCGCCCGCATTTAGTCCAGCGACCATGGCGCCTGCGGTCGTTACGGTTGGCGCGCCTGTTATCGTTGTCAGCTCTTCGCAGATGCGCGCGTTCCATTCGGGCCCTTCGAAAAAGCTGCCGCTCGTGCAGCCGTACACCACCACATCGGGCTCGATCATGGCTATTTCTTCTGCTGCCTTCTTGCTCGCGTTTTCCATGCTGCGCAGTTCATCGGGCGTACCCTGTCGGCCGCCCGCGATCCGGGCAACGTGAACTGAAACACCCTCGGGCGCGATTTTCCAGAACTCTGTTTCCATCGTGGTGTTGATAGAAGGTACTAACAGACCAATCCTTCCTCGCCATCCGTACATTAGTCTTCCTTTTAAAAAGTAGAAATGGGCGGCTCGGCCCACGGGGACCCGCTATTCGGGCATCAAGAATTCCGTCACCAGCTTCACGAGTTCGGCTACGCCGAGCACGACGACCAGAGCGACGACCGCAAGCACCAGCGCAATCGGCAACACAAACCACGAAAGCAAATTCCATCCCAACGAAACCACGATTGCCGCAACGGTTGCACCCGCCATAAGCCCGATAGCCTTGTCATGGCGCACCACCATATTCAGGACCGGAAAACGGGCCAAGCCATGGACCTGTTCCTCCCGATTCGGATCGGAGTGGCCAACCTGGCCTCTGTCATTACCGTCGCTGGAAAACGACTTGCCCTCTAACGTGGCCACCCGCTCGGCGGCCAACAGGCCGAAACATCCCGCCTTGATCAGGCCCCCGATGTACGTTGAACGCTTGCCACCTTCAAGGCCGCCCGTCGTCGCGCCTGCGGCAAAGAGTCCCGGTATCGGCTGCCCGCTTCTGTCCAGGACTTCCGCGTGTTCATTGATGTCGATGCCGCCCATCGTGTAGGTAATACCCGGGCAGATCGGAATTGCCATCAAGGGCAGATGGCGAACGGCATAGGGTTGGGTCTGCTCGGACCTCGGGATGTCCAGCTCCTGCAACGTGCCCGCATCCAGGGCGCGGTTGTAAGAGTCCAGCGTCTGCGCAAGGGCGGCGGCGGGAACATCCATCTTCTGCGCCAGCTCCGCCACGGAATCGGCGCGCAAAATCGTTCCACCCGCCCGTTCCAGCAGCGGATTGGCCGGAATGCGAGCCGTGGTCCCGGGCCCGTTCCAGATCGACGCGTCGAACACGGCGAAGAGCCTGTCGACGCAGGGCTGCGAGGCCAATTCATTGGCCAGGCTCACCCCCGTCCTGCCCTCGTCGACGCAGCGGCGGCCAGAACCATCCACGACGATACCCGCCGTGGCTATGGCGTCGACCTCAGGGTAAGGCCATACCTGGTCGTTATGTTTCGCGTCGCTGCACAACAGGTGGCCGTAGAAGCGGCTGCAGTCGGTGAGCGCCGCGCCGGCTGCCTGGGCCATCTGAAGGCCGTCGCCATGACCGGTGCTTGCGCCGCGTTGAAACAACGCGTCGAAGCGTGGCGTAATGTATTGCTCAACCAATAAGCGGTTTGCTTGAAAACCGCCATCAGCCAGCACGCAATGTGTAGCGCGCCATTCTTTCGGCTGGCCGTCACACTCACCGCGAGCCCCTACACAACGTCCATCCTCGATCAGAAGGCCCTTGACACGCGCCTTCAGCTGCAGCTTGCCGCCCATCTCGCCGAGCGTTCTCGCCAACTGGCGCAGCATCACGTCCGGCCCGCGCTTCTTCCAGTCGACGCCGGCACGCAAGGCCCGCGGCGGCGACATGCACCAACGATAGCCTTCCTGCGGATTGAAACGCATGAATTTCCCGCCCTCCCCCTGGAGCCAGGAGATCAGCCGGGCACCCGTCTGCGCAAGAGCGCGTGCCAGCTCAGGCTTGGCTTCACCGCCGGTCAACCGGGCGATGATGTCGACGAGTTCCTGCGCGGGTCGGTAAGGATCATGGAAACCAATATGCAGGATGCCCCCCGATTGCCGTGAGTTGCAGGGATAATCCTCGCCGTCACCTTGCTCCAGCACCAGCGGACGCAAACCCAGTTGCGCGGCGCGGACGCCGGCGGTAAGCCCGGCCAAGCCGCCTCCGACGATGATCAAGTCGGGAAGAAAAAAATCCTTACTCATTTGGTAGCGCCATCACAATTGCAGATTCGACACCTTAGCCATGCGCTTGATGTTCTCCGCATCCTTGACCATGAAGTCCAGCCATTCCTTGGAAGAACCCGGCATGATCTCCATACCCTGGCTTTCGATGGATGCCTGAATCGTTGGATCTTGCAAGGCTTGCTGGGTGACATCATTCAGCTTCTGAACGATATCTGCGGGAACGCCTTTCGGACCAACAAAGCCGAACCAGCACAGGAAGTCAAAATCCTTGTAGCCGAGCTCTTCGAAGGTCGGAATATCCGGAAGGATCTTCGACCTTTCCGATCCACTGACTGCCAGCGCTCTGACCTTACCGGCTTTTAGCATCGTCAATGCGGACGGCAAGGTGGGAAAGTTAGCGTCAACCTGACCCGAGGCGGTCGCGACAACACTAGGACCTGCCCCTTTGAAAGGGACATGAAGCAACTTTATGCCCGCCAAAGTATTGAAGTACTCGCCGCAGAGCTGAGTCGTCCCCGCGACGCCGTCCGACCCGTAACTGAGTCCGTCTCCTTTCTCCCGGGCCAGCTTTACGAATTCGGCGACGTTTTTGACCGGCAGCGAATTATTGACCAGCATGACCACAGGGGTTTTGGTAACTGCGGCAATAGGGGTGCAGACGTCGACGGGGTCGTAGTTAAAGTCCGATTTCAGAATGGAGTGAATGAAGGCGCCACTGGCATTCATCAGGATGGTGTAGCCATCCGACGCGGCACGCTCAACCTGACCCGCCGCCAGCGTGCCGGCCGCACCTGGCTTGTTTTCCACAACAATGGGTTGCCCAAAGGCGCTGGACATTCTCGTCGAGACGATACGCGCTGTCACATCGGTTCCGCCACCCGGTGAAAATCCTACAAGCACTGACAAGGGGCGCGTCGGATAGCCCTGAGCGAACAGAATCCGGGGACCTGCAGCGGCGAGCCCTGCCGTCGCCATCATGAAGTGTCTACGAGTTATCAATTTTGTCTTATATGGACGCCTCCTTTGTGGCAATCGAATTTTTGAAATGTGTGGCTAGGCGAGAACGGTTGCAGTCTTATATCCGGCCTGTTTGCGCAGTAACGGATAGACCGACTGCTGGCCCTGATG
>NZ_PDNV01000017.1 GCF_002849615.1 Pollutimonas nitritireducens
TCTCTAAGTGGTTGATTACAAACTCCACTTTGGCACATTGATGCCGTTGATGCGAGGCCCTCTTTACGTCTGCTTTCCTTCTTAGGCCTCGTCACTCACTTGAGGTGGGAGGCGTCCATACCATCTCCTGGATTTGGATTTGTTTTGCTTTCTATGCGGGGGTGGTTCCGTGCGGAGTCGGCAACGCCAGCCTGTCAGTTGCCTCTGCGCTGTATTTTCTTGACGACGATCAATAATGGGCAAATTGAAACACTAATATATTAGTATGTCAATCCGTTTACCGGCCATGAATCCCAATATCATCCATGGTTTCGGGCGTGTCCCTCGCGGCGGGAAGTTCGCCGCGGGCTATGTTCACCACACGGGCGCGATGCGCCATCAGGCTTAATAGTCGCTCATCGATCAGCCCACGCGTTTCGCGTGTTCCGGGGAAAAAAGCTTAAGCCCCAGGCCCGTTTCCAGATTCGCAATTAGCGCGCTGAAGGCCGATTGCGTAAGATTGCACTGGTCCGCCGCGCGCGTGAAGTTCTTCGCGGCGACAAGGGCAGAGAAGGCGCGCATATGGCGTAGGGATAAGTTCATGGTGCTTCCCGAAGACTTGTTAACCGTTCACTGCAATCACAACCGCGGACTCGTCCAAAGCGGCCATGGCGGGATTTCCACGTTTAAGCCCATGCTTTACCGCCGCGAACCCGACCAATTGCAGACCGGATGGCAGTGTGATCCCGACCTCGGCGCCTGTCGATGTGGAAGCGACGCGTGCCACGATTCCATGAAGCAGGTTCGAACCCTCATGCACGTCGATAGTTCTTGCGACGTGCACGGCAGTGGCCTTGAATAGCGCCAACACGTTTTGTGCTGGTTGCAAATCCAACAGATCGACGCTTTCGCGAGTAATTCTGGAGAAGATGGACTGCTCATCGGCAAGTTCAAGCTCGACCCTGATCGACGGTGGACTCCTGCGTATGGATTTGATAGTGCAGGGCAGATGATTGCGCATACTGGTGCGCAATCCAAGAGAAGCAATGGCTGATATCGGCGTATCGGCATCGGAATCGCTGGCCAGCCTGGCGAGCACGCCTGCCCTTGCCGCATTCAGAAGATCAGAGGCATGCAGCAGGCGCTGTCCCGCCTTGGTAAGCTGTGCGCCGCCGCCGCCGCTGCCGCCGACCACTTTTTCAAGCAAAGGGACGCCGGCCAGGTTGGTCAATGTTTCAACGGCCTGCCAGGCGGCCTTGTAGCTGACCCTGGCTCCACGAGCCGCTTCGGAGATAGACCCGACCTCGCCGATCCGGCGAAGAATATCGATTCTTTTGTCCGCGACCTCGCTAGCCAAAGCCTGCGCAAAGAGGACTGGTTTACCTTTCATGTGTTGAGGTTCTCAAACAATGATGAGCATGCCGGAATCGCTATTCTACATGGGAATAGCGTATGATATATTCGCTATTCCCATATAGAATAGCGTGGCGAAAATGACAATGCGATTCTTGACACTAGCGACCACTTTAGCATTCAGCGCTTCGATCCACGCAGGCGAAGTAGGCGTCGCCGTGGCTGCCAATTTTACGGCCCCCATGAAGGAGATTTCAGCACAGTTTGAGAAGGATACTGGCCACAAGGCCGCACTTTCATTTGGCGCAACGGGCAAGTTTTACGCCCAGATCAAGAATGGCGCGCCATTTCACATATTGTTGGCAGCCGATGCGGCGACACCAGCCAGACTGGAGAATGAAGGCTTGGGCGTAGCCGGAACCCGGTTCACCTACGCAACTGGGAAGCTGGTGCTGTGGAGCAAGCAGCCGGGCCTGGTCGATGCCAAGGGCCAGGTTCTGCACACGGAAAAGTTCGACCGCCTCGCATTGGCTGATCCCAAGCTTGCGCCGTATGGCGCGGCCGCCATTGAAACGCTCAACAAACTTGGGTTGTTTACACCGCTGGCGCCCAAGTTTGTGACAGGTGAAAACATCGCTCAAACCTACCAGTTCGTGGCGACAGAAAATGCTCAACTCGGGTTCGTCGCACTATCCCAGGTATTCGTCGATGGCAAGGTCACCGAAGGTTCTGCATGGATCGTGCCCGCCGAAATGCATGCACCCATCCGGCAGGATGCTGTCCTCTTGACCGCCGGCAATGGCAACCTGGCAGCGAAGGCGCTTATGGACTACCTCCGAGGCAAAAAGGCAGCGGGCATCATCCGTTCCTTCGGCTATGAGCGTTGACATGGATTTCCCTCTCGACAAACAAACCTGGGACGCCATTAGGTTGACGATAGAGCTGGCCACGCTCACGACAGTTTTGCTGTTGATCATTGCGACGCCCCTGGCGTGGTGGCTATCGCAGACTCGATCACGCTGGCGTGCTCCCATCGGTGCGCTGGTGACATTGCCACTGGTGTTGCCCCCTACGGTGCTGGGCTTCTATTTGCTGGTGGCAATGGGGCCGAATGGTCCACTCGGCCAACTCACTCTGGCGATGGGGCTGGGCTTGTGGTCATTCACCTTCACAGGCTTGCTGCTGGGTTCCATTTTCTTTTCATTGCCTTTCGCGGTGCAGCCGATCCAGCACGCTTTTGAATCGGTCGGACGCCGGCCCATGGAGGTGGCCGCGACCTTGCGCGCGCGTCCGATCGATGCGTTCTTCACCATCGCTTTGCCGCTGGCGCGTTCCGGCCTGATTACCGCCGCTATTCTGAGCTTCGCCCATACGGTGGGGGAGTTCGGCGTGGTGCTGATGATAGGGGGAAATATCCCAGGCAAGACAAGGGTCGTGTCCACTGAAATCTATAGCCACGTCGAAGCGATGGAGTATGCGCAGGCGCACTGGCTCGCCGGCGGCATGGTGATCTTCTCGTTCTTTGTGCTTCTTAGTCTTTCGCTTCTTAAACGCCGGGTTGGCAGGGTGATGCCTTGAGCGAACATTCGAACCATATCGAGCTACGGGTGTCCAGGGCCGGCTTTGCCTTGTCGGTGGATATTTCTTTTCCCGACAAGGGCATAACCATGCTGTCGGGGCCATCAGGCTCCGGAAAAACCACGGTGCTGCGCTGTGTTGCGGGCCTGGAGCGAGCCGGCCATGGCGTCGTGCGTATTGCTGGGGAGACCTGGCAGGATAGCGATGGCACGATCTTCAAGCCCACTTGGCAGAGGCCTCTCGGTTACGTGTTTCAGGAAGCCAGCCTTTTCGAACACTTGAATGTAAAGGGAAACCTGGAGTACGGGCTGAAACGCATCAAGAGCCCGGATGCCAGGAAAAGCCTGGAGGATTCAATCGATCTGCTGGGGATCCGTGCACTGATGACACGCCGACCAGATGCACTGTCCGGAGGCGAGCGCCAGCGTGTTGCAATCGCTCGCGCGCTGGCCACTCAGCCGCGCTTGCTTCTGTTGGACGAGCCGTTGTCCGCACTGGATTCTGCCCGCCGCCATGAAGTTTTGCCCTGGTTGGAGAGAATCCGGGATGAACTGGGTACGCCCATGCTTTACGTCACGCATTCAGCGGATGAAATCGTACGTCTTGCTGATCACCTTGTGCTAATGGATCAAGGGAAGGTCAGCAAGGCAGGGGAGACGGCAGCGGTATTGGCCTCAGCGAATAGTCCTATCGCCATAGGCGACGATGTGAGCGTGTTGCTGAATGCCCGTATCTCTGAACGCGACGAGCGCTGGGACCTGATCTGTGCGACATTCGAGGGAGGAAGGCTTTGGGCCGGCGATAACGGTTTGCCGCTGAATACCAACGTCAGGGTACGCGTGCTTGCAAGGGATGTCAGCCTCACAACTGATGAACCGCAGCGCAGCAGCGTTCAGAATCACTTGCACGGCATTGTCGAGTCTATCGTCCAGGACAGTCATCCGTCTCAAAGCATCGTCAGGATCAAGTGCGGAAACGCGGTCATCCTGGCGCGGGTCACCAGGAAGGCAGTGGACGGGCTTGGTGTGCAGCCGGGAGCGCCAATCTGGGTCCAGGTCAAGGCTGTCGCGGTCGTTGCCTGAAGGAGGCGGCGGTTCAATTACGCCAACCCATCAATCTGAATTACTAAGACTGCATCTTATTAAGCGTCACACGCATCGTACAATATGACCAGAGTAGTCAGATTATGGAGGAGGTACCATCATGCAGAGCTGGCAAATACAGGAAGCGAAAGCAAAAATGTCCGAGGTGATCAAGCGGGCCCAAGTGCAGCCGCAGGAGATTACCTCGCATGGCAAATCAGTGGCGGTCGTTATTTCCCGTGCGACATTTGATCGCTTGACTCAGATGGATGGCTCGCTTGTCGACTTCATGCGCCGCTCGCCCATGCATGGGATGGACGATCTGGAGTTTGAGCGTGACAAGAGCCTCACGCGCGAGGTGGAACTTTGAGCTATCTCGTAGACACCAATGTGCTCTCCGAACTTAAACGCAAGGCGCCAAACCCGGACGTACTCGCATGGTTTACAGACAGGCCAGCGTCGACGCTGTATCTTAGTGCCCTAACGTTCGGTGAAATCCGGAAAGGGATTGAAGGCGTTTCGCATATCGAGCGGCGTCAGCTGCTGGTGGATTGGCTCGAGACTGAACTCACGGCCTTCTTCATTGGGCGCGTTCTACCTGTGAACATTGCCGTGGCTGATCGGTGGGGTCGGATGGTGGCAGCGGCGGGGCGCCCCGTGCCGGCAATTGACAGCCTGCTGGCGGCCACCGCGCTGGAACATGACCTGGTGCTTGTTACGCGCAACATCAAGGATTTCGATGGCCTGGGTATTACGCTTATCAATCCTTGGCTGCCACGTTAAAAGGCCGGGCACCATGGATGCCCGGTCTTTCAGCTACAACCTTGCGCCTGTCGCCAGGTGGACTTACTCGGTGGTTTTTCCGTCGAAGTGTTCATCCGACGCATCGGCCTGGGCCTTGGTGGCATGGATGACGCCATCACGGTGTTCCGGCGGCCCGTAGATAGTGTAGAGCTTGAGCGGCTGGTCGCCGTTGTTGACCACGTTATGACGGGCGCCGGCCGGGACGATGATCGCATCGTCGTCTTTGATTGCGCGGCTTTGACCGTCGATGATGACTTCGCCACTGCCTTCTTCGACCCTGAAAAACTGGTCGTGACCTTCATGAACTTCCGCGCCTATTTCTTCGCCCGGCTTAAGGGTCATGAGCACCAGCTGCATGTACTGGCCCGTGTACAGCACTTTACGAAATTTTTCGTTGTCGGTTGTGAGCTTTTCGATGTTATCTACAAATCCTTTCACGGCGGTGCTCCAAAAATGGTTTCTACTTCTCGATGATATAGAAGGCTGTCCCACAACGTCAACGTTGCACTGTACCCAGGTGTGTCGAGAACGTACGAACGTTGATGCAATCTCCACGACCAGCGGCGCGATATAGGCAGCATAGGCCAGTTCAAGGGGCGTATGATTATTGAACCCGTCGAATCGCATCCCGGAGGCCTTGCCATGTCAGATCCACTGCTTCCCGATAGTCCTTTAGACGTCGTCGTCGTTCCCCGCGTTCACGACCTGGGGGACAGTTTTGAAGTCAGGCGTGCGTTGCCGTCGCGGCAGCGGCGCATGGTCGGTCCCTTTGTCTTTCTCGACCAGATGGGACCTCATGTTTTTTCGCCGAGGCGAGGGCTGGACGTCAGGCCGCATCCTCACATCGGGCTGGCTACCGTCACCTACCTGTTTGACGGCGAAATCATGCATCGCGACAGCCTGGGAACCGTACAAGCCATACGACCGGGCGAAGTCAACTGGATGACTGCAGGCTGCGGCATTGTCCATTCCGAACGCACGTCGCAGGAGTTGCGCCAGGAGGAATCCTCGTTGTTCGGGTTGCAGTGCTGGGTGGCATTGCCCAAAGCGCACGAGGAAAAAAAGCCGGAGTTCCTGCATGCTGGCAAGGACGAGTTGCCGCTGGAAGAGGGCGAGGGCGTGGCCGCACGTATCATTGCGGGACGTTTTTTCGGGCGCAGTTCGCCGGTGCCGACCTTATCGGACCTCTTTCAGGTCGACGTCTGCTTGGCGCCGGGCGCCAGACTGGATATCCCTGCGGAGTATCCGGAGCAGGCCATCTATGTGGTGCAAGGTACGCTTGACCTGGGCAAGGATGGACTTTTTGAATCCGGCCGTTTGCTGGTATTGAAACCGGGAGCCGGCGTCACGCTCAGTGCCTGGGGAGCAGAGCCGGCAAGGTTCATGCTGCTGGGCGGTGAACCGATGGACGGACCGCGCTATCTCACCTGGAATTTCGTCTCCAGCTCGGCGGAACGTATAGAACAAGCAAAAGAGGACTGGGTCGCCCAGCGTTTTGACAAGGTGCCCGGCGAAACCGAGTTCATTCCTTTGCCCGATATTCCCGGCAAGCCTGTTCGTTATCCTTGATTCACTGGCCAGCCGGTACGGCGTGGCGTGAGTTTACATGGTATCCAATGGATATATCGGTCGACGGACGTTCTTGAACTCGAGTTGGCTATAGTCCGACGTGGCGACGCCCAGTCCGGCGCATTCGACCACGTCGCGTGCGATATTGCCGAGGCCCGCACGCCAGTGCACGCGGCTTTTGAGCACGATGTAGCGTTTCTGCATGGGGTCTATACCGGCCGACAGCAGGCAGTTGATGTCGTTCGGTTCCTGGTGTCGCGAGACAACGATGATTTCCACTTTGCCGGTGTCCACGACGACGGTCGTGCCCGTATCGTTGAGGGTCCCTTTGCTCATGGGACCATGGTTGCGATAGCGGCCATCGAACACGAACGTGACCTTGCCCTGCACGTCGAGTGGCCGGCTGACTTCCCGCAATGCCGGCATGGGCGTCTTGCCGCCCAGCGAAAGCCGAATGTCGGCGCCGACCCCAGCCTGCGCAGCCGTGGCGGCGGCCTGCGGATCATAAATGGCGTAGAACACCACCTTTTCCAGTCCCTGGCGCAGGATCTCTGCCAGCACGACAGTCGTGTCCATGGTGCCGCCGGATGCCGTGTTATCACAGTGGTCCAGCATCACGATAGGGCCGTTCGTCATCGCGCTGGCGCGAGCGACCGACTGAGCGAGCTCCTCGTGTTCGAACACGAATTGCTCCCGGGCGTTCCAGGCTTTGACCAACAATTCATCGCATGACGTGCCTGCCAGTGTCGGGTCGCTGTCCGTGCACACCACGGCACTGACGCCGGCATTGACAACATCGGCATTGGGAAAGCCGGTGAACAGGGAGGCCGCCAGCACGGGACCAGATTCATAGGCGACGCATTGTCGCTGCAGGGAATGGTTGGGCTCGGCGTGCGTGCCCTGGCGCATTACGTGTGGCAGCATAGGACGGTTACCCCAGGCCATCACTGGCTTGAGCTCGCCGACGATGGCCCGTGTCAGGATGTCGGCGGCCCGTCGGCCTGCTTCGAAGACGTCCACATGGGGATAAGTATGATAGCCCGTGATGATGGTTGAGTTCGCGACCATTGCTTCGTACACATTGGCGTGCATGTCGAGCGTTACGCCTATCGGTGTATGTGGATCAATTTCGCGGATTTGCCCCAGCAATGCGCCTTCGCCATCTTCTGTCGACTCTGTGACCATGGCGCCATGCAGGTCCAACAAAATCCCGTCAAAGCCACCTTTCCTGACTTCATCGAGAATCAGTCCGCCGATGCGCCGGTAGGCGTCTTCATGAACTGGGCCGCTGGGCCATGCCTCGGCGGCAACCGGCACGACGATCTCTGCGGACAAGCGGTCCGCTACGTCGATAAAGCCGCCCAGTGCGGTGCCGGTGCTGCGGTAGGTGTCGATGGCGGACTGACCCTCGCACAGCAGCCCGGCGCTGCGACGGAAAAACCGTTCGAAAGGGGTAGGAACGGGCGAGAATGTATTCGTCTCATGCTTGAACATCGCGAGCAGCAGCCGCATGAATTGATCTCCGGAATAAAAGAAATAAATCGCGATAGTCGGTGCGAGACACGATGGCTCGCCGATTGGTTAAGGATGCCGGGCTGGCCTGAAGTTCTGGAAGTCCCAGTCCCGTCCTGGTGCCGCATCGATGAGCGCACGCGTATAGTCCTGTTTTGGCGATACCAGGACGGACTCGGCAGTTCCATCCTCGACGATGCGTCCGTTCTGCATTACGACTATGGTGTCGCAGATTTGCGCGGCGACCCGCAAATCGTGTGTGATGAACAGTACCGCAATGCCGGTGCGGACCCGAATTTCCTCGATCAGGGCGAGCACCTGAGCCTGTACCGACACATCGAGGGCCGACACCGCTTCGTCGGCGACGAGAATGTCAGGTTCGAGCGCCAGCGCGCGGGCAATGCAGATTCGTTGACGTTGTCCGCCCGAGAATTGATGAGGGTAACGCCGCATGGCGTCGGGTTCCAGGCCGACTACCCGCATGAGCTCGGCTGCCATGGCCAGCGCTTGTTCTCGTCTGGTACCGAAATTGAGCAGGCCTTCGATAATCGATTCGCCCACGCGCAAGCGCGGATTCAGCGACCGGTATGGGTCCTGGAATACGATCTGGATGCGGTCGCGCATGGGCCTCAGTGTGCTGCCTGTGAACTGGGCAATGTCCGTACCCTGGATGCGGATGGCTCCTGACGTTGGGTCTATAAGGCGCACAGTGCAACGCGCCACGGTGGACTTACCGGAGCCCGATTCACCGACGATGCCGACGATTTCGCCGCGTCGCACGGTAAGGTTGATATCTTGCGCGGCGGGAACCGAGCGCCCTCGGCCGAAAAAGCCTTTCTCGGTGTAAGTCTTGTTCAAGCCAGCTACTTCGAGCACGATTTCGCTGGTCATGGCCGTGCGTTTCCGGGGAATCAAGCTGGGCACCGACGACACCAGCATGCGGGTATAGTCTTCGCGGGGCCGGGCGAGAATGTCGGCGCACGTGCCGACCTCGACGACTTCTCCGTCTTTCATAACAACGATGCGATCCGCGATTTCCGCAACTACGCCAAAATCGTGCGTAATGAACAGTACGGCGGTATTGTGTTTCTTTTGAAGGTCGCGGATCAGGGCAAGGATCTGTTTTTGCGTGGTTACGTCCAGCGCCGTCGTGGGTTCGTCGGCGATCAGAAGACGCGGTTCCAGGATCAGCGCCATGGCAATCACGATACGTTGGCGCTGTCCGCCTGAAAGCTGATGCGGATACGATCCGTACATGCGGTCGATCTCGGGCAATTGGACCGATTCCAGCATGGCCAACACTTTTTTGCGTCGCTCTCTCTTGCCAAGCCGCGTATGAACTCGAAGGACCTCTTCAATCTGGTCGCCCACCTTCTCGACGGGATTGAGCGCGGTCATGGGTTCCTGAAACACCATCGCCATCCGTGTGGCGCGCAGCTCGCGCAACCGTCTGGTGCTGGCCACCAGGATGTCTTCGTTCTCGACAAAAATACTGCCGCTGGTTGCTTTCAATCCGTCCTTGGGCAGCAGCCCCATGATGGATAGAGAAGTGACCGATTTACCGGAACCCGATTCACCGACCACGCACACCGTCTCGCCGGCCTTGATCTCGACACTGAGATTCTTGACGACACGTTGGTCGCGAGCACTGCCTATGACGTTTACCGAGAGATCATCGATCTTCAGAATTGTTGGATTGGTCATAATTTGCGCGCCATTCTGGGATCCAGTGCGTCGCGCATGGCATCGCCCAGGAGGTTCACGCTGAGGACAGTGAGCGAAAGCAATATGCCTGGATACAGGATGAGGCCGGGGCGCAGTTGAAAATACATCCGGCCTTCGGCCATGATATTTCCCCAGGATGATGTTTCTGTGCCCAGGCCCGCACCAAGAAAGCTGAGAATGGCTTCAGTCAGAATGGCCGAGGCAAAGACATAAGTGCCCTGTACCACCAGCGGTGCAATGGTATTGGGAACCAGATGCCGCCACAGAATGCGCGGAATGGGTGTGCCCAGTGAAATGGCGGCCTCGACATAGGGTTCGTGGCGCACCGTCAGCACGACACTTCGAACCAGGCGCACCACGCGGGGAATTTCCGGGATGGTGATGGCGATCAATACCGTGAGCAGGCTGGCGCCCGACAGCGAAACGAGCGCGATGGCGAGCAAAATGCCGGGAATGGCCATCAGCCCATCCATGACACGCATGATAATGGCGTCGGCCGTACGAAAGAAGCCGGAGACCACCCCGATAAACAGGCCGAGTATGACGCTGATCAGCGCGGCGCCCAATCCGGCGATCAGCGACGTACGCGCGCCGTACAGCACACGGCTGTACACATCGCGGCCATAGGCATCGCTGCCCAGCCAGTACTCTGCGCTGATGACTTTCAGGCGCTGGCCGGTATTCAAGGCATTGGGATCGGCGGTTCCCAGATACGGGGCAAACAGAGCGACGAAAGCCAGTGCGGCAAGGAAGGCGACTGCAATCATTACCGGGACGCTTGAGACGGCAAGCCGCAGTTGCGCACGCAATGTGGGCGCCGGCGCGTGTTGTGGAGGATCGACCGGGCCGACCAAGTTGACGGTAGTGGACATGATTAGTACCGAATGCGTGGATCGAACACGGTATACAGGACGTCGACCAACAAGTTAATCAGGATGTAGATTAAGGAGAAAAGAAGGATCAACGCCTGGATGACGGGGTAGTCGCGTGCCAGCACAGCTTCGACGACCAGCCGGCCCAGCCCGGGCAGGTTGAACACGGATTCGGTCACGACGACGCCGCTGATCAATAAGGCAATGCCCACGCCGATTATCGTGACGATGGGTACGGCGGCGTTGCGCAATGCATGCTGCATCAGCACGGCGCTTTCCTTCAACCCCTTGGCGCGCGCCGTGCGGATGTAGTCTTCCCCCATCACGTCGATGATGCTGGTGCGCGTGATGCGGGCAATCAGCGCTATATAAATGGTGCTCAACGCAAGCGTTGGAAGTATCAGGCGCTGGGCATAAGGCCAGAACCCGTCGGCCAAAGGCCGGTAGCCTTGCACGGGTAGCCATCCCAGCCACATGGCAAACACCAGTATCAATAGATAGCCCGTAACGAACACCGGAACGGAAAAACCCAGTACGGAGAACGCCATGACGGCGCGGTCCACCAGCTTGCCCCGGTGCCAGGCGGCAATGACGCCCAGCGGAATGGCGACCAGCACCGTAAACACAATGGTGCAGATCGCCAAAGACAATGACGGGCCCATGCGGTCAGCGACCATGCCCAGCACCGGCACACCCGAAATCAGCGACGTGCCAAGGTCTCCCCGCAACAGCTGCAGCAGCCAGATGAAGAATTGCGTATAAATGGGCTTGTCCAGGCCCATGTGATGGCGAATTTGCTCGAGCTGTTCTGCCGAGGCAGAGTCGCCGGCAATGATGGCCGCCGGATCCCCGGGTGTAAGACGCAATATGGCAAACACAACCAGCGCCACTACCGCCATGACGGGGATAGTGGCGAGGAGCCGCCGTAAAATGAAAGCGAGCATGTGGACCTTACTTGCCGGTTTTCTTTATGCTCCAGAAGAGCGGAATCGGTTCGATGGGAACGTCGGTAAGCGAAGTGCGATAGGCGGCAACGTTGTAGTACTGGCCCAGGGGCGGCGCCACCCCTTCGTCCGTTGCCAGGCGCTGGACTTCATCCGAAATGGCCTTGAGTTCCTTTGCATCGGAGGCCATGGCGAACTTGTGGCGCAGATCTTCGATGGCCGGGATATCAGGCCAGCCGAACCAGGCGTCCTTACCGTTCGTTGCTATCGCGGAGTCGCGCAGCGGATCCTGGATATCCAGCAGGCTCCAGTTGGTCGAAAAAATATTCCATCCCCCTTTGGCGGGCGGGTCCATGACCGCGCGCCGGGTGACCACGGTTTGCCAGTCCATGGCCTGCAGGTTGACCTTGAAACCGGCCTTGCGCAAGGCTTCCGCAATGACGATGGGTTGTGCTGCCAGCCCCGTTACATCGGTGGGTTGCAGGATTTCGACGGGCGTGCCGTCGTACCCGGC
Organism: Pollutimonas nitritireducens; assembly: GCF_002849615.1. Taxonomy (GTDB): domain Bacteria; phylum Pseudomonadota; class Gammaproteobacteria; order Burkholderiales; family Burkholderiaceae_B; genus Pollutimonas; species Pollutimonas nitritireducens. The sequence goes on from NZ_PDNV01000017.1 coordinate 11,933, forward strand.
TTCCTTAAGCAAGGCTTTTGCCTTTTCAATATTGGATGGCACCACCATGTCTTCACCATACAAGCTTTCATACGGCATGCCACAGCCAAACAGCGCCGCACAGGTCTTGTAATACTTGTCATTGCCGACCAGTCCCTGCATGACTTGTTCCTGGCCCACCGCGTACATGGCGGCTTGCCTGATCAACTTGTTATTGAAAGGAGGGTAAAGGAAGTTCATCCGGTACATCGTCTGGTAGCCGACCTTGTCGATGATGCCCACCTTCAGGTCTTTGTTCTGCTCGACGATGGGGAGTAGATCGTAGGGTACTTGTTCTATGTAGTCGATCTCGCCATTCATCAAGGCGTTGACCGCCGTCATGCTGTCTGGCATTCCGGCCCAGACGACGCGTTCTACATTGACCACCTTGCCGCCCGCCGTGAAACTGGCCGGCTCGCTACGCGGCACATAATCGGTATTCTTTGCGTAGACTGCCTTCAAGCCAGGTTTGAATTCGTCGGCAACCCATTTGAAGGGTCCGGAGCCGATATGCTCGGTAATGGCCTGGCTGGATGGCGTTTCAGCGATACGCTTGGGCATCATGAAGGGGGCAGTGCCGCTGGGCTTGGCCAGCGCCCGCAGGACCAGGTTGGTCGGCTCTTTCAGGACAATCTGGAAAGTCTTGTCGTCGACGACCTCCATGTCGGCGACCAGGTCCAGCAGCACCTGGCCCATTTTGTCTCGTTCTGCCCACCGCTTGATCGACGGAATGCAGTCTGCCGAGGTGACCGGTGTGTTGTCGTGCCATTTCAGTCCTGGACGCAGAGTGAAGGTATAGGTTTTTCCGTCTTCCGAGGCCTCCCATTTCTCGACCATCTGAGGCTGTATCCTGGCATCGGCGTCGGTGGCCAGCAACGTGTCGTAAATCATGTAGCCGTGATTGCGCGTGATGTATGCGGTGGTGATAATGGGGTCGAGGACACGTAGCGGCGAATGCAAAACGGCGGTAACGGTTTGTGCGCTGGCCGGCGCGGCGTAGCTGATTGCTCCAGAGACCGATGCGACCAAAGACAGGGCTAGCGCCGAGCGCAAATTCAGAACTCGAAATGACATGAGCTATTCCTTATGAATGAGTGTTGCGGGAACGTCAAAAGAATGCGACTAGTTTTAAAAAACCGGTACTTCGTATGAGCTGTTCGATCGGCACTACCAAGGAGATACTGTCTGTCTACATGGGATCAAGGGGGAAAATCGGGCGGCGTACGTTCTTGAAGGCAAGCTGGTTATAGTCGGAAGTAGTGACGCCGAGCCCACCGCACTCCACGATTTCGCGCGCCAGGTTGCCGAATCCGGCACGCCAGTGGACGCGGCTTTTAAGGACCACATAGCGCTTTTTCAGCGGATCGATGCCCGCGGATTGCAGGCAGCTCAGGTCGAAAGGTTCCTGATGCTGCGATACGATGACAATCTCGACCTTTCCGGTGTCCAGCACCACAGTGGTCCCGGTATCGTTCAGGACGCCTTTGTACATTGGCCCGTGATTGCGATAACGTCCATCGAACACGAATTTGACCTTGCCGCTGACTTTCAGCGGAGGGTTCGCATCCCGCAAAGCCGGCATCTCGGTTTTGCCGCCCAAGGACAACGTGATGTTTGCGCCTATTCCGGCTTGCGCCGCCATGGTTGCTGCCTGGGGATCGTAAATGGCATAGAATGCCGCGTTCTCCAGGCCCTGGCGCAAGATCTCGGCCAGGACGGCGGTGGTGTCCATCGTGCCGCCCGACGCACTGTTATCGCAATGGTCGAGCAAGATGATAGGGCCTTGTGTCATTTGCCTGGCGCGAGCGACGGATTCGTGCAGTGACTCTGGCTGAAACACGAAGTCGGCGCGCGCATCCCAGGCCTGGTCCAGCAGTTCATCGCGCAGCGTGTTGGCCAAAGCAGGGTCGTTGTCGGTGCATACGACGACGCTGAGGCCAGCGTTATGGATGTCGGCGTGGGGGAAGCCGACGAACAGCGATGCGGCCAGGGCTTGCTTTGATTCCATGGCGATGCAGCGGGCTTGCAATGATTTATTGGGTTCGCTGTGTGTGCCCTGACGCATGACATGAGGCAGCATGGGTCGGTTGCCCCATGCCATGACCGGCTTGATCTGGCCTTTGATGCTGCGCATCAGGATGTCGGCCGCTCGACTACCGGCTTCGAGCATGTCGATATGCGGGTAAGTGTGGTAGCCCGTGATGACCGTGGCATACCGTACGATGTCGTCGTACAGATTGGTATGCATATCCAGCGTGACCCCGACCGGTGTGTGGGGGTCTATGGCGCGCAGTCGCTTTAGCAGCGTGCCTTCGCCGTCTTCGTGGGTTTGCGTGACCATCGCGCCATGCAGGTCTAATAATATGCCGTCAAAACCGCCCTTCTTGACTTCGTCAAGAATAAGCGTGCTGATGCGCTCGTAAGCCTGGTCGTCAACGGGGCCACTGGGCCAGGACTCGGCGGCGACCGGGATTACGATTTCTGCGCCATGTCGTTCGGCGATTTCAATAAACCCCCCGAGGCCGCTGCCGGTGCCGCGGTAGGCGGCAAGCGCATCATCGCCGCGCAACGCCTGCGTCTGTCCTTTGAAGAACCGCTCGAACGGGGTGGGAACCGGCGAGAAGGTATTGGTCTCGTGCTTGAACATTGTGAGCAACAAACGCATCGCTTTTTCCTTGCTTGGAGGTTGGCGGTACTCTTGCATCGACTGATCATAGGTCGATTTACTGCCGTGTCAGTTTACGAATAATGTAAAAAAACAGTACCACCGTCAATAGGGGTATTGACGGTGGCACTGTTTAAAGAAAGAGTTTAAGGGTGCGGCGGAGCTTGAATGTCCTTATTTCCGGCGATCCTACTTGCTATGAGTCCAGTGCTGATGCAGTTTCTGAGCCAGCCCATCAAGCATGAAGCCCAGCGCGCCAATCAGGACGATCACGGCCATCAGTTCCGAATATGCCAGACGATCGCGGGTATCAAGGATGAAATAGCCCAGTCCTGAACTGACACCCAGCATTTCGCACGGTACCAGCACTATCCAGATGATGCCAATGGCAAGGCGCACACCGGTCAGGATATGGCCCAGCACGCCAGGAACCACGATCTTGAACAGTACTTCCCGGCGCGTGGCGCTGAGACTCTTCGCCAGCATCAGCCATTTCGGGTCCAGCTGGCGTACGCCGGCGGCGGTATTCAGGATGATGGGCCAGACCGCGGCGAAGGTAAGAAGAAAATAGATTGGCGCGTCGCCGATGCCGAATACCATGACGGCAATAGGCATCCAGGACAGTGGCGAAATCATGCGCAGGAACTGGAATGCGCTGCCTGTGCAATTTTCCAGGGCGCGGGAGGTACCGATTGCCAGTCCAATGGGCACACCCAGCATCAGCGCCAGGCCCAGGCCGATGAGCACGCGCTTCATGCTGGTCAGCGTGTGGAGGGTCAACTGGTTTTGCACCAACAATTCGTACAGGCTTTTGAACGTTTCACCCGGGCTCAGCAGCCCGGCCAGCGCAATGTTCCCTTGTAGCCAATGCGTGCCGGACGCCCATAATGCAATCAATACCAGCAGGCCGCCCAGGCCGAGAACGGCACGGGTGCTCAATGGGGTCTGTTTCAGTGCTTTCATGGTGGCGATTTTCGAGACGGGCCCGGTACGCGGGCCTGATTTCAGGTGGTGATGGTTTCTTGACGGGTGAACGAATCCGGCAGTCCGAATGCAGCCATGCCGCCATTGCTGGCAATGGCCTTTTTCACATATCGGTCGTCCACCAGGTCGCGTGCCACGAAAGCGGGGTCCAGGTCTTGCAGAAACTCGTTTTTGCCGGACACGAGGGTGGTCTTGAGTTTCCTGATCAGTTCTTCCGTGTAACTGGGGAAAGGGTAAGGCTGGAAGTCGATTCGCTTCTCCTTCCAGCCCGTATTCACGATGGCGCCGGATGCCTGGTAGTGGGCGCTGTCCATCAATTCGGGCACCAGCACTTGCGCGAGCGCTTCATAGCTATGGGGCGTGTAGTGCTGCGGATTGTCCCTGGCCAGAATGCGGGCGGTTTCCTGGCGGTGGTCCTGGATCCATACTTGCGCCTGGACGATGCCGTTGACGACCTTCTGCGACCACTCGGGGCGCTGATCCAGGTCCTGTTCATGCATCAGCACGACGCAGCAGGCGTGATCTTTCCACACATCACCGGTAAAACGCAGGATTTTACCGATTTTCAATACCTCAGCCGATGCATTGAACGGCTCCGCGACGGTATAGCCCGCGATCTGCTTGTTGGCCAGCGCCGGCACCATGTCCGAGGGCGACATGACAACTAGTTTTACCTGACCTGGGCCTGCATCGCCTTCGCTGATGGGCTGCAGGCCTTTACTCTTCAACAAATGCTGGAGCACGATATTGTGCAGGGAATACCAGAACGGGATGGCGACAGTCTTGCCTCCCAGGTCTGCGATATCGTTGATGTCGTGTTGCACGGTCAGGCCGGAACCGGACATATGATTCCAGGCAACGACTTTGGCTCGCGACTGACTTCCATAGCGCGCCCATACCGTCATGGGAGAAAGCAGATGGATGACATTGACCTGCCCCGCCAGGAAGGCTTCGACGATTTGCGCCCAACTGCGGAACAGGCGTGGCTTCTCGACCGTCAGCCCTTGTGCCTGGAACAGTTCGTTGTGGTGTGCGACCAGCAAAGGCGTTGCATCGGTGATGGCCAGGTAGCCGATCCGCACGGGAGCATCAGGCTCGGCTGCCCGGGCGACGTTGTGCATGTTCAATAAGGGCAGGGCGCCCATTGCCGTGAATAGCGTGGACAGCTTGATGAACTGACGGCGGGCTTCCAATGAAGCGCTATACGTTTCGGATTTATTCATGGTAATTATTTTCCAGGGAAGGGTGTCTCGATTCAGTGGGCGATTCGCGCGCCGCGCAGTGCCTGCATGATCTCGATACGTATGTGTGTCAATGGCGGCGCCAATGCGTCGCGGGGATGCGCGGACGCTATCGACCATTCGCCGATCAGTCGGCCGGGGTATTGGCCTATAAGCAGGATGCGGTCTGCCAGAATCAGCGCTTCGTCAATGTCGTGCGTAACCAGAATGGCCGAGGCCTGATGCCTGGCGATGATCTGCAGCAGAAGCGCTTGCATTTCGCTGCGGGTGACCTCGTCCAGCGCGCTGAACGGTTCATCCAGCAACAGGATTTCGGGCTGGCGTGCCAGGCTGCGTGCCAGGGCAGTGCGTTGCGCCATGCCGCCCGACAGTTCAGCGGGGTAGCGTTCAGAGGCCCCTTGCAAGTCCACTTCTGCAATGGCGGCTCGCACTCGTGTTTTCCTGTCTTCCTTGCCGAGCGTCGGCTGGTGCTTGAAGTCCAGACCGAAAGCAACATTCTCTTCCAGCGTCAACCAGGGCAGCAGGCTTGGATCCTGAAAGACGAAGCTCAAACGCGGATGCGGCCCGCGTAGCGGCTCGCCGTTAATATGGACCCCGCCCCGGTCAGCACTTTGCAGTCCGGCCAGAACGCGCAGCAGCGATGACTTGCCAACGCCGCTGGGACCCAGGATCGCCACGACTTCGCCGGCTGCCAATTGCAGGGAGAAGTCCTGGAGGACCGTATTGGGCTCCTGATGGGGGCGCTTGTAGCTGAGCGCAATATCATGGGCGTTCAGGACGATAGGCCTGTCCACTGCCGCGGAAATAGTCAAGAATTTGTCCTAGTCGGGTATCAGGAAGAAATCTGCTTTCGTCACGCCACAGTCGGGACATGCCCAGTCGTCGGGAATGTCCTCGAAAAGCGTGCCAGGAGCGATTCCATCTTCCGGCATGCCAAGCGCTTCGTCATAAATCATGCCGCAGGGACCGCACATCCATTGCTTCACTGTGCGGCCTCGGCCCGATGTCGGGTGACTTCCGACGCGTATCGATCCGCGGATACTTGCTGGGCAGCCGCCTGCTCGATGTCATGAATTTCTTTACGCAGGTGCTTCAAGGCAGGCGTGACGATGGCTACGAACACCGCTTCGCGCAGACGGCGTTGAGCAGGGTGGCGCATCAGATATCCTTTGGCGCCTGCATGCAGGACGGCTGAGTTGGCCGCGGCAAGCGTGAGTTCCGACGTTCGTGCCCGCAACTTCAACACGTCAAGGATGGGCGCAGCGCCTGCCTGTACCTGCGCCCCAAGTGCGCCGGCCTGCGCCTTCAGCACGTCCAGCTTGGCCGCCAGCTCCTGTCCCTGGTCATCCAGGAACACATTTACGTGAGCGGTACTGGCGTTGCTTTCACGTATGGTCTTCAGGCAGGCTTCGGTCACGCCAAAGCCCATGCCTGTCTGGCCCAATATGAAACCGGGCTTGATGCTGGCGATATACTTCCCAAATTGAGAGGGATGGGCCAATACGTTGACGGTTGAAATCCGCGCGTTCTTGAAGCGCAGGTTCAGTGTTTGCGTGCCTTCGAGTGCGGAAAATTCAGGGCAGGGATGCAAACTCAATCCATCGGTACTGCCGTGTACAGCAAACATCACATAGCCTTCGTCTTCGACCGACGCGGCGACGATAGCCAGGTGCTGGGCACCCACATTTGATACCCAAGGCAACGAACCGTCAACGATATAGTCGTCGCCGTCGCGGCGCGCACTTAGGTGGATCTTTTCTATGCCGGCCAGGTGCTTGACCGCATTGGACATTCCAGTGCCCGCAAGCAGGCTACCCTGTACGACCGAGGTCAGATAACGGTCCCGTACGGTCAGGTTGGGAGAGGCCAGCAAATAAGCGGCGCAACTGGACTGGCACCACACCAGAAACGCCGTGGATCCGCATTCGCGTCCCACTTCAGTGGTAATCCTGATCTGTGCGGCCATGTCCAGGCCGGACCCGCCATATTCGCGCGGGATGCTTGCGCCGAAACCGCCCAGGGCGCCGAGGCGACGCAGATAATCGATCGGGTACAAGCCGTCCTGGTCTATGGCCTTGGCCAAGGGTGCGAGGTCGGACTTAACATGCACCGCAATGGCGTCAATTAGCGCTGCGGCTGGGTCGGTTAGGCTCACGACGGATTTCCTTGCTTTATGCTGTGTTGCGGTCAGGCGTAGGCTTGCAGTTCGTCATTGATGGGCGTCTTGGCCAGATTGTTGGCGTAGTTGCATAGTGTTGCCAAGCTGACGCCCAGCACCACCTCCAGCGCGTTGGCCTGGGTGTAGCCGGCCGCGAGGAAATCGTTTAACTGGCTATCGGAGACCTGGCCTTTGTTTTCCATGACGGCGACGGTGAACAATGCCAGTGCATTGAGTTTCGGGTCGCTTAGGGCCTGGGTGTTGCGCAGCGCGTGAATCGCTTCTTCGGGCATGGCAAGTTTTTTGCGCGCAATGGCAGTATGGCCCGCCACGCAGAAGCCGCAGCCATTGAGCGTTGCGGCGGTAATCTGGATGACTTCACGTTCGGCGCCTGACAATCCGGTGCGCGCATTGATGGCGCCCACGACCTGGTATGTCTCGAGCGCCGTCGGGGCGTTGGCCAGCACGCCTATCAGGTTAGGCAGGAAGCCGTTGTTTTTACGCGCAACTTCGAGGCGCTCCTTGGATTCGGCGGGAGCGGAGTCTACGGTTTGAATGGTGATGCGGCTCATTTTACGTTTCTTGATCCAGGTTTATATTCCTTTGAAGTCTAATGGCGTCTGGATTAATTAGAAACGAATATATAGATATTTGGTTATACGTTTAAGTTATCTGGCGTGGTGCGATCGCACGAGATTTTCCCGCGAACGGAACCCGTGGCCTATGATCCGGGTGTCGAGTGCATCACGGTACCAACAGGGAGACATTATGAAATCTGGACACCGCCGCTTTCGATGGCCTGCCTTGCTCGGACTGGCCCTGGCCGCGTGTTCCGCGGTATTGGTCACCTACTCGCTGTCCAATTCGCTGTCCCCGCGACTCGTTCATACTGAGCCATCCGAATTCGCACCCGTACTCGTCATCGACGAGTATGGTCAACGCTGCATGAATTTCGAGAAAATCAAAGACAGGGGCCGCCAGACCTGTTTCGATGTCAGCGACCCCGACGTAATGGTTTTCGACTACACCCGCATGATGACAAGCGCGCTTTTCGTGAAGCCTGATCCGCGCAATGTACTGATGGTGGGCTTGGGCGGCGGCACCATCCCGATTGCCCTGGCAAAAATTCTTCCTGATGCTGTGGTCGACACGGTGGAGATTGACCCGGCAGTCCTGCGGGTGGCCGAAGCGTATTTTGGCTTCAAGCAAGGGGCTCGACAGCGAGTGTTTGTGGGCGACGGACGCGCTTTTATCGAAAAGGCGCAGCGTGAAGGCCGGACCTACGATCTGGTGATGCTGGATGCGTTCGATGTCGATTACATTCCGGCCCATCTGCTTACCCGGGAATTCCTTCAACATCTGCGTGCCATTCTGACGCCTGACGGCGTAGTGGTGGCCAATACTTTCACCAACTCCACCATGTATGAGCGGGAATCAGCGACCTATGCCGCCGTGTTCGGCGAATTTTTCAACTTGCGCGCGGGCAACCGGGTGATTATTGCAAGTCGGGGACCGCTGCCGGACGATGGTGTCTTGAAAAAAAACGCGGCTGCGCTGGCGCACGCCTTGAAGCCCTTTGGCATCGATGTGGAGCGCGAGCTGCAGCGCTTCTCGAGGCATCGTGACTGGAGCGCTGATGCCGCCGTGCTGACCGACTAATACGTATCAGTGGTTTATGGCTGTTGGTTGACAACAAAGGGATAGGCGCCCGGCTTCACCGTTCGCAATGGCGATCGTGTCGTTTCCTCCTTCCGTACGTTAACGTCTTTTTCTATGATCATTCTCTGTGTCCGTTAACCTTATTCAGTCTTGATGTTAGCCGCTTTGACGGTGTCACCCCAGAGCTTGTAGTCCGATACCAGAAAATCGGCGAAGTCTTTTGAATTTCTCGGATTGATCTCCAGGCCACCGGTTGTCAATGCATCGATCACGTCTTTCGTCTTGACGGCTTCCAGCGCCGCCTTCGCTAGCGTGTCGATGGCTGGCTGCGGCGTATTGGCGGGTGCCAGGATTCCGATCCATGGGGCGGCAACGACGTCGATGCCTTGCTCTTTCAAGGTGGGGACATCGGGTGCACCGCCAAAGCGCTTGGGCGCGCCCAAGCCCATCATTTTCACCTTGCCTGCATCGGCATTGGGTTTTGCCAGACTAAGCGGCACGAACAAGGCGTCGACCTGGCCGGCCATAAGCGCCGTCATTGCCGGAGCGGCGCCGGTATAGGGCACGTGCAGGATGTCCAGTCCCTGGTTGACGTTAAGCATTTCCATGGCGACGTGGCTGGAGCTGCCCACACCCCATGAGGCATAAGTCAGCAGTCCAGGTTTATCTTGTGCCAGCTTAATGAATTCCTTGATATTGTTTACGCCGAGCTTGGCGTTGATGACCAGGGCATAGGGCAGGTAGCCAATCTGTGCCACAGGCAGGAAATCCTTGCGCGCATCGTAGGAGATTTTTGGATAGACATGAGGGTTGATGGTGTGGGTGTCGGCTGCCGTCATCACCAATGTGTAGCCATCGGGCTTGGCGCGTGCTACGGCTTCCGAACCTATCATGCCGCTCGCACCTGGCCGATTTTCCACAATGACGGACTCATGCATGGCCGCGCTCATGCCATTCGCCACTGCGCGCGTCAACACATCCGTGCCCCCTCCAGCGTTATACGGAACGACGATCTTGATCGGCCGTTCCGGATACGCGGCATGGGCGCTGGTGCACACGGCCATCGTCAACGCCGCGGCGATGCCGGCCAAGGATTGCAGCGTTGGTTTAAGGTTATTGCGTGACATGTGGTCTCCTACCTGGATTCATCCGGTTGTTGAGCGCGACCGACAATCGGCGGAGTCGGCCTGCTTTTTCCAACGCCATTCCCAAGTAGGAATGACATTTCTTTATCGGAATATCCTAGAGGTGGACATGTTCACGGGTCAAGACGATTCAAGAGAAATAGGTATTCGAAATTCGTGTTCAATGGCGATATCGATAAAGCGGTTACCGCCATTTCGCTTAGTCCGTATTGGTTACTGCATCTTGACCCCGGCCTCTTTGATTATCTTTTGCCACTGGACCAGCTCTTTGTCTATGTGCTGGCCGAACTCCTGGGGTGTCGAAGCAACCACTTCATAACCGTAGCCGGCCAGTTGTTTCTTGATCTCGGGATCCGTTGCCGCCGCCGCAAAGGCCTTGTTCAATTTCTCCACGACAGGCTGGGGCGTTTTTGCGGGGGCAAGAATACCGTACCAGCCATTGACCACGAAATCCGGAAAACCGGACTCCGCCACGGTGGGCACGTCGGGCAGCAGGGCGGATCGCTTGGCGCCAGTGACGGCCAGAGCCTTCAGTTTGCCGGCCTTTACTTGCGGCAGCGACGTGGAGATGCTGTCGAACATCAGCGATACGTCGCCCGCCAGCAGGGCGACGACGGCAGGGCCGCTACCTTTGTAAGGGATATGAAGCATGTTGATATTGGCCGTCGACTTGAACATTTCAGCAGCGAGGTGGCTGGTGTTACCGTTACCAGCCGAGGCAAAAGTCAGGGTGCCGGGGTTGGTTTTGGCGTACGAGACAAGCTCCTGCATGGTGTTCGCGGGTGTTTTCTTGGGGGCTGCAACCAGCAACGGCAATGTTGCCACGAGCGACACCGGTGTGAAGTCCTTGCGGGTGTCGTAAGGCAGGTCGGGGTAGAGGCTAGCGTTGATGGCATGCGCTGCCAGGACCATGAGTATTGTGTGGCCATCGGGCTTGGCGCGTGCCAGTTGCGCGGTAGCGATGGAGCCGCCGGCGCCCGCTTTGTATTCCAGCACTACAGGTTGCCCCAATGCAGCCTGTAGTTTTTCGGTCAAAGGCCTTGCCAGCATGTCGGCGCTGCCACCAGGAGGATAGGGAATCAACAGTTTGATTGGCTGATTCGGGAAGTCCTGTGCGTGTACGGTGCCGGCAAGGACCAGTGCGGCGATGGCGGCAATACGGCCGATGGTGTTTACTTTATGCATGGCTTGTCTCCTGGAGGTGAAGGGGATGCCGGTGGCGGCCCTTCGTGCTGTTATGGTCTACACGAGCGTAGGTACTCCTTCCTGCGTTAAGGAAATCGTCTTGATATCCGGCGATGCATAAAGCGCTGCTCCGGTGAGTTTCTGCAAGTCGTCGAGGGCAAGGCCGTCGACGATGGCGCGCACCGTGAATTTTCCTTCATGGACATCGACGATGGCCAGATTGGTATACACGGTGTCCACAACTCCCATGCCGGTGAGAGGATACGAGCATTTTTCCAGCAGCCTGTGTTCACCTTGCTTGGTGGTGTGGTCCATGGTGACGAAGACGTGCTTGGCGCCTATGGCCAGGTCCATGGCTCCGCCTATGGCGGGGATGGCATCGGGCGCGTCGGTGATCCAGTTTGCCAGGTCGCCGTTGGGAGCAACCTGGAAGCCGCCAAGCACAGAGTAATCGAGGTGGCCACCGCGCATCATTGCAAACGAAATCGTGTGTTCGGTGATCGAGGCGCCGGGCAACAAGGTGACCGGAACGCGGCTGGCGTTGATCAAGTCCGGATCAATGTCGTCGTCCTGCGCTTTCGGACCCATGCCCAGTATGCCGTTTTCGCTGTGCATCAGGATTTCGCGGTCCGGTGGCAAGTAGTCGGCAACGAGGGTCGGCATGCCTATGCCCAGGTTCACGGTGGAGCCGTCGGGTATGTCTTGCGCCACCAGCTGCGCGATTTGATGGCGATTCAAGGTAAGGGACTTAGTCATGTTGCCTGCCTGCCAGAACGACGGTTTGAACGAAGATGGCCTGCGTCATGACCTGTTCGGGCGGAATATCGCCCGTCTGGACAATGGCATCGACTTGCGCAATGGTGTGTCGAGCTGCCATACACATGACCGGATTGAAGTTGCGGGCGGCGAGACGATAGGTGAGGTTGCCGAGACGGTCGCCCTGGAAGGCCCTTATCAGGGCGAAGTCGGCAGACAAGGGCTGTTCGAGCACGTAACCTTTGCCGTCGACGATGCGCGTTTCCTTGCCGTCGGCAACCCGCGTGCCATAGCCCGTAGGCGTAAAGAAGGGTCCCAGTCCGGCACCGGCCGCCCGCATGCGTTCAGCCAGGGTTCCCTGCGGCACGCATTCCAGCTCGACTTTTCCCGCCCGATAGGCCTGGGCGAATATCTCGGCGTTGGGTGGTCGGGGATGCGAGCAGATGACTTTACGCACGCGCCCGGCGGCGATCAGTTTGGCAATGCCGCGATCTCCTGCCCCGGCGTTATTGCTGACCACAGTCAGGTCCGTGGTTTCTTGCTCAAGCAAGGCATCGATGAGCTCAAAAGGGATACCTGCATCGCCGAACCCGCCGATCAATACGCTTGCCCCATCGGGAATTGTTTGCACGGCTTCGGCAAGGGACGACTTAATCTTGTTGATCATTTAATTTCCTGCGGACAGATTGGCGGCCTTGACGGTTTTCTCCCAGCGTGCGCGTTCGGCGGCGATATACTCCGCAAACTCCACAGGGGTGTTGCCGCCCGCCGTTCCACCCATTTGCTTGAAGCGCGTCTGGATTTCCGGAGTGTCCAGTGCCGCCTTGGCACCGGCATGAATCTTGTCGATGACCTCCTGTGGAGTGCCCTTGGGAGCAAGCAAGCCGAACCATGCGGTGACGACCATGTCGGCGACGCCAGCTTCGGCCATGGTGGGCACGTCGGGAAGTTCGGGCACACGTTTATCGCTGGTCACGGCCAGTGCGCGAAACTTGCCGGCCTGGATAAAGGAAAGTGAGCTGGGCAGGTTGTCGATCATGAAATCGAACTGATTGCCCAGCAATGCCGTGACGGCGGGGCCGGCGCCCTTGTAGGCGACGTGGGCGGCATCGATGCCGGCGCGCTGCTTGAACATTTCCCCGGACAAGTGGGGCGACTGGCCTACGCCGGAACTGCCGAACGTGCCTCCCTGGGATTTCTCCTTGGTGATCCTGATGAGGTCCTTGACGCTTTTTGCCGGTGATTCAGCATTGACGACCAGGACATTGGGCACTGAGATCACCAGTGTGATCGGTGCGAAATCGTCCGGCGTGTACGGCAAGTCTTTGTACATGCTGTAGTTGATCGCATTGGGACCGATATTGCCCATGATCAAGGTGTAGCCGTCTGGCTGCGCCCGTACCAATGCCTGCGAACCAATGATACCGGCCGCTCCCGCACGATTTTCGATGACGACCGATGTTCCCAGATTCTTGGCGAGCTTCTCGCTGATCAAGCGGGCTGACATATCGGTGGTGCCCCCAGGGGCGGCAGGAACAATGATGGTGATGGGTTTCTCGGGCCACGCCGCGTGGGCGGAAACCGGAACGGCGAATGCGAGGGCAGCGAGCAGCTGCGAGAATCGGGTAGGGATCATATTTGTTCGTCCTTGGTGGTTTCTGGTCAAAGTGACGCCTGCGTGCCGAGTATGGCCGTTGATTGGCTGGACAGTGTGCCGCCATTGCCATGCACCACGGCGGTGTGCGCATTCGGGATCTGGCGTTCGCCGCAGCTGTCGCGCAGCTGCCTTACCGCTTCAATCATGATGAAAATACCGTACATGCCGGGGTGTATGCACGAGAGTCCGCCGCCATTGGTGTTCACTGGCAGGCGACCGCCGGGGGCAATACCGCCATTGCTCACGAAATCGCCGCCTTCGCCTTTCTTGCAGAAGCCGAGGTCCTCAAGAAAGAGAATGGTATTGATGGTGAAGGCGTCGTAGAGTTCGACCACGTCGATGTCTTTGGGCGTGAGGCCAGCCATTTCAAAGGCGATGCGCCCGGACTGCTGCGCGGCCGTCACGGTAAGGTCAGCCATCGACGATATCTGCCGATTCCAGACAGCGGTGGAGCTGCCCAACACATAGACCGGTTTCTGCTTGAGATCCTTGGCCCGATCGGCCCGTACGAGCACATAGGCGCCCGCGCCATCGGTGACCAGGCAGCAGTCGCGTACCGACAGGGGGTCTGACACCATGCGCGACGACAGAACTTCCTCGATGGTCAACGGGTCGCGCTGTGTTGCTTCCGGATTCATCTGGGCCCAGCGGCGTGCTGCCACTGCCACTTCCGCCAGGTGCTCGCGGCGTGTGCCATATTGGTGCATGTGGCGCGCGGCCACCAGCGCATAGGAGCTTAAGGGGTTCAAGGGGTTGTAGGGGGCTTCGTAGGGCTGGGGATCCAGCTTGCGTCGAGCGTTGGCGATTTCGGCGCGACCGATGGTGGACGTGCGCTGGGTGCTGCCGTAGCAGACCAATACCGCATTGCATTGGCCGGATTCCAGTGCCTGCAGCGCCGGCATAAGATGCGCGACGAAGCTGGATCCCCCCAGCATGGTGCTGTCGATGAAGGTCGGTTTGATGCCCAGGTGCTCGATGACGGGCATGGCCCACATGGTGGCCGTTACGCTGGCGGTGGCGATGCCGTCGATATCCTGCATGGTGAGTCCTGCGTCGGCCACGGCCCGCTGCGCCGCCTGAACCAGGATTTCCATCTCGGTGTAGCCGTGCGCCTGCCCCAGGCCTGCCTGGCCGACACCCGCTATGGCCACAGCGCCGCGAAGTTTCTTGTTGATCATAGCTTTGTCTCCGCCTGGGTGAATACGACCATCTTGCCTTCTTCGGTTTCGGTGATCCGGGCAGACACGGGCATGCCGATGGTGACGGCATCGGGCGCAACATCGTCGACGCGCGACATCATGCGTGGCCCTTCGGCCAAGTCGACAAGGACGACGTTGTAGTCGCCGCCGTGCTCGGGCTTGCGTCGGACGACTGTTGTGGAATACACCACGCCCTGGCCGGAAGGCTTGAACCATTCGAGCTGGTCCGAGCCGCAATGTGGACAGATCATGCGGGGGTAGAAAATTCCTCGCGTGCACGACAGGCAGCGTTGAATCAGAAAGTTACCTTGGTCCAGCTGCTCGCGATAGTACTTATCTGCGCCTGCAGCCGGAGTCGATGTTGCGTCCGACATGCTTGTGTCTCCTCCAATCGTTGGACGTCCATTGTCGGCCTGGGTTGCCGCGACGGGAATCTCGTTTTAGTTAGGCCCGTGTTTTGCGCTCATTAAGTAATTGCCCACACTTAATTCCCGGTTAAGACGCTCTTTATGAAAACGGAGTTGAAGCCCGGGGTGAATTCCTCTACTGTAAATGACAGAAAAAACCAGACACAGGAGTATCACGAATGAGCGAGATGGTTGCAGGCAAGGTAGCGGTGGTCACCGGAGCGGGCGGCGGCATAGGCAAGGGTATTGCGTTGGCACTGGCGGCCGCCGGCGCACGCGTCGTCGTCAACGACATCAGTGACGGAGCGTCCCGGGCCGTGGTCGACGAGATCACGTCGGCCGGCGGCCAGGCAGTTGCCAATACCGATAGCGTGGCAACGCGGGAAAGCGCCGAACATATCGTCCAGGCGGCCATCGACCTGTACGGCAAGATCGACATCATTGTAAATAATGCCGGCAATCTGCGTGACCGGCTATTCCACAAAATGAGCGAGGAGGAATGGACCCAAGTCCTGGACGTGCATCTGAACGGGTCTTTCTATGTCAGCCGGGCGGCCGCTCCGTATTTCCGCGAGCAGGAATCCGGCGCCTACGTGCACATGACATCGACATCGGGGTTGATCGGCAATTTCGGGCAGGCGAATTATTCCGCGGCCAAGATGGGCATTGTGGGTTTGTCCAAGTCGATCGCGCTCGATATGTCACGGTTCAATGTCCGTTCCAATTGCATAGCGCCGTTTGCCTGGACCAGCATGACCAGCTCCATTCCCGCCAATACGCCGGAAGAGAAAGCGCGCGTGCTCAAGCTGCAGAAGATGGAAGCCGGCAAGATTGCGCCGCTGGTGGTGTACCTGGGCAGTGACGCGGCACGTGAAGTCACGGCGCAAATTTTTGCCGTACGGGCCAATGAAATCATGTTGTTCAGCCAGCCGCGCCCCGTTCGTTCGGTCCATATGTCAACCGGATGGACGCCCGAAGATATCGCTGAAATCGCCGTTCCCGCCATGAGAAACGATTTCTACAAGCTTGAGCGGTCGCCGGAAGTCATCGGCTGGGATCCTATTTAAGGAGTGGCAATGGCGCTGGATTATGAACGGATCAAGGCGTGGAGATTCACCGATGTGCGCCAGGCTTATGCCGATAAGGACGTCATCCTGTATGCCCTTAGCGTCGGCCTGGGGTATGACCCGATGGATGAGGCGCAGTTGGCATTCGTCTATGAAAAAGACCTCAAGGTATTTCCCGGCATGGCGGCGGTGCTGGGTTATCCGGGCTTCTGGATGCAGGATCCCAGGACAGGCATCGATTGGGTGAAATTGGTGCATGGCGAACAGCGCATGGCCTTTCATCGCCCGTTTCCTGTCACTGGCGAGGTCATAGGGCGTAGTCGGGTCACACATGTCGTGGACAAAGGTGCAGACAAGGGGGCGCTTGTGGTAGTGGAACGAAAGATCCACGATGCCGCTGACGACGCCTTGCTTGCCACCGTCCAGCAGACCACATTTTGCAGGGCTGATGGCGGTTTCGGCGCGGGCGACGCCGCGCCCGAGGCCTTGCCCAAAGTCCCCGCCGCGCTGCCTGATCAGGTATGCACCCTGCAAACCTTGCCGCAGGCTGCGCTGTTATACAGACTGAACGCTGATCCGAATCCCCTGCATGTTGATCCGCGAGTGGCCAGGGATGCCGGCTACCCGCGTCCTATCCTGCATGGCCTGTGCACCTACGGCGTGGCCATGCATGCGCTCATCAAGACGATGTGCGACTATGATCCGGATCGGTTGCTGTATATGAACACCCGCTTTTCAGCGCCCGTTTTCCCAGGCGAAACCCTGAAGGTCGAGATGTGGCATGGAGTTTCTGGTACCGTCCAGTTCCAGGCCCGCGTCGCAGAGCGCGACATCGTGGTATTGACCAATGGAATCGCAGGAGTAAAGCAATGAACGAACGTTTGGCACCCCTGGACGGCATCAAAGTGCTGGACTTGTCCCGGGTATTGGCCGGCCCGTGGTGCAGTCAGAACCTGGCCGATCTCGGCGCCGATGTCATCAAGGTAGAACGCCCGGATACGGGCGACGATACGCGCAGTTGGGGTCCTCCGTACCTGAAGGACGCTAATGGCGTCGATACCGGCGAAGCGGCTTACTACCTGAGCACCAATCGAAACAAGCGCTCCATCGCCATTGATATCGCCAGCCCTGACGGTGCTGACCTGGTTCGCGAGATGGCTGCCCGTTGCGACATCCTGGTCGAGAATTTCAAGGTGGGCGGCCTGAAGAAGTACGGGCTCGATTATGAAACCATCAAGGCGATCAATCCCCGTTTGATTTATTGCTCCATCACCGGATTCGGCCAGACGGGCCCGTTGGCCAGCCTGCCCGGCTATGACTTCATGATCCAGGGCATGGGCGGCTTGATGAGCATCACCGGCGAACGGGACGACCTGCCCGGTGGCGGTCCCCAGAAAGCCGGGGTGGCCGTCACCGACATCATCACCGGCATGTATGCGGCAGTTGCCATCCTGGGGGCGCTGCAGGAACGCAACCGCAGCGGCCTGGGCCAGCATATCGACCTGGCCTTGCTGGACTGCCATGTGGCCATGCTGGCAAATCAGAACCTGAACTACATGACTTCCGGCATCGCTCCCAAGCGTGCGGGAAATGCGCATCAGAACGTGGTTCCCTATCAGGTTTTTGCGTCCAGCGACGGACACCTGATCGTTGCTACGGGCAATGACAGCCAGTATCGCGCCTACTGCCAGGCCATAGGGCGGCCAGACCTGGCAGTGCATCCCGACTATGCCACCAACAGCCAGCGCCTGGTCAATCGTGTTGTGCTGATCAAAGAGCTTGAAACCATCATGAAGACGCGCACCCGCGACGACTGGATCGCGGCGCTTCAGAAAGTGGGGGTGCCTTGCGGCCCGATCAACAACATAGAGCAGGTGTTCGCGAACCCGCAGGTCAAGGCGCGCGAAATCTGGAAGACCATGCCGCATCCGCTGGCGGGTACGACGCCCACGACGGCCAGCCCGATACGCTATTCGGAAACGCCCATCCAGTACCGCATGGCGCCGCCATTGCTGGGCCAGCATACCGACGAAATACTCAAAGAGTTGGGCCTTGAGCACCGGGCCAGGTAAAACCTTACCAATCAGTACGGGAGACAAAACATGAACAAGAACACTCTTAATCGTCGTCGGGTCCTCGGCGGCATGGGCTTGGGACTGCTGGCACTAGGCTTGCCCATGTCAGCGGCGCGGGCGGCCGATGCGCCCTGGCCCCAGCGCGCGATCAATTTCATCGTCCCATTCCCCGCCGGAGGCCCCGTCGATACCTCGGCGCGTTTCGTCACCAAGCCATTGGGCGAGAAGTGGGGACAATCTGCCGTGGTCGATAACCGGGCCGGCGCCGGCGGTATCGTCGCGGCACGGCATGCCGTGAAAGAGAAGCCGGACGGCTATTCCTTCTTCTTTCCGGCCATTCATCATGCCGTATTGCCCAGCCTGCGCAAGGACCT
Source organism: Pollutimonas nitritireducens (assembly GCF_002849615.1). Classification (GTDB taxonomy): domain Bacteria; phylum Pseudomonadota; class Gammaproteobacteria; order Burkholderiales; family Burkholderiaceae_B; genus Pollutimonas; species Pollutimonas nitritireducens. Next base: position 30,523 of record NZ_PDNV01000017.1, read on the forward strand.
GGGCTATGACATACAGGCCGACTTCGAGCCGGTGGGCTCGGTGGCACGGTTTCCCATCATCCTGGTCGCGCATCCTTCCTTGCCTGTCAAGGACATCAAGGAATTGATCAGCTATGCCAAGGAGAACCCCGGCAAAGTTTCGTTCAGCTCCTCGGGCACCGGCGGCGGCACGCACCTGGCGGGTGAACTTTTCAATAAGCTGGCTGGCGTCAAGCTGCTGCACATCCCATATCGCGGCAGTGCGCCGGCCATGCAGGATCTGGTCGGCGGCCAGGTACAGCTTATGTTTGCCGATGCGCCGTCGGCACTGCCGTTCATCAAGTCCGGCCACGTGAAGGCCCTCGGTGTTGGAAATCCGGAGCGATCGGTACTGGCTCAGGACGTGCCGACCATCGCGGAAGCGGGTGTCAAGGGCTACGAAGCCTATTCATGGACTGGCTTGATGGCCCCCAAGGGTACACCCCAGGCCATCGTCAAGAAGCTCAACCACGACCTGGTGGCTGTCTTGAACGATCCTGCTGTCGGCCCCGCCATGGCTGCTGCGGGCGCCGAGCCTATGCCCGGGACGCCCGAAGACTTTGCCCGATTCCTGGATAACGAGATCAAGAAATGGGCCCAGGTTATTCAGGAAGCAGGCATCAAGATCGAGTGATGGGGATGAGATCGCGTGGATCGGGCCCGGCGAGGCCCGACCCGACCCGGTGAGGCCCGACCTACCCGGCCACGCTTGACGCGTCCGGTGAGACGCTGCGGATTAGTTTGTCTGGATCTTGGCCTTTTTGATCACGTCGTCCCACATGGCGTATTCGCGTTTGGCCTTGTCCAGCAATTCTGCGCCGTTGCTCACGTTGATCGTATATCCGCCGGCCTTCATGGTCTTCTCGAACTCCGGGTTCTTGGCAATGGTGTTCAGTGCGGCTTCCAGGCGTTCGTGGATGTTGGCAGGAAGGTTCTTGGGCGTGATCAGGGCATACCAGCCCGTCACCGCATAGTCTTTTACCCCGGCTTCGATCATGGTGGGTACGTCGGGCAGGCCGGCGTTGCGCTCGCGCGAGGTTACCGCCAAGGCACGCACTTTGTCGCTTTGTATGTACTGGATAGCCGTGCTGGTGATGTCAAACATATAAGTAATTTTTCCACCGATGACATCGATCATGGCGGGCGAGTTGCCGCGGTACGGGACGTGCAGCATTTCCGTGCCGGTTTTTTGTTTCAGTAGTTCAGCCGACAAATGATTCGACGCGCCGACGCCAGCCGAGCCGAAGGAAACGGTATTGGGATTTTTCTTCGCGTACTCCACCAGTTCCTGGATGTTTTTAACCGGCACATCCTTGTTGATTACCAATACATTCGTGTAGTCAGCGATGTTGCCGATATAGGTAAAGTCCTTTTCGAGGTCGAGCTTGGTGTTTTTCTGAATCAACGGTGTGATGGTCAGGGTAGGACTGGCAACGAAGTTGATGGTGTAGCCATCGGGCTGAGCGCGCGAGGTCGACTCAGCGGCAATCATGCCGCTGGCCCCGGTGCGGTTCTCGACGATGACAGGCTGCTTCAGTTCGTCGCCCAGATATTTGGCGAAAGTGCGCGCGCTTGTGTCGACCGGTCCGCCGGGCGAATAGCCGACGATCAGCTTGATGGGTTGGGCGGGCCATGGGGCCTGGGCCTGCACCGATGCAACGGTCATGAGGCCGCCGGCGAATAGAAGTATAGACTTAAGTTTCATGGGTTTGTCTCCGGTTTTATAGCTATCAGTGAACCGCGTTTACGGGTCAACAAGTCTCGCTGCAAAGTGCCTGATTGGCAATTCCGTTTTACTTAAGGGTGACTTTCGCCGGCCCACTGGTTCGCATCAGGTGAACAGGGGCTTTTGGAAAGCGGTATTGTGGAAGGCCGGTCGATCTTGGTAGATTCCAGTCAAAAGGAGAAACGCTATGGATTTGACGTGGAACGCTCAAGAAATCGCCTTCCGGCATGATGTCCGGGATTTTGTGAATGCGGAGTTGCCATCCGACATTCGCGCAAAGGTATTCCGGCACCAACGCCTGGACAAAAACGATTACCTGCGATGGCATCGGGTGCTGGCCGCCAAGGGCTGGGGTGCGCCAAACTGGCCCGTCGAGTTTGGCGGCACAGGCTGGGGCCCCTTGCAAAGATTGATTTTCGAGATCGAATGCTTCAAAGGCGGCGCACCGCGGCTTCTTCCCTTTGGTCTGGGTATGATAGGCCCGGTATTGATGAAGTACGGCAGCAAGCAATTGCAGGATCGTTTCCTGTCCAGGATGCTGACCGTGGAAGATTGGTGGTGCCAGGGCTATTCCGAACCCGGCGCCGGCTCGGACCTTGCCTCGTTGAAAACACGTGCCGTGCGCACAGCCGACGGGTATGTCGTGAACGGCCAGAAGACCTGGACCACTCTGGGTCAGTATGCCGACTGGATGTTCTGCCTTGCACGCACCGATACCGAGGCCAAGCCGCAGCGCGGGATATCGCTGTTGCTGATCGACCTGCGCCAGCCTGGCGTCACAGTGCGCCCCATTCGTACGCTGGACGGAGGAGCGGATGTCAATGAGGTATGGCTGGACGACGTGAAAGTGCCCTTCGAGAATCTTGTGGGCAACGAGAACGAGGGGTGGACTTATGCAAAATATTTGCTCGGCCATGAAAGAACCGGAATTGCCGGTATAGGACATTGCCATCGCGAGCTGCAGATATTGAAAAAGCTTGCGGCTGATACGCTCATCGACGGCGAGCCCGCCAGCCAGAATCCGCGCATGAAGGAAAAGATCGTCCGTATCGAGATCGACATCGTTGCGCTTGAAATGCTCCTGCTACGCGTGGCGGCCAATAGCGACCAGGGTCCCGGACCGCAGGCCTCTATCTTGAAAATACGTGGGTCCGAGATCCAGCAAGACTTGGCCATGCTGCAGATGGAGGTAATGGGCGTCGACACATGGCCGTACGACCCAAGCTGGATGGAGCCGGACACGGCGTTCACCGGGCCCGGCCCCGAGTTCGCGGCGGCGGCATCGGCCGGTTATTTCGACCTGCGTAAAACCACAATTTATGGGGGGACGACCGAGGTGCAAAAGACCATTATCGCCAAGATGATTCTTGGATCCTAGTCATACAGGTCAATGTGCCGATAGCGGTTTCCCTTACATCCCACAGGAAATAAAAAATGGATTTCACGTATAACGACGAGCAGCGCATGCTGACGGACAGCCTGCGCAGACTGGTGAGCGACAACTGGGGCGCGGAGCAGCGGCGCAAGCGTGCCGCCCAGCCGGAACTGGATCGGCAGGCGTGGGAGTCTCTGGCCGAGCTCGGTGTCGCCGGCCTGCTGATTCCCGAACGATATGAAGGCTTCGGCGAATCGCCGGCCACCCTCGTGGCGATTCAGCTCGAATTGGGCAAAGGCCTGGTTTCCGAGCCTGTCATTCCCAGCGCGGTCATGGCGACGACCCTGTTGTTAAGCGCTGCCAATGATCAGATCAACGCTGAACTTCTTCCCGGGATGGCGGGGGGCGCTTTGGTCTGCACCGTCGCCTATCTCGAACCCGGCCAGCGCAATGTACGACGCCCAGGCGCGACGCATGCAGTGCAAAAAGCAGAAAGCTATACGCTCAATGGCAGGAAGAAGCTGGTCTGGCAGGGGGCGAGCGCAGATAAATTGATCGTCAGCGCAGTCCTCGATGGAGAAACAGCGCTGTTCCTGGTTCCCACCGATACGCAGGGACTGACGGTGCAAGATTTTCCCACCATGGATGGCTATCGCTGCGCGGATGTTGAACTGACCGGTGTGGTCGTAGAGGCGAAGGCGCTGATCGCGCAAGGCCAGGTGGCCGACGATGCACTGGATAGCGCTATGGATTACGGTATTGCAGCAATGTGCGCACATGCCGCCGGCGCCATGGATCGGCTGGTGGAAATCACGGCGGACTATCTGAAGACACGACGTCAGTTCGGCCGACCGCTTGCCGACTTCCAGGTATTGCAGCATCGCCTCGCCGATATGCTGCTGCATAAAGAACTGGCGATCTCGATGGCCTATGTGGCCGCCACTGCGCTTGGCGAATCCGATGTGGCCGAGCGCCAACGATTGTTATCGTCCGCCAAGGTGTCGGTAGCCGAGGCGGGACGTTACGTTGGCCAAAGTGCTGTGCAAATGCATGGCGGGATCGGTATGACGGCCGAACTGGAAGTGGGCGATTATTTCAAGCGCTTGACTCACACCGATTTTCTGTTGGGTGATACCGATTTCCACTTGAGACGATTGGAAGCGCTTTCTGCAGGGTGAAGCAGGCCGCTCGGGTCATTTAGGCCGCCGCCAGTTCGTTTCGTGCTGCTTGATGTGTTCGGTGATGAACTCCATGAGTGTCCGGGTGGCCATGGTAGGAAAACGGTTCGCGGCCGTCATCAAATAGAGGCTGTCCCCGACGCCTTCGGGTTCGTATTGGGGTAGTACCTCTTGCAGCGCGCCTGATTGCAGCGGCTTCCACACCGCGTAGCGAGGCAGCAGTGCCACGCCCAGCCCGGCCAGTGTGGCTTCCAGCAGGTAAGGGTAGTCGCCCGACTGCAGGCGGGGCGTCGCCTTGAACAGGACGCGCGTGCCGTTCATGTCGAGTTTCAGGTCGAAACGGCGCCCCATGGATGCCGGCGTGATCAGTGTGCAGCCGGTCAGGTCCTGGATGGTTGCGATGGCGTTGCGCGTCGCGATGAAGTCGGGTGCTGCGCAAAGGCACCAGGCAATATCGCAAATCTTGCGTGCCACGTGATCTTCGGAGGGCGCGGAGGTAATCTTCAGCGCCACGTCGACCTCAGCCGATATCAAATCGCCGATGAAGTCATTGATCAGTACACGCAAACTTACGTCAGGATAATTGCGGGCAAATTCCAGCAGCACGGGCGCGAGGTATAAATGACCCAGTCCGGTGGGCAGGCGTATCCGTACATCGCCCCGCACGGATTTGCCAAGGCTGTCTATCGATGCGCGGGCCGCTTGCGCTTCTTCCAGCATACGTACGCCGTGGGAATATAAAAGCTGGCCGGCTTCGGTAACCTCCATGTTCCGGGTCGTGCGTCGCAGCAGTTGGGCGCCCATGAGAAGTTCCAGCGCCTTCAACTGTCGCGATGCATTCGAGCGTGTCATTCCAGTACGTCGGGCCGCTTCGCTCAAGGTGCGCGATTGAACGATGGCGACAAAGAACTGGATAAGATTAAGGTCGATCCTATTGTCCATTTATCCTCAACAGTCATGGCACATATCGTGTCATTGTTAATGAATTAGTCCGATGCTAGCATGATTGCACACCACTATTCAGAAGCCAGAGCATTATCGCCATGAGCCAAGACCTGCCATTTTCCGGACTCCGGATCCTTGATATCAGCCAAGGCATTGCCGGGCCCTACTGCACCCAGATTCTGTGGCAGCAAGGCGCACATGTCGTCAAGGTCGAACCGCCCGAAGGTGATTGGGGCCGGAACGTTGGCGTCGTGCGCGAGGGTCACAGTGCGTTATCCATCAGTTATAACGCGGGTAAACAAGGGCTTTGCCTTGATGCCCGCACACCGGCCGGCAAGGATCTATTGCGCCGCCTCGCGCTGCAGGCAGATGTCGTCGTTCAAAACTTCCGCCCGGGCGTGGCGGAGCGCCTGGGTGTCGGCTACGCGAACTTGGCCGAGCAGAAGCCAGACCTGGTCTATGTATCGATCAGCGGTTATGGCGCTGATGGTCCCTATGCCCAGGCACCGGCGTCGGATTCGGTGATGCAGGCCGACACCGGGCTTATGTTTGCCAATCAGGATGTCGATAGGCAGCCCAGGCGCATTGGCATGTTGCTGGCTGATATATCGACCGCCTTGTACGCGGCGCAGCAACTCGCAGCGGCACTGTATCGGCGTTTAAAGACGGGTCGCGGCACGCACCTCGAAATCAGCCTGTTTGAAGCCTGCGCGGCTTTGCAGATCAACAATATGGCCGCATGCTCTCTTGCCGGGGGTCCGCCTTCCGCTGCGGTCAGCGCGCCCAACGGTGTGTTCGCGACCGCCGACGGCCAGTTGTCGGTGCTGGTCTTGAATGACGCCCAGTTCGCGCGGCTTTGCCGGGCGCTGGATCGCCCCGACTGGCTGGACGATGCACGTTTCCGGAACAACAAAGCGCGCATGGCGGCGCGAGATTTTCTGCACAGCGAAATTGCGATCCAGATGGCGCAGGCGCCCAGCGTAGTATGGGAAAAGCGCTTGCAGGAACATGATGTGCTGCATGCGCCCGTGCGTGATTATGCATCCGTGGCCGCGCACCCGCAGACGACTCATCTGGGCATGCTGCAGTCTCTACAGCAACCTCGCATTGGCGAACTGCAGTTGCCTGGGATTCCGGGCGCAGCGGGGCGTCGCCGCATGCTCGCCGCTCCCGACATCGGCGAGCATACCAAGCAGATCCTCCAGGAGGCCGGATTGGATTTTGCGGAGATCGCAGCGTTGCTGGACACTGGCGTGGTCAAGCAATTCGATGGGACATCGAGCGGAGTATCGGCATGATGCGTGCCCTTCAGGTTCAGCGCTTTGGCGAAAGTGACGAGGCACGACTGGTCTTATGTGATGAGCCCGGCGCGCCGGGCCCGCATGAAGTGGTGATGAACGTTGCCTATGCCAGCGTAAGCCACGCCACGGGCCTGATGATAGCTGGACGTTACCAGACCAGGCCGCCGTTGCCGTTCACGCCTGGCACAGAGGCAGTCGGGCACATCGTGTCTGTGGGCACATCCGTTACTCGATGCAAGCCGGGCGATGCAGTCGTTGCCATTGCGGATTGGGGCTGTTTTGCCGAACGGATCAAGCTTGCAGAATATACCGTTTATCCCATTCCTGATGGCCTGCCCCTTCTTGATGCCTTGCCAGTTCCCATATCGTATGGCACCGCGTATTGCGGACTCCTGTGGCGTTGCGCATTGCAGCCCGGCGAGACCGTGCTCGTCCTTGGCGCCGGGGCGGGGGTCGGACTTGCCGCCGTCGAATTGGCCAGGCAGATGGGAGCCGACGTCATCGCGTGCGCCAGCACGCAGGCAAAGCGCGACCATGCTGTGGCACGCGGAGCCCGCGCGGCCGTGGCGCCCGGCGCCAACCTTGCCACCGAGGTCAAAGCCCTTACCGGTGGCCGCGGAGCCGACATTGTGGTGGATCCCGTAGGCGGTGAGCTCTTTGGTCACGCGGTACGGGCGGCCGCGCACAATGCCCGTCTGTTGAGCATAGGTTTTGCGAGCGGCCGCGTGCCTGACGTGCCTGCCAACCTTTTGCTCGTGAAGAATTTGACTCTGCATGGCTTCTTCTATGGCCGTTACATAGGGTGGACGCCCTCCGACGAGCGTGTCACCCATGCGCCAGCGCTGCAACGCGCAATGCAAACCATATTGGGCTGGGCGCACGATAAGCGGATCCAGCCTTCCGTTTCCAAGGTTTACCCAATTACCGGGCTCGGTGACGCGCTCGGTGCTCTTCATGGCCGGGAAGTCATCGGCAAAGTAGCTTTAACGATAAGACAGGAGATGGTATGGACGCCTCCCACCTCAAGTGAGTGACGAGGCCTAAGAAGGAAAGCAGACGTAAAGAGGGCCTCGCATCAACGGCATCAATGTGCCAAAGTGGAGTTTGTAATCAACCACTTAGAGA
>NZ_PDNV01000018.1 GCF_002849615.1 Pollutimonas nitritireducens
TGCGGTGGCCCTAAAGACCTAACCAACACAAACCGCCAACCTGGCGCCACTGCCGCATGCCCCAGCGGCCCGAAAGCCTGCGTTTGCCTGCGCTTTACTGCCCAGAACCCGGGTAAACCCTAGGTGGGGAGCAGCGAAGAACGAAACTATAGCACAGGTATTTTGCGCCGCGCAAACGTAATTCACGCCAAATCCAGGCAAACGGGCCGCCGTGCGCACGGCCCGCGCGTAAGCTGTTGAAACAAAAATGAAATATATTTTAGGGGCGCGCGGAAAATAAATTTGAAATGCCGTTGAATAAACATGAAAACTCGAATTGAACCGCCCTTTCAGTAGCTTGCGTCAGCGTAACTTCGTAGAAGCTGGCCTCACAAAGGACGAAAAATTTGCTCAACCTATAGGTCCCTTCCATATAAGGCGCTTATTTCCCACTGGAAAGAGCGCCATATCCGCCTCGAAGCGCTTCCCATCAAAGAACCCCGGCATAGTCGCCAACGCTGTATAAAGAAGGTTCTCTATAAAGGTTCCTCTTATGTAAACACAGGCGCCGCATATAGGAACGTAATCCTGGCGCTTTTACCCGCGCTCGTCCGGCCTGTCATGCATACACATCAACGTCTGCTGCCCTACTGCCACCAATACTCGCTGTTCAGCGTGCACGGCGTATACCTCGAGATGACATATAGTCAGCGTGCGACCGGAACGGATCACCCTACCGACAGCTTCGAGGTGATCGCCCCTGGCCGGTGCAATGAGATTGACTTTGAATTCCACTGTAAGGACCGAACTTCCGGCAGGAAACAAAGTGAACCCCGCAAAACCCCCGGCCGTATCGGCAATGGTAGTGGTGGCACCAGCGTGAAAATATCCGTGCTGCTGGGTCAATTCATCGCGAAATGGCAAAGTGATATGAACCTCGCCGGGTTCAACTACGGTAAGGGTCGCACCTAAATGACGCATCAAACCTTGACGGTCAAAGCTGTCGCGTACCCGTTTCTCTATATTGGCGGCATCTTCCAATGCCACATGTTTCTTTTGCGTCATCCGTTGCTCCCCTATTATTAGAAGGTAGAGGGTATCAGCATTCACGGACGCCAAGCAAAAGCGCCTTCATCCCCACAGGCCCCAGTCAGTCAGCTTTCTCATTGGGTATAGTGGACTCATTCGATTTTCCCAGGATGCGTTTCGCCAGTTCTACACTGATAAGTGCAAGGCCGCCTGCGACGATTCCCGCCAATGCATTGACCACAGTGGGCGCCACCCAGCTGATCGTCGTCCGCAGCGCGCCAGCCAGCCCCGACGTGGCGGACTGGATGAAATCATGAGAATACGTTTCGGCACCTGGAATCCCATGCATGAGTATGCCGCCACCCACCAGGAACATAGCAATCGTGCCTACGATCGATAGCGTCTTCATCAAATAGGGCGCTACGGAAAGAATGGCAACGCCAATACCGCGTATCGCCTTGGGGATGAAACCATCGCCGGGACGCTGACTAAGATGCAAACCTGCATCGTCCAGTTTCACCACACCGGCCACGAACCCGTATACGCCGACAGTCATGATGAGTGCGACGCTCCCGACAACCAGCGCCTGTGTACTAAACACAGCGCTGGCGACGGTGCCGAGCGTTATCGCGACGATCTCTGCCGATAGAATGAAGTCAGTGCGTATGGCGCCTTTGATCTTGCCCTCTTCGGGAGTCGGGCCTGATCTAGTGAATGCCTTTGAGACATCGGCGGGTAGCGGCGCACCAGGAACCGCCAGATGTGCCTTGTCCTGCGGATGCAGCAGGCTATGCACCACCTTTTCGACACCTTCATAGCACAGGTATATGCCGCCGAGCATCAGTAGTGGCGTGATTGCCTGTGGAACGAACGCGCTGATGGCTAGCGCGGCCGGCACAATGATCAGCTTATTGACAAAGGATCCTTTGGCCACCGCCCAGACGACAGGCAGTTCGCGATTGGCCACCACGCCGCTTACCTGTTGGGCATTCAGTGCGATGTCGTCGCCAAGCACGCCCGCTGTTTTTTTGCTCGCTGCTTTCGTCAGCAGCGCCACATCGTCCAGCACACTGGCGATGTCGTCCAGTAAGGCAAGTAAGCTGGCTCCGGCCATCGGCAGTCCTTATTCATTGATTGAACTTCGGACTGTACCGCCCCACCGTGTCTGTAGCGAGCGTCGTTACATCTGGAATAACTGTCCCCCAACCGCCGCCTATCGCGCGGATAAGATTGACTGCCGCCTGTGCACGCTCACCATACAACAGTACAGCTGCACTCTTCTGCTGAAGGACTGCCCGGTCGGCATCGATTACATCGAGATAACTGGTCGAACCCTCGCGGTACTGGATTTGCGAAAGCTGGGCCGCCCGGGCCGCGGATTGCACTGCCGTCTCCTGGACCTGGGTCTGCGAACCGAGAATACGCAAGCTGGAAAGATTGTCCTCGACTTCCCGGAAGGCATTCAATACCGTCTGGCGGTAAATGGCCACGTCTTCTTCGTATTCTGCACGCGCGCGGTCCAGCCCCGCCTGCCGCTGTCCCCCGTCAAAGATCGGCAAGGAAAGCATCGTGCCGACAAAAGGCCCGAGCAGAAATGCCCGACTGGACCACTCGAACAAGTCGCCCAGTTGGGCCGACTCGAACCCCGCCGTTCCAGTAATGCTCAAGCGTGGAAAAAATGCGGCCTTGGCCGCTCCTATCCGGGCATTCGCCGCCGCCATGGCGCGTTCGGCCGCCGCAATGTCTGGGCGGCGCTCCAGCAACGATGAGGGCAATCCTGCCGGGATTCCGACCGCGACCTGCCCCAAGGGTTGCACTTTCAGGCCGAAGTCGGCCGGCGGTTTGCCCATCAATATGGCCAGGGCATGCTCCGCAATGGCGCGCTGACGATCCACACCCAAAGATTGCGATCGCGCGGAGTCCAGCTCAGTGCGCGCCCGCGCCACGTCGAGTTCGCTGATATCCCCTTCCACATAGCGACGCTCGATGAGTTCCAGTGTCTGTTTGCGCAACTCCACCGTGTCGTCGTAGAGCGCTTTCTCCCCATCAAGGCGGCGAACCAGGAAATAGGCCTGAGCGACATCCGCCTGGAGCGCCAGCAATACGGAACGGTATAAGGCCTGCGATTGCTGAGCGCTGGCGGTAGCCGCATCTACCTGCGAGGCCACGCGACCGAAAAGATCGGCCTCGTAGGATACGCTAGCCTGCGCCCGCCATAGTGTAAGCGGCGCATTCGATGCATCCTCAGGCAAACCCTGGGATGCATTGGATGCCCGCTGACGCGTAGGTCCGAAGCCTGCGTCGACACGCGGAAACAGCTCGGAACGCGCATTCCTGGTCAGGGCGCGGGCTTGTGCAACTCGCGCCGCGGCCGCCTTCAAATCTTGATTCGCGACCATGGCCTGCTCTTCAAGGTCATTCAGGCGAGCATCCTGGAATATCGTCCACCAACGGCCGCGTTCCATGCTGTCCGCTGGTTGAGCTTCTTTCCAGCGCTTTGCTGCCTCGGGCGACATTGATGCCTCCTTGAACGAAGCGGGTACGTCAGTCGCCGGCCGTTGATATTGCGGACCGACTGCACAACCGGCCAGCACCAATACCAAGGCTCCCACACCAAGTCTAAATCGTAAGGGCTTGTTCATATCATCATTCCGCATTATTAGTGTTCGTTGGTTCGCGCAAGTCCGGGTGCTTCATGCCGGGTGGCGGAGTGCAGCTGGCCTTTGCCCATCGATCGCAGCAACACGTAGAAAACCGGGGTGAGGAATAGCCCGAACAAGGTGACACCCAACATACCGAAGAACACCGCCACGCCCATCGCCTGGCGCATCTCGGATCCCGCTCCGGATGACAGCACCAGCGGCACCACACCCATGATGAAAGCAATGGAGGTCATAAGGATAGGTCGCAGACGCAGGCGGCTAGCTTCGATCGCGGCTTTCACCGGAGTCGCGCCCTGCAGTTCGAGCTCGCGGGCAAATTCCACGATAAGAATGGCGTTCTTGCAGGCCAGTCCGACAAGTACCATCAAGCCAATCTGCGTGAAGATATTGTTGTCCCCTCCGGTCAGCCATACGCCGGCGAGCGCCGCGAGTATGCTCATCGGTACGATAAGAATGACCGCCAGCGGCAAGGTCAGGCTCTCGTACAAGGCCGCCAGCACGAGGAACACCAGCAATACGCTAATGGGGAATATCCAAATACCGGCATTCCCAGCCAGAATCTGTTGATACGTCAGGTCAGTCCATTCGAATCTGACTCCGCGAGGCAGCGTCTTGTCGGCTATGCGCTCCGCAGCGGCCTGGGCCTGATCCGATGAGTACCCTGGCGCAGGCCCACTGTTGATGTCAGCGGCGGTATAGCCGTTGTAGCGCACGACCATCTCCGGCCCGAAGGAAGGCGTGACCTTCACCAGGGAAGACAACGGCACCATGTCCCCATCCCGATTGCGAGTCTTCAATTGAGCGATATCTTCCGGTTGCGACCGGTATGGCGCGTCGGCTTGCGCCCTCACCTGATACACACGTCCAAACCGGTTGAAATCGTTTACGTACAGAGAGCCCAGATAGATCTGCATAGTGTTGAAAACATCTGTCACGGGCACGCCCAGCTGCTTTGCCTTGACACGATCCAGCTCCACGTCAAGCTGAGGCACATTGATCTGGTAACTGGAAAATGCAGGACCCAGCTCCGGTGTCTTGCGTGCCTCCGCCAGGAAAGCCTGCACCGCCGCATCCAATTGCGCATAGCCGACGGCTGCCCGGTCTTCAATCTGCAGTTTGAAGCCTCCTACTGTGCCCAAACCCATGACGGGAGGCGGCGGAAAAACCGCTATGTACGAATCATTGATGGACAGGTACTTCTGATTCAGCGCCGTGGCGATACCGTTGGCTGAAAGATCGGCGCCATGACGCTCATCGAAGGGTTTCAACATCACGAAGACGATTCCGGCACTGGAACTGTTCGTGAAGCCATTGATGGACAGTCCCGGAAACGCTATAGCACTCTCAACGCCTGGCTGCTCCAGGGCGATATCGGTCATGCGGCGTATCACCTGGTCGGTTCGATCCAAGGTTGCGCCGTTGGGCAATTGAGCAAAGCTGATCAAGTATTGTTTATCCTGCGCCGGGACGAAACCGCCGGGCACGATATACGAAACGCCCAAGGTCATGGCAAGCAGCACAAAATACACAGCCATTGAAGACGCCTTGCGCGAGACGACGCCCGATACTCCTCTGGCATATTTTTCCGATGAGCGAGCGAAAAAGCGATTAAAACGCGCAAAAAATCCGCCCAACACCCGATTCATGGCACGAGTCAGCCAATCGGGCTTTTCATCGTGCCCTTTCAACAGCAACGCGGCCAGCGCGGGCGACAGCGTCAAGGAATTGAATGCCGAAATCACCGTGGAAATCGCAATCGTCATGGCGAACTGCTTGTAGAACTGACCAGTGAGTCCGGTCATGAACGCCAATGGCACGAAGACGGCGACGAGGGTCAAGGCGATCGCCACGATCGGGCCGCTGACTTCGCGCATGGCCCGATACGTCGCATCCCGGGGAGACAGGCCCTCGGCAATATTGCGTTCCACGTTCTCCACCACGACGATGGCGTCGTCCACCACAATACCTATGGCCAGCACCAGCCCGAAAAGAGACAGTGCATTGATGGTGTAGCCAAAGGCCAACAACAACGCGAACGTACCAACGATGGAAACCGGGACGGCGAGCAGCGGAATAATTGAAGCGCGCCAGGTCTGCAAGAAAACTATGACGACAAGTACAACCAAAGCAATGGCTTCCAGCAGCGTCACCACCACCGCCTTGATACTGGCCCGGACAAACTGCGTCGGGTCATATGCAATACGGCTCTCAATGGATGGCGGGAAATCCGCGGAAAGCTCCTTCATGACAGCGCGAACGCCATCAGAGACTGCCAGTGCATTGGCGCCCGGCGCTTGCATAATGCCTATTCCCACAGCGGGTTCATTATCGAGCAAGGCCCGCAAGCCGTACTCCGACGCCGCAAGCTCTATGCGAGCCACGTCCCCCAGACGCGTCACCCCGCCGTCTTCGGATGTCTTGAGCACAATATCGGCGAACTCGGCCTCGGTATGCAGCCTTCCTTGTGTATTCACCGAAAGCTGCAACGGCACGTCGGGAAGGCTGGGCGACGCCCCAATCACCCCTGCAGCCACCTGCACATTCTGTTCGCGTATCGCTGCAACCACGTCAGTGGCGGTAAGACCACGTTGCGCCACCTTTTGAGGATTCAACCATACGCGCATGGCATAGTTTCCTCCTCCCCACAATTGAACCTCGCCCACTCCTTCTATACGAGCCAGCCGGTCCTTGACATTGAGAACCGCATAATTGCGCAGATAGGTCATGTCGTAGCGATCATCCGGCGAAACCAGGTGCACAACCATCGTCAAGGTGGGTGAACTCTTTACCGTGGTCACGCCCAATCGTTGTACGTCTTCGGGCAATCGAGGCAATGCCTGGGACACGCGATTCTGTACCAACTGTTGTGCCTTGTCGGGATCCATTCCCAGGTTGAAGTGGACAGTCACCGCCAAGTTGCCGTCGCTATTCGCCTGAGACTGCATATACAGCATTTCCTCGACGCCATTGATGGCTTCCTCAAGCGGGGCGGCGACGGTTTCCGCGATGACCTTGGGATTTGCGCCGGGAAACTGAGCCCGTACCACCACCGACGGCGGGACAACTTCAGGATATTCGGACACTGGGAGCTGGAACACGGCGAGTGCGCCCGCGAGCAGAAGCAAGACCGACAATACGCCAGCAAAAATAGGCCGGTCGATAAAGAACTTGGAGATATTCATGGGGATCCAGTCCTGTCAGGATTTATCAGCAGATTGAGCCGGCTGTTGGACAGCCTCTGATGCGACCAGCTGCGGCGGTTCAGCCGCCTGTACGGTCCGAGGGGCTACCACGTCACCCGGCCGCACTCGCTGCAGTCCGTTGACGACAATGCGTTCCCCGGCTCTCAATCCCGCTTCAACCACGCTCCAGCCTTTCCGACTTACGCCCAGCTCGACCTCGCGATAAGCGGTCTTGTTGCTTTCGTCCACCACGACGACGAACCGCTTGTTCTGGTCGGTCCCTATGGCTCGGTCGTCAATCAGCACAGCCTCATGCGGCGCGCCTCCACCTAACCGGATACGCGCATACAGACCGGGCACCAGGGTGCCATCCGGATTGTCGAATACCGCGCGCACCCGTATGGTCCCGGATGATGTGTCCATCGTGTTGTCGACGGAAGCCAACTTCCCTGTACGCGGATAGTTCTCTTCGTTGGCCAACCCAAGGTACACAGGCACGTGAGCGGCGCCTGAAACACGGGCCGGATTCACAAATTTCAGGAAACTTTGCTCGTCGACGTCGAACGAAGCGTAAAGCCGGGACACGGACACCAATGAAGTCAAAGGCGCTGAGCCCGCGCCGGCTGTCACGACGTTGCCAGGTGTCACTTCAGCGCGGGAAACGCGGCCGGAAATTGGAGCGACGATACTCGTATGCTCCAGGTTCAATTCCGCCGATTCCAGGCTGGCACGGGCGGCCTGCAGTTCGGCTATCGCACCGCGCGAAGCGTTGCGCTTCTCTTCATAGTCGCGTTTGGCAATGGCATTATTCTCGAGCAGCCGTTTCCCCCTGGCCAACTCAGACCCGGTATATGCAACGCTGGCCTGGGCAGAAGCGACGAGCGCCTTGGCGTGATCGACAGCGGCCTGATACGGTCGTGGATCAATGGTGAACAATACGTCACCTTTATTGACCAGGCTTCCGTCGCTGAAATGAACTTTGGTCAAGGTACCGGAAACAAGTGGGCGGACAACCACCTCATCGATCGCCTGGAGCCGGCCCGAATAGTCGTGCCAATCGGTCACCCTGCGGCTTTGGACCATCGCGACATCCACGGCAGCGGCCGGCATCGCTGCGGCCGGGGTCGATTCCTGAACCGCGCCGGCATACACGCGAAAATAGGCGACACCGCCGACCAGAACCGCGGCGGCAATTGCCAGCATTGCATAGCGATTGCGTAGTAAAAACATGGTAGTCCTTGAGTTGCTAGTCATCTACGGCACGGAAAAAGCCGTCCGACCCTGCTCTTTTTTCTCGAGCGGGTCATATGAAATTTGGGAAAGAGCGGGTATTATTTACTTTTCGCGGTGGCAGATAAATACGTCATTCCTGCCTACACTATTCGCCAAACGCCAACAATGCAGCCCGTTCCAGCACCATAAGCGCTTTCTCCAGGCTGCAAAACCGTCGAAGGGAGTTCACCATGGATCGTTTTCAGGCGATGCAGGTTTTTACACGCGTGGTCGACGCGAACAGCTTTACGCTGGCCGCGGATACGCTGGGTTTGCCCCGCGCCACCGTGACAACCACCATCCAGGGATTAGAGCGTCTGCTGAAAGTGCGACTATTGAATCGCACGACCCGCCGCCTGAGCCTGACACCGGATGGCGCTGCCTATTACGATCATTGCGTACGAATATTGGGCGAAATCGAAGATGCGGAGGCATCGTTTCATGATGTCACCCGCGGGCCGAAAGGGCGACTTCGCATCGACACCCCACCTTCCATCGGACGCCTCATCCTGCTTCCCGCGTTATGCGAGTTCCATAGTCGTTATCCCGATATAGAACTTGCTATTGGAATGAGTGACCGTCCAGTGGATATGGTGCAAGAAGCGGTCGACTGTGTCATCAGGGTGGGCGAACTGCAAGACTCCAGCATGGTCGCAAAACGGATCGGTACGTTCGAAAGCATCACGTGTGCCTCCCCGTCCTACATCGAGCGCCACGGAGAGCCGCAGACCATCGAACAGCTCGATGGCCATCGCTCCGTGCTCTATTTCTCAGGGCGCAGCGGCAGAAACATGGATTTGAGCTTTACGGTGGATGGGCAAGTAATCGATGTCGCCGGGCAGGGAGCCGTTTCAGTCAATGACGCGGAAGCCTATGTGACCTGCGGGCTGAATGGGTTCGGCATCATCCAGCCAGCGCGATATATGGTGGCAAGGCATCTTGAATCGGGCGCATTGCGCGAAATCCTGGCCGACTGGAGGCCACAACCCATGCCGATCTCAGTGGTCTATCTGCACAATCGGCACCTCTCGCCAAAGGTCCGCGTTTTTGTAGACTGGGTAAGCGAGCTGTTCCAGCGTTGTCCCCTCCTCGGCAGATGTGGCGCAGGCATGAAAATGCCGGAAGAATGCCACTTCGCGGGCCGTTCCAAACCCCATACCATACGGGAAATTCTGGAGCGCGAGCATGTCAAGGAAAGCATCTTCTGACAGGCACAACGATTGCTCCGCACACGCGAACTGCCGTCTTGGCGCGTAAGGAGCATTCATGAAGATAGCGATAGTCGGCTCGGGCTATGTAGGCCTGGTCACCGGAGCCTGTCTTGCCGAATCTGGAAACAATGTCGTCTGCATAGACCATAACGACGAAAAGATAGCTGGGCTTCGCTCCGGCATTGTGCCATTCCATGAACCACTGCTCGACGCAGTTGTTCTGCGGGAAAGCAGGCTGGGAAATTTGAAATTCACGACGAACCTGGGCGAAGGCGTTCACCTCGCCGACATTATATTTCTTGCGCTGGGTACACCGACAGGCATTGACGGCTATCCAGACATCGATTCTTTGCTGCAATGTGTCGACGATCTTTCCATAACCCTGCAGCATGATTGCCTGGTAGTGGTCAAATCCACCGTCCCCCCCGGCACGTGTGAAGCCATCCAGACGCGATTTGATGCGAGACCAGCGCACCCGTCTGGTAGATGCGCCATCACGGTCGCGTCCAATCCTGAATTCCTTGCCGAAGGCAGCGCAGTGACCGATTTCAGGATGCCAGCCCGCATCGTGCTGGGTGCTTCAAATGAGATCGATGCCAGAATACTCAAAGATCTTTACATGCCTTTCGATCCGGACGGTACGCGACTGATTGAGATGGACCTGCGGTCTGCGGAATTTTCGAAATACGCATGCAACGCCATGTTGGCGGCACGAATTTCCATGATAAACGAGCTCGCGAATATTGCCGAGCGGATGGACGCGGATATCGGGTCGGCATGCCAGGTGCTGAAGTCGGACCCGAGAATCGGACCACGCTATCTCGAACCTGGCGCCGGCTATGGGGGGTCTTGCCTGCCGAAAGACCTGCGGGCGCTTATTCGCATGGCCAGTGACAAGGGCGAGCCAGCCTCCATGCTTCACAGCATCGAGCAGGTAAACCGACGCCAAGTGACGCTCATCTACCACGCAATTGAGAAATATTTCTGGGGATGTTTTCAGGGTCGCTGCGTTGCCGTCTGGGGCTTGGCTTTCAAAGCCGGGACGGACGATATTCGAGAAGCACCCAGCCTGACGCTAATCCAAGCCCTTCTCGAAGCCGGCGCCCAAGTACGGGCCTACGACCCCATCGCTGAGCCTGCCGTCAAGACGTCGCTGGTGCACTCCGAACTGGTTCTTGCCGGGAGCGCTGAGCAGGCATGCGTGAATGCCGACGTGCTGGTCGTCATGACAGAATGGGAAGAATTCATGACGCCTGATTTCAAATGGCTCGCGTCAACACTTCGTTCGCCGGCGATATTCGACACACGGGACCTCTACCGGGGTAAAGACCTGAACGCCATGGGCCTTCGGCATTACAGACCCGGACGGATATTCGCCACACGACCCGGGGGCAAACCGTTATTGACCGGGGCACCCTTGCTTACGGCCGAAGTACTAAAGCCACCTAAATCCATATCGAGAAAGCCCCCGATTTCAGCGTACTGATTTATCTGGCGCATGCTTCGATCGTGTCACCGCCAGAATAGTAGCCAAAAGTTCTCTCGGGTCCACCGGCTTACCTACATGGACTTGAAATCCCGCGAGCAAGGCGCGCAGACGATCTTCCCTTTCGCTATAGCCGGACAAGGCAATTGCCGGTAGGCGCTCGGCCAATGACAAACCGCGCTCCGCCTCCATCTTTCGGATCTCGGTAATCACCTGGTAGCCATCGGGCTCGCCCAGGGATATATCGCAAACCAGTACATCGGGCCACAGCTCCTCCGGACTTCCATGCAATCGCGAAAGAAGTCGATCACCTGAGTCGAACAGCTCAGCTTGCGCTCCATGATCTTGCAAGACCGCTGCCAATAGCTCCCTTGCCTCCTGCTGGTCGTCCGCAATAAAAATTCGTAAGCCTTCCAGGACCTGGTCCTGGTCTGGCGCCACCGTCGTTGGAGAGGCGAGCGAGGCGACTGCACGGAGCGGCAAGCGAATGGAAAAAACCATGCCTGAACCATCGCTTGCTGGGCTTGCATCGAAACTGCCGCCCATCTGCTCCAGCATCGCGGTCACCGCCAATGGGTCCAGCAAATGCGGTAAGTCTACCGGTAGCTGCACGCCCGCTTCGCTTGAGCTATCCTCGGGCGAAGACAGGCGCCCATCAGTGACCGAAATCAGCGCGCACCCTTCTGAGCGTTCAAGGCGCAACTCAAGGCGTCCGCCGGTTGGTGTGAAAGCGATGGCATTCTCCAGCAGGTCACACAAGAGCTGCTGCAATGCGCTTGGGTCTCCTGTAACCCGCATCGTATCCCTGCTGATAAGCGGATAAAGAACGATCCCTTGCGCTTCGCTAGCTCCGCGCATGGCATCCAGCACGCCGGCTACCAAAGTCACCAAATTGACCGGCTGGGCGCTCAATCGCGAACCAGATTCGTCGAGCTCGCTCTGTTGACGTTGCAAGTTCCACATCTGGGCGTATAAACCTTTGGCACGCAATAGTTCGAGATGTGAGCCACGCTCGACAATGCGGCCGTGGTCCATGACCAATATCGTGTCGGCATCCACTATCGTCGACAATCTATGGGCGATGATCAAGGTGCTCCGGCCTTGCGCCAGGCGATCAAGCTCGCCCTGTATGGCGCGCTCGGTGCGTGTGTCGAGGGCCGACGTCGCTTCATCGAACACGAGCAGCGGCGGATTTTTCAGTACAACGCGGG
Source organism: Pollutimonas nitritireducens (assembly GCF_002849615.1). Taxonomy (GTDB): domain Bacteria; phylum Pseudomonadota; class Gammaproteobacteria; order Burkholderiales; family Burkholderiaceae_B; genus Pollutimonas; species Pollutimonas nitritireducens. The sequence continues at coordinate 12,034 of NZ_PDNV01000018.1, forward strand.
CAATGGCAATACGCTGGCGTTCGCCGCCCGAGAGTTTTACCCCGCGTTCACCCACCAGGGTTTCATATTGCGCCGGCAAGCTTTGGATTAGCTCGTGGATCCGCGCGGCCTTCGCTGCCTCGATGACGTCCGCCGGCGTGGCCCCCACCCGGACGCTTCCGGCGTCCACGTCGTAGAAATGCAATAACAGGCGAGCCAGCGTGGACTTGCCGGATCCGCTCCCGCCCACGACTGCGACGGTCATCCCCCGCTCAATGCGAAAATCGACCCCGAAAAGTATCTGGCGTCCTGGTTCGTATGAAAAATCCACGCCAGAAAATTCGACTGCGCCGCCGTCGAGCTGCAGCGCAGGCAAGACTTCATGAGGATCGGATTCCGGTGGATAGCGCAAAAGCTCCGACATCCGCTCCGCATTGATCAGCGCCTCTCGAGTCTGGCGAAAGCTCGTTCCTAGCGTATTCAAGGGCAGGCATACCTGGATCACGTAGGCGTTGACCAGTATCAGATCACCAACCGCCATGCTGCCGCTGACAACTTCCTGGCCGGCCAATAACATGATGGCAGCAACACCGAATGCAATGATCCCGCTTTGGCCTACATGCAGAACCGAAAGGGCTCGCTGATTCTCTACGCTTATGCCTATCCATTTTTTCATGATGCCGCGCAGACGCTGCGACTCGACTTGGTCGCTGGCATAGAATTTGACAGTTTCATAGTTGAGCAAGCTGTCAACCAGATGACCGCTGGCGGCGGAGTCTAACTCATTCATCTGCCGCTGGTACAGCGTACGCCTCTCGGTAAATATCACGGTGAATATCGCATACGCCACGAAAGTAGTCAGGACAATAGCCGCGAATCCTAATCGATAAGCCATCATCATAATGACCACTACCGTACCGATTTCAATAAGGGTCGGCAATACGGTGAACAGCGCTGTACCTAACAGAAAGCCGATGCCGGCCGTACCTCTTTCAACGTCGCGTGACAGAACACCCGTCTGCCGGCCACCCATAAACATTACGCCCAGACTGTGAAGGTGGTCGAACATGCGCACGGTAAAATCCGCGACTGCTGTCTGCGTAACCCGGGCAAAGACAAGATCGCGCAATTCGGTGAACAGACTCGAGGCAAAGCGCAACAAGGCATAGCCTATCAAGAGGAATACCGGCAACGTCAGGGTGGCGGCTCTCGAATCCAGGGCATCGACGATATGTTTAAGTACAACCGGCACAAGAACCGCAAGCAGCTTGGCCGCAACGAGCAGCGCCAGCGCCGCTGCCGATCGGCGTCTGAAACGCCACAACACCTGGCCTACGGTCTTGAAGATCTCGCGTCGTGCGAAGGCCGACGTGCCAGCGACCCGGCCTCCAAAACGAGTCGAGTGCGCACCGAAGGTCGAGCTTCCCATGATCGTCCTCAAGCACGCTATGGCTGCTTCGCGACGAGGTCGCTTCCCGATTCCTCTTCAGCGGAGCGGCGTGAACCGTAACGACGTGCATACATCCAGGTGAACTCGGCGCCAAGGAGGAACACCTGGGCGGCGTAGTACACCCAGATCAGCACCATGACCAGCGATCCTGCGGCGGTGAGCGAGGAGATCGTCGAGCTTTTGCCCACATACAACGCAATGAGAGCCTTGCCGACTTCAAACAACACAGCCGTGACAAACGCGCCAACCCAAACATCGCGCCAGTCGATCTTCGCCTGCGGCATGAACTTATAAATCATGGCAAAGAGTACGGTCGCTATTCCCAGCGAAACCACTGCATTGATCAACTGCAACAGGAGTTCCCATCCTGGAAATAATCCGCTGGTCCATTGACCGAACGCCGCCAGGGCGGCACTAAGCACCAGCGACACCAGCAACAGGAACGCAAGACCAAGGACCAGACCGAAGGAAAGCAGGCGGGCCCTCAAGGTGGCCAGTATGCCCGTCTTGACCGTTGACGCCGGCACCTTCCATATACGATCCAGAGCGCCTTGCAATTCGGCAAATACCGTAGTCGATCCCACGACCAGCACGATCACACTGGCTAGCGTAGCGGTAATGCCTTGAGCTGGTTTGTCGGCACTCTTGATCAAATTCTGAACGCCAGACGCGTTCTCCGTGCCCACCATGCCTCCAATCTGGCGGAAGATCTCTCCGCGCACCGCATCCTCTCCCCATACGAAGCCAGCGACAGCAATGACGATAATCAGCAATGGCGCTATGGAAAAGGTCGTGTAGAAAGCAATGGCCGCACCCATGCTGGATGCGCCGTCCTCCTGCCAGGCCGCTACCGATTCCTTGCCTAGACGGAAAAATTCTTTGATGCGCATTCTGCACTTCCTTTCAGTGCGTTCGCCATTATGAATTCACCAGGTCCGGTGTCTCTGGATGGGCCAGAGCTCGGGACTTCGCGACTGCTTTCAAGCAATGGGCGATCGTTGCGGCAAAGGCTTCGTCATACCAAGGATTGGCACCACTGACACCGACGACAATTCCGTCGATCGCGACGCCTCCCCATATTCCGCAATCGTCCCTGCGCAATAGGTGCGGGACCACATGGCGCACAGCATGTCCGTCACGGCCGGTGCGCCAGCATACCTTCGCCTTGTCGCGGGCGAAACGGGCATAGTCTGCATCCCATTCGGTTCGGTCTCCAATGGAATGCTCATAGAGAATCGCATCCTCGAATTCACTGACCGATGGATCCAGGCAGGGATCCATGATGACGATATAAAGAAAGCCACTATCTCCTACGCTGGCATTGCGCACGCCGTGCTCCAGCATGGGAAGTGCAAGGCTCACGGCCCGTCTGGCGGCATCCTTATCGGCAAAATGGCTGCCGGGAAGCGATTGCTGGTCCTTATCCATTAACGTATCTCCCACGAGGCGACTCCGATTGGCGCTGACAGCGGGGACAGCAAATGCCATGCCGCTGCAATGCCGCCCAACGCGCCACGAAAGCGAGGCTACCCAAATTCACTCTTATCGTGTTCAATATGCTCCATGAATTCCCATACAGATTCTCCGAGCCCGCCGGATATTGCCGAGTCGCCCTATGCTTGGCTACGCCTGATCGTGTCGCTCCTTCTTATGACCATCGGCGGATCCGGCATGTATTCCGTGACCGTCGTGCTGCCCCAGATCCAGGCCGAGTTCGATGTCAGTCGCGCTGACGCCTCGCTCCCGTATACGCTAACGATGGTGGGCTTCGGACTGGGCGGCATCCTGATGGGTCGACTCTCGGACCGGTTCGGCGTCGTCACACCCATCATCATTGGCACTCTTGGCCTTAGTCTGGGTTTCATCGTGGCCGGTCTGTCGACCAGCCTCTGGCAATTCGTACTCGTACAAGGTCTGTTCATAGGCCTTCTGGGCACGGCGGCGACCTTCGCGCCGCTGGTGGCGGACACCTCGCAGTGGTTCACCAAGCGTCGTGGAATCGCCATAGCCATATGTATGAGCGGCAACTACCTGGCGGGTGCCGTGTGGCCCCCGGTCATGCAGTATTTCATCGATACATCAGGCTGGCGCCATACCTATATTGGTATAGGGATGTTCTGCCTGATATCCATGCTGCCCTTGGCACTGGTGTATTGCCGGCGCCCTGCTTCTGTAGCCGCCATAAGCAATTCGACCCGCAACAAGAATGCGCGATTCGCGATCGAAGCAGCCCGCTCGGATCCCACCCGTCCTCTCGGTTTCAGCCCGGCTGCCTTGCAAGGCCTGCTGTGCCTGGCGGGCGTTGCATGCTGCGTCGCCATGGCAATGCCACAGGTCCATATCGTGGCCTACTGTGGCGATATGGGATTCGGTGCCGCACGCGGTGCCGAGATGCTGGCTCTCATGCTGGGCTTGGGTATCGTCAGCCGCCTGGTATCCGGATGGTTGTCGGACTACATTGGCGGATTGCGCACCCTGCTGCTCGGTTCTCTTCTGCAGGGTGTTGCACTGGTGATGTTCCTGAATAATAACGGACTGGTTTCGCTATACGTCATCTCGGCACTATTCGGCTTGTTCCAGGGCGGAATCGTGCCTTCATACGCCTTGATCGTGCGTGAGTACTTCACACCAAAGGAAGCGGGCGCCCGCGTGGGCACCGTCCTGATGGCGACCTTGTTCGGAATGGCCCTGGGCGGATGGATGTCCGGCGTCATCTACGACATTAGCGGCTCGTATCAAGCGGCGTTCGTCAATGGCATCGCATGGAATCTGGTCAACCTGAGCATCGTCGGATTCCTGTTGTACCGCGCAAAGCGAGGGGCCGCGGCTGCCCATTTCCCAGTTCGCGTATAGTCCCGGGGGCGGCCCGTGTCAAGGGTCAAAGGAATCCGCCATGAACTCCACGAAAGCGCGCACCCTTGCGGAATGTTGACGACCTTGCGGATAGATGGCATAGATATCCGCGTCAGGAGTCTGATAATCCTTCAAGACCTGCACCAATCGTCCGCTGCTCAGAAAGCGTGAAATATCCCATTCCGCGCGCATCAATATTCCATGGCCATCAAGGGCCCAATTGACGGCTGCTTCTCCGTCATTGGTCCGCAGGGTACCGTGGATCCGGACGGTCTCGGTCTTGCGCGACGTACCTGCACCAGTGGTGAGTCTCCAGACTCCATAGCCTTCATCGCCCTGCTGCATCCCTATGCAATTGTGCTTGGCAAGATCCGCAGGCATGCCGGGTGCGCCGTGTTGGGCCAGGTAGCCTGGCGAAGCACACAGAAGGCGGCGGTTTGCCGTCAATCGGCGCGCAATGATCCGGGCCTCCGGAGGTTCACCGAAACGGATCCCTACATCGAAGGCATCCTCGCTGAACGCCGGTGGATCGACCGACAGCTGAAGCTGGATTTCGATTTCCGGATACTTGCGCATGAATCGCGAAATGACCGGCGCCACGTATCGCCGACCAAAGCCGGGCGTTGCATTGACCCGCAACAGTCCACGGGGGGCGGCGTGGGACCCGGCCAGCGATTGCTCCATATCGTCGATTTCAGCCAGTATGCGGCGCGCATAAAGCAGGTACAGTTCGCCCTCTGGCGTCAAATGCATGCGCCGGGTCGTTCGCGTGACAAGAGTCACGCCCAGACGTGCTTCCATCTGCGCCAGCCTTTTACTAACGGCGGGCGTTGTGATCCCAAGCTTGCGCGCGGCAGCACTGAGCGCACCGCAAGAGGCCAACATCGAGAAGAAAGCCAATTCCGAAGGATGAATGGTTGGACCCGACATTTCTCATTTCTTACAAGTATTGTTAACTCAAGGTTAACAGTGGTTTCACCGCAAGCCCGAAATTTTGACGCTGTTTGTTCTTATAGTGGTCAACATTGCAACGCATTCAGATGGAGCCCCTGCATGAAAACGTATCGCATCGCCACAATTCCCGGCGACGGAATAGGAAAAGAGGTCATTCCGGCCGGCCAGCAGTTGCTGGAAACCCTGGCCAGTGCAAACTCGAGCTTCCGCTTTGAATTTGAGAATTTCGATTGGGGCGGGGACTACTACCGCCAGCATGGGATGATGATGCCCGAGGATGGACTGGACGCCTTGCGGCACAAGGACGCCATCTTGTTCGGTTCCGCTGGCGATCCGCACATTCCGGATCACATCACTCTATGGGGATTGCGCCTGAAAATATGCCAGGGCTTCGATCAATACGCCAATGTGAGGCCGACCCGGATCCTGCCGGGGATCGACGCGCCACTGAAACGGTGCCAGACCCGAGACCTGGACTGGGTCATCGTGCGCGAAAATTCAGAAGGCGAATACTCGGGTGTAGGCGGGCGGGTTCATCAAGGCCAGCCGATCGAAGCCGCCACAGATGTATCGATCATGACGCGGGCCGGTGTAGAACGGATCATGCGTTACGCCTTCAAACTTGCTCAATCGCGTCCACGCAAATTATTGACGGTGGTCACCAAATCCAATGCACAGCGCCATGCGATGGTGATGTGGGATGAAATCGCACGCGAAGTGGCTCAGGAATATCCGGATGTCACCTGGGACAAGGAACTGGTAGATGCCGCCACGGCGCGCATGGTGAACAGACCAGCAACGCTGGATACTATCGTCGCCACAAATTTGCACGCCGATATATTGAGCGACCTTGCGGCAGCTCTGGCCGGGAGCCTGGGAATCGCCCCAACGGGAAACATCGACCCTGAACGCCGTTATCCATCCATGTTCGAACCCATCCACGGGTCGGCGTTCGACATCATGGGCATGGGCCTCGCCAATCCGGTGGGCACCTTCTGGTCAGTCGTCATGCTGCTGGAGCACCTGGGAGAAACCGCCGCTGCCCGCCGCACCATGAGCGCCATAGAACGCATCACATCCGATCCGGCGCTCCATACGGGCGACCTTGGCGGAAAAGCCCGGACTGACGAGGTCACACGAGCCATGTGTCAACAAATCATCAGCGGGGCAAATTAAAGACGTATTCACACAACGGAGACAACGCCATGAATAGCAGACAATACACAACTGCAGGCACACGAGTTATCAAACATACAATGCTGGCAGCGGGAGTACTGGCGACGGCATTATTCGGCTGCGGCGCCGCAGCCCAGCAGTGGCCGACCAAGCCAGTAAGCCTGGTCGTCCCGTTTGCCGCTGGCGGCACCACCGATGTTCTCGCCAGAGCACTGGGCGACAAGCTATCGGTTTCGTTGGGTCAGCCAGTTATCGTCGAGAACAAACCTGGCGCCGGCTCAACGCTAGGTGCCGACATCGTGGCGCGTGCCAAACCGGACGGCTACACCTTATTGATGGGCGCCGTGCATCACACCATAGCCAGTAGCGTTTATAAAAATCTTTCCTATGATTTCCAGAAAAGCTTCGAGCCTGTCACTACGGTTGCACTCGTTCCGAATGTCCTGGTCATCAATGCCACAAATACCAATGCCAGCACTGCCGGCGAACTCGTCGCCTTGGCCAAGAAGGCCAAACCAAGCATGTCTTTTGGATCAAATGGCTATGGAACCTTGCAACACCTCATCGGTGCGCAATTCGCTGCGCAAAACGGGATAGAGCTGCTGCATGTGCCCTACAAAGGCAGCGGGCCGCTAACGACGGACCTGCTGGGCGGCCAGGTCTCCATGTCCTTCGATACGGTAACTCCTGTACTGCCTCATATCAAAAGCGGTAAATTGCGCGCCTTGGCTGTCACCACCGCCAAACGTTCCTCCGCCTTGCCGGATACGCCCACTTTGAACGAGGCCGGGCTCAAAGATTTCGACCTGGGAACGTGGTTTGGAGTCCTTGCGCCAGCCGGCACACCGAAAGATGTACTGGAGAAACTTAATGAGGAAATGGTCAAGGTTATTCATTCGCCTGACTTCCGGGACCGTATGAGCAAGATAGGAGCAGAGGCCGTAGGCAACTCACGCGAAGAAATGGTCAAACAGATCGATGAGGACACCAAGCGCTTTGCCAAGATCATCAAGGCAGCTAACATCACTGTAAATTGATCATCCGGACCTCGCCATGCAAGCCTTGGCAACCAAAATCCCGCTAGACAGTCCCGCGTGATCTGGACGGCGGGTCGCAAACCCGACGGTCCGGCGGTCCGGCGTCCCCGCTGGTACGCCGATTTCATACAAAGGTTTGGCGGTTTGGCATTCCAGTGGTTCAGCGTAGGCGCCTCGTGATTGAAACCGTTAACGTCCTGAGCGCAAAACCACTGCACGTCCATACAGTCTTTTAAGAATATTTCCCCTAACTTAAAAAAATATTCAACACAGTCCCGTAACATACTAATTTTTAGAGAGTTTCTCTGATACTATCGCTTCAATCCACAATAAAATGAAGCACCCGCCATGCTCCCTATCCGAAATTCCCTGACACGTCATGTCCCCATGTTGGCCTCCCTGCCTTTGGTATTGCTGCTGCTGACAGGTACGTTGGCAAGCGCCCAGGCGACAACGGGCGGCCAGAAACAGAATACGCAACAATCGGCGTACAGCGCCGGCAAAACCCTGGCCACCGGCACTCTGATAAAGAACCGTATTACCACTCGTCGCAACCTGCGACCAGTGGCTTATCAACCGATATCGGGATCAGCATCCAAAGTACGGGTGGGATTGCGTGACACAACCGAAGGTCTGGGTGGCGTTCCTCCGGCACAACAGCAAATCGACTCGCTTGGAAGCCGCGCCAGGCTTGTATCAGAAGTTGCCTTCGCGCAAGATCTGGAAAGTTCCGCTGTCTTGTTTGACAAGAATAGTGACGAGGTACGCCCCATCGCGTCGATTTCCAAACTGATGACCGCCTTGGTCATTGCCGAATCTGGCCTGCCCATGAACCAGATGATGCAAATCACCGATGCCGACGTAGATCGTATGCGACATTCCCGTTCGCGCTTATCGGTAGGTACCGAACTGAGCCGAGCCGATATGCTGCACCTCGCCCTTATGTCGTCGGAGAATCGCGCCGCCCATGCACTGGGGCGTTACTATCCCGGCGGCATGCCGGCATTCGTGCGGGCAATGAACGACAAAGCGCGCGCCTTGGGCATGCGCAAAACCCGTTTTGTCGAACCGACTGGACTCTCCGTCGAAAACGTATCGACGCCACGCGACCTGGTCAAACTTCTGCAGGCTACCAGCAAGCAGCCTTTGATTCAGCGCTATACGACTGATGACAAGTATAAAATTGAAGTCGCTCGCGGTCGGCAGCTGGTCTACAACAATACCAATCGCCTGGTGGCCAAACCCGACTGGGACATCAAGATTTCCAAGACGGGTTTCATCAATGAAGCGGGCGAGTGCCTGGTCATGCTTGCCCGGATCGATGACCGCGACGTCGCCATTGTCTTGCTTAATTCGTCCGGGCGTTCCCGTATTGGCGATGCGGTCCGTCTACGCACCGTCGTGGAGAAAGCCGGAAATGTGGCGATGCTGTAGCGCTGACGCGAACATTGTTTCTTCAAAATGTGTTTAGCTTACCTGGCCATTGCCGCGCACCCTGATTGGCCGCTGTTCATCGCCGCCAATCGCGATGAGTTCCACGATCGGCCTAGCGCGCCCGCCCACCCCTGGCTGGACTTTCCAGACGTCATCGCCGGCATTGACTGCAAAGCGCAAGGTACGTGGCTGGGGGTCACGAGACAGGGCAAATTCGCCTTGCTGACGAACTATCGCGACCCCTCGTCGGTGGTGACCGATGCACCATCGCGCGGAGACTTGGTAAGCCGTTACCTTGTCGGGGACGAGCTGCCACGATCCTACGCATGCCATACCCATCAGAAGGCAAGCGCTTACAACGGATTCAATCTGATCGTGGGTGACTTATCCACCTACTTCTATGTGGGCAATCGTACCGGGCAGGACGGGCCTCGGCAATTGACGCCTGGCCGTTACATCATTTCGAACCATTTGCTCAACACAGCCTGGCCCAAGGCAGAGCGCTTACGGCTCGCGCTGAATCAGTACCCCCTGGAGCTGCTGGAACAGTCTCTGAACCCGGTATTCGCACTACTGAAAGATAATACGCGGGCCGATGATCCCGCCCTGCCCCAGACCGGGCTGACACTGGAACGCGAGCGCCTGCTCAGCAGCCCCTTCATCGTCAGCCCTGATTACGGCACACGTTGCTCGACAATCATAGCCGTACATGCCAGTGGCCGAGCCATCTTGAGCGAAATCAGTTATGACCCTTGCGGCAGCCCCAAGGAGCGACACGACTGGCCGTTCCAAATTGAAAACGCGCCAGTATCCTGCGTGTCGCCACGTTAAAATAAAAAAGTAGCATCTACTGGAGGGATAACAATATGTCTCACACTCATCTCTCGGCAGTATCAGCGCAGACTGTCTTGAAACATGCTTTGGCCGCCACGGCGCTTGCTTGCGCGGTTCTGGGCGCGCCAGTACACGCTCAACTGCCTCCCATGCAGAACCAAGGCGGCACCGAGTACGTAAGCGGTGGTTTCGGACTGGATGAATCGACTGCTTTCAAGCAAGCCATGGCGCGATTCCCCGTCGCCATGACGTTCTCCAGCCAGCTCGACGGCAAGGCGGCCTACGCCGCCGATGTACAAGTTGTTATCCGCGATGCGAACGATGCCAATGTACTCAATGTGGCGTCGGAAGGCCCATTCCTTCTGGTCAAACTGCCGCAAGGCAAGTACAGCGTATTTGCCACGCACGATAACAAGACTCAAGAGCGCCAGATAAACGTGGGTGCCACGGGCACGGTCCGCCTGACTTTCACATGGACGCGGCCAGCATCAGGTCCCGATTAATGCAGCGTCCTGCCTGAACATCCCGAAGACGTGCGTTCCTGCGCATCTTCTTCAGGCTGCTGCAACGATGCCAGAGCGGCTTGCCAATTGCGCAGTGGTACGCAGGTTTGCAGGCGCACTATGGCTTGCCGGATAAGGGCCTCGTGGATTTCGTGCCCGAGGTCTGAGGCCACATCCAGGGTTGCGTCGCCCTGCAGCGCCTCAAGTCGGGCCAGCGTCGATGCGACATCGTGCGCAGATACCTGCGTATCCTCGGCTCCGTGAAAAAAATGCAGCAGCGTCGCCGGCGGCGCCGCTTCGAAACGGCTTGCATACAGACCGGAGAACGCCAGCACCCTTCCAGCCAGATCGGGTCGTGCCAGCGAAGCTTCCAGGGCCATGCTGGCTCCTTGAGAAAAACCTGCCAGCGCTGTCTCTTCGCCGAAAAGACCGTACTGGGATTGCAATTTCGTAATCTGTTCGATGAGATCGGGCAGCGCCAGCCTGACATGAGAGGCATAGTCTTTGTCGTACTCGGTGCCAGTCGCAACCCACGAGTAACGCATCGAGGGCACCTCTGCTCCCGCCTCCTGTACGTGCCCAAAGGGCAACACTACTGCCGCCGCCGGAAATGCCAACTTGATGGCTTGCGCCAATGGAAACAATTGCTCGGGACTGGATGATTCACCATGCAGCAAAACAAATAGCAGCCGAGGCTCACCCTGCTTGGGTACAAATACATACGGATCTGGGCCAACTGGTTTCATGGTCATAACGATAGTGATCTCTGCGGCGTCGGAATAGCCTTGAAAAATTGTACGTCAAAAGCCAAGCGCGGGCGGGGCCGCATCCCGCGCCGACTGCCCGCCATTGCTGCTCGCCATGCTGCTAAAATAAATTTTTTGACCGGGATTCCATCATGAGCAAAATGCTCAAGCCTCAACTCGCCGATGCTGTCAAGACCGCCATGCGTGCCAAAGATGCACCTCGCCTGGGCACCCTGCGCTTCCTGCAAGCTGCCATCAAGCAAAAGGAAGTCGATGAACGCCGCGAATTGGACGACCCTGAAGTAATAGCCATCATAGAAAAGCAGGTCAAACAACGCCGTGAATCGATTGCCGCGTTCGAGCACGCAGGTCGCACTGAAACCGCCGATCAGGAAAAAGCCGAACTTGCGGTCCTACAGGAGTTTCTGCCGCAGGCGGCAAGTGCTGAAGAAGTCGATGCCGTCATCGCCTCTGCCATCGAAGAAGTCAACGACCAAGGCCTCACCGGCGGTCCGGCCATGGGGAAGGTCATGGCCATCGTCAAAGCCGAGCTTGCCGGACGCGCCGACATGACCGCCGTCTCGGCGCAGGTCAAGGCTCACCTGATGTAAGCCTATAACGGCTCCTACTTATACGCAACACAAACCGAAGTATCCATGCGTATTGAATGACGCATGGCTTCGAGGGCGCTCTCGTCCCAGGGAGCGCGTCCCCATACTGTATGTGTCACCTGAGTGTTTTTGCCGTCGATCGCCTTGATCTCGGTGCGCGCAACTTCTATATTCCCCAGATGGCTGCGCACGGCCACCAGGCCAGTTTGCAGCGCCGGGTCCACCTGCGCGTACACATCGTACTGTTTCTTGGCGGTCAGGCATTCGGCAGCCTGATTCTGAGCACGCAGATACACCGTCTGGTAACTGCGTGGGACCGAATAAGAAACGCTGGGAGAATTTCCGTCGGACTGTATACCCAAGGCGCAGCCGGTGAGCAATACAGCGGCACCCATACTGATCACTAGAGCTTTCACTTTGTCTCCCTGCCTACGCCTTGAATGAATCCCTCGCCTGAGCAGCAGATGCTACACCGGGCGCTTTCACAAAGGTAGCACGACACCTGCCATTCGTGGATCTTTTATTGCTGTCTGAGAGACAACTATGTGCACGTTTCGTTCAGGGCCATGCTTTCGAGACTGAATGGAGGATAATCGATATACCCCTTGGGGCCGTCGGCATAGAAGGTGCTAGGATCCCAGGGATTAAGTCCGACGCCTGCTTTTAAGCGGGCAACCAAGTCCGGGTTGGCAATATAGGCTTTGCCGAACGCCACCGCATCTGCCTGTCCCTGATCAATTGCTGTTTGAGCCATCGATAGATCATAGTGTTCGTTGACGATCACGGGCCCGCCAAACAAACGTTTGATTTCCGCCGTCAGGCTATCATGGCCCAACGATTCGCGGGTAAAGATAAAGGCAATGCCGCGCCGACCTAGCTCCCGGGCCACATGCGAGAACAAGGCCCGCGGATCGGAATCGAACACAGAGTGCGTCCCGCTGCGCGGCGACAGATGCACGCCCACCCGACCCGCGCCCCATATTCCGGCACACTCGTCCACGATTTCAAGTAGCAGGCGGGATCGATTCTGGATGGAGCCGCCATACTGGTCAATTCTTTTATTGGCGCCGTCCTGTAGAAACTGGTCAATCAGATAGCCATTTGCCGCATGGATCTCGACCCCGTCAAAGTTTGCTTCCCGGGCATTGCGGGCAGCTTCGGCGAAATCCGCCACAATACCCGGGATCTCTTCGGTATGCAAAGCGCGAGGTACGACGTAATTGCGCTTGGGGCGCAAAAGGCTGACATGACCTTCGCATGCAATGGCGCTGGGCGCCACCGGAATTTCACCATTGAGAAATTCGGGATCCGACACCCTGCCCACATGCCATAATTGCAGGAATATTTTCCCGCCCTTGGTATGTACCGCTTGCGTGATCTTCTTCCAGCCGGCAACCTGTGCGCTACACCAGATACCAGGCGTATTGGGATAGCCCACCCCTTGGGGCGAGACGGATGTCGCTTCTGAAAGGATAAGACCAGCCGAAGCGCGCTGGCAATAATAGGTACGCATCAGGTCGTTGGGAATGCGCCTTTCGACAGCACGTGTCCGAGTCAGTGGCGCCATTACGACTCGATTGCTTAAAGCAACTGCACCCAGCTGAATTGGGTCAAACAAACTAACCATGTTTCTGTACCACTATCAAATCGAGGTTAACCCTGATCCTACAGTGTGCACCAGAAGTGCAAATTCTGTAGGTATGTACCTAACTTCATAAGGGTTTTTACCAGATTTTGCGTTAAGCTACCATCCCGGGCAAGCCTGTCAGGTTACACACTGCCTTTGCGAAGGAGCATCTATGGGACAATTTGCCGTCATTGGCTTAGGTCGGTTCGGGTCTGCCGCGTCATTGGAACTCATGAAAATGGGCCATTCGGTGCTGGGTGTGGACACAAACCCAAAATTGGTCGACAAATATGCCGATGAACTGACCCACGCGGTAATCGCGGACGTGACCGACCCCGGTGCGCTGGAAGAACTCGGGCTGGATAACTACGACGTGGTGCTGGTGGCCATCGGTGAAGACATACAGGCCAGCCTGCTTTGTGTCGTTCACCTGAAGTCCCTTGGAATTCAGACACTTTGGGTCAAGGCCTCCTCGCACGCCCAACACCTGATCTTGAGCAAGCTGGGTGTATCGCGCATCGTGCATCCTGAAGAGGAGATGGGCATACGAGTGGCCCAGGCACTTAGCTATCCGATGGTGAATGATTATATTTCTATTGGTAACGGCGAATTTGTCGTCGAAGTCGATATCAGCGATCGGCTGAACGGGGCACCGTTGAGCCAGGTTCTGGCTGGCGAGCCAGATTCCATTCACGTGTTGCTCGTCAAGCGCAAAACTCAAATCACTGTACATCCTCCCAACGATTTCATTCTCCATGCGAAGGACATACTGGTCATGCTGGGCCAGCTTGCCACGCTCAAGAACGTTGCCCCAAAGCTGGCATGAACCATGCGTAACTGGGATCCCGTATACAGCCTGTCATCATACCGACGAGTCAGGCGCACCGGACTGCTGCGTGCAAGCCCTCCTTTCGTGCTTGCCGTCGGCTTTCTATGCTTGATACTGCTTGGAACGCTATTGCTATGGTTACCGATAGCCAGCCTACGCCCCCTCACCCTATTCCAGGCCTTCTTTATGGCCACGTCGGCAGTCACGGTGACTGGACTGACGGTCGTTGATCCCGCTTCGCAGCTTAGTCAGTTCGGGCAGGTTGTGTTGATCCTGCTAGTACAACTGGGTGGCTTGGGCTTTGTCACCTTCGCCGTGATCTCCGCAATAACGCTGGGCCATAAAATGAGCCTCAAGCACCAGGCGCTTGCGCTAGAGGCATTCAATCAGACCAGTGTCTCGAAGATTCGACACACAGCCTTTCTGGTGTTCAAGACGTCGATCATCATTGAAGCAGTTGCAGCCCTGATTCTTACTCTTTGGTGGTGGCGCGACCTTCCTTTGGGCACGGCCTCGTATCGTGCAATTTTCCATGCAATCGCAGCGTTCAATAATGCCGGCCTTTCATTGTTCCCGTCGAGCCTGGCACAATTTGTCGCCGATCCCGTGACCATTCTGATGGTCTCGTCCCTGATCATTCTTGGCGGTATCGGCTTCCCCGTGCTCGGCGACATAGTGAAGAAAAAACGCTGGACAAGGCTGTTGCCCTATACGAAGGTCATACTATTGGGCACACTCACCTTAAATCTGACAGGTTTCGTATCCATCTGGCTGCTGGAATTCAATAACCCTGCCACGTTGGGGGCTTTATCCGTACCAGGCCAGGCGCTGGCGGCATGGATGCAGAGCGTAACGGCGCGCACGGCGGGTTTCACAACGATCGATATTACCCAGCTGCACGACACATCCACCCTGCTTATCATTATGTTGATGTTCATCGGCGGCGGTTCCCTCAGCACGGCCAGCGGCATCAAGATAGGCACCTTCATCGTTCTGCTGGCTGCGGTCTATTCCTATATTTTCCACAAAAAGGAAGTCGTCCTGCTTAAGAGGTCGATTTCGCCGGATACCGTACAGAAGTCGCTGGCCCTGGTCCTGGTTACAACCGCACTGGCGTTCTGCAGTGTTCTACTCATGACCATCTTCGAAGACGTGCCTTTTATCAGCATCCTCTTTGAAGTGGTATCCGCCTTGAGTACAACCGGTCTCAGCCGCGACCTGACGCCACACCTGTCCCTGCCAAGCCAGGTTTTGCTGACCGTCTTGATGTTCGTCGGAAGGCTCGGGCCACTGACGCTCGTATACAGCCTGGCTACACGTAAACGCAGCAGAGTACGATATCCGGAAACGGAGTTCCAAGTCGGCTAGTGACACAGCGGCGCAGGCTTGCAGGACCGGCTGAATCCCCGCCAAATATGTGCTAGAATTCTGTCTCTCGTTGATCTGCTTTAGCAGTCAACAACACCTTGGATTCTCAAATATCCAGGTTTCGGGGCGTAGCGCAGCCTGGTAGCGCACTTGCATGGGGTGCAAGGGGTCGAAGGTTCGAATCCTTCCGTTCCGACCAATAAAATCAAGGGCTTACAAGTTTTTTGCTTGTAAGCCCTTCTCTATTTTGAGCACACCTATCATCCTGGGGGCCAGTTTGGGGGCCAAGAGGCCGAACGCAATTTGTCGAACTGATTTTTGTCTCAAAATTGTCTCATTGCGTCCAACGGTAGCAAACACTCCCTACTCTTCTGCATTCTTCCTTTGTCTCTATTGCTTGAACTCGAGACAAGAACAATTGGTCCGCTTAATGCTTTATCCGTCTTTGCCAAATGAGACCTAATGGCCATGTCTGCCCATAGGTCCTAAGATACTCGATTTCCTGCCGGCGCCTTTCGCGTGACTCACCCGCTCATACATCATCGTGACCTCAGTTTTTTCTCACAATGTGAGTCGTGAGAGTGAACTTGTGGGTCCGCTGCTTTTCGCAGAGAAAGTACTATCCTCGGAAATCGCTAAGTTGCGCGATAATCCGGAACGGCTCATGCACACCCGACCCAATTCATCACAAGTCATGGAGCCGGAATCGATGATCGAGTCCGGCTCGCGAATTCAGAACAGACGCCTCAGTTGATCTCGAGCTTCGCTTCCTTTACTAAACTGGCCCACTTCTTTGTCTCCGCTTCAACGAAATGAGCGAACTCTTCGGGCGTCCCGGGAGCAGGATCTGCACCTTGAGAGATCAGTTTTTCTCGCACTGCGGGTTCGTTTAAGACCTGTTGTAAAACGTCGTTGAGACGCTTCACGATTTTCTCATCCATGCCAGCCGGACCAATGAGACCGTACCACGTCGACATGTCGTAGTCCGGCACACCCGCTTCCGCCAGCGTTGCGATATCTGACGCTGCACCCGACCGTTCCTTGGTCGTGACGCCAAACGCTTTTAAGTCTCCACGCTTGACATGGGGCAAGGCGCTGGGCAAGTTCGGAAACATCACTTGGGTGGTGCCACCAAGCAGGTCGGGCATCGCAGTGCCTGTACCCTTATACGGCACATGTGTCAGATCTGTGCCTGTCAGTTGCTTGAAAAGTTCGGCGGATAAATGCACTGAGGTCCCAATTCCTGACGATGCGACATTTAATTTACCAGGGTTTGCCCGCGCGAATTCAATCAGCTCCTTGACGTTGTTAAACGGCGAACTCTTGGGCACCACCATCACGTTAGGGGCCGTTAATACGCGCCCGATCGGCGTGAAGTCCTTAACCGGGTCGTAGTTCACGTTCCGGTACATAGCAGGATTAACAGCGTGTCCGATCGAGGTTACGAACAACGTTGAGCCGTCAGGTGCCGCGCGTGCCACGTAA
>NZ_PDNV01000019.1 GCF_002849615.1 Pollutimonas nitritireducens
TCTCTAAGTGGTTGATTACAAACTCCACTTTGGCACATTGATGCCGTTGATGCGAGGCCCTCTTTACGTCTGCTTTCCTTCTTAGGCCTCGTCACTCACTTGAGGTGGGAGGCGTCCATACCATCTCCTGTATTCAAGTTGGCCATTACATCTGGTTCATACCCCTGCAGCCAGTAAGCGCTCATCGTCGTGCGGCTTCTGGCAATCGATTGAAGTCTTCTTCAAGTGCGGACCGCACTCGTGCTAAGCCGACGGACACCGCGCCGCCGTCGACAACGAGTTCGGTCCCATTGATGTAACTCGACGCCTCTGACGCCAGGAACAACACGGCTTCTGCGACTTCGTCCGGTCGGGCCGGGCGCCCTGCTGGCATGGCCCGCTCGTTGGCATGGCGCCACCCCGGCGTCGAGGCGTTTGTCATCAGCGTCTCGGATACCTGCGCCGGGTGTACGGAATTGACGCGAATGCCCCAATCCAGCAACTCAAGGGCGGCGCTCTTCGTGACACCGCGCAGCCCCCATTTGCTGGCTGCGTAGGCAACCCCAGGATGTCCAATAAGGCCTGCGGTTGAAGAAATGTTGACAATGGAACCTCCGCCTGCATCGCGTATCAGCGGCACCAATGCCTGAATACCCAACGTTGGACCCGTCAGATTCACGGCAATCACTCGCTGCCATTCTTCCTCTGATATGGCCAACACGCCGGTACGGCTGACCACGCCGGCGTTGTTGACCAGGACGTGCAGCACACCGATGTCGCGCTTGACCCGCTCGGCCAGCGCCGACCAGCTGGCCGCAGACGTCACATTGACTTCAGCAAAAAAAGCCTTGCCACCCGTTTCCCGGATGGACGAAGCAAGCGCCTCACCGCGATCGGGAGAGAGGTCAGCCACCACCACTGTCGCCCCCTCCATCGCGAACAGCTGCGCCTGGACACTTCCCAAGCCACCGCCGGCGCCTGTGACGAGAACGACCCTTCCTGCGAACCGGGTTTCATTGCGCTTCAACGCTGTCTCCTGATGGGTATTGCACCCTGACAGGATCGTGCATCTGGGCGTATACGGCAATTTGCATTTATCAAAGCGATCGTTTGTGATTCCAAAAACGACTTTTTCGCCGGGTAAAATGTAAAAGAAAATCGCCGGCAAACCGGCGATTTTCAGATGCACGTGCGGCGGACGCGAGACGCTACGCCAAAAGGTCACGCGGCACTCAGGCAAGCTTCAAGACATACTTCCCGCGCCCTTTTCCGTTGGCCAGCACCCGTAACGGTTCAGCGAAGCGCTCGAGCGGCAATACTTCGGTTATCTGGGGACGCAACGCCCCCTTGGCATGAAGCTCATACAAGCGTTCTTGCACTTCCCTCACCTTCTCAGGCTGGCGATCGCGATAATCGCTCCATTGCAAGCCCGATACCGCGATGTTCTTGACCAGCAGATAGTTCACTTTAAGCGTTGGAATCCGCCCTGCCGCGAATCCGATGCACACGACACGTCCGCACCAGGCAACAGCCCGGAGTGCCGCATCGAAAATGTCGTCACCAAGTGGGTCCAGCACTACGTCGGCGCCGCGTCCATCGGTACAAGCGAAGACTTGTTCCCGCAGCGATTCACGCAAATTATCTGCGGTCAGGTCGATGATGTGATCGGCACCGAGCGCGCGCGCAGCTTCAGCCTGCTCTTCGCCCGCCACGCCTGCCAGCGCCGTACCACCGAGCGCCTTGACCAGTTGAATGGCAGCTCCGCCCACCCCGCCCGCGGCGCCGTTGACCAGGACGGTCTCACCTCTTTTGAACTGACCACGTTCCACCAGCGCAAAATAGGCGGTCTGGTAAACCAGGCCCATTCCCGCCGCGTCGCTGTCAGAAATAGTCTCGGGCAAACGGTAGCAGGAAGCAGCCGATGCGACCAAGCGTTCGGCAAAGGCGCCAAACTCCACTTGGGCGACCACTCGATCTCCTTTACGCAACCCCTCAACTCCAGGGCCGACCTCGACAACGGTGCCGGCCGCGTCCTTGCCAGGAACGAAAGGACGTTCGGGCAAATTCTGGTACTTGCCGGTCATGACGAGGACATCGGGAAAGTTGATGCCCGCGTGGGTGACGTTGATAAGGACCTGCCCCTCGCCGGGAGTAGGTTCTGCGATCTCCTCGACCCTCAGATCCTCGGGCTCTGCAAATTCATGGATAACGACGGCTTTCATCTGTGGTTGTCTCCTGTGGTGGTGCCTAATATTTCGTTCGTATGCTCACCCAACGCAGGGGCGGGAACGCGAGTCTGGTTTGATCTGAACGACGTACACACTGGCACGGGAAGCGCCGGCATGGAACGGCCATTGCTGTTCATGACTTCTCGGTCGAACAGACCTCGCGCCTTGAAGTGTGGGTCTTGCACAGCCTGCTCGAGATTGATGATTTCCGATACGCATACGTCGTTCCCGTCGAAACGCTGCACCCAGTGCGACGCCGGTTGCGACCCGATAATACGTGTCACTTCTGTTCGGATGTGCTCCTCATCCTGTTCCTGAGCAAGCTCAGGGGCCCCGATCAGGGTCAAGAACGTATTCCAGAAGCGGTCTTCGAGCGGCGCCGCTGAAAGAAAGCGTCCGTCGGATGTCTTGTAGATGGTGTAACGCACTGACCCGCCAGTAACCAGTTCCTTGCCCGGCTCTGGCCATTGCCCCTGACTCCATCCATTGCCCAGTCCCCAGTACATCAAGGTGAACAGGTTATCCGTCATGGAGATATCAAGATGCTGTCCTTTCCCGTCCGCGTCGCGCTGGCGCAGGGCAAGCAGTATGTTGACGACGGCGGGGTAGGTACCTGCCGCGAGGTCACCGGTCAATGTGGGCGGCACAATGGGCACACCGCTGGCATCGGCAGATAGTGCGAGCATGCCCGTCTCGGCCTGGAAATTCAGGTCATGTGCTGCCCTGAGCGCTTTGGGCCCATATTGGCCATAGGTGGTGATGGAACAATAAATGAGCCGAGGGTTGATCCTTGATAGCGTCTCGTAGCCCAGCCCCAGACGCTGCATGACGCCTGGCCGAAACTGCTCGACCACCACGTCAACATCTCCAATCAGCGCCAGAACCTGTTCCCGATCGGCCTCAGCCTTCAAGTCCAGGCACACCGAGCGTTTCCCCCGGTTGAGCAACACGAAATTCACACTATCATCGTCAAACCGGGGGGCATAGCTGCGCATCTCATCGCCACCGGCCCGCTCCAGCTTGATCACATCGGCCCCGGCTTCGGCGAGGATTAGCGTGCACATCGGACCGGGCAGCAGGGTGCTGAAGTCCAGTACCTTGATACCTGCAAGCGGCTGCGTCATGACCGATCCTGATTGTGACGCGCCCAGGCAACCTGCGCCCTCCGTGCGGGAGCATAGGACTCCTGCCCCAGCGCCTCGTACAGGCTCTGGGCGACACGGTAGTGATGATGCAGACCCGTACGATTCAAGAGTGATATGGGCCCTTCCGGGTAACCGAGTCCCAGACACAGGGTTTTGTCCATATCAGAGGCAGTAGCCAAACCCTCGTCAAGGCGCCGAAGCACAGCATTGTAATAAGGGCGCAGCAGGCGATTAAGGATGCGCCCGGGGAAATCATTGCAGATAGCCACGGTTAATCCTGCCGCTTCGAACGCGACACGGGCTGCCTGGACTGCTGCAGGATCCGTATAAGGCTTTTTTACCAATTCCACCAGGTTGGTAGGCGCATCGTCGCCTAGGCGGAACCGGGCAAATCCGACGATGTTGGCAGGACCCTCATCGTCTCCTATGTACACGCCCAGGCATTCTGTATCAAGCTCGATCGCTATGAAGGACTTTTCGATTGCCCGCTCAATGTCTTGCCGCCAGGCGTCCCCGGCTTCGCTGCCAAGTAGCACGACGGCGTCGCTCTCGTTCGAAGCAGCGTCGATAAAAGGATGCGCTTCAGGAAAAGACAGGCTTACGCCCTGCTGAATGATCTGATAGCCCATGGCTTTTATCCTCCGAAAATCTTGTTGCTGTCATAAACATGGAAACCCGCGCCTGTTTTTCTACCCAGCTTGCCGGCGCCTATCATGCGCTTGACCAAGGGCGGGCACGCGGCCCTTGGCTCATTGGTCAAGCCATGCATCGCTTCAGCCAGCAGCTTCTGGGTATCCATACCTACCATGTCCAGCAGTTCCAGTGGCCCCAGCGGATAGCCCAGCGCCGTCTTAACCGCCAAGTCAATATCTGCAGGCTCCGCTACACCCTGGTCCACCATGTTGATGACGTCGTTATGCCAGGGAATCAGGAAGTAATTCAGGATGAAACCCGGCGTGTCGCGCGTTTTGACCGGCTTTTGCCCCAGCACTTCACAAAAGGCCCACGCTTTGCTGAAAGTCTCGTCAGAGGTATTCAGTCCGGGTGACATCTCGACCAGCTTCATAAGCTGGGCGGGCAGGCAGAAGTGCATGCCGACCACCCTATCGCCGCGGCCACTTCCACCAGCTATTTCGGTGATGGATATGGTAGAAGTGTTGGACGCAAAAATAGTGTGCGGCGGGCAAACCTTGTCCAACCGCGAGAAGAGATTATGTTTGACCTGCAGATCCTCGAACACAGCCTCGATGATCAAGTCGCATTCCGCCAGGTCTTCCGCTTGGGTCGTGCCCTTCCACTGCGCCATGATGGCGTCATCCTGTCCTGGCGTGAGCTTACCCCGCGCGACAGACTTGGCCAGGAATGACGCAGCTTGACCTCGAGCATGATCCAGCGCTTCCTGCCGTGCGTCAAGAACGATGGTTTTCAAACCTGCACGAGCCACGACAATGGCAATGCCGGTGCCCATCGTTCCACTGCCGACAATACCGACCGTTTTAATCTCGCTCATTTCTTCTCCTTGTTCAAAAAGCTACGCCCGATAAGCTGCCGATGTATCTGGTTCGTGCCTTCCCAGATTTGGGTAATCTTCGCGTCACGCATCAGCCGTTCTGCGCGGAAATCCTGACAATAGCCATAGCCGCCATGCAGCTGAACCGCGTCAGTCGTCATGCGCATGGCCAGGTCCGTCGCCTTGAGCTTTAGTATTGAGGCCTCAATGCCCATGTCGTCAACGCCTTGGTCGACCAAATCGGCAACATGCCAAAGCCAGTTCTCGCAGACGGCCAATTCAGCGGCAAGATCAGCCACCATGAACTGGATTCCCTGGAATTCAAGAATGCGGCGGTTGGACTGGCGCCGGTCATTAATATAGGCAATCGCATCCTCGAAAGCTGCGCGCGCAATGCCCAATGCATGCGCTGCGACACTGGGACGTGACTTGTTCAAGGAACCCAGCAGTACACGCAGGCCTTCGCCTGCGGAGGCCAGCACGTTGCTGCGCGGAATGCGGCAGCCCTCGAAGGACAACGAAGCCGTCCCCGACGCGCGCGTGCCCATTTTGTGCTCCGTGCCCGTGACTGTCAGCCCTGCCGCACCCTTTTCAATGATGACAGCCCCGATCGCCTCCTTGGCGTTCTCCACACCGGCCCATTTGCCGAATACTACGTAGACATCAGCCACATCGCCGTTGCTGATAAAGATCTTCTGGCCATCGACGACGATCTCGTCGCCGTCTTCGCGAAACTGTGTCTTCATGCCCGTCGCGTCCGAGCCCGCAGAGGCTTCAGTGATGACGAGCGAAGCCAGGCCGCCCTCGGCAATGCGCGGCAGGATGCGTGACTTCAGTTCTTCAGACCCGTACTGGATGACCGGTTTGATCGCATGGAAGTTGGTCGCCCAAATGATGCCGGTCGAAGCGCAGGCCTTCGATATCTCGCGCACGCAGGCCAGGTAGCAGCGATACGACAAGGTCATGCCGCCGTACTCTTCCGGGATGAACATCGCGTTCAGCCCCAAGGTGTTGATGGCCTTAATGTTGTCCCAAGGGAACTCGCTTTCACGGTCGTACGCGGCAGCTCTGGGGGCAATTTCCGTCGTGGCCAGAGACCGTACCGAATCGAGCAGCATGCGCTCTTCATCCGAAAAGGACAGGCCAGCATCCAGGCGTTCTAGAATATTCACACGTTCTCCTTTAACCTTCCATGTTCATGCGCCAGCGCGCACGTCATAGCGCCACGCTTTGCGCGCCGTCGACGTAAATGGTTTCCCCGCTTAGAAACCCCATGCCTTCCTGGAACAGGGACGTCACCAGTACGGCGACATCCTTGGCATCCCCAGGGTTTTTGCGTGGAATCCGCTTTTCCAGGTAGGCCCTTAATGGGCCGCTTTCCATTGCTTCGCGGTTCAAGTCGGTGGCGATATAGCCGGGCGCAACGTCAATGACCTGAATGCCGTCCCGAGCCCATTCAACCGCCAGGCAACGCGTGATCGCGCCCACCGCCGCCTTGGAAGCGCAATACGACACATTGCGCTTAACGCCCATCTTGTCGTAGAAAGAGCCAATATTCACGATCAAGCCGCCGCCGTTCTCCGTCAGGAACGGATGCACCAATTGGCAGGCGCGCAGCAGCGCCACGGCATTGATATCCATCAGCTTGCGGAACTCATCCATGGGCAGATCGATCGTGGGCGCCTCAGTATGCAGGCCCGCATTGTTCACCAGGCCGCGGACCGGTACGCCCAGCTTTTGGCGCAGCGTCGTCATCGCTTCTTTCAAGGCTTCGCCATCCATGACATCGCAGCGCACCGGATGCCAGCGTGCGGCGATCTCGTCCGATACGTTGTCCACGTGGGGCTTGTCACCCGAGCGGGAAAGGCAGCCGACCTCGAAACCTCGGTTGGCCAGTTCGTAGGCGATCACGGCCCCGATGCCGCGGCTGGCGCCGGTGACGTAGATGAGTTCACGCTTCATGCTTCAGCAATCCTTGAAAGTGGGGGAACGTTTCTCGACAAAAGCGCTCAGGCCCTCGGCCGCGTCGTCGCTGCGATAGGCCAGCGTGGACAGGTCGCGTTCGATGCGCAGGCCGTCTGCAAGGCTGACACGCCCGCCTCGTTGCACCGCTTCACGCGCAAAGTACAAGGCGCACAGGCTGTGCTTGAGATAGGGCTCCAAAAAGCGCTTCCCGATGTCCAAGGGGCTGCCTTCGTTGTCTATCCGATTGACCAGCCCTATGCGTTCGCCTTCTTCAGCGGCGATGGTCCGCCCGGACATGATCATGTCCAGCGCGCGACCTTCCCCAACCAATCGAGGCAGGCGCTGCGTACCCCCGTAACCGGGAATCAGGCCCAGCTTGACCTCGGGCAAGCCCATGCGTGCACGATCCGTGGCAACCCGGAACGTGCATGACAAAGCAAGCTCCAAACCGCCCCCAAACGCATAGCCCTGTATGACTGCCACGGAAGGAATCTTCAGATCGGCAATCTGATTGAAAACCGCTTGCCCCAGGGCGGCTCCTTCCAGCTCATCCATGAGCGGCCGATTCATCAGTTCAGGGATGTCGGCCCCCGCGCAGAATGCCTTGTCGCCGACGCCCGTAACGATCAGCGCGCGTGCGTCGGAATCAGCCACCTTGGACAGCGCTTCGCTCACTTCCTTCAGCACGCCGAAGGACAGCGCATTCAGTACTTCTGGACGGTTCAGTGTGATTTGGGCGAACTCACCGTCAAACTCGAGCAGGACTGTCATGCGGATACCCCTTCATTGTTGGATGCTGAACTGGTCTTCCAGCGTACGGGCTCTGGCTTGATCCGCCCTTCTTTCAGCCAGACGATCAGTTCACGCTTGAGAATCTTACCGCTGGGCGTCAGCGGGAATGTATCCATCGCGATAAAGTATTCAGGCATGTCGTACTTCGACAGGCCTGCGTCATGCAGATGTTGCAACACCTGCATGGCGTTCAGGGGCTCGCCCGGCGCACAGATAACAGCCAGGCAGACCTTCTCGCCCAGCCGATCATCAGGAACCGGAAAAGCCGCAGACTTCAGGATGGATGGGTGGCGATGGGCCAGGTCCTCGATCTGCGAGGGGTAGATGTTATGCCCGCCGCGAATGATCAAGTCTTTCTTGCGCCCGATGACATGCAGACAGCCGTTTTCGTCGAGCATCCCAAGATCGCCGCTCAGGAACCATCCCGATGCGTTGAAGGAATTTTCGGTTGCGTCCTGGTTGTCGTAATAACCAAGGGTCAGTACGCCGCCCTTTCCTCCGATTTCGCCGGTTTCTCCAGGTGCCACTTCCACATCAGGATCGTCGTGCTTGAAGATCCGTATTTCATAACCCTTGCATGCACGCCCACACGTGGCAACAATCGTGTTGCTGTCGTCGCTCGGTAGTGTGTATTGATGCGAGCCGTTTTCAGTCATCCCATAGACATTTTGCGGCTTGATGCCTAAGTCAAGAAACCTTTTGGCAACTTCCCGGGGTATAGACGCGCCTGCCATGTAGAAGACGTTTACATTGCCTAGCCGGCTCAAACCTCGTTCACGCAACGCGCTGAGCATGTCCATGCCGTGAGTCGGTACACCCATGACATAGGTTGCACCGGACTCCAGCGCCCAGTCCAGTGCCGACTGGTTAGCGGCAGGGTTGTGCAAGACAAGTTCCATCCCGGCAACTAAAGATTGCTCTAGCGCGACCGTACCTATGTGGTGGCTCACTGGGCTGAGCGTCAGAAGTACCGTCGACGAGTCATGCTTCCAGTCAGAGACTAAAGCGCGGCCATTGGCGAGTAAGGTATTGTCGCTGTGCATCACACCTTTTGGCTCACCAGTCGTCCCGGATGTAAATGCCAAATACACCACCTTGTCGGGGTCAAGAACCGGTGCACTGGTAATGCCCACGTCGCCGGCGTAATGGGGAAATGGCAGCGCCCCCTTCGGTACAGACCCACTGTCTGTATCTCCCCCTTGCGGAATCAGGGCGTAGACCTGCTGCAGAGAGGCTATGCTGGGCGATTCACTGAATATTGAATGCCGATCTGAATCAGCACCATAGCCGGGCTGGGCAAATAATGCCTTGCAGCGGATGCGCGCCAACAGCTTGACGATTTCGGCATTGGTATAGTTCTGATGCAATGAGGGGCAACACACATAGCCGTTACGCGAACATGCTAAAAAAATCAGGATCGCTTCGACCCGATTGGGCAACCAGATTGCCACGCGGTCGCCACGCTTCAGACCGCCCTGATACAAGTGCTCTGCGATTGTATCCACACTTGCAAGCACCTCACGCCAAGTTAAGCGTCGGTATGGGTCGCGCACAGCGCAGGCATTCGGCCGGACCCGGGCGTGCTCCCTGGCCAGCGTATATAACGTATCTTGATGCCACACGCCGCTCAGGTAGTTCTCCCGGGCAGTGTGTGGATCATGCAAAGTCAGAATGGTGCTCATTAGGCTTCCTGGAGATAATTCAAATTGCTGGTGCAAGCGTCATACCGCACCAGCGTTCCTTAATTGTTCAATTTGGTCGGGCGACAGCTTCAACATCTCTCCCAAGATGACGTCAGTGTCTTCTCCTAGCATGGGCGGCGATTTGCGATGTACCGCAGTTCTGCCATTGATCGCTATGCCCAGTCCAACCTGCGGAACCAAACCGTTCGCCGATTCGGCCTGATAAAGAAACTTCTGTTGAAGTAAGTCCTCGTCCCTGGCCACTTCATCGAGTCGGTTGATGGGGCCAGCAGGTATTCTGTGATCCCCAAGGATGCTTAACCATTCGTCCCTGGGCTTCGAACGCAAGATGTCAGCAATCTTGATGACTATCTCTTCCCGGTATGTACGGCGTTCTGCATTGGACCCATAATGAGGGTTCTCACCCACTTCCGATTGCCCAACAGCCACCCAGAAGCGGCGCCATATTGCGTCGTTACCCAGGCCAAGTGAAATCTGCTTGTCCGCCGTGTCGAAAACCTGATAGATGGCAATAACCGAATCCTTGCCCCCGGAGCGCCGTGGCAATTCGTTGGAGCTCAGGTAGGAAATCAGACGCGGAGCCATGAACCGCGTCATGCTCGCCTGCATGGACACATCGATTTGCACCCCCCGACCGCTACGTGTACGAGCTACGTAAGCGGCCAATACGGTCATGGCAACATCCTGACCCGCAAGCAGGTCGGCTGCAGGTGTACCGACCTTCTGCGGATCGTTCTGTGCTTCGCCGGTTAAATCCATAACGCCCGAATAGCCCTCGGCGATCAGGTCGTAACACGGCAGATGGCTACGTGTGCCTTGCAAACCAAAGCCGGTCAGGGAGGCGTGAATCAGGCGCGGAAACATCGCACTCAGCCGCGCGTAGTCGATGCCCAGCTTCTCCTGGACCCGCTCGGTCATGTTGACCACCAGTACGTCAGCGTCCGACAACAGCATTTCTAGAACCTGCAGACCTTCCGAATGGGTAAGGTCCAGGACCAAGCTGTGTTTATTGCGATTTACGCTTAGGTACCAAGGGGATTGACCATGGAGAAAGGGCGGCCCCCAATGACGCGCATCGTCGCCCAGCCCTGGCTTTTCGACCTTGATGACAGTGGCTCCTAGATCGGCAAGCAATTGCGTGCCGTAAGGACCGGCAATCGATGTACTCAAGTCCACCACGCGCATATCTTCCAACAGGGCATGGCCTTCCACGCTTTCCATCTTCGGCAGTTCGGAGAACGGTGGTTTACCTACGTCTTTCAGCATATCTATTACCTTGGCTTTGAAGTCAACATTCAATAAAGCACAATCCATGCCAGGTAATCGCTCCCGTTACTGCCCTGGGCAACAGTGGTAAAGTGTCCTGAAATTGTCCATCTTGTTGCGAGCGAAGACATGTATTCTAAAAATAGCGGACAAACACCGAATGCCAGGAGCGGTGTTCTTGTGCTCGATCCAGAGGGGGTAGTGGTCTTCGGCTCCGGTACTGGGCTGGACACTCATATTCAGGGCAAACTCAGCGCTTTATGGGACGCCCGCGGCACGCGGCCCGTATCGGCAATGTTTATTCTTGAAGGCACGAGCGAGCCGATGACCGTGGTGTCCTTTGCGTCAGCGGGCACAGGCTGTTTCGTCCTATATCGCCATGACCGCGGCGACCCACTGTATGAATTCGTCAGCAGCGTAGACTTTTCTGCGGACATTTTGCGTCATTTCGTGACCGACCCCTATGAAGCCATAACCGTCGTCGATGACCAGGCACGCATTCGATACATGAGCCCAGTTCACGAGAAGTTCTTCGGCATTCAACGAGGAGAAGCAACAGGGGTCGATGTCAACGCAGTAATTGAGAACAGCCGCTTGGCCGCCGTTTTGCGCACGAGGAAGACTGAAGTCGGCCACGTGCAAACGATGCGGGGTAAGAGCCGAGTGGTGAGTCGCACGCCTATCGTCAACCCGGAAGGTCGCCTAGTCGGTGCCATCGGGCAAGTAATGTTCAAGAGTCCAGCCGCGGTGGAAGCGCTCGGCGAGGAGATCAGGCGCCTGCGTCAGGAGATCAGCTTTTATGAGCGAGAATTACCCCGCTTGCGCGGTAGTACGCAGGGAATGGAGTCCATCGTAGGCGAAAGCGACGCTATAAAGAAGCTTAAAGAGCGCATCAAAAAGGTCGCTCCGCTTGACGTCTCGGTGCTACTGGTTGGGGAAAGCGGGGTCGGAAAAGATCTCGTAGCCCACGCCATCCATCAACTCAGCCCGCGCGGGCACAAGGACATGGTCTTGGTAAACGCAGCAGCCATTCCTGGCAACCTTGTCGAAGCGGAATTGTTCGGATACGAAGGTGGCGCTTTCACGGGCGCGGAGAAGCGCGGCCGCACAGGCAAGTTCGAAGAGGCAGACCAGACCACGCTTTTTCTGGATGAAATCGGCGACATGCCCCTGGATATACAGGTCAAAGTCTTGCGAACACTTCAGGACGGTAGTTTTCAGCGCGTAGGCAGCAGTACGCAGCGCCGGTCGGAATTCCGCCTCATTTCGGCCAGCAACCGGAACTTCGAGCGGATGCTGACCACCGGCGACTTCAGACTCGACCTCTTTTACCGAATAAGTGCTGTTACCATCCGGGTCCCTCCCTTGCGTGAGAGGCTGGAAGACGTGCCTATGCTCGCTGAGACCTTTTTGGAGCGTTTCATGCGCCGCCACAATGTTCAGGGCAAATATTTCGGACCCCGCGTCATGGCATACTTGCAGTCACTGCCTTGGCCCGGAAATGTTCGACAACTGCAACATACAATCGAGCGCGCTGCGATCTTTTCCGAGCAGAATGAGATCTCTTGCGAAGACTGCGAAGTACCGCGAGAAGTCGGTTCGGGCGCCGACCTGGAAGAGTTGAGTGAATCATTTGGCGAAACGGCTCGCTCCGCTAGCGGTTTTTCATTAGGGGAGCCGGTCGGCGTACGTCAGGCAAAGTCGCGCGTGGAGCTCGATATGATACGAGAGGCGCTGCAGCGATTTGACGGCAACAAGAAAAAAGCGGCTGAGTACCTGGGCATCTCGCGTTCGCACCTGTACAAGAAGATTACTGAGTTTGATTCCAGTTTGCGGTAATTATCAATCTAATTTGCTTTTACGTGGGATTCAAGCTGCTTGCATGATGATTGAATGCGCCGCCGTTGGCGCAACAACGCGCTGTCGTGACCCTGATGGCGCTGCTGCGGGGTCATGAAACGAATGGCGCTATGGCAGTGTTCGATGTTGTACCAGCGCCCGAAGCTATCGACCCAGCTTCGGGCCGCCGAGAGGGCTTTTCCGTACTACCGTACTAGCATCTGGGTCATTGAGCAATTGGCGACTCCCGTATTCGGCTAAAGTATTTTTTCAATCGGCATTGGCAGACGATAAATCCATACTGACGTTGGGCTGCTTGGCGTCGCGACCAAAAGCGCCAACCTGTGCCAGACTCCGGATGCGTTCGTCGTCGTAACCCAGCCAGTCGGCAAAAACGCCCTCTGTGTGCTCACCCACCCGAGGCGCCAATACCGGATCGGCCAGTGGCGTGCCTGAATATCGAATCGGCAGACACACGTTGGGCACCCAGCCTAACTCCGGGTGCGGAATGCGTGTGACAATTTCGCGTTCGCGCGCTTCGGGCGAGCGGATGGCCTCGCCTACGGTACGTAGCACGCCGCTGGGTACGCCTGCTTTGATCATGCGGGCATGCCAATACGACCAGGGTTGCTTTGAAAACGCTTCCTGCAGCAGAGCAAAAATCTCCTCGCGTTTCGCTATTCGATCCTTGTTGGTTGCATACGCAGGATTGGCGACTACATGGGGTAGATCCAGCACTTGAGTCAGCAGTCGGTGGAAAATCTGGGTGTTGCCGCAATTGATCAAGAACGAGCGATCTTTGGCGGTGAACACACCCGACGGACACGAGTCGGGGCTCGTGTTCCCTGGCCGTTGAGGCTCGTTGCCAGTAAATGTCTGCTGCAGGGTCGCATAACCGGTCATCAACACAGCGTTGTCGAAAAGCGCGACCTCTATCGATTGCCCCTCGCCAGTCCGGGCCCGTGCCACCAATGCGCCAAGAATGGCATTTGAGGCCATCATCGCAGTGCTTATATCCATCACTGGCGACAGGGATCGCACTCCTTCCCGATCTGTGTAGCCGTTCATTGAAATAAATCCGCTTTCGGCCTGGGCGATCGGGTCAAAGCCCAGTCTGTCGGAAAATGTTCCTTCGCGTCCATAGGCGGACACTGAACAGAAAATCAAGGCAGGATTGTTTTCGCGGCACTTTTCGTAGTCGAGGCCCAATCGCTCCATAACGCCGGTGGAAAAGTTCTCCACTACGACGTCGGCTTTGGCGATGAGCGCGAGCGCCGCGGCCAATCCCTCAGGCGACTTGAGGTCGAGCGTAATACTGCGCTTGTTTCGATTGCACCACATCCATGGTGCACCGCCGCCAAACTCTGGAATCATGGGAGGATACTGGCGGAAATCGTCGCCTCTGCCTGGCGCTTCGACCTTGATAACGTCAGCGCCCATATCTGCCATGATCATCGTGGCTAATGGACCGGCAATGTAATGGGTGAAGTCAACGACGCGGATACCCTGAAGCGCCAAGTCGGCCCCTGCAGGGCGCGGCCGGTGTCTAGGAAAATCAGCTTCAACTTGACTGAATGTGGAGGTATTAGGAAAATTGTTCATGTTGTCTTATATGGACGCCTCCTTTGTGGCAATCGAATTTTTGAAATGTGTGGCTAGGCGAGAACGGTTGCAGTCTTATATCCGGCCTGTTTGCGCAGTAACGGATAGACCGACTGCTGGCCCTG